>JBEKMJ010000125.1:0-22822 GCA_050008575.1 Bryobacteraceae bacterium
CGTCACTTATATCGCAAGCTCTTCGATGGAGACGAGAAAGCGATGGAGCATTTTCTGGCGACGGTTTGTACACCTTCCTGGAACGCTCAGCAAGATGCGGAGGAACGTTTGCCGACGCCTGCGCCTCCCTGAGGTTGGCTCATCCGCGCCAAGCGCGGTTGATTGACGCCTGGTTCGAGCGTTATGACGAAATGCTGGCAGGGCCGATCCTCGGCACCGTTGACCTCCTCACGGAACTGCGCGCTCGCGGGGTTCCTCTGTATGCTCTCAGTGATTGGTCCGCGGAAACGTTTCCTGTAGCCCTGAAGCGATTCGAGTTCTTGCAATGGTTTCGAGGTATCTTGATTTCTGGCCAGGTCGGACTGTTAAAACCGGACCCGCATTTTTTTCAGCTTTTCCTTGAGACTTTCGCAATCGATCCTGCCCGCGCCATCTACATCGACGACCGGAAACCGAACGTAGCGGCCGCTGCTGCTTTTGGCATGGAGGGCATCTTATTTACCGATCCACCTGCGCTTCGGGCAGAACTGGTGAGGGTCGGGGTGATTCCAGGATAACTCCTACCCAGGGCAGCGTTTCAGATCGTGACTGGATCACGGCGCACTACGAAACTGCGCTACTCAGCAGAAAGAGGGGCGTTGTGGCCGAAAGACGGGCTTCCATTCCTTTGAGCTTGCCGGGCGGGACAGCGGACGCATTCAGCCTTCCATGTGAGCGTGTAGTCGACTACGCTGAGATTGGCTCCAAACGGCGTTCTGGGAGACTACGCCCGCGATCTTACGCGACAACTTGACGCGTCCGCACATGGCGTCCTAATGACCGTGCCAATCATCCGTTCCAGCGGTACAACCGCGCGCGCCGCCGGGGCGCTCGCTGGCGAAGCTTCAGCGCAACGCATCAAGTGAGGCGCTGACGCCATTTGTCCGGATCGCGAGAAGTATGAAACACCGCGTAGATCGTGACCGTCGCCTCTGACCGTTCGTAGAATACGGCATACGGAAAACGGCGTATTAGCGAGCGACGGTAGCCTTCGTGAACGACGGGGTACATCTCGGGCCCGCGCCGGATACTTTCCAGGCACGCATCGACCGAACTCAGAAACTCCTCGCCCCGCCCGCCCCTGCGGCCTTCCGAAATATCTAGCTCGGCTTCCGGCGCAAGCACCAGCTCAACGGGCACCGCGGGCACGCACCTTGCGCTTCGCCTCTTCCCACGACAGCCCCGACGCCGGGTTCTTCATCGGATTTGCCTTCCTGCGCGCCAGTTCCTGCTTTTGCCAATCTCTGCCAATGATGGACCGGCACGGCCTCCGGTGCCTGCGAGGTCGTCCCAAAGATCTTCGACGAGTTGAAGCTTCTCGGAAGGGCTTAGATCGAAGATCGATACTGAGTTCATTTTGGGCCTCCACTGCCAATTCTCTCAAATCCGGCGCCACTCCACCTGCACATCCTCCCGGGCCATGACCTCAGGGCACAGATCCACGCCCAGCCCCGGACCCGGCGGCAGCGCGAACTCGCCGTCCACCGGCGGCAGCGTCTCCGTCACGATGCCACGATATTCATCGAGGTAGTGCCGCCGGACGCTTTCCAATATATAAAGATTGGTGACATTCGCCGCCAGGTGCAGCGAAGCCGCGTGCAATACCGGACCGCCGCAGTTATGCGGCGCAACCGGCAGATAGTGAGTCTCCGCCATGGTGGCGATCTTTTTCGCCTCCGAGATGCCGCCGCACCAACAGATGTCCGGCATGACGATGCGCGCCGCGCGGTTTTCCAGCAGCTCGCGGAATCCGAAGCGGGTCATCAGCCGTTCGCTGACACAAAGCGGCAGACGCGTGGCGAGGGCCAATTCGCGATAGGCCGCCATGTTATCCTGCGGCAGCATCTCTTCCAGCCACATGGGCGCGTACGGTTCGAGCGCCTGCGCGATGCGGATCGCCGACGGCAGGTTCCAGTAGCCGTGAAACTCCATGGCCACCTCCATCGAATCGCCGAAGGCTTCGCGAATCAGTCGCAGCGGTTCGATTCCGCGCCGCATCTGGTCGGCGGTAATGTACTGGCCGCCGGTCTCCTTGGCTATCGGATCGAACGGCCAGATCTTCATAGCGTGGATACCGGATTTCGCCAGCTCGCCCGCTAGCCGCACCGGCTCCGTCAGAAAATCGATGTGGTCGTAACACGTGTTATAGGTGCGGATGGAAGGGCGCGATGCGCCGCCGAGCAAGTGGTAGAGCGGCAGATTCGCCGCTTTGCCGGCCAGGTCCCAGAGCGCGACATCCACCGCGCTGATGGCGCGCATCTCGGCGCCCGCCCAGCCGCTGAACGATACTGCCTGCAGCATGTCCGCCCAGAGCCGGTCGATCTGCGACGGATCGCGGCCCAGCAGTACGGGTGCCAACCTTTGCTGCACAACCGCCTTCTCGGCTTCTGGGTGCGGATAGGTTTCACCCAGGCCTACCAGGCCACTGTCGGTATGGATGCGGACCCACAGCCACTGGATGGGTCCCCAGTTCACCGTAATGCCGCGCCGCAGGTGGATCGTTTCGACAGCCGTGATGCGCATACAATAGAAGGTATCAGCTTGTTAATCGTGATTGCGGTCGTGGCCGTCGTGGCGCTGCTCATCCTGTGGGCCCTGATCGTACAGCGCCGCTGAATTCCAAATGCACTTAGACTTCGTTTCCGCAATTCTCAACGTGGCTCTGCTGTGGCTGCTGACCACGCCGCACGAATTCGCGCACGCCTGGACGGCCACGCGGCTGGGCGACGACACGCCCCGGCTGCAAGGCCGCCTCACCCTGAATCCGTTGGCGCACGTGGATTGGCTGGGCACCACCATCCTGCCGGCGCTCACGTCGCTGTTTGGCGGCGGATTGCTCGGCTGGGGCAAGCCCGTTTACAGCAACCCATCCAAGCTGCGCTGGGGATTGAATGGACTCGCGCTGGTGGCCATGGCCGGCCCGGCGAGCAACGTGCTGTTCGCCGTGATTCTGGCGGCGGTGGCGCGCGCCACCATCGGTTTCGCGCCGGCGCTGGCGCAGTTCGCGGCGCGCGGCGTGAATCTGAGCCTGTATCTGGCCATTTTCAATATGCTGCCCGTGCCGCCGCTGGATGGTTCCAAGCTGCTGCTGGCCGCGCGCATCCCGGCGGTGGTCTATAACGAGTTGGCGCGCGCCGGATTCCTCCTGCTGATTATCGCGGTGTCGGTCTCCGATCTGGGACGTTGGATGTCGCAGTGGAGCTACGAGGGAACTGTACACATCTTTGGCTTACTCCGGTAATCGCGCGCGATCGAGCAAAGACGAGACAAGCGGAAAAGCAACTAATGGACTACACCGCGGAAATATTCGACCAGGTCCAACTGCTATTCGACGTTACCCGCTTTCATGACCATCAACTGCATTGCGTCCTGAAATTCGACTCTGGGCCCGACCCCAAGGTCTTGAAGAAGGCGGTCATTTCCTCGATCCAGGCAGTTCCCATCCTCGGCACCCGCTACATCGATGGCGGAAGACCGCGCTGGACCAGCCTCCGTCCCGAAGAATTCGGCGAAGCCTTCATCGTCGCCCGCACGGAGACGGAGTTCGAGGAGTTTGTCGTGTCTCGCCTCGATGAAAGCCAGGGCCCTCAGGTTAAAGTTTGCCTCCTCGACGCAGGCCCTTTCGCCGTCGCACTCACCATGAACCACATGATATGCGATGCCGCAGACTTCAAGAAATACCTCTATTTTCTCTGTGAAATATATTCGGGGCTGATGGCCGATCCGGCGTATACGCCGGCCGGGATTGCCGGGGACAGGAGCATGCGCGGCGTGCTCAGCTTCTTTGGCATGCGCGCGAAGTTCAAGTCCTTGTTCTCCCAAAGCAAAGAGAATAACCGCCGCGGGGAACACCGATTCCTCCTTAGCGGCGGCGGGGAAGTACGGCCCTTCATCCTCACTTGCAATCTGGGGCAGCAGAGGACTGCGGCGCTCAAGGACTATTGCCGGGCCAAAGGGGCGACCCTGAACGATGCCGTGCTGGCTGCCTATTACCGTTGCCTCTCTCAGAGTCTGGCCGTCAGCCCTGGTACTGAAATCCAGATACCGGTGATGGTAGACATGCGCCGCTATCTCGGGGAAACCGGTGGTTCCATGTCCCTAACCAATCTCACGTCAACGGTGATCGCGCGGCTGGAGTACAAGTCCGATGAGGGATTCGAGGATACGCTCCGCAGAGTGAAAGCGGCCATGGACGAGAAGAAGAACAGCGACATTGGCCTCAACGGCTTCATCAAGCTCAACCTGCTATATCGGATATTCGGGAACAGGATCGTCAATCGCAAGCTGAGGTCGACCCTCAAGAACCCCCTCATCTGCATGACCAACGTGGGGATCTTGGACGCGGCCCGAATCTGCTTTGGCAATTTGCGCCCGCGTGACGCCTATTTATGCGGCGCTATAAAGTACAAACCGCACTTCCAGCTCGCCATAAGCGCATACGCGGGCGAACTCACCCTTAGCGCCAACCTGTACGGAAGCGTAAGCGATCGGGATCGCATCCTCTCTTTCTTCGACGCGATTGCAGCGGAATTGCCTCATTAGGCCATGATTAGGTGATGATTAGGCGATGAATAGGTGCAGCTTGACATCTAAGATCCTAGGGCCGACAATCGGACTGAGGCGCATTTGGCCACGCGCCGGCCGCCGGGTGGGCGTGCACATCTTCGGATTGCTTCGCTAATAGTATGAGCCTGTTCTCGCTCTCCGGTAAGACTGCGCTGGTGGCCGGCGCGAGCCGCGGCATCGGCCTCGCGATCGCGCAGCAGTTGGCCGAGGCCGGCGCGGGCACCGTGATGGCGGCGCGGTCCATCGACAAATTGCGGGAGCACGTCCTGGCGCTCGAAGCCCGGGGTTTCGAGGCAAGCGCGCTACGCCTCGATATGGCCGATTCCGGCTCCATCCGCGCGGCCGCGGAGCATATCGGCACGCCCGATATCCTCGTCAACGCGGCCGGCACGAACATCCGCAAGAGCTTCCCGCAATACACGCAGGCCGAGTACGACCACATTATGCGCACGAATTTGCATGGCATCGTGGAACTGACCCAGCAGATCGGCGCGCGCATGATCCAGCGTGGCGCAGGCGGCAAGATCGTCATGATCGGCAGCATAGCATCGCTGCTGGGCCTGCCGTACATGTCGATATATGCCATGACCAAGGGCGCGCTGGGCCAACTGACCAAGGCGCTGGCCGCCGAATGGGGACGTTATAACATCCAGGTGAACTGCATCGCGCCGGGCTTCATCGTCACGGACCTGAACCGCCGGATGTGGGAGCCTGCGCGGATGCGCGAATGGCTGAAAGGCGCGCAGGCAAATCCGCGGCTGGGCGCGCCGGACGATATCGCGCCGCTGGCCGTCTTCCTGGCGGGCCGCGGGGCGGACTACATCACCGGCCAAATCATCGCGGTGGATGGCGGCTACACCACCACCGCGGTTTGGCCGTTCGAACCGGAACTCTGAGCCATGCGGCGCCTGTTGTGTTGCCTGTTTATGGCGGCGCTGCTCAGCGCGCAGCAGGCCATCGAGTTCATCTGTCCCATGGATCGCGACGTGCGCTCCAAGACTCCCGGCAAATGCCCGCGCTGCGGCATGACGTTGGTGGCCAATCTGCCGGAGCCGGCCGAGTATCCCGTGGATCTGCGCGTGGATCCGCGGCAGATCCCCAGCCAGCGCCCGATCAGGCTCGAGTTTCGCATTGCCGATCCCGCCACCGGCGAGCCGGTGAAACAGTTCGAAATCGTGCATGAGAAGCTGTTTCATCTGTTCATCGTCAGCCAGGATCTGCAGTACTTCGCGCACGTGCATCCCGAACTCGGCGGCGACTCGGTTTTCCGGATGGATACCGCGCTGCCGAAGCCCGGCGCCTATCGGTTGCTAGCGGATTTCTATCCCACCGGCGGCACGCCGCAACTGGTGCCCAAGACCGTCACCACGGCCGGTTACACCGCGCCGCTCGAAGCCGGCATTCCCCGGCTGGCGCCGGATCTTTCGCCCAAGCAGGCGGAAAACCTGGTAGGCGAATTGAAGCTCGATCCGCCGCAGCCGATCGCCGGCAAGAAGACCATACTGTTCGTGCATCTGACTCCCGCCGAAGGCCTGGAGCGGTACATCGGCGCGTGGGCGCATCTGCTCGCGGTGAGCGACGACTTGGTCGACACCATCCACGACCATCCCTTCATCGCCAACGGCGGGCCGGACATGCAGTTCAATATCTTCTTTCCGCGCGAAGCGGTGTATCGGGTGTGGATCCAGTTCCAGCGCAAGGGAGTGGTGAATACGGTGGCCTTTACGATTCCCGTGACGGCGTTGCGATAGGCTGTGGGCAGATCCGCGCTGGCTGGCAAGGAGTAGTGTTTGTGGGGCGGGCAATCCTGCCCGCAGCCGGCTTTCAGCCGGCCTTTGCTACCACCACGAGGCGCCGTGAAAGCCGGAGCCGCCTGAAAGGCTGCTGCGGCCAAGATTGGCCGCAGCACGGTGCAACTGAATGTCTGCGACAACTACGGCGCCATAATACCGTATTTCGCGGGCAAGGGCGCAGAGAGGCTTGACAAGACCGCGCAGCCGCAGCACACTCAATTACATGAGACTTCTTCGGGGGGCAAGTGGCACGCTGCTGGCGCTTGCAGCTATCGGTCCGCATGGCGCCGCTCAGACGCCCACGCTGACTACGCTGTACGCATTTCAGGGTGGTACCGACGGGGCTAACCCCCGCGCGGGATTGGCAATTGGCGCCAACGGCGCACTCTACGGCACGACCAATATCGGCGGCGCATCGGACCTCGGCACGGTGTTCGCCCTGGCGCCCGGCACCACGGGCGTCACTTCCTGGGGAGAGGCCGTTTTGTACAGTTTTTCCGGCCCAGACGGAGAGAATCCCCAAGCCGGCCTGGTGATTGGACCGGACGGAGCGCCCTACGGCGCAGACCAATATGGCGGGGCGGCCGGTGTTGTTTTCAAATTGATACCGCCCGCCAGCGCGAGTGAAGGCTGGACTGAAACTCTGCTCTACAGCTTCACCGGCGGCAGGGACGGGGGCGCTCCCATGGGTAGTTTGTTGGTCGGCAGCCAGGGAGAGGTTTACGGCGTGACCTACGGGGGCGGCCTTTCGTGCTCGTGCGGAGTGGTATACCAATTGACGCCACCCGCGCCGGCGAGCGCCGAGGGCACACCGTGGACCGAGACCGTGCTGTACAGCTTTACCGGCGGGAGCGACGGTGGCTACCCTCGGGCGGGCTTGACTATGGGAAAGGACGGAATCCTCTACGGCACCACCGGCAGTGATGGACCGTCCTTGAAGGGCACGGTGTTCGAGCTGACGCCTCCGGCATCGCCTGGGGAAGCCTGGACGGAGACTGTCCTTTACGGGTTCACCGGCGAGCACGGGGACGGCCAATTTCCCGAGGCGGGTCTTGCGATCGGCAAAAATGGAGCGCTCTACGGCACCACCAGCGGCGGCGGCGGATCATGCCCAATCTCTTTCGAAAATTGGGACGGCTGTGGCATCGTATTCGAGCTGACACCAAGCGCGGCGGGCGGCTCTTGGACGGAAAACGTGATCTATAGATTCCACGGCTTCCCCGATGGAGGGGTTCCCATGGGCCCGTTGGCGCTCGGCGCGAACGGAGCCATTTATGGCGCGACCGAAGGCGGGGGCACCTTTGGTTGTTACGCGGGCCCTTTCGCGCAAGAGCCTCCGGGATGCGGCGTGGTCTTCCAATTGACGCCGCCAGAGACGGCTGGCGCGGCGTGGAACGAGCGGGTTCTGCATGGCTTCCAAGCTGCCGCCGATGGCGCCCGGCCCGCGGGTGGTGTGACTCTGGGCGCCGACGGAACGCTCTACGGTACGACTTCTCAAAACGGTAAATCGCAGAAGGGAACTTCGGGGTGTTGCGGAACGGTATTCTCGCTGACACCGTAGCGTCACGCGACTTCGGATACTATAGATAATCGAGGGTTTGTGCGCCCCCGGAATTCATGCCAGATCCCCAGTCTTCCGCGATGGATTACGCCGCCTTGCTGAGGGAGAGCAGGCACATTCATCCCGCGGCCACGTCTCAGAAAATCGGAATCGCGCTCCTCTCCGACGCCGCTACACAGCGGTTTGTCCCGCTACTGCGCACGCTGTTTCATAGGAACCAGTTGAACGCCTCGCTCTATGAGGGACCTTTCGATGGCATTCAATTGGAAGCGTTCGATCCCGGCTCGGAGTTGTACCGTTTTCAGCCCGACTTCATCGTGCTGCTGAATTCGGTGCAGGCATTGCGTGCCAGTTTCGCCAAACGGGCCGGAGATGCATCCGCTTTTTTGGAAGAAAAGGCGCGTGAGATCGTGGGGACCTGGGACGCCATCCGCGGTTACTCAACCGCTACGCTGGTGCAAAGCAATTTCGTAATGCCTTATGAGCGGTATTTTGGCAACTTCGATCAAAAGGTCCCCGGCTCGTTTTCCTCGATGGTCGCGCAGCTTAACGCCCGCATCGCGCAAGAAGCCCGCTCGCGCGCGTCCGTGCTGATCAACGATGTCGAATCCGTTGCTGCGTGGGTGGGACGGCGCCAATGGTTTGACGACCGTTTCTGGGACCTCGCCAAATCCTACTGTGCGCTGGAGACGCTACCGGCGGTGTGCAAGAACATTGTGGATATTGCCCTGGCCGCCCGCGGGCGGGTGGTGAAATGCGTGGTGCTGGATCTGGACAATACCCTTTGGGGTGGGGTAATCGGCGATGACGGCCTCGAAGGCATTGTCTTGAATGCGCACGGGGATGGGGAAGGCTTCTGGCGGCTGCAAGCCTGGCTCAAGGAGTTGCGCAATAGAGGCATCCTGCTGGCGGTGTGCAGCAAGAACGAAATGCGCAATGCCGTTCTGCCCTTTGACAAGCATCCGGATATGCTGCTGCGGCGCGGCGATATCACGGTTTTTCTGGCCAATTGGAACGACAAGGCCGCCAACATCCGCAAGGTTCGCGAAGTTCTGAATATCGGTTTCGATTCGATGCTGTTCCTGGACGATAATCCCTTCGAGCGAAACCTGGTTCGCGGCCTGTTGCCGGATGTGATCGTGCCGGAACTGCCGGAAGATCCCGCCGATTATGTGCGCGCGCTTTGCGAGCTGAACCTTTTCGAGACCGCTTCCTTTTCCTCCGAGGACCTGAACCGGGCCGAACTGTATCGCGCCGAATCCGGCCGCCGGGAAGCGCAGGCGGCCTTTGCCAGCGCCGAAGAGTTTCTGCGCTCGCTCGAAATGCGCATGGTCGTCGCGCGGTTCGATCCCTTCCATCTGCCGCGCATCGCGCAATTGATCCAGCGCAGCAACCAGTTCAATTTGACCACGCACCGCTATACCGAGGCCGAATGCGAAGCGCTGATGCAAGATCCCGGCCTCCTCCCGCTTTACGCCAAGTTGAGCGACCGGCTGGGCGATCATGGCCTGATCGGGGTCGTGGTGCTGGAGCCGCAAGAAGATCGAATCGCGATCCGGGATTGGCTGATGAGCTGCCGCGTGCTGGCGCGCGGCGTGGAAGAGTACTTCATGAACCTGGTGGTGGAACAAGCGCGCGCCCGCGGACTCGGCAGGGTCGCCGGCGAATACATACGGACGGCGAAAAACCAGATGGTGGAAAATTTCTTCGTCCGGTTCGGATTTGCGCAAACCGGGGAACATGCGGATCACACGCATTGGGTTCTCGACGCCGGAGCTTATCAGGCTCGCGAGACGTTCATCTTACCCGCGAGCGAGCTGGTTGCGGCGAAATGACTTCGATGTGACGAAAGGACAAGTAACCGTTTGGCTGACACTTGGGAGAGAATGCAGCATACATTTCGCGATGTCTTCGACGACGACACGATCGCGTTGCGGCAGCATATGACGGCGGCGGATGTGGAGAACTGGGATTCGCTCACCCACATCGATTTGATCGTCGGCCTGGAGCGCGAGTTCAAGGTGAAGTTCACCACGGCCGAAGTCACCGGGCTGAAGAATGTTGGCGCGCTCGCGGCGCTGGTGGACAAAAAGCGGGCGTCCGCGTCTTGAGCTACACCGAACCCCTCTTCCTGTTGTATCTGGCAGCCTGTGCGGGCCTCAACCGGCTGTGTCCGGCGCGCCGGCGGGCCGCTTTTCTGTTAGTGGCTTCCTATGTCTTCTATCTCACGTGGAGCCCGCCCGCAGCCGGGATGCTGGCCGTTCTCACGATTCTGACCTTCGGGGCCGCGCACCGGGTGGAAAAAGCGCGTAACAGCGGCAAGGGAAGCGTCGCATGGCTGGCGCCAACGGCGGCCGTCTTCCTCGCGGGCTATCTCGCGGCATTCAAGGCGGCTCTCTCGATGCCGGCACACGGCATCGCCGGCCTGGTAATGCCGCTAGGCATCTCTTATTACACGTTCAAGCTCATCGGCTATGTACTGGAGGTGCACCGCGGAAACCTGCCGGCCGAGAAGAGCATGGTGGACTTCGCGGCCTATATCGCGTTCTTTCCGCAAATTGTAGCCGGCCCCATCCAGAGGCCGGGAGATTTCTTTACACAGTTGCCGCCGAAACCGGCGGCCCTGGCGGACGCCTTGCCCCGCCTCGCCTGGGGGCTCGCTAAGAAGTTGCTCGTCGCGGACCATCTCGCGCCAGTTGTGAACTCCATCTACGCAGACGTTACCGGCCTGCACGGCGCACCGCTGTGGGCCGCATTCTACTTGTTCCCGCTGCAGCTCTATGCGGATTTTTCGGGCCTGACCGACATCGCCATCGGCGCCGGCCGGCTGTTAGGTATCACTGGCCCCGAAAACTTCAACCGGCCTTTCACCGCATCGAGTATTAGCGATTTTTGGCGGCGCTGGCACATGTCGCTCACCAACTGGCTGGGAGATTATGTCTTTGTGCCGCTGCGTATGGCCACGCGCGAGGCCGGCAAGGCCGGGCTGGTGTTCAGCATTACCGTGAATATGGTGGCCATCGGGCTTTGGCACGGCCTTACCGGCGGTTATCTGATGTTCGGCGTCCTGAACGCCGGGTATCTCATAGCCGATGCGCTTACCAGCCGGCGCCGCGCCAAATTCTTCAAACGGAACCCGTCGTTGGATGCGGCGGGAAGATGGCTGGGCTGGCTGCTGACGTTCCATCTGATCCTGATTGCGGAAGTCTTCTTTCGCGCGCCGCGGGTTTCGGATGCGGTTTGGCTGCTTAGGCATCTCTGGAGCGGCCTCTCCGGTTCCACGGCGCTTCTCGATGGCGTGGTTGCCGAGAGTGGCGCGCGGGGCCTGGCAATCGGCCTGGTGGGTTACTTGATTCTCGAATTGGGAGAGCGCTACCGGCCCGACGTATGGGCTCGAGAACGGTATTCCGCGGCGCCGCGCTGGGTGCGCTGGTCGTTCCATGCCGCCGGAGTGGTAGTTGGGATATTTGGTTTAGCGCTGCTTGTGGCACACGCGGGCGCGCAGAAATCGCCGTTTCTATATGAGATTTTTTAGAGATCTGCTGCTGGCCGGGCTGGCCACGGCCGCGGTCATACTGGCGCTGGAGGGTGGGCTGCGGCTGGCGCGCGCCCACTATGAAGCTTCACTCTATGAACCGGAGAGCGAGCGCGGCTACGCCTTGCGTCCGAATGCGGAGGGGTGGAGCGTAGAGGAGGCCGAGGTGTACCTCCGCATCAACAGCGACGGCATGCGCGACCGGGAGCGTCCCATTGTCCGGCCGCCCCATACGCTGCGTGTCGCGGTGATCGGATCGTCGGAAGCCGACGCCCGCCAGGTGCCGCTCGACAAGACTTTCGAGGCGGTCATGAACCGCGATCTTTCGCGGGAGCTGGAACCGGGGGGCGGGCATGCGGATGTGCTCGGTTTCGGCGCACCCGGGTACACCCTGTCGCAGGAATATCTGACGTTGCACAACCATGTCTGGAAGTACGAGCCGCAGGTGGTAATCCTGTTGTTTTCGGCTTTCACGGTCTTGAAAAACACGCGCGAGTTCTATCCGGGCGAACTGAAGGGAGCGCCGGTTTATGTCCTCCAAAGCGGCGGCCAGCTTGTGCCGGACGCGATCACGCGGAATACTCCGCCGATCGACGCGCGCCGGCTGCTATGGAAGAATCGCATGTCCGACTGGATGAACCGAAGTTATTTGTTATGTCTGCTGAATGCGGCGCGCATCCAGTCGCGCGGGTTAATGTTAATGGAGAAGCTGCGAGGGAGACCGCCGAAGGTTTCCCCCGCTCCCGGTGTAGACCCAGGCTGGAGCTATAACCCCGGCCAACCGGAAATCGAAGAGTGCTGGGCGATCGCCGATGCCTTTGTCGATGCGATGAAAAAGGATTGCGGCTTGCATGGCGCCGAGTTCCGGATCGTCACGTCGGACTTTGCGGCGCAAGTCCATCCGAGTTTGGAGAAGCGGGCCGCCTTTCAACGCAGCATGGGGTTGAGTTCGCTCGACCTGGTCGACCAGCGCCTGGAGCGTTTCGGGGCCACCCGCGGCATCCCCGTGCTCGCATTGGCCGGGCCTCTTGGTGCATACGCCGCGTCGCATGGCGTGTTCCTGCACGGCGCGCCGCCTTCCAGGGACAATGGGGGCCACTGGAACGAGTTGGGAAACGAACAGGCCGGCCACGTGATCGCGCGGGAACTGCTGGCGCGCAGCCCGGTGGTACGCGCCTTTATTCAAGTCAGCGCTGTACGCGCGCCACGTTCGAGTACGCCGATTCCCCGTTAGCATTGGCTGCGCGCACCCGGTAGCACACTACGCCCGCGGGGGCGCCGGCGTCTACGTACTCCGGATTCGCGGACGGTTGCGCGTCGATCCGAGTCCACGGTCCCGTGTCGCCGGCGCGGCGCTCAACGACAGCCTTCAAAGGATCGCCGCCATGCGTCTGCCAATACAGCCGCACGGAATCGCCGGCCACCGTTGCGGTGAGCGAGCTGGGCGCCTCCGGCAGCAGCGGCCAGTCGAAGTAATTCTCATCCGCGATAGCCATCACGCTGTCGCGCACGGGCAAATTCGGAAACACATCGCGCGGCTCCGGCTTGCGCAGGGGCTCGATCGACCCGGACACCACATCGATCAGGACCGGGTGCTCGATCCCGCAGTTTGCAATCGACAGGTCCGCATGCACGGGCGGGAACGCGCCGCCTGGCACGCTATGCGCGGCCAACCAATAAGCCACGATGGTTTTGCCGGCCTGGCTGCGAAAGCCGTATGCCTGAAACGGCTGCGAATCGCTGTGCAGCGCCGGAACATCCGCGGGCGTAATCTTGATGGACGCATCGAAGTGCGTATCTGCGAAAAGCGCGTTGGTGTTTTGGAGCGCGTAAAACACCGGGCGCGGCGTGAAGTCGTCGGGCAGATGCCGCAGACCGTGAACGAATCCGAAATCGTCGTACTCGTTGCCGTCCGTGCCCGCGGTGAGCAGCCAGACGAAAGTGCGTACGCTCCGCGCCCAGTTGTAGACGATGCCACGCGGGATGTACTTCGACTGCACGGATTCGTCCGAGCCGATCCACGACGGGATGGAATTGAATTCGTCGTCCCAGAAGGGAATGTCGCGGCGGATGCCGGGATAAGCGCGCACCATTTCGCGCAACTTCGTGGGCGACTCGTCGCCATATGCGCCGTTGTCCATCGACTCCGGATTCAGGTTCTTCCCGTAACCGGGGTAAGTGTGATAAGCGAATACGTCAATGCCCGCGGCGCAATCGCAGGCATTGAGCGCGCGCCGCGCGAAGTCGCGCGTGGGATCGGCCTGACCGCCATAGATCACCTTGGCCTGCGGATCGGCGCCATGCACCGCGGGGATGAAAGCCTTCAGCAATCGCCCGTAGTCTTCCGGATTGGGCAGCGGATTCCAGTAATCGATATCCTGCTCGTTCCACAGCGCGTAATACCGGATGCGGCCTCGGAAATGTCCAACCACGAACTGCACGTATTTCACGAATGCCGCAATTTGTTCGGGCGTTTTGGGGGGCCAGAAGACGGAATAAAGATTGCGGTCGGGATTGTGAAAGCCGCCTGGAGCGGGCGTAATCGCATCGGGCAGTTTGCCGGCGGGCGAAGTGTACATCGGATTCCCGTACAGCAATTGCACTTGTACCTTGACGCCGTTATCCACCAGCGAATCGACGTAATCGTCCAGGCCGGGTGGAATCGCCAGAACGCCACGCTTCTGCTCGATCCAATCCCAACTGGTGTAGTCGGAGCTGTTTTCGTATTGGCCGATGCGGATCCAGCTCACGCCGGCGTCGAACATGCGGGTCCACCAGTGGCGGTCCCACGGGAGATAAGGATCGCGGGGCAGGTCGGAGTTGATGCCGAATCCGTCCTGGATTTGGGAAGAGCGTTTGGGCGGCACGCGATTCTGAGCGGTAAGCGGGAGGAGCGCCAGCAGGAGGATAGGGAAAGCGCGCATAGAGATACTTTATACCCCGGCGCGTGGCCGAGATGCGAAAAGGATTGCAGGAGGGGACACACTTGGAGTATCCTAGTAGCGGCCGTGTATCAGCAGGCCAACTAGGATTAGGATCATGGTTTGACCCTCCTTTCTGCTTCGAATTGGAAGGCCCGGGCTATCCCCGGGCTTTCCCAATTGGAGCTCGAGTACTCCTTTCGGGAACCCGCTCTTCGAATCTCCGCTAGAAAGGTCTCCGCTTGAAGAGTGCGCCGATGGGCGTGGATTTCTCAGTACAGCGAAAAAGAAAGAAAAAGAAAGATTGCCCGAACGGGAGCTTTTGGAGTATTCTAGTAGCGGGACCGGGGGGCGCGTACCCCCCGATCCCACTCGGTGATTACCGTCGGCGTTTACGCCAGATGATAATGACCGTGACGCTGCTGTGGAACAGCAGGCCAACTAGAATCAGGATCATATTAGACCCTCCTTTCCGCTTTGAAATGGAAGGCCCGGGCTGTATCCCGGGCTTTCCCAATTCGAAGCCCAAGTGCTCCGTTTCGGGAACTCGCTCTTCCAATCTCCACTGGAAAGGACTCCGCTTGAGGAGTGCGCGGATGGGGGCGGAGTTCTCAGGAAATCGCTATTCGGACGGCACGTCCTTGGCGCCAGTCAACTCGTCGATTAATTCCGCGATCAGCGCCTGCCGGCCATAGTCGGAATCGGTGCGCTGTTCCGATGGCCGGTGCGCTTCCAGCCAGGCCTGCACCAACTCCGTGACCGGCTTGGCGACGGCTTCTTCGGCGCCCGGCTCGAACCGCAGGGGAATTTCGGAACGTTGAATTGCGGCGGTCAGCAGATCGGGAAATTTCATTTGGCGCTCGCTTTCAAACCTGTCGCGGCGTGGTGATTCAACGGGCCGCGGCCGTGTCCTAACCCAGGATTGGAACGAATGGCTTGCGTCACGTAGTTCTTGGCGCGCGCTACGGCCGCGTCGATGGTGGCGCCGCGCGCCATCTCGGCGGTAATGCCCGCCGAGAGAGTGCAGCCGGTTCCGTGCGTGTGCGGTGTATCGAAGTGCGGCGCGGTAAATTCGCGCCAATCCTGACCGTCGAAGAGCACGTCCACAGCGCTCTCCTGCAAATGGCCGCCCTTCACCAGCGCGGCCTTGGCTCCCATCTCGCAGAGCCGCTTGGCCGCCGCGCGCATGTCGTCTACGGTGCGCACGGCAATGCCGGTGAGTTCTTCCGCCTCGGGCAGATTCGGGCAAATCAGGGTGGCGCGCGGCAACAGCAACTCGCGGACCGCGGCAATCGCATCCTGCGAGATCAACGGCTGGCCGTGCTTGCTAATCATGACCGGATCGACCACCAGCGGGAACCGGAAGTCGGCGGCCGCCGCGGCGATCGCTTCCACGATCTCACGGTTGCCCAGCGCGCCGGTCTTGGCGGCTCGCGGCGGAATGTCTTCCAGGACCGCGGCCAGCTGGGCCAACACCAACTCGGCGGGGATGCAATCCACACGCGTCATGCGCACCGTGTTCTGCACCGTCAGCAATGTAATCACGGCTTCACCGTACACGCCGAACTGATGAAATGTTTTCAGGTCGGCCTGAATACCGGCGCCGCCGATGGGGTCGGAACCGGCGATGGTCAGCGCGACAGGGAGCATGCAGCCAATAGTCTAGCAGGCGGACCGGTGTGTGGGGCAGGCTCGCAGCCTGCGGCGGCCTCGCAGGCAGCAATGCGCGCGAGCGATTCTTTTCTGGCCCATCGTGGCCGAAGCCAGAAGGCCGAAGGTGTTAGCCATTCTCAATACGTCCGCGCCCTTACAACAAGGACGGAGTGGTAGTACGCCAATCGGCAATATTGGTGCCTCAAAGCCGGGTGCACCAGCCATCGGCGTGAATTTCAACGCGCCTCGTACCCATCGCTGGCCAGATCGTAAATAAGTTACCGGATGGCCGCCATTCCGACGCCCGGCTGGTCCTTGCCTACGCCTTCACCGAGAAGAATCCGCCGACGTTCTCCCACAACAGTCGCGCAAAGCTCTTGTCCAGGTAGGAACGGATCGAGACATAGCATTCATCGCAGGCGTTATGCCGCGTGAACTCGCAGATCATGCGTCCGCGATCTTGGAGCGCGTAGCGTTGGAACTGCATGGAGCACGGCTGCAGGGCCCCGTCCGCCGTCACCACCAGGAAGCGGTGGCCCGCCTTGCAACCGGGCATCCCCGAGTTTTCGAAGTAGCGGCGCGTGGCATCCAAGGTACTCCGGCTGTTCACGATCCAGTTGGTGTTGTCGCGACGCTCCTCCACGCGGTCCAGTTGCCTGTTCAGCGCGGAAAGCTGCTCGGGCGATGCCGGCAGAAAATCGCGGCAGCCGGTACGGCGGGCCGAGTAAGCGCTGTAACAGAGATTGACGCCCCACTCGCGGGCCTTATCGGCGATGGCGTCGATCTCCCACAGGTTCTCGCTGGTGATGCAGGAGTTGAGCACGATATCGTCGTACCCAAGGCGCGCCAGCCGCGGGATCAGATCCTCCAACTGGCGGTAGAGGCCGGGATAACAGCGGAAGCCGTCGTGCCGCTCGTCGGGAAAGTCCAGGCTGACCGAGAACTGGTCCACCCCGGCCTCCCGCAGTCGCAGATACAATTCTTCGGTCATCAACGACCAACTGGACACCAATATCGTGTACGGCAAACCTGAGCCATCCTGAATATTCCGCACGATCTCGATCAGGTCGGACCGCAACAGGGGCTCGCCACCCGAAACCTGCACTACGCAAGGACGCAACGCCTGCATATACCGCCGGTAATCGCCGGGCTTCAGATTTCGCGATTCGTCGCGCGGTCCGCCGTGATCGCAGTGCAGGCAGTTACAGGTACAGGAATCGGTTACTTCGAACGATACCACGATCGGGCGGTCGGCCAGCCAGTTGAGTGAGCCGCGTCCAACGATCTTCAGGGACTCTTGAAATGGAACCTTGCGCATTAGGATTCCGCCGTTTATAAACGGCAAAAAGGAGTCAAAACTATTCTATATCGATTTGGGCCGGATTGTGGGGCGACCAAGCCGGCGGGGGGCGGAATTTCCCCGCAAGAGGTCTTCATGCAACAGGCCGGGAGGCCTGTCCTATACCACTTCCAAGACCGCCCACCCCGGCAGCGACGCCGGCTTGTTATTCAAGAACAGAATCCGCCGCGTCTTCGGAAACGGCAGGTTCGAGCCGAGCACCCTGCCGTAAACCGACACCTGCTGCAGAATCTGCCGGTAAGTTGGATCGCCCGTATCGAGCCAGGCGCTCTTGCTCAGCAACCCGCCGCCCCAGCCCAGCGAGAGCAGGCACTGGCCCGCCTGGCGCGCATCGGCCAGCCGTCGCTCCAGATCCTCGATTTGCCGGGCGAGCAGTTCGAGGCCCGTCCAAACGGCGTATTGCTTGTGCGCCACCAGCAGCCGCGCGGCATAGTCGTTGGCCGCGTCGAAAATGCGGCTGCGATCGAAGGATTCCTGCCAGTGCACTACCCGGCGGATCTCCGGCTGCGTGAAGAACGTTTTTTCCTGCCAATTCCCTTCGAAAATGAAGCCGGGCGGCGCCATTTCCGCGAAGACCGGCGTGCTATCGTCCGGGCGCGAGCCATCCACCGTGCCGCGCCCGCTCTGTTTCCAACCCAGCGCGTACGAGCCGCCGCGCGCCTGCAGCGTGGAGACGCGCAGCAGATACACCTTGAATCCCGCGTGCGTCACCGGCGCCGAATCCGCCACGCTCACCAGGCGCATGCGGCTGATGCCCGCGTTGCCCAGTGCCTGCTCTTCCGGCCCTTCCGCCAGGCGCCGCGGCACGCGCTCGCCCTGCGTCCGCGCGGCCACGTCGTTCAGCATCCCGCTCTTCCAGTTCGCGCAGACCATGCCGGTGCGCAGGGCGCCCTTGATGGCCGTGCCCGGCACATATGGCCCCGACGCGCCCATTGCGAACGTCGGGATGTGCAGGCTCTCGCCGCTAGCCCTATTCCAATAAGCCGAATACGCCGGCGATTCAAACGGAATTCTGCGCCCGGCGAAGTTCTGCGCGAACCCGCCCCACGATGCGAAATCCAGCTTGTCGGCGCGCTTCAGTTGCGCCAGGTATCCATCCAGGCGCGGCCCCTTCGCCAGCAGACGGAAGATGCGCCCCTGGTCGAGCACGTTCACCTGGTCCTTCCACACCATGTAATCGATGGGCGAAAGCTTGCGTCCGTCGCCCACCAGCAGCGGCGTCAGGCAAGTCAGGCGATATCTCATACCGCTCCCTCACGGTCGCGGCTCAGCCGGGGCAGCGGAATCGACAAGGCGAAGCCGGCGCGAAATACCGGGTGCGCGAAGCCCTCGGGCGCAACGTCGGGCGCCGCGCCGTGGATGGTGTCGCCCGCCACCAGCACGGACCCTTCGGCCACCATCTGCAATTGCTTCTTGCGCTCGCCAAACCCCGCCGGACTGTCGATGCGCCCGCCCCGCGCGATCACGGTATAGTTGCCGCGCTTCCAATCCACCGCGTCGCCGACGCCAGGTGTAAACAACGACAGCAACCAGTGCGACGTTACACCGGGTGGCGCCGCCGGAGGCTCCGGCGCATCTTCGACCTCCGCGGCTTCGACGGGAGCCGAACTCGCCGCGTCGCCGCGCCGCCGTGCCGCCGGGTCGAGCCCCGCATCCGGCAATATCATGTCCGGCAGCATACCCTCCACAAACTCCGGCTGCGCGCTCCGTCCCCAGCCGCGCGAGCGTTCCCCGCCGAATCCGGAATCCGCCAACAGCTTGAGCGCGCCACGCACCAAGCCGGACCACTGCGCGTGCGCCGCCTCATCCGTGAACGATACCATCGCCCACAATCCCGCATCGCGGCGGAATTCGATGCAAGCCGTCGCGTGCCGCTCCGCATTTCCCGTCAGCCGGTCGATGGCCGCGCTCCAGCGCACATTGTAGCGGAACGGTCCCGTCCGTCCAGCCGGCAAAAGGCATTCGCTCGCGCCGTCCACCGTCCACTCGTCTTCGTGCAAGGGCTGCCCGCCCAAGATGGCCGCTACCAGGTGCAGAGGAATAAATCGCGCGCCCTTCCAACGCGTCTTCACCGCGCTCACGCCACCCGCCGGAGGCCAGATGCTGCGCGGCGGCACGATGAAAGCGGTCTCGCCCAGAAACGGGAAACAGGAGCTGAAACGCACCGCTGGCCCCTCCGCGTTGCGCGCGGTCGCATCCAGCCACGCGTCGCGCATGCCCAGCGTGGACATGGCGGCCGTCACCGCAGCATACATCGAATCGCTGTGATAAATCGGATCGACGCGATTGCGCGCGCCCGAATCCGGCCCCGAGCGCCAGGGGCCGGCGGGACGCAGTTTGACGATCAGGCCATCATTCCAGCGAGGATGCAAGCGCGGATTCATCACTCCTCGTGCAGGAACGCGAAGGCGGCTTCCTGGAAGCCGGTCTGCAAGGCGGCCAGGTCGAGTCCGGCGCCCAGATCCTTCTGCGCCGCGCCCGACGCATAGTAGCTCTTGCCGCGCCAGGTCAGCTTCAAGTTGGCCAGCCGCACCCGGCCGCTGCCGCGCGCTCCGCCGCCGCCCAAGCTGTCGTCCTCCAGCATGCGCAGCCCTTCCAGCACGCGCAGGAACAGCGGCGCATCTTCTTCGCACAGCACATCCATCACCAGGCGGACCCGGAAGCGCGCCCCCGCGGGCACCCGCTCCAACGTGCGCGGATTCGCCTGCGAGGTGATCCGGTCAATGGCGTTCTCGCTCTTCACCTCGGTCAGTTCATCGTCCAGGTTCTCGCGCATCTGCGCGGTGATGCTGTCCGGATCGAGCGGCGCGTCGTAAACCGCCAGGCGCGCCGGCGTGGCCTGCGAGCTTTCCAGCGCCTCACCGGCGGCGCGGTCCATACGGCCGGGACTGCGGCCGAATATCAGGCAGATCTCATCGTCGGGCCGGTCGCTCTGGTGGATGCGCACTTCCTGCCCCTTGCGCTTGGAAAGATACACCAGTTCGGAAGGCACCGCCAAGCCGGAAGACTGCTCCAATAAAGACCGCAGCTTGCCGCGCAGGGAGCTGCCCGGCACGTAGGGGCGGCCGAAGGCGTCCTTCACCACCGGATTGTCCGATCCGCCGATCTCCAGCGAACCTTTGCCCGCGCCCACGTGGAGTCCGGTCTCGCAGTGCAGCTCGCCTTCCAGGATCAGCTTGCCCAAAAACTTCAGTTCGGTTTGCGTCGTATGCGCGCTCATGTCGATTTACTCGTTGTAGGCCACGATGGCCTCGAATAGGTCCCGAAAACGTTCGTAGCCACGCATATCGTTCTTGCGCGTGACTTGCAATAGCAGCTTCTCCAATTGGTCCAGGCTGCGCAATCCATGGCGGGCGATGGTGTAGGCCAGGCGCGCCCGCAGCATCACGAATTCGTGCTGGCGCTCGCTATCCGGCGCCCGCACGGCGCGCCGCACGGCGCTGTACAGCCGCCGCAACTGGCTCTTGGTGCCGGAGTCCATGTCGCGCATGCGGCTGACTATGCCGTGGGCCTGGTTGTCCAGATAAAGGCTGTCCGCCATCAGTTTTTCCAGCTCGATCTCGGGCGGCCCTTCGGGGCGTCCGCGGTCGCCGCGGTCGCCGCGATCGCCACGCCGGTCGTCCCGCCGATCGTCGCCGCGCCCGCCGCGATCCGGTCCCCGCCCACCTGGGCCTGGCCCGCGCCCGCTTTCGCGCGGCGGACGGTTTTCCCTTGTCTGCTCTTGTTCTGGCATCTCACTTTACCTCAGTAACCGCTTCCTTACGGTCGCGGCCCAGCAACCACTTCCGAGCCGCGACCGTCAGGGAGCGGTTTGGCTCTAAACCTCGGTCGTCAATCTGGCCCATTCCAGGGCCACCAATCCGGCGGGGCGCAGTTTCACTTCACCCGCCTTGCGTCCCACGATTTCATTCGTCAAATGCGTCCGCAGCTTCTGGAATTCGCGGTCGCGCGTGCCGCTTAGGATTCGGGTCAGGCGGCGCTGAAACCGCCACGTGCGCGTAGGTCCGCCTTCGCCTTCCGCGCCTTCGCCGAATGCCTGCTTCTGATAGAAGCTGCGCAGCCCCATCAGAAGCTGGCGCGACAGCCGGTAATCGCCGGCCAGCTTCACCACGGTGTCTTTCAGGTCCGCCGCGTCGGCCATCTGCTTCCATTCCAGGATGCGGCCGAGCACGTAGATGCAGTCCTTATCCGCGGCTTTGGCCAGTTCCAGATTACGTCCGGCATCCTCGTAGACCGCGCTGATAGGATAGTGCATTTCCGGCGCCAGCGCCACGGCCATGGAAATGGTCTTGCCTTCCGGGCCCGGAAAGTCCTTCAGATTCTCTTCGGTAAAGCGGTGGAAGAGGCGCTGCACCTCGCGCGCCAGCAGCAGCAAGGCGTCCCAGCTTCCATAGACCGCGAAATCGTCGCCGCCGGAATATAGGATGGTTACCTTGCGCCAGAATTCCGGCATGGAGCAAAGCACCTCCAGTTCGCCCGCGAAGAACTGTTTGTAGAGCACCGAAAGCTGCACGTGCTCCTCAATGGTGGTGAGCCGCCGCAAGCGCACGCCGAAGCTATCCACATCGCCGCGCAGCACACCCCACAACGAGCGGCCCTGCGCGCGCCGCGCCAGCGTGGCCACGGTGGCCGCCGACCGGCCATCCTCACTCGGCGCCGCGTGCCGCGCCAGCGTGATGCCGTCGAGCGACAGGTTGGGGGTGAGATTCCAGGTATGCTTGCCCGCGCCCGGACGCACCATGGCGGGCGTCTCCGGCGACCAGCCGATGGCGGCGGCCTCACGCACGCTCAGCCCCAGTTCCTTCGCAAAATAGGCGTCCACGTCGGCCGGCACAGCCGATGCAAAGGGCTGGAACCCCGTGCCGCCGGTAGCCGCGAGCGGAGTGGCGCGCTTGTGGTGCAGTTCTTCGTTCAGGCGCTTGCGTACCACGCTCCAATCGCCCAGGTTCTCGGTCACGCTCCACAGCAACGTGAGGTGGCCGCCGCTAAGCTCGCCGATCTGCCGCGCCGCGCCGCTCAGGAATTCCTCGGCCGGGCCGCGCGCTTCGCCCGGCAGGACCAGCAGGAACTGTCCACCGCCGCTCGAACCCAGCAGGATGCGCGCCAATCCGAATTCGGCGAGCAAGGCCCGTGGCAACACTTCGCATAGCAAAGTGATCCATTGCGAACGCCCGGCGAGCAACTCCTCGCCATTCGATCGCACGGCCACGGCTCCGCCGGGCGGGGACAGAAGGAACTCTTCTATGCCCAGGATTTTCCCTTGCAGAAGGATCTGTTCGGACATCTAGAAGACAGGCCTTAAGAATTCCCCACTGTAGCACAGGGCAGGTAGGGGAGCGGGCTGGTATAGCCGGAAACCGCTACCGAGCCGCGACCGCTACCGAGCCGCGACCG
>JBEKMJ010000126.1:0-22539 GCA_050008575.1 Bryobacteraceae bacterium
GGCGCGCAGGTTCTTGAACTCCTCGCTCGCGCCGCTGGGCCAGTGCAGCACGGCGCGCTCGACCGTATCCCGCTTGCCCAGCCCGAACGTCACCGGCATCTCCGATTGCGACAAGTAACTCGACCCGCTCTTCACCATGCGCGATCCGGTTTCGCCGCCGCTGGTCACGCGCACTGTCGCGCCGATCCCGTCCCGGTTCGACTTGGTTCCCACCAACCGGAAGCGGATGGCGCGATGCCCGCTCGACTGATCGTTGCGGTAAAGATAGGCCGGCCCCTGGTTGGTGGTGATCAGAACATCCAGATCGCCATCCCGGTCGAAGTCGCCGAAGGCCGCGCCGCGTCCCACCTTGGGGTTTGCGAAGCCGCCTCCCAACAATCCAGCCACATCCTGGAATCCGGCGCTGCCCTTGTTTAAGAACAGGTGCGGCGGCTGCGCATACCCGGTTTCGGGCCGCGATTCGCGGATGCCCGGGTCGATATGCCCGTTCACCACCAGCAAATCCAGCAACCCGTCGAGGTCCGCGTCGAAGAAGAAGCATCCGAAGCCCAGGCTGCGCCGCGATAGGCGGCCGACATCCGAGCGCGCCGCCTGGTCCACGTACAGGCCGCCGCGCGTGCCGCGGTAGAAGCCGATCATCTCGTTATCGAAATTCGTAATCGCCAGGCCGGCGATGCCCGAGTTGTCGTAGTCGGCCACGTCCACCCCCATGCCCGCGCGGGCCTTGCCGTCTTCGCTGAAGGCCACCCCGGCTTTCACCGCAATGTCTTGAAAAGTCCCGTCGCGTTGGTTGCGATACAACTTGTTAGGCTCCCTGTCGTTGGCCACCATCAGGTCGATCCAGCCGTCCTGATCGTAGTCCAGCATGGCTGCGCCCAGCGATTTCGAACTGGGGTCGAAGATCGCGCTGGCGGCGGTGACATCCTCGAATGTGCCGTTGCCGCGATTGTGGAACAGCCAGCAGGTGGCGCCGCGATAAGCTTCCGGGGTGCAATACGATTTGTGTTTGTCGTCCATGCTGCAAAACACATCCTGCGCGGGCGACCACTTCACGTAGTTGCAAACGAACAGGTCCAGCAGCCCATCGCGGTCGTAATCGAACCACAACGCGGAACTGCTGAAGCCCAGCCGGCCGCCCAGCCCGCTGCGCTCGGTAATATCCGCGAACCGTCCTTTGCCGTTATTCTGAAACAGCCGGCTCTGGCCCACGCAGGTGACGTAGATGTCCGGGAAGCCGTCGTTGTTGAAGTCTCCCACCGCCACGCCCATGCCGTACATCTCCACATCCAGGCCGGCGGCGCGGGTCACATCCGTGAACGTGCCGTTGCGATTGTTGCGGTAAAGGCGCATGGTGCTGCGCTGCTTCGCGTGACCCGGCCAATCCATGCCGTTGATCAGCAGGATATCCTGCCACCCGTCGTTGTCGTAGTCTAGAAAGGCGCAGCCCGGTCCGAGCGTTTCGGGGAGATACTTATCCCCAAACGCGCCGCTATTGTGGTGGAACTGGATACCGGCTGCCACAGTCACATCGGTGAAGTGGAAGCCGATCTCCGCGCGCTCACGGTCGCGGCTCGGTAAAGCAAGGGCACGGCCGGCTAACGCATTGGCGCCGGCCAGGGCGCCCCATAAAAGCTCGCGGCGCGTCACGGCAATTGCACCAGCCCCTTTTTGACGGCCCAAACCACCAGTTCCGTGGTGCGATGAATGCCCAGCGCGGACATGAGATTGGCGCGATGCACCGACACCGTGTTCACACTCAGGTTGAGGATCGCGGCGATTTCCTTGTTCGAATTCCCCTTCGCGATCAGCTCCAGAATCTGCTTCTCGCGCGGCGTCAGGCGTTCGTAATCCGGATCCGGCGCACGGTGGGGAGTCAGCACACCGGGGCCGATCACAGTCTTGCCGGCGGCCAGATCCTTGATCGCGCCGGCCAGGTCCACGTCCAAAGCTTCTTTCAGCACGTAGCCGCGCGCCCCGGCGTCCAACGCGTTGCGCACGTAGTTCTCCTCGGAATACATGCTCAGGATCAGGACCGCGGTGTCCGGCGCGTTTTTCAGGATCTCGCGCGTGGCCTGTACGCCGTCGAGTCCAGGCATGGCCATGTCCATCACGATCACGCGCGGGTGCAGCTCCTGCGCCAGCCGGATGGCTTCCAATCCGTTGGTGGCTTCCCCTACCACGCGAATCTCGGGATCGTCTTCCAGCATGCGCCGGAAGCCCTTGCGCACCAGGCCATGATCGTCTACTAGCAGCACCGCGATTTCATTGCTCATAGTTACCCGTTAAGGTCGTCCGTCAACGGAACATCCAGCCGCACCAGCGTGCCGCCTTCCCCCGGACGCAACACTTCGAAAGTGCCCTCCAGCAGTTCCGCGCGCTCGCGCATGGCGGTCATGCCGATGCCCCTGCGCGCACCGCCGTTACGCGATTCGGGCATGCCCGCGCCGCGGTCTTCCACTTCCAGGTTCAACCGCCCGGGTGGAAACCCCAGCCGCACCACGGCCTGCATCGACCCCGAATGACGCGCCAGGTTGTTCAGCGCTTCCTGCAGTACGCGGTACACGTGAATGGCCACCCGGTCCGTAATGGGCGGGCCGTTTCCCTTTTTCTCGTATCGTACCTTAATTCCAGTCTGCTTCTCGAATACCGGCAGATACCAGTCGATGGCTTTCTCCAGACCGCCGTCGTCGAGGATGCTGGGATGCATCAACTGCGACAGGTTGCGGGTCTTTTCGAGCGTGGCCTGCGCCACTTCGCGGACTTCGCGCAAATCCTCGCAGAATGGCGAATCGGCGGGCAGGCGCTTTTCGGCGCGGCGCAACATGGCGCCGATGGCCGTCAGCACCTGGCCGAATTCGTCGTGCAATTCGCGCGAGAGCGAGTGCAGCGTCTCCTCCTGCACCGTGATCAGTTTGCGCGCCAGGTCGCTGCGATGTTCCGACACCGCGGCCAGATGTTGAAACAGCCGGCGGTTGGAATAAATCAGATACAGCGTGGTGCCGAAGATCGCCAGCAGCACGGCGGCCAGGAACAGATACACGTCGCGCGCCACGCGCAGATAAATGCCCTGAATGCGGGTGGCGGCCTCTTGTTCGGCCTCGTTATTCTCCACCAGCAGACGGGCCACCGTGCTGGTCAAGTTCCCTTGCTGGGCTTCCAGGGAATTGCGGATCATGTCGCGGGCGGCGCGATCGTCGCCCGGGCGGCCTTGCGCGGCCACCTCGAACATGCGTCCGGCGGAAGTCCGGAACTGCGCCAGCGATTCGGCCAGGTAGCGCTGCCGGCTTCGTTCGCGCGCCACCGGGGCGAGTTGCGCTTCCAGCCGCAGCGCATCGTCCAGATCGTTGCGCTTGCTATCGAACGGCTTTTTCCAGGCGGCCAGCGGGTAAGGATCGTCGCCATACAGCATATCGCGCATCTCGATGCCCAGCGCATTGAGGTCGTTCTGTATGCGCAGCAGTTGCAGCGAGTCCTTGCGGTTGCGGTCCACCGTGCGCGTCTGCAGATCCTCCAGGCCGCGAATCTGGCGCAGCGCGTAAAACGAAAATACGCCCACCGCGGCAAGTGTGACGGCGAGTCCGGCCAGCAGACGGCCGGTGGGCGAATCGATGGACTTGGTCATGGCGCCAAGTCAAGCATAGCAAGGCGGCGGCGCTGGTTTGAGTCAGTGGGGCAGGCTCGCAGCCTGCGCGGGCCTCGCAGGCCCGCTCTTCGGCGCGCGAAGCTCGCCGCCTGAGCTTCTACAGTTTCGGGCAACGGCTGTTGCGCTTCGTGGCGCAGGCACTCGTGCCTGTCTCCATGGGCCGCGGCGGCCCACCAAATGCGCATGAAAGCCGAGTTGTGGGGCAGGCTCGCAGCCTGCGGCGGCCTCGCAGGCCGCCCGACCGTATTCTCAGTCGCCTACCGGAGGCTTTCGATGCTGCCGCGACCGCACTCCTGCGGTCGCCGGCGCGCGGAGCGGGCCTGCGAGGCCCGCGCAGGCTGCGAGCCTGCCCACCGGCCACCGCAAAAGTCAAACGCGACTTGCGGTATGCTGCGTTATGCTATATGGAAGCGCTCCGTTGCGCCAGAACCAGGCCGCTCCGGAGACTACTGTAATTTCCGTTTCGGGAGAGGAAAGCAAATGACACGCACACTAACTCTGTTTCTGACGATCCTGCTTTTCGCGTCGGTGGCTGCATGGGCGGCCGACAACGCGGTGGTGGGGACATGGGACGTCGTGAGCACCGACGACGCCGGGCAACCCATGAACTGGACCCTAACCGTCAAGGACGATGGCGGCAAGCTCAGCGGGACCCTGAGCGGGGATGCCGGCGAACTCCCCCTAGTCGATGCCAAGCTGGACGGCAACGCATTTTCGTTTAAGGTGGTGGTGAATGACACGACTTATACCACCGAGGGCACCGTCAGCGGCAACAAATTCGACGGCAAGTACAAGGGGCCGGAAGGCGCCGGTACGGTGAAGGGCACTAAACGCTCGTAAGAAAACGGGGGCGGAGCTTTCAGAGACAGGTCCGCCCCTCCTACTTCCGCTTGATTTCCACCCGCGCCGTCCCGCCGTTCGCATCGGTGAATTCGTAAACCTCGGGCGTCGCGGAAACCTGTTTGATGGCGGCCTGCTTCCACGCTAGTTTCCGGTCGGCCGCGCCCTCTTGGTACCACCCGCTCAGGATGTACTCCTGAGCGTCCTTCGATCCCCACGACGAGCAGGCGTTGAGCCAATACCTTGGCGGGCCGGGTGTGCCCTGGCTATCCTGCGCCCATTCGTGCTTCCAACGCGCATGGCCGTGCATCACGCAGAAGAAATACAGGTCCAGACGCTTGCAGTATTGGCTCTCGAAGACGTCCAGGTGGAATGACCGCTGCCAGCCTCCCGGCGAAAACGCGGTTTCCAGTTTCAAATCTTCCTGCGGATTCGTGGAGCCGTCGCAAGGCAGGCGGCTCAAGACGCGTACGCCTTGGACGCGGTCCACCAGATCCTCGGCGCGGCGGGACCGGGCGTACACGCCGGCCGCGAGTCCCAGAACGGCCAGCGAAGCGAGTGCAATGGATGGTCGAGTCATACACCTATCTTAGTATTCTCCAGGTATTGTAAGTGGGGCAGGCTCGCAGCCTGCGGCGGCCTCGCAGGCCGCCTGCCCTCGAAGCTTTTCTGGCGCCAGAGAAGTTTCCGAAGGGAACACCGGTGCTCATAAGAACACGTCTTCGCGTGTCCACGCGTTACAATACCCCCCGAGGTGGTATGCGAAAATCTCGATTCGGATTGTGGTTGGCGGCCGTTACGGTGGTGTCCGGCGCCGCGTGCCAATGCGCCCTGGCACAGAAGTTCGAAGTGGTAACCGGCAAGGCCTTCGATTCGGCCGTGCCCAAGGATTTCTACCTGGAGGGCAACGCCATCCCCACGGAAAAGCCGCGCAACGCCATCCTGGTGAAGACGCCCGCCGGCGCGCGCGCGGTGTTCGCCCTCATCGACACTACCGGATACGCCGCCGGCATCACGGCCAAGTACGTGGGGATGGTGATCACCGAAGGCGATCTCACGCTGTGCGGGAACAAGATAACCGTGGGCAGCTACGGCTTCGGCTGGAGCCTGCCTGGAACGGGCGTGGACGCGCCCGGCAAGTTTTCGCTCTACAATCAAGCCGGCGCGCCCGTGGCCGACTGCACGGCGCAGCGCCAGGCTGACTTGAAGCAGCCGCGGCCCTTACAGGTGGTGGTGGCGGCGGACGGCTCCGCCCGTCTGTATCACGCCAAGCACTATATCGCGCTACAGTAGCGTTCTATGGCCATCATTGCCGTCGCCGGACGCAAGGGCGGAATCGGAAAATCCACGATCGCCGGGAATCTGGCGGCGGAGTTCGCCGCCATGCGGCGGACCGTGCGGTTGCTCGACGCCGATCCGCAGCACAGCCTGGTGGCGTGGGCCGAGCAGGGCGACGGCATGTTGGCGCGTGTGGTCGAAAAGGTGGAAGGCGGGCCGGCCGCGTTGCGGACGCGGGCGCGGCAAGCTGAAAAGGAAGCCGACATCGTGCTGATCGACACGCCGCCGGGCGCCCCCGAAATGGCCTATGAAGCGGCCATGGCCGCCGACCTCATGTTGCTGCCCTGCGGACCCTCGCCGCTCGATCTGTTCGCGCTGAAGGAGGCGCTCTCGCTGGCGCTGAAGGCGCGCGCCGAGCGCCGCTCAAAGAAACCGCGCATCCGTTTCGTGCCTTCCAAAGTGCTGATGTCCACCAATCTCGGGCGCGGGTTGGCTTCTTCCCTGAAAGGCATGGGCAAGAAAGTGCTGCCGCCCATCGGCCAGCGGATCGTGGTGGCGGAGGCCGTTGCGAGCGGCCTGACGGTGGCGGAGTACGCGCCCAATTCAGCCGCGCACGAAGAGTTCCGCGAGTTGGCGAAGGCGGTAGATAAGGTGCTGAAAAAGTGAAGCTTCGTGGCGCAGGCCCGTGGCCTGCCGGCGGCCTCCCAGGCCGCCATCGCGTCAGCGCGCGTCTTCACCGGCCTCGCTCTCTTCCGCCGCCTTCCGCGCCAGCAGTCCGTAACCTTTTGCCGCCGCTTCTTTCGCCAGCGCCCTCAACTCCGCGCGCCCCTCGCCGACGCGGCCGGATCTCATGCGAATCTCTCCGCGCGCGAGACGCGCCGCCAGCGGCACACCTGCAAATCTACTTCGGCGCGCTTCGGCGATAGCCGCATCCAAGCTGCGAATGGCCGCGTTCACGTTGGCGCGATCTCTATAGCCGGCCGTGGCCGCTTGCACCCGTGCGCCCGTAATCGAAATGTTGAAAAGCGAATCGGCCGCCTTGCGCGCCCCCAAGTAGCTCTGGGCGCGTCCTATGCCCGCCTGCGCGTCGGATATTCTTCCTTCCGCCAGCAGGCAGCGAGCCAGCACTTCGCAGGCCTCGGATGCGCCATCGGGCCGGTTCTCAGCCTTCGCGCGCTCCTCTGCCCGGCGCGCCAGCGTCTCGCCCACGGCGGCGCGCCCTTCCGCGAGCGCTACCTCGGCGAAGGCGGCGCTTTGTGCCGGAAAATCGCTTACGCCCGCTTTTCCGGCTTCCGCTTCGGCCTGGTCGAGCGTTTGCCGCGCGGCTCCCACATCGCCTCGTATACATAAAAGGCCGGCAATTTCAGCCAGAACACTCGCCGCGCTCGTCCGTGACGCGCGGGATAACGCCAGCACCTGCTGGCGGCACTTCATGGATTCCGCAAGCTCGCCTTCCAGTTCCAGAACCTGGGCCAGGTCGGTGAGAGAGGCCGGCAGCCACGTTTTGTCGTCGCCCTCGCCCACGACGGCGATGGCCTTGCGGTACATGCCTTCCGCCGCGCGGAGCTTGCCCTCCCCGTACAGCAGGTTGCCGCGATTGATGGTCACCCGCACCAGAAATGGCTTGTCATGCGCCTCTTCAACCGCCGTCGCGGCCTCGCCCAGCGCGCGCTCGGCGCGCGCGTACTCGCCCTCCATCTGCAGGATAGCCCCCAGGTTGCTCAGAGCGTTCGCCGCGTAAAAGCTGCCCTCCCGTTGCGCGATTTCGTAGGAAGCCTGAAATTGCCGCTCGGCCTCCTTAAGGTTCGTGGCCGCGTCCAGCATGCCGAGCCGGGCCAGCGAGCGCGCCACGCAAATCCGGTCGCCCAGCCACGCGCAGATCTGGCGTGCTTCCAGGCTGGCCGCGCGTGCCTGCGGATGCTGGCCGAGCGCTTCGAGGTCTTCCGCTTTCTGGTGCAGGGCGTGCCACAACAACCCGCGCGCACCCTGGGACCGGGCTTTTTGCTCCGCTTTCTCGAACATCGGCAGCGCTTCCCGGTACTTTCCCAAGGCGCGGTATGCCGCGGCTTCCGCCAAATCGATGCGCGGGTCGTCGCCTGGCGGGTGCGGCAGCCGGCGGAGGGTCTCGATTGACGCCAGCTCCGCTTGCAGCTTTTGCTGCCGCTCTTGCGCACCAGCCAACGCCAGTCCGTAACCCACATTGTCCGGAAAGCTGTGGAAGAGATCCGCATAAATCCGCTCGGCCCCGCCCCAATCTCCGCTGGCCCCGCGAAATTCCGCTTCCACCAGCAGTCTCTCCTCATGCGGTAGATTGGGTGAGAGGTCGAAGGCCGTCTTGGCCTCTTCGCGGCATTTCTGCGTATAGACCAACTCGCCCCAGACTGCGGACAATGCCGCGTGGGTTAACGGGAACGTGGGATCGCTTTGCACCGCTTTTGTCAGCAAATCCCTGGCGCGCGCCCAGTCGTAATCCCGCATTCGGCCCAAACCTTCGTAATACAGGCGTTTGGCCTCCGGCGTAGAGGGCTCCGCTTTCCGTAGGGCGCCGGCATCGGCCGCCGACAGGGGCTGGGCGCCCAAGGACTGGCGCAGTTGCGCCCCGGCCCTGGAAACCAGATCGAACAGATCGTCCTGGGCGCCCGTCTCCGCGACGGCCCCGATCGTCTCACCCGTGCGGACGCTTTGCACACGCAAGTCCAGCCGCATTGACGTTTGTCCCCGGTTCCCCGCGGCGGTCAGGACGGTATAGCCCCCTCCCACCAGGAAATCCGCGTCCAGATAGCGGCGAATCCGCTCCACCGTGTCGCGCGAAAGCGCATCCATGCGGCCGAGGCCCAGATCCTTTTGCATGTGGGCCACATCCTCGCCCGGAATCGTGCGCAGCGCTCCGTCGGCGGCGAACTCCGTGGTCAACATTCCGGAAATCGCCCCGGAGAGCCAGGCGTCGCCGGGGCGCCCCGATAGATTGTCGAAGCCCAGCACCGCCACCGTATGGCGGACATGCACCGCGGGCGGCTTCGCCTTACGCGTTTGCAGATAGTAAGCCGCCGCCAGGGCTATCGAGGCTAATCCCGCCCAGGCGGCGATGCGCCCGCGTCGCACGGTTCTCCCGGCCGGGCCGCGCGCTTCCGCCGCCGGCGCTTCGGTAACAGCCCCATTCCGTACCGCAAACACGGGAAGATAACCACCCTTCGGCACGTCGATCCGCAGCGGGTCGCCCACGCCCTCGGCCCCGTAGTATTCAGCGAGCTTGCTGCGCAACCGCCGCGCTTCGCTGCGCACGATGGAATCCGATTTGGGATCGAACGAAGTGGTGCGGTTGAACACTTCCAGCCCCACGGAGTATTCCTTGATGGCCGCGCCATTCCCGCTCAGTTTTTGCTCGACCACGTGGCGCAGGAAGCGGCCGAGTTGCGGGCTATCCGCGAAGCCCTGCCACAGCAGGATGCGGTCGAGTTGCGCGCGCACGGCCTCGTTCGGGACCGGGTTCGCGTCCGGCACTTTCTCCCAGCTCCTTGTCGATCAACAGTTACAAACGTAAAGCGGCAAGAGCCGCGCTCCAGCCAATTGTATCATCGGCGCCTAAGCCCTTATAAATCGGGGGTGAGTCACCCCAAACTCACCCTGTCTACGTTGTGTTCCGTGGGGCCTGCGCCGCCATAATGACTAAAGTTTGAAAGGGATTGCCACAATGCAGAAGCACATGCGGTTTTATAAACGGACGAAAATCGTTTTTCTGGGAGTTTCCTTGGCGGCGGCCGGCTACGCGCAGGCGCCCACCATTACCAGCTTCAATCCACAGCTTTCGGCGGCCGGATCGCCCGTCTACATCGCGGGAACGAACTTCACCGGCGCAACTTCCGTCACATTCGACGGCAAGAAGGCGCCGTTCCTGGTGGACTCGCCCGAGTCGATCATAGCCTTGGTGCCGCTCGCCGCCAGCACTGGTACCGTCAAGGTCGTGACGCCGTCCGGAACCGCGACCACCAGCCAGCCTTACGATATTGTCAGCGCCTCATGGGACGCGCTTCAAGGGTTCTCGGCAACCGCGAACCCCGACGGCGCGTGGACCTTGGGCTCTGAACCGTCGCTGGGCGGCATATTCACGCCCTTTACGATAGAGGCTGCCTGCTTCACCAACGGCCCCTGCTGGTTTAATGGCGGGACCTATCCAAACGCAGTCGCCGTGGCGCTAAACACATCGCCGTACACAGAGCAATATTTGACCATCATTGTACCGGACAATATGCTTTACCTGGCCGCGGAGGCCAACGTGGCGGTAGTGCGCTGGACGGCTCCGGCGTCCGGCAAGTACTGGATCTTCGGGCAGTTCCAGGGATTGGACTTGAACCTGCCCAACGTGACCGTTGCGATATACGAAAACCAGACGACCGTGCTGTTTACAAACAGCTTGACGTTCTTCGGCGACTATCAGAATTTCAACGTCAGCGGTTTGACCCTGAAGAAGGGAGCCACAATCGACTTTGTGTCGACTTCGACGGACGTCTCAAACGACAACGTCGGTCTGATGGCCACCGTCGATCAGATCAAGTAGCTTGTTCGCGGCAGCTTACCGAGCCGCGACCGTGAGGGAGCGGTCTGGCGCCCCTTTTTCCGCCGTCTCCTAAGGCACACGGAACTGCACATTGCTCAACAACGTGCCGCCCGGCGTCACCACCTCGACGGTGCCCGTAGTCGCGCCGGCGGGCACCGTGGCCGTGATTTCCGAAGGCCTCACCACCGTGAACGCCGCCGCCGCGCCGTTAAACCTGACGCTGGTCGCCCCGGCCAGTTTGTTCCCCAGTATCTTGACCGTCGTTCCCACCTGGCCGGAAGTAGGCTCGGTTTGCACAAACCGTCCCAACCCCACGGCTAACCTGAAAACCGTACCGCACGGGCTGAAACCGCAGGCTTCGCTGGTCCCGCCCCCATCGGTGGTCCCGTAGAAGCTGCCGTCGGTGCCTTGGAACAAACCGGCTAAGGGTGCGTTGCCGTCCGCGCAGCCGCTTAGGGAGCAGAAGGCGTATAACGTCGTCAGCGCGCCATCCGGGGTGATCCGGAACGCCGTGCCTTGACGGTTGGCCCCGCCCTGTATGGTCGTGCCGTAGAAGTTGCCGTCCGTGCCCTGGATCAGCCCCGCGTCCAACGTATCGCCGTCCGCGCAGTCGCTCAGGGAGCAGAGGCTGTATAGCGTCGTCAGCTTCCCGCCCGGCGTGATTTTGAAAATCGTCCCGGCGGCGTTGGCCCCGCCCGACTGGGTTGTACCATAGAGGTCCCCATCCGTGCCCTGGACCAGCACAGCGTAGGGGTTCTGGCCGTCCGGGCATCCGCTATGCGCGCAGAAACTGTGCAGCGTCGTCAGCGTGCCGCCCGGGGTGATTCTGTAGACCGTACCAAGCCCGTTGGCGCCGCCGTAGTACGTGGTCCCGTAGAAGTCCCCACTCGTGGCTTGGATGATCCCGCCGATGGGGGTCTTGCCATCCGGGCACCCGCTGAGGGCGCAGAACCTGTACACCGTCGTGTACGCGCCACCGGGAGCGATCTTGTAAATCGTGCCGCCGGTGGCGCCGTTGCTGGTGGTCCCGTAGAGATCGCCATTGGTGGCTTGGATCAGGCCGGCGTAGGGGTATTCGCCGTCCGCGCATCCGCTTTCGGAACAGAAACTGTATAGTGTCGTCAGCGCGCCACCCAGGGTGAATTTGTAAACCGTCCCAACGTCGTTGAGTCCGCCATAATAAGTTGTCCCGTAGAAGTCCCCATTGGTGGCTTGGACCAGCCCCGCGAACGGGATCACGCCCTCCGTGGCGCCGCCGAAGATGCCGGCCGCCGTCAGCGTACCGCTTGGGGTCATTCTGAAGACCACCCCTCCGTTGGTCCCGCCGCTCTGGGTGGTCCCATAGAAGTTGCCGTCGGTGCCCTGGATCACCGCCGCCTCCGGGCCTTCGCCGTTCGCATAATCGAAACTGGCCAGCGTGGTGAAAGTCTGTGCGGAGAGTGACATAACTCCGGCTGCCATAACTGCCGCGCTTAACGCGAAAATGGCGCCCGTCCGTTTCCGGCGGTTCGGCTTGTCCAACGTGGTATAGATTCGTTCCATTCGATGCGCTCCTTTGCTACACGAGTTTCGCGTCGCCATACTGGCCGCTATCGATTTCGATTATACCCCCGCGCGGTCGTGTTTACCGAGCCGCGACCGTCAGGGAGCGGTTTGTGTAGCACCGGCATGCCGCCTTAGTGTATACCGAGCTCCTCAATCATTCTCCGACAAGTCTCGAAGGCCGGTTTTCGCCCGCAGTCCGCCGTCATGATTCCAAAAAGCAAAAAGAGGTTGTCTTTCGTTGCTTGCGCCGCTAAGCGCGACGTCGCGCAGGGCAAACAGCGTATATCGCTCTAGATTCAGCCGCTCGCGATGGATATGAGATGGATATGAATTGTGCGAATGACCTGCTCGATCAATAGCTCCGGATCGGCGACGCCTCGGATATCGTACTCGCGAAAGATGGCCGGGTTGAGCATCACGGAAAAGTATATCGCGCGGTGGGGGGTGGGGCAGGACTCCAGTCCTGCGCGGGTCCTCCAGGACCCGTTCTTCGCACAACGAAATCAGCCCTAGCTGTGCCCTGGCTGGATTCACACAGGCCGACGTGGACGTCGGCCCGCAGGACTGGAGTCCTGCCCCACGCGGCGCAGTTTGGCTCGCTCTTCGCATCCTGCAACTTTTCGGCTCCCGCGGGCGTCATATGAGTTCGGCTATTGTGGCCTGTGGAATGAGAAGTAGCGTGAAAAGCAAATACGAGTCTTATAGAAAAATACTAGAAAAGAAGGCGGAAGAGGTGCGCAACAGCATGTCCGCCCAGAAAGCCGCTCAGGTGCTGGCTCGCGAAGAACACCCGCACGACGAGGGCGATCTTAGCCAGCAAAGCCACGAGGAATGGATTTTCCTGAATCGCAACACCCTGGATATCAAGCTCCTGCGCGAAGTCCAGGACGCCCTGCGGCGCATCGAGCAGGGTTCCTACGGGGTCTGTTACGAGTGCGACGAGCCCATCTCCGCCAAACGGCTGGACGCCGTGCCGTGGGCCAAGTTCTGCGTATCCTGCCAGGAACGCGTGGCCGCCCGCGCCGAGTCGGGGAATGAGGAAGCGCTGCAGGAAGCCGACCGATGAAATTGTCCGACCTGCGGAAGGTCACGGTTAAAAAGCATCTTCGCATCCGCTTCCCCCTTTCTAACGGTATGGAATGCGTGGTGAACGAGCACGGCATCGCGCAGGTCCCCGCGCTGCGCGCCGTTCCCGCCTTCAACCTAGAGGACGAACTGGTGCGCGTGCAGGCGTTTGTAGTGGAACCCGCGGACGCCGGCGAGAAGGACAAAACCAAGCCCAAATCGCGCAGCTATACGCGCGACGAAATGTCCGCGTTCGCCACCGCCGGCGCCGGCGTCCAGGCCGCGCACGACGAGCACGAGGACTGATCCGCCCCCCGCCCCTTTAAAGCTTTCCAATCGTCCCACCGATAGCATCTCTTGGGGGCGGGCAACTGCCTTCGCGGAGACCACCGTGAACCTCGCAAACAAGATTACTCTCTGCGCCAGCGGCGGAGTGGTGCTGGCCACCGCTGGAGCCATCGCCAGCGTCTATTTGATTTCGCACGGCAACCGCGTCAACGAGTTGCGGTCGCTGATGAGCTCCACCCTGCAGCAGGCCGAGACCGTTGCCGCGAACATGGACGAATTGCACGGCCAGGGCGCCTTTAACACCTCTGCACTGACGCAAGGCCTGGCCGCCGCGCAGGCAGGCGGCTACCGGAGTACGGTGCTATACCGCACCATTCCCGTTGTGGCGGGGTGGGAATCGGTCAAGGGCGTCGCACAGTCCAAAGGCTTTACTTTTCTGACTCCTTCGCGGCCGGACGTTCCGGCGCGCGACCCGAAGAATCACACCGAGGAATTCACCGAAGCTTTCCGTGCGTTTGCCGCCGGCCGGCCGGAGTATTTCGCCGAGGATTCCGCCACCAACACGCTGATTCTCGCGCGGCCCGTGAAACTCACCGCCGGCTGTCTCGGCTGTCACGGCGATCCCGCCACCAGCGCCACGCACAACGGCCGCGATACTCTTGGCTCGCCCATGGAGAACCTGAAGACCGGCGATATCAAAGGCGCGTTCGTCCTGAAAGCGCCCATGGCGGGAGATCCGGTGGTGTTGGCCAGCATGGAAAGAATCACCATCGTCGGCCTGAGTGTGCTGCTGGCCGTAGTGGGCTGCTTCCAAGTGCTGAACCGGCGCCTCATCGTGAAACCGCTGCGCGCCATCTCGCAGGAATTGCTGGGAGGCGCATCCAGCGTCCGTACGGCTTCCAGCCAACTCGAGGAGGCCAGCCAGGCAATCGCCGCCGGCGCGGTTGAGCAGGCGGCCACGGTTGAAGAGACTTCTGCCTCCACCGTGCAGATTAATTCCATGACCCAAGCGAATGCGGATAACGCCAAATCGGCTGCCGCGCTCATGGAAGAGGCGGCCGGCGGAGTCAACCAGGCGAACCGGAAACTGGAGGAAATGGTCGTCTCAATGGGCGAGATTACGCAGTCGAGCGATCGCATCGGCAAGATCATCAAGGTGATCGATGAATTAGCCTTTCAGACCAATGTGCTGGCCCTCAACGCCGCAGTGGAGGCCGCGCGCGCCGGCGAAGCCGGGTTGGGATTCGCCGTGGTTGCCGACGAAGTGCGAAACCTCGCCCAGAAAAGCGCGCAAGCCGCCAAAGACACGGCGGCCTTGATTGAAGACTCCATAGCCCGTTCGCAGCAAGGCGGCGGACGCTTGCGGGAGGTTGGCGGCGCGATCGCCCAGATCACGGAATCGTCCGACGCGGTTAAAGTGTGCATCCAGCAGGTCAGCGCGGGCACCGAAGAGCAGGCCCGCGGCATCGACCAGATCTCCGCGGCCGTCCAACAGATGGCGCAGGTGGTGCAGGTGGCCGCGCGGAAAGCCCAGGAAAACGAGATGTCCACCGCCGATCTGCGCCAACAGTCGGAAACGCTGGAGGCCATCGTAACCCGCCTCACCGCCGTCATCGAAGGTTGAAAAGTGGGGCAGGCTCGCAGCCTGCGCGGGCCTCGTAGGCCCGCTCTTAGGCGAGCGCGCTAGCAAAAGTTATCACGCCCATACTACAACCAGTTTTACTTACCCAACCTCCGATACCGCCGCCCGCCAACCGTGCGATAATTCCAGCAGAATGCAAAGCATTGCCCTAGCAACATGTTTTTTGTTTGGATTGGCCATCGGAATGTTCCTGGCCTGGATCCTGCTCCGGCCAGCCTCCCGCCAGGCATACGATCGCGCCAAGGCCGAGTTTGAGCCCGAGCGCGCCGTCCTCAACGAGCGCCTGCAAAACAAGGAGCAGCAATACAAAGAACTCCAAGCCACCCTGGACGACGCCCGCCAGAAACTCGCCGATACCTTCAAGGCGCTCTCATCGGAAGCGCTGCAAACCAACAACCAGGCCTTCCTGGACTTGGCCAAGACGGCTCTGGAACGTACCCAGGAAACCGCCCGCGGCGATCTCGAGCTGCGCCAGCAGGCCATCGCCGACATGGTGCGCCCGGTTCGCGAATCTCTCGAAAAAGTCGGCAGCAAGCTCCAGGAACTGGAAACCGCGCGCGCCGGCGCCGATGCCGGACTCTCCACACAGATCCGCGCGCTGCTCGAGGCCCAAACCCAGCTCCGTTCCGAAACCAGCCGCCTGGCCACCGCCTTCCGTTCGCCCAGCGTGCGCGGCCGCTGGGGCGAAATCCAGCTCAAACGGGTGGTGGAACTGGCCGGCATGCTGGAGCGTTGCGATTTCTACTCCCAGCCCGTGGCCGATGGCGACGACGGCCGCTTACGGCCCGACCTGCTAGTCCGGCTGCCCGGCGGCAAGCATATCGTGGTCGACGCCAAGACGCCGCTCGAAGCCTATCTGGCCGCCAGTGAGTGCGCCGACGAAGGCACTCGCCACGCGCTGCTGCAGGATCACGCCCGCCAGGTGCGCGCCCACATCGCCACGCTCGGACGCAAGCAATACTGGGAACAATTCGACCCCGCGCCGGAGTTCGTGGTCCTCTTCCTGCCCGGCGAGAGCTTCTTCAGCGCCGCCCTCGAAGGCGATCCGTCGCTCATCGAGGCGGGCGCCGCGCAGCAAATCATTCTGGCGACCCCCACTACCTTGATCGCTCTCCTGCGCGCCGTGTATTACGGCTGGCAGCAGGACAACATCGCGCAAAATGCCGCCGAAATCAACCGGCTCGGCAAGGAACTATACAAGCGTTTGGCCGACATGAGCGGCCATTGGGACCGCTTGGGCCGCAGCCTGGAGCGCGCCGTAGAAGCGTATAACAACGCGGCCGGCTCGCTGGAATCGCGCGTGCTCGTCACCGCCCGCAAGTTCGAAGAACTCGAAACCAGCGCGTTCGGCGTAGTGATCGAGAGCCCCCAGCCGATCGATACCCGGCCGCGCATGCTGGCCGCGCCGGAGTTCCAGCCCACACTCGCGGATCAGCCGATGTAGGGCGGCGCCATGCGCCGCCGCCCGGACTTAGCCCCGCTGTGAAAGCTGACTGCTGAAAGCTGACTGCTGATAGCTGAAAGCTAATAGCCTTGCCCTCACCACACCCGGCAAGGATCCTTGCGCACCATCGGCTGCCCTACCTTGCAGCCAAACGCCGCCGCGAATTCCGGCATGTTCGCGGCCACCCCGTTGATGCGATACTCCGGCGGTGAATGTGGATCGGTAATCGCACGTACCCGTTTGCTCGCCGCGCGCTCATCCCCGCAGGCCCACTGCGCGAAGCCGATGAAGAACCGCTGCTCCGGCGTGAACCCATCGATCGGCGCCGGCTTCCGGTCGCCGGTAGCGTCTTTCCAGGCCATGTAAGCCAGAATCTCCCCGCCCAGGTCCGCCACGTCTTCTCCCAGGGTCAAGCGGCTGTTGATCTTGATCTCGTCCACCACGGTGTATTGCGCATACTGATCGGCCACGCAATCGGCGCGCTTCTGGAATTGCTTGGCATCCGCCGCGGTCCACCAGTCGTGCAGGTTGCCGTGCGCGTCGAACTGGCGCCCCTCGTCGTCGAAGCCATGCGTCAATTCGTGGCCGATCGTGCCGCCCGTGTCCCCGTAGTTCGGCGCATCGTCCATCTTGGGATCGAACACCGGCGGCTGCAGCACCCCCGCCGGGAAGTTGATGTCGTTCATCTGCGCATCGTAATAAGCGTTCACCGTCGGCGGCGTCATCCCCCACTCCCCGCGATCCACCGGCTTGCCGATCTTGGCCAACTGCCGCCGCCCTTCAAAAACCCGCGCGCGATACACGTTGCCCGCGAAATCGCCGCGCTCGATCCGGATCGAGCTGTAGTCGCGCCATTTGTCCGGATAGCCAACTTTGTTTGTCACCGAATGCAGCTTCAAGAGCGCCTGTTGCCTGGTAGCTTCACTCATCCAGGGCAGTTGTTTAATATCGTCTTCCATGGCCTTTTCGATCTGTTTGGTCATGGTCAGCGTGCGCGCCTTCATATCCGGGCCGAAGGTGCGCGCCACAAACACCTGCCCCAGAGCCTCGCCCAGATCGTTGTCCACGTATTGCACGCAACGCTTCCAACGCGGCCGCTCGACCGGCGTCCCCCGCAGATACTTGCCGAAGAATTCGAAATCGGCCTGTACGAAGGCCGGCGAAAGATACGCCGCGCGCGCGTGCACCAGGTGCCAGCGCATGTATGCCTTCCAATCGGCAAGCGGCGCCCCGGTCAGCAAGACCTGCAGCTCCTTGAAAAATGCCGGCTCGGTCACGTTGAATTCGTTCAGCTCGCCCAGACCGTTGGCCTTCAGGTACCTCGTCCAGTTTAATGCCGGAGTCAGCGCCTGCAATTGCGCGCGGTCCATCTTGTGGAACAGCTTGTATGGGTCGCGCTGCTCCACGCGCGTCAGCGACGCCGTCGCCAGCGCGGTCTCGATGCGCATGATGGCCTGGGCTTCGTTCAACGCCTGCGGCGGCGGGTCGCCCAGCAGCCTCAGCATCTCCGCCACATGCGCCACATATTTCTGCCGGATTTCCTCCGATTTGGCGTCCGTGTTGGTGTAATAATCGCGGTCCGGCAATCCCAGCCCGCCCGCGCCCGCAAAAGCGATTTCGCGTGAAGAATCCGCGTAATCCTGACTCGAGCTGAATCCGAACAGCATCCCGGAATTCTGCGCCAGGTGCGCGCGCGCCAGCACCTCCGGAAAATCCGCCGCCGATTTCAGGGCGCCGATCGCGCCCATTTCTTCCTGCAATGGAAACGCGCCGGCCTTCTCCACGGCGGGTTCATCCATGCACGCCGCGAAGAAGTCCCCGATCTCGCGCTCCACCGGCGAGCGCGCCGGGTTCGGCTTGGCGGTGTCCTCCAGAATGCCCCACAGGAACCGCTCGTTATCCTGCGTCAGCTTCGAGTAGACGCCCCAGCTCGACTGGTCCGGCGGAATCGGATTTTTCTTCAACCACCCGCCGCACGCATAACGAAACAGATCCTCGCACGGATTCACCGCCGGGTCCATGTCGGTCAAGTCCAGGCTCGGGCTGTAAGGCAGTGATTGGAGCGGCGTCTCGGCATTCTGCGCGCCGTAGAAAATGTAGGTGGCCTGATAGTCCACCGCCAATTCCGCCCCCGCATGCGACTTGTCGCAGCCGGCCGCCGGAGCCGCGCCTCCCTCGGTATCTACGCGCTGTATGTAACTGATGCCCGCGAAAGTCCCGGCCCCTTCATGGGACGCGGCCTTCAGCAGCAGCCACGGTATCGCGTTCGCTTTCGGCGCGTTGGCGCGTTCCTGCACTCGCCCGCTCACCTTGCTGCCGTCCGTGGCTTCCCAAACCGGACCCTTGTAATGTTTACCGATCACATCGCCTTTTTCCCCATAAAGGTCCGCCTGCGGCCTGTCCAGCACCCACGCATTCGCGCCGCAAACGTAGATCTGCTTCCCCTTGCCCAAGGCCTTCAATACAACGGTCTCCGTGCCGGGAACCTGCAAGTTTTCGGGAACCTGCGCCGCCGCCTGCGCCATCAGGCTCATTCCACAAATGCCGGCCAACTTCGCAACTGTCATACCCACAGTCTATCGTGGAGCTGGTGGCGCAGGCACTTATGCCTGCCGCGCTGACACTCCTGTCAGCGCAGGCGAGCGTAGCTCGCCCTGTTGATTTACCCGCGCACTGTGAACAGGAACAGCAGCAACTCTCCGTCGATCTGCTTCTCATCCACGATGATATAAGCCTTGGAGCCATCTTTTAAAGTGATGTTACCCTGCACCGATGCGCCGCTGCGCGTGGGCATGACATTGACAACCTTGAAGTCCAGCGCCGCGATGCCGCCGTGCTTCTTCAACCACGAAATGGTATTCGCGTTCTTTACGTCGTTGCCGCGATGCGAGGGAAGCGTGTCGGCGTCCGCCGAGTCCGGATCGCCGGCCTCGCACTCCTTCAGATACTTCAGGGCGAAATCCATATATGGCCGGCGCTCATAAGGTATGAAAGGCGAGAAGGTATACAGTTCGCTGACACGGTTCATCTGTCCGCCCTTCGCAAAGGTCAGGCGATTCGGGTTCTCTATCGTGACGGTGTCGTTGGGGTCGCCCTTGCCGCTGGTATCCGGCGTGTGCCCCACGATGGATTTGTCATTCACGAATTTGCCCGTGAACATCAACGTCGGGGCATCCTTGGGGTTAGGCGGAATGTGCGTCAGGGTTATGGAATCCCCATCCTGCTTGAGCCGAAAACGGAAGACCGTCACGCTCGTGGCTGAATCCTGCCGCCGCATCTCCCACAGGCCGCTCAGATTGGCGCGCTGCCCCGGCTTTGCCGTCGCGGATTCGGCCGCCGGACCGACATCGCTGGGGATCGGCATTTCGTTCTTGATCGTAGGACCTTGCAACCCCGAGATAGGCCCCAACACGCGGCCCACCAATCCGCCCAGAAACAGCGCCGGCGCCATGTCCCGCTGCGCTTCTTCCTGCGCGTTCAGCTTCTTTTCCAGCAGTTTGTCTTTCTGGTTCTTGGCTTTATTCGCCCAAAACACGGCCTTTTGGTGGTCTTTCGGCGCGCCCTTGCCGTTCTCATACATGTATGCCAGATCGTTTTGCGCATACATATTTCCGCGCTCGGCGGCCGACGAATCGAGCCCAAAAGCCTTCGCATAATCCTGCTTCACGCCTTGACCGTTGAAGTAAGCATAGGCCAGTCCTTGATCTCCGGCCGCGTTTCCCAGCTTCGACGCAACCGTAAACCAGCAGATCGCCTGGTCGTACTTACCGGCGTCGCTCAATTCGAATCCGCGCTGCGCCGCGAACGGAGCTGTCACGTGGAAGGGGTTGCCGGGCTCGCAATGCGGGTTGCCCGCCGGCGGTTGCGATCCGCGGGCGAACTTCTGGCCGGTTTTCTCGAACTTCAAATGATCGGGATCGTCGAGTAGGATGGCGCCGTTGCGGCCGGTCACTTGTAAGTCATGATATACGCCTTCGAAGATGGTTTTGCCGCGCGCGACGTCGAAATAGCCGTCCAGATGCACGACGGTCACATTCCGGCCTTGCTGCTTGATCTGCAAGGTAATGATGGTGGCGGGCGCGGTAGGAGCGGCGATATTGCCTTGCCAGGTTCCGCCGAGATCCAGTGTCCCGCGCGGGTCGCCGGCGGGCGCAGCAGTGACTTCGGCTGCCGGCGGGGCGGGTGCGGGCGGCGCCGCCGTCACTTCCGCGGGCCGCGCGGGCCGGGCGGGTGCGGGTGTGGGCGCGGCCGGTGCGGGCGGAGGCGGAGGCGCATGCGCGGCCGTCTCCACCATAAACGGCGGCACGGAAGCTTTATCGGCCGTGCCGTGGACCGCATAGTAATTCGCGGCCGTGGCCGATGTCCCGATCGGGCCGGCGGGATTCCGCCGCGGCACCTGGCCGTATACCGTACCGTCCGCCGACGTGAGGTAAGCGAAGAAAAGGAATGCCGGCGGCATGCCGTGTCCGGTGATCGAGGACCACGGGATGGCCAGTTCGCGCACGTTGCCGCTCTCATTGGCCGCAAAAGCTCCAAAGCTCACATTATGGCCGCCCCAATTCCCGCGGCCGTCCGAGCGGCGATATTCGCGATAGCCCTGTTTGAAATAGGCCACAAATTGCGCGCGGAAGGGCAGGGAAGCGAAGCTCGTGCCGTCGTAGCTTTTATAGCCTGTCAGGTTGCCGTCCGCGTTTGTCCCGCCATTCGGCGGATCGATGGGATTCGCATCGATGTAAACCACCGCGGCCTCGGCAAGGTTGGCGTTCGAGATCGCGATGTAAAGGTGTGCGGCGTCCCACGTCATATACCAAGTCTGTCCGCTCGCTGTAGTCTTGCGGTTGCGGCCGTCGGCGTGGTTCCCGTACTCGTCCGGCTCAATTACGCCATCGAGCACCGGCGTGTTGAAGCGGGCGTGCACTGGTAGCGCACACAGCGCGCACAGCAGAATAGAGGATACTGCGATCCGCATTGACCCCCTCCGAAGGGAATGAAGACAGGTTAGCAGATAATTTGTGGCGGGGCCCCCGCGATGGGGGGCGGGCTTGAGCCCGCGCGGGGCTTTAGCCCCGCTTCTGGTGGCACAGGCTTTAGCCTGTGACTGGAGTTTCTACATTCTGTCCCCTGGACCCGCGTCTCCTAGACCTAGAGACATTTCATTGACAGCTATGCACGAAAAGCCGGAGCGGCATGCCAGACATTTCGGGGGACTGAGGAGCGCACCACGTGCGGTTATGGCTGAACCCGATCGCCTACAAATTGGCCCACCGGCCTGGGGTGCTATACGTCAAGGAATCCAGGAAGCCAAAATCGAAATCCTGGTTCAATTTCCGGGATCTCGCGGAGGGATCTATGACAACACCGTATAACGCGCTTCGCACCGCTGCCGTGGCGGCGGTGCTGGTGGCTGGCGCATTGTCGGCCAAAGGGCAGATTCGTAACGGGAGCCCGGAACCTGTAGATGCCGGCATCGCCCAGCGGGCGGCAACCGCCGAAGCGGAGTTTGGCTCCGTCTTGGCCGATGCGCTGTCGCCCGCAAGCATCCAATCGTTATTAAGTATCATCAAGGCCCAGCCTGTTGTGCAAGGCGGCGGTGTGACCAATTTCGACAACGTCAACGCGCCTTGCATTTTCAACGATACGGCGGCGTTGCGCGGGCTGGAACAGTTTGCGTGGTTTTGGGCGCCCGGGTCCAACGGAGGCGCCATCGTCAACGAATGCGGCCACTGGGGCATCGCGGCGCATTCACCGCCAAATTTTCTCGCCTTCAACACCGGTGGCAACTTCTCGACCGGCGTTCCCAAGACACCGGAATTGATCTTTGTAGGGAAAGCCAGTAAGTCGAGCGTGTCGTTATGGATATCTTGCGGCAGCAATCCAAGCTCTCCAGTCGGTGTGGTGGCCTTCGGGAACGGCGGAGTACTAGGTGTAGTGACTGTTCGCCCAAATGACACTTGGCAACAGGCGACCATTAGCGCTGAAGGGATCGTAGCGATAGGCTTGGTGGCGATCCAGCATACCTCATCGTGGACGACATCGAGGCGCAATAACAGCGGGCGGGCGTACGCGGGGCACTACCCGCCGGAATGTCCGATGTTCAGGGGCGAGACCGTCCCACGCAGGTCGGGCGCGCTGGCGCCATCAACGGCTGGGCTTGCAGTGCACGGGTGCGGCCGGCAAACCTCGCCGCCGGCCACCGCCGGGTACGCCATGCCCGGCACGCCCTGGTGGCTGCGCGTCGA
>JBEKMJ010000127.1:0-22292 GCA_050008575.1 Bryobacteraceae bacterium
ACGGCTAGCTATAACGGTATAGCCGTGCCGGTCACCCTGACCGTGAGTCCATTGGCGCCTTCCGCGGTGACTCTTGGGCAATCGAGCGTGGTGGGAGGAAAGAACGTGCAGGCGGGTGTCACATTGAACGCGGCGGCTCCCACCGGGGGTGTAACGGTGGCGCTGTCCAGTTCCAATCCGGCGGTGGCCGCGGTGCCGGCGACCGTGACGGTGGCGGCGGGCGTGAGGACGTCGCCCAAGTTCACCATTACAACCGTCGCGCCGGCCTCGCAAACCGTGGTTACCCTCACGGCGGATTACCAGGGCAGCGCGCAAGTCACGCTGACGGTGAAACCCTAGGAAAGTAATTCCCGATCCTGTCTTCTAACTCGCGTAGATGAAGCTTTCTATCTCATCGACTCGCTTGTCCGCGTCGCCGTAACCGATCTCGATTAATTCTCGGGTGTACTTCGAAGTGAAGAGCAGGTAGCTCATCAAGTCGGCGCACGAAGCGGCATCCCGCCCGAGGCTGTTGATGAAATACTGGATCAGATAGGGCATGTCCTTCTGATGTATCTCGGCGAGGTGGGACAAATTGACGGAAGGCGTCAATAGCAGCGTTTTGAGAGGGCGCAGCTTCTCGCAGCCTTCCACGCCCGGCTGCCCGATGTGGCCGCTGCTCAGCAACTGATTCAGCCGCTCCAGATGCTCGATGTCGGTCGCCAGGTGATCCAGAAACATGACATTGAAAAGGACGCCCATGATCTGCGCCAACGATGGATCCCGGTGATCCGTGGCTTCTTCCTGGTGTTCCAGGTTCTCGCCCCGGGCGCCGATGGCCACGATCCTTCGGGCCCCCAGGCGCACAACCGGGCTGAGAGGTTGCTGCAGCCGGATGCAACCATCGCCGAAGAACGCCGTCCCCTGCGCGGTTTGCAGTTTCACCGGCCGAAAGACCAGAGGGATCGCCGCCGACGCGCAAATGTGATCGACCGTGATCTTGGTCGCGAGGGTCACGCGCCGGCTCCTGTTCCACATGGGATGGCCTTTTTTCCCTTGAATGAACAGGTAGCTTTTTCCCGAGTTATAATTGGTCGCGGAAACCGCCAGGGCGTACAGGCACCCTCGTTTGATATTGGCTTCGATCCGGTCGCAATCGAGATGCGCGGCGAGGAAACGCTTCAAGGGCGCGGCATCCAACAGGGAATGCGCGTTGCCGCCTCCCATCACTCCGCCAAACGACAGATCCATGATCCAGGTGAGAGAATTCTGGGCCTGCGTCAAGACATCGCAGCGAAATACGTCCGAAGGTTTAAGGTGAGACCAGAGATGCGCGAGTTTTTCGGTGGATGACGCGAAGTCGTCGCTGCCCGCGGCCAAGGCGCTGCCGTTGATGGCTCCGGCAGAGGTGCCTCCAATGATGGAGAACGGATTGCCACGCGCGCGAATCCGCTTCATCTCGCCGATCCGTTGGAGAACACCGGCTTGGTAGGCGCCGCGAGCGCCTCCGCCGGTCATCACTAAACCCAGCGCGCTGTCCATTTCCCCGGACTCCGATCCGTCTTGCCGGAAGTATCAGTATATCATTTGCTAAGCGCAATAACAGTGATTAAGGTCTGTTACTATTCTGCTTGCTCCGCAGCGCGCTGTGCAGGTATGTTCCGGGAACAGCAGGAAGAACGACCGCACCAGATACGCTTTCCCGGCTTCCCGCGTGCGATGCTCCTTGCCGCCTTCCAGGCTCCGGCCCCAATGCCGGGCAAAGAACATCCCCGAGCGCAGCCTCGTGATGCGGGAATAAAAAGGCCCATCATTAGTGTAATGAACGAAATTGTAGGGTTCGATGGCGTCCAGTCCGGACCGGCATCGCCGGCAGATTAGCAGGTGCAACTCAAAGCCGGGCGTCGGGGATTCAGCCAGCTTTCCCAAAGAGTAACTCTCCAGGTCCGCACGGGTTTGGTGGTCGTCCGCATTTGCCTGCATACGAAGTGGGGGCGACAACCAGGGACCGCCCACTTAAATCATACCTGAGTATCCGAAATAAGACAATAGAACTTCGGATGGTTGCGGCTCGGCAAGGATCGCCTCGATTGCGCACAGTTTACCGAGCCGCGACCGTCAGGGAGCGGTTTCCCAACACCCAGCACCCTCTTCTGTGATAGGGTAGAGTTTTCATTTCGCACGGGAGGCAAGAATGTCGATGGAGGCCCTTGGCCTGATTGAAACAAAGGGACTGACGGGCGCGATCGAAGCGGCCGACGCCATGGTGAAGACGGCCAACGTGGTGCTAACCGGCAAGGAATTCATCGGCGCCGGCTACGTCGTGGTCAGCGTGCGCGGAGACGTGGGCGCCGTTAAAGCCGCCACCGATGCCGGCGCCGCCGCCGCCCGGCGCGTGGGCGAACTGGTGGCCGTGCACGTGATCCCCCGCCCGCATGAAGAGACCGAAAAGGTGCTGCCCGGCGCCGGACCGGTCAAGAAATCTCTTGGCTGATGCTCGAAGACAAAGACCTCGTATCCATTCAAGAGGTCCGCACCAAGGTGGAAAAGGCCTACGCCGCCTGGCAGACGTACCGCGTGTACAGCCAGGCGCAGGTGGATGCGATCGTGGAACGCATGGCCGACGCGGGCCGCGCCCATGCCGAACGGCTGGCCGCACTGGCGGTCGAAGAAACCGGCTACGGCAACGTCAAAGATAAAATCTCAAAGAACCTGCTGAACGCGGATCTGCTGCCGCGTAAGATGCGCGGCATGCGCACTATCGGGATGCTGCGCGAGATTCCCGAAGAGCACATCGTGGAGTATGCCGTCCCGGTGGGGGTGGTGGCCGCCATCCTGCCTACTACCAATCCCACCTCCACCGCCATCTACAAGATTCTGATCTCGCTCAAAGCCGGCAATGCCATCGTGCTCAGCCCGCACCCGCGCGCCGTGCGCTGCACCTGCGCCACCGCGGATCTGTTGTACCGTGCGGCGCTCGAAGCCGGCGCGCCCGAGGACATCGTGCAATGCCTGGGATACGCCAGCCTGGATGGCACCAACGCCCTGATGCGCCACGAGCGTACCGGCGTGATTCTTTCCACCGGCGGACATGGCATCGTGCGCGCGGCCTACTCCAGCGGCAAGCCGGCCTTCGGCGTGGGACCGGGCAACGTGCCGGTGATGATCGAGCGTACCGCCGATATCCGCGACGCCATCGCTAAAGTCATCGAGGGCAAATCGTTCGACTACGGTACGGTTTGCTCCAGCGAGCAGGCCATCGTGGTGGAAGATGTGCTGAAGGATCGCGTGCTGGCCGAGCTAAAAGCCGGCAAGGCGCACTTCTGCAACGCGGAGCAGAAGCAGGCGCTCGCCAAACTGCTGGTGACGCCGAACTGGACCATTAATCCGGCGTGCGTGGGTCAAGCGCCCACCAAGATCGCCACCCTGGCGGGTTTCACGGTTCCAAAGGAGACTTCCATCCTGGTGGTCGAGTTGGATGGGGTCGGCAAACAGCATCCGCTTTCGATGGAGAAGCTGTCGCCGGTGCTGGCAATCTACTGGGTGAAAGATTTCGCCTCGGGGATGAATATTTGCGAGAGCCTGCTGCGTTTCGGCGGGCTGGGCCACACTTGCGGCATCTACTCGGCCGACGACGCGCGCATTCGCGAATATGCGCAACGCATGCCCGCCAATCGCGTGCTGGTGAACACACCCACGCCGCAAGGGTCCACCGGTATCACCACGAACCTGTTCCCGTCCATGACGCTGGGCTGCGGCGCGGCCGCGGGCAACATCACCAGCGACAACGTGGGGCCGCAACATTTATATAACATCAAGCGGCTGGCTTACGCCGTACGCACGCCAGCCGAGGCCTTCGAGACTCCGGGCAGGGCAGGTGGGGCAAGCGGCTCCGCCCGCCAACCAGCCGCCGCAGCCGGTATCGCCATCGATATTGTGGACAGATTCCTGGCGCGCCGCGGCGCAGCACCACCCGCGGCATCGCCGCCGCCCGCCGCCCTTCCGCCAACCGTATCCGCGCCCTCGCCTGTCCCAGCCGCCTCCTGCGCCTGCGCCCACGAAGCGCCCGCGCCGCCCAAGCCGCAAATCGTCGACTTCGTCTGCGAAGAGGATGTGCGCAACGCCATCAAGCAGTCCCGCAAGATTTATATAGGGTCTAGAACTATCGTGACTCCAGCGGCGCGCGATTTGGCCTCACCCGGTGATATTCTAGTGTTGGCTTAAGCGCAAAGGAGGACTTATGGACCTGAATCTGGACACACTCAAGCAGGAAATCCTGGAGTACCTCGAGCAGTCGGAATTTGCCGTCTTCCGCAGCGCTCCGGGAGGCCTGGAAGGCCTGCCTTTTGTACTGTGGGACGCCGAACGTTACCCCGATTACCAGATGTTCCTGGATACTGCCCGCAAGATCGGCGCCAAGATGATTTTGTTCGCCGCGCGCGAGTTCGAATCGTCGGAGGTCGACGACGCCGCCGAGGAACTGGACGAGTGCGATTTGAGCCGCGAAGAACGCCGCGACCTGGAAGGCCGGCTGCGCGAGTTGCGCGTACACGAAGGCGTCACCTGCTCGCTGGAACTGGCGTTCGACCATCATGCCCGCATGTACGTGTACGAAATCCGCCCCGACTGGTACGACGAATTCCTGAGTATCGGCGAAGAAATCGCCGTGCATCTGCCGACCGCCGGAGCGGAACAGGAAGACGACGGTTCGTTCGGCTATTTTTCGAATAATTGACGCGCGGCATGCCCATTCAGGCCCGCTGGCTGATTCCCGAAGGCAATCCGCAGGAAGCCCAGGCCTTGGCCGCCGCGTTGCGTATCGGTCTGCCCGCCGCGCGGGTCTTACTGGCGCGCGAACTGGGCGATCCGGAAGCCGCCCGCCGCTTTCTGCATCCATCGCTCGCGGATCTGCACCCGCCCGGAGCGTTGCGCGGCATGTCCGATGCCGTCGCACGGCTGCGGGGGGCCATCTTGGGCCGCGAGCGAATCCTGATCTACGGCGATTACGACGTGGACGGCACCACCTCCGTCGTCATCTTGAAAAAGGCCATCGAAATGGCCGGCGGCGCGGCGTCGTTCTTCATCCCGCACCGCCTGCGCGACGGCTACGGGATGCGCGCCGACGCGGTGGAAAAGGCCGCCGCCGAGGGCATCAAGCTGATCGTCAGCGTGGACACCGGTATTCGCGCGGCGGAAGTGGTGCGGCGCGCCAATGAACTGTCCATCGACGTGATTATCACCGACCACCATCTGCCCGAAGCTGAACTGCCCCCGGCTCTGGCCGTGCTGAACCCCAACCGGCCGGACTGCGGCTATCCCGACAAGAATTTGTGCGGCGTAGGCGTGGCGTTCAAGCTGGTGCAAGCGCTGCTCGCCTCGCTCGATTGGCCGCCGGATAAGCTGCGCCGCGTCACCGAATCGTTTCTGAAACTGGTGGCCATCGGCACGGTGGCCGACGTGGTGCCGCTGATGGGTGAGAACCGCATCATCGTGAAACACGGGTTGCGCGGCTTGGGGAAAGTAAGCAATCCGGGGCTGCGCGCGCTGCTGGACGTGGCGGGTTTCAGCGGCGGCCGTGTGCCGTCTTCGGGCAACGTGGCGTTCCGTATCGCGCCGCGCATCAACGCCGCCGGGCGCATGGATACGGCCAATGCGGTGATCGAAATGTTCTTGACGAGCGATGCGGCGCGCGCGCGCGTGCTGGCGCAGCAACTGCACACGCTGAACGGCGAGCGCCAGGAGGCCGAAGCGGAAGTCACTCAGCAGATCGTGGAAGAGTGCGCGCGCGTGCCCATCGACGATGCGCAGCGTGCCCTGGTTTTCGCGGCGGACAATTGGCATCGCGGTGTATTGGGTATCGTGGCCTCGCGCCTGGTGGAACGCTTCCATCGGCCCGTCTTCGTGCTGAGCCGGGATCCGGAGGATGGCCGCGCGCAGGGTTCCGGGCGCAGCATCCGGCCCTTTCATCTGCTGGAGGCGCTGGAAGCCATGCCGGAATTGTTCGAGCGTTTCGGCGGGCATCGGCAAGCCGCGGGTTTGACGCTGCCCTCCGATAACATCGAACTGTTCCGCGCGCGCTTCAACCAGTATGCCGCCGCCCGGCTGACGCTGGAAGATTTGGCGCCGCAGGTGGAGATCGACGCGGTGTTGGAATTCCGCGAAATCGACGAGCGCAGCGTGGCGGAAGTGTTCAGCCTGGCGCCCTTCGGCTGCGGCAACCCCGCGCCGCTGTTCGCCGCGCTGAACGCGGAGGTGGCTGGTCCGCCCGCCGTGATGAAGGAGAAGCACCTGCGCGTGATGCTGCGGCAGAATGGGCGCACGCTGATGATGAAGGCCTGGAACTTCGCCGAACGCGCGGCCGAACTGCAATCCGGCGCGCGCGTGGACGTGGCGTTCACGCTCGAAGACGACTCTTACGCCGCGGCGCGCGGCTTGCCGCCGTGGGGCGCGGTGCTGCGGGATGTCCGGCCGGGGTGAGGCGCACTCTGCGAAGGGCGTGTCGCGGGCCGCTGTGCTGTCGATTCCAACGGCGCGCTCACTAACAGTCCAGGTTCAAATGATGGTTGACCTCTTCAGGATCTCGGCGCTCGATCTGACCGCCGCAACGTTTCGGCTCCAGCTTCAGCAACACGCGTTGCAAACGCGTGGCATCCGTGCCGCCGACGCACTCCACGCTGCGAGTGCAATCGAATTCGACGCAGACCTGCCTCGTCTCAACCGACGATGCGGTGCTCCAACTGGATGGACTCCTGACCAACCGCCGGGGCGCCAATATCCTTTGCCGCGATACCGATTCAGCCCTAAATCTTCTGTAGTCCGCCACAAGTTCAGGGCGTCGTGAATATACCGAATATGTCGCTGTCGATCCCCTTAACACCGAGATAATAAGCCTGGCTGGCGGTGACCTGGAGATTAATTTGAACGACCCCATTCACCGTATCAGGCGCGGCGCCGCTGTAGCCCACGATGACCGGGGTTCCGTCAGATTGGAAGACCCCACAAAAGAGCGACTCGGGGGCGCAGAATTGGTTCGCGCCGGTTGCCATTTGCCCGTCGCTCCCGGGAAAGTAACCCGTGCCCGTGGCCCAGACCGAGACATACGAACCCGCCGTCGCCGGATTCGCCTGGGAATTTAGGGTGCCATCCTGGTTGATTGCCGCGGCGCTTCCATCCGGCAATTGAAATACGCCGGGCGCGGCGATATCCACCCTCACCGGGAAATCCGGCAGGGGCACGCCATTCTGCGCCAACTGCAATTCCACGGACGATCCGGCTGTCAGCTCCACCGGCGCAACGGCATTGATCTGGGCATCCGAGACGTACAGTAACGGCGACTGAATGCCGTCGATCGTCGCCTGTATTCCCCCCAGCGTAGTCGGCAGGAAGCCGGCGGCATCGAATGTAGCCGACAGCGGCGCAGCCGGGCCGATGTGCAGCCCGTAAATGGAGAGCAACTCGCCCGGTGCGACGCGTCCCGACAGTACTCCGCCGGCCGCATTGGCAATGCCGAATATCCACGGCGCGGAACTCTGGCCGGGCGCCGAGCCTTCCGCGAAGGCGAAGATCAGACCCGTGGCTCCCGCAACGTGCACCGTACCCGTCGAATCCACTGCGAGCGCCTGCGCCACTGTGTTCGCGGGGAAAGTCGCCGAATACAGGAGGGCCGCGCCGGCGGAGTTCAACTCCGTCAGGAATTCGTAGCCACCCGGAGTCACGGATACCTTGGCAGGGAAATCGGAGGACATTGTGACGCCTGAAACCCACACATCGTCTGCGGAATCGACGGCAATGGTTTGCGCTTGATCGTTTGCAGACCCGCCCAGGAACGTGGCCCAGACCATGCCGCTGCCAGTGGGGTTGAGCTTGGCCACGAAGGCGTCGGAAGGCCCCACATTTGGCGGCGTAGCTGCGTTCGCAAGTGCGGTTTGAAACGCACCCGCGGTCGCCGGAAACGCCGGATCCGACGTGGAGCCGGCGAGGTAAGCATTCCCTCCTCCATCCGCGGCAATTGCCGAGACGGTGTCTGTGGCAACGGTGCCGACTGTAGGCTGAAGATCCCCAGCCCCGAGATACGTGACATAAACCAAACCGGTCCCGGCGGAGTTTATCTTGGCGACGAAGGCGCCAATGCCAGCCGTCAGCAGCGCGCCGGCCGTGGTGGGCAACCCCACGCCCGCGTTCCCCGCGATATACGCATTGCCCGCAGGGTCCACAGCGATTGCCGACCCACCGGTGGCGGCCCCAGGGTACAAGCAACCGCCTGTTTCGCACCCAGGCACCGGACCGGTGAGCGCTCCGGCATACAGGATCTGGCCGCCTCTCGGGTCGATCTTAGCGACGAAGGCGCCGGATATCCCTCCGAGCCCCAGGAACGGGTAGACCACGCCCGCCGGCATGCCCGGAGTGTGCTGATAGTCCGGGGCCTGCGTCGTGCCTGTGACGTACGCATTTCCCTGCGCATCGGCCGCCACACCGGACAGCGAGCTATAGCTTTTCGTCCCTCCAAGATAAGTCGAATAGAGCACCGTACCTTCCGCGCTCAGCTTCATTAGAAAGCCCGTCCCGCAGCAACCGCCCCCGACACCGCCGGCGCCAATGCTCTGCAGCGGATTCCGCAGCGGAAAATCCGTCGAAGTCGTGTTGCCGGCAATATAGATGTTCCCGGAGGGGTCGACCGCGATTCCGTTCGCCTGGTCAATCCCTTTGCCGCTGAAGGTGGCCAGCAGGGTAAGATTTCCGGAAGGGTCCAGCTTGCTGACGAAGACATCCGTCAGCGGAGCGTAGTTTGTGGCATTCGAGCCAGGCGCAACGATGCGGCTGCCCGTGATATAGGTGTTTCCGTTCGCGTCCGTGGCGATGGCCGACACCTGGTATTGGTTCGCATCGCCTATGTAAGCGGTGTAACTCGCGGAGTGGGCGGCAGCGGCGCATGCCGCCAGAGCGATTACAGCGGTACTTCGCATAAATTCTCCGGGGACGCGGCAATTCCAAATTATCACCTCCGAATCCCAACGACAACCTTTTCCGGGCGCGCTTCAATGAGTACGCCGCGGCGCGAGGCCTGCCGCCGTGGGGCGCGGTGCTGCGTGATGTGCGGCCTGATGCAACCAATCCGGATCTATTGCACTGCCATCGTCACTGTATTCGACGTCACGCCGCCCATGGAAATCGTGACCGATACGCTCGATCCCGTGGCCGACCCGGCGGGCACCTGCGCGTTCACTTGGTAGAGACCCACGTAGCCGGGCGCGAGACCGGAGAACTGCACATTCGCCGTCACTCCGCCGATCGTCACAATGGGCGTGGCCGACTCGGCCAGCGGGTCGCTGGGAGCGGGCGATCCAGTCGCCGGTCGATTGCTTACCGCCCCGAGTCCTGTACAGTAAATCAGGACGAAGCTGCCGGGGGCCGCCGGGTTCGTGGAATCCACCAGCCGATAGGATGTGTCCAGGATCGCTCCCTGCCCCGTGCCTGCGGCGTTGGTGCTGAAGATGGCCGGCGCGACAGGCGCGAGATTCACCGTTTGGGCGGCGCCGGCGGCATTGTCCAACGTGGCGGCCAGCGTAGCCTGCGACTGGCCGGACAATTCCCAAGGCACCTGGAAATTCACCTGCCCACCGGAAACGAAAAACAGCGGCGCGCCGGTTTCACCGCCGAACTGCAAGGAAAGTCCGGAGAGATCGTCAGGCAACGGCGACTGCGTGGCGCCCAGCGGCGATGAAAGCAGGAAATTGCCGAAGATCGAAGCGATGCTGCCGGGCGCCACTGGCGCGGTGTAACTGGCCGCGTTCACCACGCCGCCGGGGTTGATCGACGGCGAGAGCGCGTTCCCCACCGTCAGCGAAAACACCGTGGCGCTATTCGTACCCGTGGTCGTGCCGTAGAGTACCCCGCCGCTGCCGATCGTCACACCTGCCATGGGATTGGCGCCGTCGCTGCCGCCGGTGAAGTTGTAAAGCGTGGCCTCCGCCCACACGCCATCCGCGGATGGCGGCGGGATCAACGCAAACACCGTTCCACAGCCGTTAGACCCGTTCGTGGTGCACGAACCCGAACCATATGGGGTCGTGCCGTAAAGCACGCCGCCATTGCCCATCGCCAGACCACTGGGACTTCCGGCGCTGCCGGACCCGGTGAAATTGTAGAGCACGCCTCCGGTCCAATCGCCTCCTGCCACCAACGGTGGGGTAACGGAGAATAAGGTGCCTTGGTATGAAGTGCCCCCCGCGCTAGTGCCGTAGAGCACTCCGCCATTGCCGACGACTACACCCGCGGCGGGATTGGACGCGTTGCCCGGGCTTGCCGGCGCGGGGAACTCGTACACCGTGCTCTCGGTCCACGCGCCACCCGTCGCTGCCGGTGGGGTCAGTGAAAACACGGTGCCGCAGCCCGCCGCACCCGCGCAGTTATACGAAGTGTTTCCGCCGCCGGAGGTCGTGCCATAGAGCACGCCGCCGCTGCCGATCGCTAAACCGCTGGGGCCCGCCGTGGTCGAATAATTGTATTGAGTGAAGGCGGTGAAATCGTAGAGTACCGCTCCGGTCCACGCGCCGCCGGACACCGCCGGCGGAGTCAAAGAAAACGCCGTGCCGCTATTCATCGATCCGCCAGACCCGGTTGTGCCGTAGAGCGTCCCGCCGCTCCCGAGCGTCACGCCCGTAGTGGGATAGTATCCGTCGGTGAAACCGGAGCAGCCGCCCGGATTGCAGGTCCCGTTGGCAAGGCTGAAATTGTGGAGAGTCGTTTCGGTCCACGCCCCGCCCGGCAGAGCGGGAGGGGTCAAGGAGAACACCACTCCACAACCCGGCGGCTGGCCGGTCCCCGTGCACGACCCGGTCCCTCCCAACTCCGTGGCGCCATAAAGTACGCCGTTGCTGCCGATCACGACGCCTGCCGCCGGATAGGCCCCATCGGCGCCACCCGTGAAGCGATACGGCACGCTCGCGGTCCAGGCCCCGGTTCCAACAGGCGGGGTCAACGAGAAGACCGTCCCGCAGCCTGATGGGCAAGAACCAATCCCGCCGCCCTGCGAGGTGCCGTAGAGCACTCCGCCGCTGCCCGCCACCACACCCGATAGAACGGCGCTCCCCGGCGCTCCGCCAGCGAAGGCGTAAAGCACGCTCTCGGTCCACGCGCCGGTCGTGGATGTGGGCGGGGTCAGAGTGAATACAGTGCCGGCGTTCGCGGGGCCTCCATAGGCAGTGGCGCCGTAGAGCACGCCCGGACTGCCGGATGCACCGCCGAATACCACGCCCACGTAGGGCAGCGCCCCGTCGTTGCCGCCCTTGAAGCTGTAGAGCAGGCTCTCAGTCCAAGCGCCGGAGCCAGCCGACGGCGGGGTCAAAGAGAAGACCGCGCCTGCAGTCGCGGCGCCGCCGGCGCTCGCCGTTCCATACAGGATGCCCCCGTTGCCGATCACTACTCCTGAAGCCGGATTTGCGCCGTCGGTCCGACCGCCGGTAAAGGTGTAGAGCACGCTTTCAGTCCAGGCGCCGCCAGCCCCTGCCGACGGAGTCAGTGAAAACACGGTGCCGGCACCGGAGGCGCCGCCGGAGTTGTTGGTGCCGTAGAGGACTCCGCCACTACCGATCGTCACCGCTGAGGGCTGGAAGCCGTCGTTGCCGCCGCTGAAATTGTAGAGCACTGCTGGGGTCCAAGCGCCGGACCCGGTTGGCGATCCTTTGGGCGGGGTCAAGGAATATACCGTGCCGCAGCCGAATAATGCAGAGCAGATACGATTGGTGCCGGTTCCGCCGGCTTGCGTGGCGCCGTACAGCACCCCGCTGCTGTCGATCGCTAAGCCCGTGGGAGAGGGCGAGGTGAGGTTGTAGAGCACCGCTTCGGTCCAAGAGGCGCCGGCCCCAGTCCCTGCGGGCGGGGCAAGGGAAAACACGACTCCACAACCTGGAAACGGCGACGGCGAGATGCACGGCCCAGGTCCACCGGCGGCCGTTGTGCCGTAGAGCACGGGGGACCCTCCGGGTCCGCTGCCGATCGCCACTCCTGCCGCGGGGGCGCCTCCGTCGTTTCCACCCGTGAAGCTGTAAAGCACGCTCTCAGTCCAGGCGCCGCCGGGAAGTGCCGGTGGCGTCAGTGAGAACACCGTGCCGCACCCGCCGGCACAAGTAGCGGTTCCGGTTCCGCCGGCGGCGGTCGTGCCGTAAAGGACACCATCCTTGCCAATCGCGACACTTAGCGGTCCGCCACCGTCGCTGCGCCCAGTGAAACTGTAGAGCACCGTCTCGGTCCAAGCCCCGGAGAGCCCCACTGCGGGCGGAGTGAGGGAGAAAACCGTGCCATAGCCCGAGGCGCCGCCGCGCGCCGTGGTGCCATAGATCACTCCGCCGCTGCCGACCGCTACGCCTTGCGGAACGATCCCGTCGCTGGCGCCGTTGACGAAAGTGTGGAGCGTGGTCAGCGCCGGCGCGGGCGTCTGGGCCCCGCAATATCCAGCAAAAACCAGTAGCGCCGCGAAAAGCGTTCCGCAATCTGCGAGCCCGTGCGCGATGCGATTGTGCATTGCTTACTCCTTCGCCGCCTCGCGGCCCAATGTGGGCCCGCCGGGCTGGGTGCGAGGCGAAATGACCCAACCTGGAAGCCGCGACGGCCAACAGCCCCAAAGGAAAGCGTTGAGCCCGTTACCGCATGCCAAAGCCATCCTGGCTCGCCGGCCTCCGCATTGCAACCGGAGCACCGCGCCGGCAGCTACTGCACCGCCAGAGTCACCATGTTCGATGTCACGCCGCCGATCGAAATCGTAACCGGTACGGCAGGTCCCGTAGCCGACCCTGCAGGCACCTGCGCGTTCACCTGATAAAGACCTACATAGCCGGGCGCGAGGCCGGAGAACTGCACATTCGCCGTCGCTCCGCCAATCGTCACCAAGGGCGTGGCCGACATCGCTAGCGGGTCGCTGGGAGCGGGCGATCCGGTCGCCGGTTGATTGCCGACCACCCCAAGTCCTGTACAGTAAATCAGCACGAAGCTGCCAGCGGCCGCCGGGTTCGTGGAATCCACCAGCCGATAGGATGTGTCCAGGATCGCTCCCTGCTCCGTGCCTGCGGCGTTGGTGCTGAAGATTGCCGGCGCTACAGGCGCGAGATTCACCGTTTGGGCGGCGCCGGCGGCATAGTCCAACGTGGCGGCCAGCGTAGCCTGCGATTGGCCTGACAATTCCCAAGGCACCTGGAAATTCACCTGCCCCCCGGAAACGAAAAACAGGGGCGCCTCCGTACCGCCGCCGAACTGCAAGGACAGTCCCGAGATACTGTCTGGCAATGGCGATTCCACGGCGCCAAGCGGTAACGAAAGCAGGAAATTGCCGAAGACCGAAGCAATGCTGCCGGGGGCCACTGGCGCGGTATAACTAGCCGCGTTCACCACGCCGCCAAGGTTGATCGAAGGCGTAGCAATGGCACCTACCTGTAGCGCGAACACCGTGCCGGTATTCGCGGTTCCCCCGGTCGTGCCATAGAGCACCCCGCCGCTGCCCGTCGCGACGCCTGTTAGAGGATAAGCCCCATCGCCGCCACCGGTAAAGCTGTAAAGCGTGGCCTCTGTCCACCCGGGATCCGGAGGTACCGGCGGGATCAGCTCAAACACCTTTCCACAGCCTGTAACTTCGTAGGCGATGCACGGGCCGGAGCCGCCGTATTGGGCGGTGCCGTAGAGCACCCCACCGCTGCCGATCGCCACACCGCTGGGACTTCCCGAGTCGCCGAAGCCGTTGAAATTGTAGAGCACAGCTTCGGTCCATTCGCCGCCCGAAGACGTGGGCGGGGTCAACGAGAACGCGATCGCGCTGTTTGGCTGTCCCTCGTTGAGGGGGATGGTGCCGTAAAGCACCCCGCCGCCGCCGATGGCCACACCTGCGGTCGCCAGCGGCGTGGTATTGCAACAGGTGGAACTGTAGAGCGCGGTTTCAGTCCATGCGCCACCGGCCCCCGAGAGCCCCGCGGGCGGGGTCAACGAAAACACGGTGCCGCAAAGGAACCCACACTGGGATGAAAGGCTCCCAGCCGAGGTCGTACCGTAGAGCACTGGAGACCCGCCGGGTCCGCTGCCGATCGCTAAAGCGCTGGGACCCGCCGAGGTGGGTGCCGCTTCGGCATGGCTTGCGAAATTGTAGAGCACGGTTTCAGTCCAGCCGCCGCCGGGCACAGTGGGCGGGGTCAGCGAAAACGCGGTGCCGCTGTTCAGGGTTCCGCCGCCCGAGGTCGTGCCGTAGAGCACGCCGCCGCCGATCGCCAAGCCAGTCACGGGATAAGCGCCGTCGAGGTTGCCGGTGCATACCTCGAATGGTTGCAGCGGACAGGTCGCGTTGGGAATGTAGAAACTGTGGAGCGTAGTCTCAGTCCACGCGCCACCCGGAGACGCCGGCGGGTCCAAGGAAAACACGACTCCGCAGCCGGGAGGCTGGCCGTATGCAGTGCATGGCCCCGTGCCGCCGAATTCCGTGGTTCCGTAGAGCAACCCGCCGCTGCCGATCGTAACGCCCGCGGCGGGATAGGCCCCGTCGCTCCCGCCCCTGAAGCGGTAAAGCACGCTTAGCGTCCAGGGACCGGCCGCGGAGGGCCCCTCCGCCGGCGGGGTCAAAGAGAAGACCGTCCCGCAGCCCGCCGGGCAAGCACCCGTTCCGCCTCCCTCCGTGGTGCCGTATAGCACGGGGCCCCCTCCGGGTCCAACGCCGACCGCCAGACCGGAGAGTTCGCCGTTCCCTGGGCTCGCGCCAGTGAAACTGTAGAGCGGGCTTTCAGTCCAGGCGCCGCTCGATGACGTGGGCGGGTTCAGGGCGTATACAGTGCCAGAGGCTGCGGGGCCTCCGTAAGCGGTGGCGCCGTAGATCGCTCCGCCCTGGCCGATCGCCAACCCGGAGAAAGTTTGCAACACGCCGGGAGTGCCGCTGGTGAAGTTGTAGATCACGCTCTCGGTCCAAGCGCCGGCCCCCAAAGGTTCGCCCGGCGGCGGGGTCAAAGAGAACACCGTGCCCACGTCCGAGGCGCCGCCGCTGCTGGTGGTACCGTAGATCACTCCCCCGCTGCCGATCGTTAAACCGGGGCTGGGATAGTAACCGTTGTCCCCAAGACCGGTGGTGAAGGCGTAGAGCACGCTCTTAATCCAAGCCCCGCCGGGCAGCCCGGGCGGAGCCAAGGCGAATACCGTGCCGCTGCTGGAGACGCCACCACCCCCACTGGCCCCGTAGAGCACTCCGCCGCTGCCGATGACCACACCCGCTGGATTGTTGCCGTCGCTGCCGCCCGCGAAACTATAGAGCGTTGCTTCGGTCCAAGGCGCGCCGGGCCCGGAGATCCCTCCCGTGGGCGGTGTCAACGAAAACACCGCGCCGCAGCTACAGGCACTTCCAGTTCCGCCGGTTGCCGTGGTGCCATAGAGTATCCCGCCGCTGCCGATCGCCACGCCTGGCGGAGAGTAGCCGAAGAAGCTGGGGAAGTTGTAGAGCACGGCTTCGGTCCAAGCGCCGCCTGACGACACGGGCGGAGTCAACGAAAATACCGTGCCGCAGCCTGGGAATCCAACCGCGCCGCTGCATGGGCCGGAGCCACCCCACTGGGTCGTGCCATGGAGCGCTCCCCCGCTGCCGATCGTCACGCCCGACGTGGGAACGCTCCCATCCTTGCCGCTCATGAAACTGTAAATCACGCGCTCGGTCCAGACGCCACCGGGAGATGCCGGAGGGGTCAACGAAAACACCGTGCCGCAGCCGGCGGTGGGAGCGGACGAGCAGGCGCCCGTTCCGCCGAATTGCGTGGTGCCGTAAAGTACGCCGCCGCTGCCGATTACGACACTGGAGGGCTGGCCGCCGTCGCCTGCGCCCGTGAAACTGTAGAGCACGGCTTCGGTCCAAGCGCCGCCCGGAGACAGCGGCGGGGTCAAGGAGAAAATCGTGCCGCAGCCTGATCCCAACTCGGTGCATGGGCCCGAGCCACCATACTCGGAACTGCCATAGAGCACGCCGCCAGCGCCGGCCGCCACGCCTAGCGGATAGATTCCGTCGCGCGGAGCGCTGGCGAAGGTGTAGAGCGTGGTCAGGGCTGGGGTAGGCGTTTGAGCCGCTAGGTGCCCAGTAAGGACCAGGACCGCCGTGAAGAGCGTTCCGCCAGTCGAGACCTTATGACTACGCCTTCGCATGTTCCGTATCGCCTATGTAAGTGGGTCACTTGCAACAGAACTTTGGATGGAATCTCCGCGGACCCGGTAATTTCAGATTACCACCGTGGGGCAGGCTCGCAGCCTGCGCGGGCCTCGCAGGCCCGCTCTTGGGCGAGCGAAGCTCGCCCGCGGCGGCGCATGGCGCCGCCCCACATGGTAAGCCCGCCTCTATTGCGCCCGCTATACTGTATAAGGAATGCGCCTCCTCTACCTATTCTGCGCACTGCTGGCCGTCCGCCCAGGCTTCGCCGCGCCCGGCCCTGAAGAATACCGCGGCCGCCGCGCCGAGCTATCCCAGAAGCTTCACGACGGCGTGCTCGTACTTTTTGGCGGCACCGAAAAAGGCGAGGAGAACGTTCGTACCGGCTTTTTTCAGGAGTCCAATTTCTATTACCTCACCGGCTGGCAGGAACCCGGCGCCATTCTATTAGTCGCGCCGCCGCAGGACGACAAACCGTACGCCGTCCTGTTTCTCCCGCGCCGCCATCCGGACGCGGAAAAGTGGACCGGCCGCAAAGCCGGACCGGACGACTCGAATATCGGCGCACTTACCGGCTTTGATACCGTGCTGCCTAGCGAGAACTTCGAGAGCGAGTTACGCAAGCAACTGGACCGTTATGCCACCGTATACACCGTCGGCGAGCAAAGCACCACGCAGCTTAAGGCGCTGGCTCCCATGCGGGATATCTCGATTGCCGGGCCCATGATCGCGCGCCTGCGCATGCATAAATCGCCCGCGGAGCTGGGCCTCCTCCAAAAGTCCGTCGACGCCACGCTGGCAGCGCATCGCGCCGCGTGGAAACGCGCGGCTCCGGGTTTATACGAATATCAGGTCGCCGCCACTATGACCGCCGTTTACTTCGACGAAGGATGCGAGCGTCACGCCTATGCGCCTATCGTAGGCTCCGGCCCGAACAGCACTATACTGCATTACTCGCGCAACTCCCGCCGCATGGATCGCGGCGAGTTGCTGCTGATGGACGTGGGCGCGGAATGCGCCGGATACGCCGCCGACATTACCCGCACGATTCCCGTGGGCGCGCCGTTCACCAAACGGCAGCGCGAGATATATGAGATCGTGCTGGGCGCGCAAAACGCGGTGATCGCCGCCATCAAGCCGGGCCTTCCGTTCGGCGATCTCAGCAAGATCGCCCGCGAGTACATTAATACTCACGGCAAAGACTTGCACGGCGATCCGCTGGGCAAGTATTTCACGCACGGCGTCAGCCATCACGTGGGGCTCGACGTGCACGATGCCACCGATTTCAGCCCGCTCGCGGAAGGCAATGTCATCACCGTGGAGCCGGGCATCTACATTCCCGAAGAGAATATCGGCATCCGCATCGAGGACATGGTCGAGGTCACCAAGGACGGCGCCAAGCTGATGAGCGGCGCGCTGCCGCGCGACGCGGGCGAGATCGAGAAGGCGCTCGGCAGATGAACGAGGCGTTGTGGGGCGGGCAATCCTGCCCGCAGCCGCCTTTTAGGCGGCCAAGCCGGCTGAAAGCCGGCTGCGGGCAGGATTGCCCGCCCCACAATTCAGAATGCGTATGAACCGGCAAACCGCGATCTATTGGGCACTGCTGGCGGCGTCCTGCGCAGTAGCCCTGACGGCCAGTTGGACCAGCTTCGGCGCGCAGATCGATAACGACGCCTACGACTGGATGTTCCGCCACTATCAGCCGCCCACGTGGTCCACCGAAAGCATCCTGCTGGCCATCGACGAGCCGTCTCTGAATGCTTATGGCGGCGTGCCTGGTCTGCGCAAGCCGTTGGCCGAAGCGCTCCGGCGGATCTCCGCGGTTGCGCCCAAGACGGTCGCGGTGGACTTGATCCTGGCCGACAACACCGATCCAGCCACTGACGCGCGCCTGGAAGAAGCCATGCACGCCACGCGCAATCTGGTGCTGGCGTGCCAGTTGCTGCCCGATGGCGCCTCGTGGGAGGATCCGCTGCCACGCTTTCGCGCCCAGGCCGCGGCCCTTGGCCATGTGCATGCCGAGCCGGACGAACTCGATTCGGTGGGCCGCAGCTTGCCTCTCGAAAAAGCGGCGAACCGCGACCGCCGCTGGGCGTTGTCCCTGGAAGCCTATCGGCTGAGCCGGGGCGCGCCAGGTGTACAGATCGTGGAATCGCCCACGGATCTGGATGTGGGCGGGCGGGTGATCCCCTCCACGCGCGCGGGAGGCCGCCTGATGCGCATTCGCTATGTGCCACTCTCCATGCCCATCCCGCGCGTTTCGCTCCAGGCGCTGCTCAACGATCCCAGCCGCGCCGCCGACTTCGCCGGCAAAGTAGTCTTCGCCGGCGTCACCTCGCAGACCGCCGCCAAGGACTGGCTCTTTACGCCTTATTCCACCCGCACGCCCATGGTGGGCGTCGAAATCCACGCCAATGCTTTCGAGACCATCGCCCAGGGTCTGTTCCTCACCGACGCTGCGCCGTCGCTGGTGGTGGCATTCAGTCTGCTGCTGGTGGCTGCGATCGGCCTGACTTACAGCCGCTTTACGGGCCGTGCGGCGAACGGTCTGGCCGCCGGCATCCTGGCGATCGCGCACGTCACGCCCTACTGGCTCTTCACGCATCGCATCGTTTTTTCTTTCTGCACACCCGTGTCGTCTGCGTGGCTGTCGCTGATTACCGCCGGCGGCTTTCAATTGCTGGTGGTGCGCCGCAGCCTGCGCAAGTCCGAAGCCGAACGCGACCGCTACCGCCAGACCATCCACTTCGTCACCCACGAAATGCGAACCCCGCTCACCGCCATCCAAGGCTCCAGCGAGCTGATGGGCCGCTACGCCCTACCCGAAGAAAAGCGCAAACAAATCGCCGAGCTCATCAATGCGGAATCCAAGCGCCTGGGCCGCATGATCGAGATGTTCCTCAGCGTGGAGCGGCTTTCCGCCGGCCAGGTGGAGCTGAAGAAGGAAACGTTCTCCGCCGCCGAACTCATGGCCGGATGCGTGGCGCGCGCGCTCCCACTGGCCGAGCGCAAGCAGATTCGCATCCTGACGGAAGCCGCGCCGCAGGATGTCCTGCTCACGGGCGACCGCGAGTTGATGGAATATGCTTTCTACAACCTGCTGACCAACGCCATCAAGTACTCGCCGCAGCGCACGCAGGTCACCCTGGCTGCCGCGCGCAAGCACGACCACGCCTATATTTCGGTGGAGGACCAGGGCATCGGCATGGACCGCAAAGAGGTCAAGAAGATATTTCAGAAGTTCTACCGCACCAGGCGCGCCGAACAATCCGGCGAAGCCGGTACCGGAATTGGGCTTTCCATCGTCGAACAGATTGTTGTCCAACATTCCGGTACCATTGAAGTGATGAGCCAGCCGGGACACGGGTCCCGGTTCACCATGGTTCTGCCCGCGCCGGTTCCCGCCCCGGCCGCGGAAAAAGTAGCGAAGGAAGGCTGATGCAGCGATTACTGGTTGTCGAAGACGACGCGGCGGTGCGCACTACCGTGGTGACGTTCCTGGAGTTGGAGGGGTACTCCGTCGATGCCGTCTCCTCCACCGGCGAGGCCCTGGAACGGCTCTCGGAAAATAGCTACCCTATCGTCATTTCCGACATTTACATCGACGACCGCACCGGCCTCGACGTGCTGGACGCCGCGCGCAACAAAGATCCCGAGTGCTCGGTGATCCTGATGACCGCCCGCGGCACCATGGAAACCGTAATGGCCGCCACGCGCGGCGGCGCCTTCGACTATGTGGCCAAACCCTTTGAAATCGACCGCATGCTCGATACCATCAAGCGCGCTGAAGCCGCCCGGCAGGAGAAAGAGAACGGCACAGAGAAGGAAGCCGGTCCGGACGATCTGCCGGAAAGCGAAATGATCGGCAGCTCCGCCGCCATGGTGGATATCTATAAGACCGCTTCGCTGGTGGCGCCCACGGACGCCACGGTGCTCATCGAAGGCGAAACCGGCACCGGCAAGGAACTGGTGGCGCGCATGATCCACCACTTCAGCGGGCGCGCGAGCCAGCCTTTTGTGCCCGTGGATTGCGCTTCCATCAGTCCCTCGCTGCTTGAAAGCGAACTGTTCGGCGCGCTGAAGGGGGCCTACACGGGCGCCGACCGCGACCGCATGGGCGTGATCGAATCCGCCAATCGCGGCACGGTCCTGCTCGACGAGATCGGCGATATCGAACTCAACTTCCAGTTCAAGCTGCTGCGTTTCCTGCAGGAGCGCGAAATCCGGCCGGTGGGCGCCGCGCGCGGCAAACAGGTGGATGTGCGCGTGCTCGCCGCCACCAACCGCGATGTGCAGAAACTGGTCGAGGAAGGCAAATTCCGCGAGGATCTCTGGTTCCGCCTGAATGTAGTGCGCATCGTGATTCCGCCCCTGCGCGACCGGCGCGGCGATGTGCCGCTGCTCGCGCGCTTTTTCCTGAATAAGTACAACGCGCGCTATCGTCAAGCCGCGCGTCTGATGGAATCCGGGCTGAAAGCGTTGCAGGAATATACCTGGCCCGGCAACGTGCGCCAGTTGCAGCACCTGGTCGAACGCCTCACCATTCTGGCGCCGGGCGGACGCGTCGACGCGGATGCGGTGCAACTGGCCCTCAGCGCCATGGAATCTCGCGAAGATCCAGTCGAAACCCTGGCCGAAGCCGAAGAGGAGCAAATCCGCCGCGTGTTGGCCGCGACTGGCGGCAATAAAAGCCGCGCCGCGCAGATTCTGGGAATCGAACGCAAGACTTTGTACCGCAAACTGGAGCGGATGAAATTCTAGGTGTAGCCGTAAAGTACTACGGCGCACCCCTTAAGTCCTAGGCGTACTCCTTGGGGTCGATTGGTAATAAACCTCACCCAATTTACGCATAATTGTAAGTGCAGGACTTGATTTCTAACCATTTCTTATATATACTTTTGCGAGAAAGAGTGATATTCTCTGAAACCCTTATCGATTTTCGCTGCAGTGGCCGTGTGGCCTTTGGCGGCCCAAACTCTGTCGTTTACGCCGCATACGGTTCCCGCGGGGAACTCGCCGACATCGGTCCGTTTGATCGATTTCAACGGTGACAATAAGCTGGATATCGTCGTTATCAATGCCGATGGCTCGGACACTCTAAGTGTCCTATTGAATCAGGGCAATGGGAATTTTTCAGCTCCCGTCACTGGCCAGACCGGCGGGGCGGGCGCTATCGCCCTGACTTCCGGCGATTTCAATCACGACGGCAAGGCGGATCTGGCGGTCGTCAACAATCAGACAAACAACGTTTCCATCCTGCTCGGCAACGGAGATGGGACATTCCGGCTGGGCAGCTTTGCCGCCACCGATGCGGGTCCCGTGAGCATAACGGAAGCGGACTTCAATCGCGACGGCAACACGGATCTGGCGGTGGTCAACAGTCTGACGGGCAACGTGACCATTCTGCTCGGCAAGGCCGACGGTACTTTCCGGCAAGGAACCAATCTTTTTGTGGGAAGCGCGCCCACGGGTATTAAAGCCGGCGATTTCAATGGCGATGGCATTCCCGACTTGGCGGTTGCCAATGGCACGCTGGGCCAGCAGTTGGTTTATATCTTTCTAGGAAATGGCGACGGCACTTTCCGCAGCGGCGGCACGGCGACGGTAGGGTTTGAGCCTTTCGCGCTGGTGGCGCACGATTTCAATCACGACGGCAAGACCGACTTGGCGGTCGCCAATCTGGCGTCGAACAATGTATCGGTGCTGCTGGGCAACGGCAATGGCACGTTTCAGCCGGCCGTGAACTATTCCGCCGGAAATGGGCCGGTGTCGATTCGCATCGGCTCCTTCACTGGGGACGGCAATGCGGATCTGGCGGTGTGCGCCGACGTCTCCGCCGAGGTGCTGGTGTTTCTGGGTAATGGCGACGGCACATTCCGGGCGCCGCAGTCTTTCCCGACAGGCGCCTTCTGCAACTCGCTCGCGACTGGCGATCTCCTCCAGGACGGCCGGAGCGACATCGTCACGGCGACCACTGGCGGTGTCGTCGTGCTCATCAATAACCTCGCCAACTGAAGTGGGCAGGCCACGTGGCGCACGCCCTCGTGCGTGCCGTGTCGGCACTCTCCAGAAACCTTCCCCTGTAGGTTTACGCCGTTTGCTGGATAACTAATTGAAACCCAAGCTTTTTCGCTTTTTTGGTGAGGACCCGAATCTGTTGTTC
>JBEKMJ010000128.1:0-22281 GCA_050008575.1 Bryobacteraceae bacterium
CTCTGGCTGTGTGCGTCCGGACTGTTCCGCGGTTATATGGCGTACGAGGCATCGAAATACGACCAGGCGTACGGTTCCGCCGGAGCTCTTGCCATCCTGCTCCTATGGTTTTACTTTACAGGCGCCGCCATTCTAGTCGGAGGTGAGGCAAATTCCGAGATCGAGAATGCCGCCGAGCAGCACGGTCACCCGGATGCGAGCCGCCCCGGAGAACGCCGTCATGGCGGGGTTCCCCCAGACCGCGTTTGAATCAGCCCCTGATTCCTGCGAAACAGGTTTGAGCGTGCTGCGATAGGTTGGTCTGCTACGATCAGCCGCGAACCTTGACCCACTCGCTTTGCTATTCTCGGAGCCTTCCTGCCGCTCCACGCCCGCAGGCGTGCGGCGGGCCGACGCGAACGACGAGGAGGCGATGTCCAAGCCCAGCAGCTTCATCCGGCCGCGAGGCGCCCCGCTCGCAGCGGCGGGTGTGCCCCTTCCACCACGCGCCTGGGCGCTGCGCACGTCGGATCCCGGCCACAGGTTTCGCAGCCGCCCGTTGCCCGTCGCCGCGACCGCCGGCAGGCGGATGGGCGACGCGATTCGGCGACGGGGCGGTGTCCAAGACGAGGGCCTTCATTCGCCGCAAGGGCGCCCGCCGCTCGACGCGATTACCACGACCGAGCAAGCGGCGCCGGAGCCGTCCGAGCCGTAGCTCGACGCGATACGCCGCCCGTCCCGGCGCCCGTGTCCCATTTCACGATGCACCGCCGGCCATCTCGCCCCTAGACGTGACCCACCGCGAACGCCACGGCATCGGGCCGGCGCTGGCCGGGAGCATCGTGGCGCTTCGCGCCCTCACGCCGGGCGGCTGGGCGGCGCGATCGGCGCAAGGACACTTACCTGCTGACACGGCTACGGCGACGACACCGCCGCCTGCTCTACAGAGTGATCTGAAATACCGTCCCGCATCCGAAGCTGCTATCGGAGCATTGGTCGCCGCCGTTATCGGTCGACGGCAACACTACCCTGTGCATGGCAAGCGCGGTTTCGGGCTACAACCGCTCTTTCGGCTGGTGATTTTTGGAGACAACAGATAATCGCTCCGGATGCCGTAAGAGTTCAGCGTTAAAGGATCGGAGTAGCTCGCCGAAAATGCGGCCGTTCCGTTGCGTCTTCACTCAAATGCTCCTCCGTCGGCACGCTGGTGCGATCCGCCGCGGCGGCCCGGGCAGACGGCGCGACGGCCTGGGCCCGCGGCATCCCGGTTAACATTCGAAGACTTGTTTTGTTTGGGATGGCCGTGTTAATTCATTAGGGGGGCGTCATCGGGATCGCACGATGGGCGCGGAAAGCCCGCGAGTGGTTTGCCTGAATTTATCGATCCGTGGCGTCGGCACGCCGGCCACCACACGGCCGCGGGGCAACTTGGGGGTCTGCCGCGCGAGCGGCTGCCGCGGAGTCGCTTTTGTTGGAATCTGGCCATGTCGCGGGTCCACAAACCGCCACGCATTTATACTGCCGTGCTTGCAGGGGAAGATGCTGCGAGGGTGTCCGTCGCGGACTGGCATTCTCTCACCAGAGACTCACGTGCCAATAGGACGACTTCTCTGGACAAGGGAGCGGGGCAAGTTTGCCTTCGGGTGTTGCCGGGCGCAGAACCGGTGGAGATCATCCGGCTCGCTTGCCGATACTAAGAGAGCTCGAAGAAATGAACGGGATTCGTTTCGCAAGTAGGGCGATAGGCGCGATCTGCCGATCTATATCTGTGGGGCTCGCCGACCTGGACTCATTGAAAATCACGCGCGCCGCCCTGTTCCTGCTTAGCATTCCCAGCGGCTACCTTCTTTGCGGCGATCCACCGGGAGCGCGGCAGGGAGTTCTCCCCACCTTGACTACGGCTGCCGCCGTCCACGGACTGTCCCCCTTGGAATCGAAACGGCAGTATCCGGTGCATTTGCGGGCAGTCTGCGTGGTTTGCTTTCCAGGCTGGCACGGTTTTTTCGTTAATGACGGCTCAACCGGGGTCTACGTTGAGACTAAGAACCAGATCTTGCTGACCGATGCAATCCACACCGGATCCATGCTCGAAGTCGAGGGCGTTACGGGTCCGGGCGAGTTTTCTCCGATTGTCGATCAGGCTTCAGTGCGTGTGCTGGGCGAAGGCGCGTTGCCGTCTGCGCGGCACGTCGGCCTTGATCGCCTCTCGACGGGCATCGAAGACGGGCAGTGGATTGAGGTCGAAGGCACCGTGCGATCGGCGGACACCAGCAACACGATGTTGACGCTGGTGGTGGCCTCAGGCCAGCTGGAAGTGGCGGTGATGACGCCGAGATACGACGAGAAGCAGTACCCACGGTTGATCGATGCGAGAGTCCGGGTGCGCGGCACGGCGGGTCCCATCTTCAATCAGCGACGCCAACTTATCGGGGTCAACATGTACACGCCCAGTTTGGCCGAGTTCCGGGTTCTGGAGCCTGCGCCCCCGGATCCGTTCGTCCTGCCGGCGAGGACAGTGCGAAGCGCATTCGAGTACACGCCCGGCACCGGCCCCGATCGCCGGGTTCGAATCCGCGGCACGGTGACTGCAAGATGGCCGGGCAAGGCGTTCTTCATTACCGACGGCATCCAGGGGGCCAGCGTGCTGAGCGCGCAAACCACTCCGCTCGAGCCCGGCGACGTGGTGGATGTAATTGGATTTGCGGTGTTGGGCGGGTACACGCCCACCCTTCACGAGGCGGTCTTTCGGAAGCTGGGGTCCGAATCGCCGCCGGCGCCGCGGCCTGTCACGGCTAAAGAGGCGCTCTCCGGCAATTTCGATGCTGATCTCGTTCGGATCGACGCGCGCCTGATCCAACTCAAGAGGACTACGGACCAATACACGTTCCTGCTGGACTCGGGAGGTGCCGTTTTTTCCGCTATTCTGCAAGCAGACGAATCGGACCATCAATTGGATGGCTTACGGGATGCCAGCCGGCTTCAAGTGACTGGCGTCTGTACCGTTACGGAGACCCAGGCGTCGAGGCATTTTCGGGTGCCCACGGCATTTCAAATCCTGCTGCGCTCGCCGCGTGATGCGGTGCTCCTCGAAGCGTCTTCCTGGTGGACTACAAAGCGAATACTCGTCTTACTGGGGATTTGTCTACTGATGATTCTGGGCGGCACCCTCTGGGTCGTGAGCTTGAAGAAACGCGTTCAGGAGCGGACGGAAACCATCCGTGCCACGCTGGAGGCAACCGCCGACGGGATTCTGGTGGTAGACTCGGCCGGAAAAATTGTCGCGCACAATCAGAAATTCGACGCCATGTGGGCAGTTCAGGAGCCTATCGGGAAGCTGATCGATCACCGTCTTCTGTCGGACTTCGTGAAATCCCGTTTGAAAGACCCAGTCGCATTCATCAGCACGTTCGCGACTGTTTATGCCGACCCCAAGGTGAAGACCGACGACCTGCTTGAGTTCAAAGATGGTCGCGTCTTCGAGCGCCACTCCGAGCCGCAGACCGTAAAAGGCCGGAATGTGGGGCGGGTATGGGGGTTTCGAGACGTCACCGAACTCCGCGAACGCAACCGTCAGTTGCAGGAGCTAGCCCGCATGGACGGCCTTACAGGCATCCGCAATCGCCGGAGCATCTTTGAATTTCTGTCGACCGAAATGGCGCGCGCACAGCGCGGCGGCGATTCACTCACGGTGATCATGGCGGATCTCGATGGGTTCAAGAAGATCAACGATTACTTCGGACATGTGGCCGGCGATGCCGTATTGAGAGAAACGGCGCAGCGGCTGAGATCCTGCATCCGCCCATCGGACGCCGTCGGCCGGTACGGCGGAGAAGAGTTTCTGATCGTCCTGCCCGGTTGTGACCAAGATTCCGCGCGGTCCCGAGCCGAGGAGCTTCGATGCACCGTCGAAGGCCGGCCCGTTGCCTGGGAAATGAGAGAAATCGGAATTACCTGCAGCTTCGGAGTGGCTGGTACGAGAGACGGTATCTACGACTTGAGGCAATTGCTGCCGGATGCGGATGCCGCCCTCTATCGCGCCAAACAGAAAGGTAGGAATCGCGTGTCGCTGGCGGACGCTGATGGCGCGGGCGCCATTTCTTCAGACATTCAAGCGCAGCGTGAATTCGCCGGTGACTTCTTTGTCGGTGGAAAGTCCATGTTTCGCATCTAACGCGACCGCCAGTGTGCAGATGGGGGGCACGATTAGGCGAGGATACGCTGGCCAAGACGGGGGCCTTCATCCTTGCAGGTCGGAGTGCCCGCGTAGTGGCTGCGTGTGACACACCACCCGCGCCGGTGTCGTTCCACGACGCAACCGTCGCGCCCTGCGACCTGGTGCAGCGTGAGCGCCATGGCGCCGCCGGTGGGCGAACACATCGACAACTAGTCAAACTTAATTCTCCTGGCGGCCTCCCGCACCTGTATCTCGCTAGACTTGGGTCCCTCCAGTTCCCTTTCCTGCTTCAGGTTCTGCTCTGACAAATATTCGCCATACTCGCGATTTGTTTCGTCCAACACCAGTTGAAGGGTTGCCTTGTGGGCTATCTCGACCTCCTCTACCGTCGTGCCGTTCAGCCAGATTCTGTCGCCGACGACTTGAATCATCCCAGAACGGTGCGACGACGTCCAGGAGGATGGATGATCCCACGCGCGGGGAAAGTAGTCTGCCCATTCTGCGGGCGGCTTTTGCGACAACTGGAAGGGGATATTGTAAAGCGCAGATCCGGCCGTTCCGTCATTCCGTGGGCTGGAAATCTCTGAATCGATGATGCCGACGATCCGAATGGGTTCAAATTCCGCCATATGGATACTATTATGGCGCGACGGCCATCCCGCCCCTCGACGCGGTCCATCGCGAGCGCCAGGTTCGGACCGGCGCGCAACATAGGAATGTGGTCGGCGCTTGACCCGCCTGATGCCGCCCGCCAGTTCCAGTCGCCCGTCGTCCGTCGCCGCGACCGCCCGCGTGCGGATGGGGGTGCGCGCATCGCGGAAGGCGCCGCGCGGCATCTCCCGCAGGCTTGCCACTATCATCGGAACGGCACGGCACGGGCAATTAGGCACGACGGCGCTCTGCAAACGGATACTTCATCCGCAGCGATGAAGGACGCCTGCGAAGCTGGCTCCCGGTTGCCAACTCTACAACACGGCCCCAGTTTTCTGATACAGGCCAGTTGACCCTGCGGCTGAATTCGGCAACCTTCTTGTGTCTGCGTGCAACCCGGCGTTGCGCGGCGGACATGATCGCGACGTACAAGAGTCGCGACAACATTATGGAGCAGATCGTGAAAACGAACTTCAAAGCGATAGTCGGCATTCCAGAACCGCCTCCGCTTACAAACATGGCACGGTGCGGCGCTCACGACCAGGGTCACACGTTCTAGCGGTTCCAGACGAGCTAACAATGGTTGTGAGACTAGTGTTGTCCGAACTGAGCCATCCCGATACTCTATTTGGCCCATCGCGCGCCACGGCCTCGGACCGGCGCAGCCCTCACCCCAGGAGCAAGGCTGGCGCCTCGCGTATCGCTGATGCCGGCGGCCAACTCCTGCGCCAGCCGCCCGTCGTCCGCCGCCGCGACCGCCGGCGGGCGGATGGGCGACGCGGGCGGCGATGGGATGCCGGCTGCGGCCACGGCCTTCATGCGTGCCCCTTCCACTGCGCCACCGGCGAGGCCGGCAGTCCAGGAGCCGACTGGCGCTTGGCGCAGCCTGATGCCGGCGCGGTGTCTGTTCATCCGGCGCGACGGCGCGGCGTGGCTGGCGTTTCAGGTTGCAAGCGCCGGCATTCGCCTACCACCGGCAGCTGGTCGGGGAACGGCGTGCGCTGACCGATGCGCAAAGGATTGCGTATCGCTATCCTGTGCCGCCCGGCCCCGCGCGCGTGGCGATGCTATCTCAGGCGAAGGGCCGGCGAATATCCTCCTGCTCGCCTGCTGCGTCCAGGAGGCGCGGAGGCAACGGAGGTTCGCGCAGCGCGATGCCTGGCTGCCAGTTCGATGCCAACCGCTCGTGGTCCGTCGCCGCGACCGCCGGCGCGCGGAACAAGGTAGATATGGGATAATCGGTCCACGAGCGGCGCTAAATGTTGCAAGCAGTTGAGCGATCTGCGTGACTGCGTCTCGATTCTTGCCGCGGTGGCCCGGCGACATAATCTAGGCTTGAGTTCGACAGAATAGGGAGAGCATCTTGGCCGCAAGAATTCTCATGGTTCTTAGTGCGAGCATTATCTTTACGCTCGGAGTCGTCCACCTCGTCTATACGTTCCGGGGGCCAAATCTCACTCCCCGCGACCCCGCGCTGCAAGTCGGCATGAGCCAGATTTCACCTGTCATTACGAAAGAAACAACCATGTGGCGGTGTTGGGTGGGCTTCAATGCCAGCCACAGCATGGGACTTATTTTGTTCGGTTTGGTTTTCGGTTTTCTCGCATTGGCTCACGGCCAACTCCTCTTTCAGTCACCATTCCTGCTCATTGTGGGGCTGGCAGTGCTTGGTGGTCTTGTCGTGCTGTGCAAGGTTTATTTTTTTGGCGCGCCTCTCATAGGCGTCGGCATTTCGTTGGCCTGCTATGTCGCCAGCATTGCGCTATCGCGGTTCTAACCAAGGTGATTGTATCGGCTTATGAGCTTGGATCCCACCGGGCGATTCTCCCTGGCGTCGACGATTATGTTCGCTGCCGGCCTTCCTATCCGCCCGAAGTAACGCCTTTCCTCGAGCGCCAGTGCGGCCTCACTCCGCAATCCCGCGTTGCAGATATCGGCTCCGGCACGGGACTGCTTTCCGGCTTGTTCCTGCGCTTCGGGCGCCCGGAATGAAGACAGAATGAGACACCTGGAAGCGAAAACGCCAAAATCGCGTTTGCACCACAAAAAAGCCCCGCGAGCGAAAACTGAAGTGCCCCTTCCGTGGTGCGCCACCGGGCATCCCGCTGCTCGACGCGGCCCCTCGCGAGCGCCGCGGCCTCGGACCAGCACCGCCCGCTGCCCAGGCGCGGGGTTGGGCGCTTCGCGCCAGCCTGATGCCCGACGCCAACTCCGGCGCCCGTCGCCCGTTGCCCATCGCGCGCGCCGCAGCCTCCCGGAAGCACGGCCACCGCTCCGCGGCAGCCCGACGCCGGCGGCCACATCCGGCGCCCGCGGCCCGTCGCCGCGACCGCCAGCAGGCGGGTGGGCGACGCGATCGGCGACGAGACGGTGTTCGAGACTTGATCCAGGCTCGCCTACTGCGCCCACGAAGAAATGCCGCATGCGTCGCCGTTCTGCACGTCAGCTCGGCTCGATAATAAGTGGGAGCGTCGCGCTAACGCCACCATATTCAGTTCGTCAAGCTAAGTAAAGGAGGACGACCACGTGCTTCAAGACTTGCGGCTGGGCCTGCGGATGCTGCGCAAGCAGCCAGGCTTCACCCTGATTGCCGTGCTCACGGTGGCGATTTGCAATGCCACTTTGGCGGTTGAAAGAGAGGTGATCGGATGACTGGAGATTCTGCGCCTGGAGCACAGTTGAAGAGTAGCGCTCTATTGGCAATCGGCGTAGGCGGGGGGATCGCCGGGGTATTGGACCTGACGCAAGCTTCCATCCTCTTCGGATGGAAGATACCCCTAGTGATTGCTGCGGGCCTCTTGGGGCGGCCGGCTGTCAACGGAGGTGCGGGCACCTTTGCTCTGGGTGTGCTCTTGCACTTTTTCATTGCGTGTTCCGCCGCGGCGGTCTACTACGGAGCAAGCCGCAGGCTGCGTTTTATGACGGAGCACCCGCTGGTGTGCGGCTTGGTGTTTGGTGCCGCGGTGGAAGAAGTAATGACTCTTGTCGTTTTGCCGCTCTCCGCGCTTCAGGCTAGGGGCCCCTACACACTTCGTGATCTGATTTTAGGCTTGGTGGTGCACATGGTCGTGGTGGGGCTACCGATTTCCTTTAGCGTTCGGCGGTTTGCAAGATAATGCCACTCGCCCGTCGCCCGGCGTAACGAGCCGTAGGTCGCGGGCGACACGCTGCCGCGGCGGCCGCGCCCTTCCACGATGCGCCACCGGCCATCCCGCCGCTCGCCGCAATGACCACGCCCGAGCGCGTGGCGCTGGAGGCGTGCAAGCGGTAGGCCGGGCGTGATACGCCATGATACGCCGCCCGCGCTGGCGGGCCGTGCCCCTTCCTCGATGCGCCCCCGGCCATCCCGCCACTCGACGTGCCCATCGCGAGCCGCGGCGTTGGACCGGCGCGTCCGCAGCCCTGGCGCACGGCTTACCTAGCTAGCCTGTTTCAGGGCGGATAAAAAACGTGGTACGGGTATCGAACAGTTTTTCCCATATAAGAGTACGGTAGTCCTCCACCAGCATCTCTTCCGGCTCCCGGCCCCCTCCGCATCGAAGCGGGCCGGGGGCACCAAAACCGTAGCGTCTCCACTTCCTAACTTATTGAGAAGATTCGAGAAACTGCGCATTACAGCAGGCTCTAAACGGGGTCCCTCGACTCCTGGCTTTATAACAGTACTGTTGTAAGAACCGCGCTCTTCATCGGTCAAAAATGGCTTGGGCTCGGGGAAGACTGCGTACCCGGATCGGCGCCCTTGGGGAATCTCGATCCGCAGCCGTTTTTGGGCCAGCAAATCCTGGGTGATTGTCGCCACCCGCGGTTGGCTCATCCCTAGCAGCTCAGCCACGGCATCCTGGCTCAGCAGGATGAAGTGCCGCGTCACCTGGTCCCGCAGGATCTCATGGCGCCCCGCATCGGTGACCACGGCGTAGGGCATGCAGATCGGCCAACACCAGGGGTGCCAGAGGTAGACCGCCATCACCCGGTCGTGTGCGCGGCCCGGTATGGGCTTCCAGTTGGCGCGCTTGGCCTCTTCCTTGGGTGGCAGGTCCAACTGCGCATAGATCAGGGAGTTCGGAAATTTGGCCCATGTCCACCGCGAGGCTCTAGCGCCTTTGAATCCGAACTGGTGTCCGATTTCTTTGGTGAGCTCGATCTGCCGCAGCTTGGCGGCAGTGTCTTCGATCAGATCGTTCGGCGGGGCTTCAGCCGGGCGTTCCTCGGCAGGAGGAGTTTCTCTATCCGGTGGTGGGCGCTTATTCAAACGCTTCCCTGCCCTCTCATGCGCCCACTGTCATGGCGCGTTCGCCTTTCCAGGCACGCTTCAGCCGCTCTGCGTGTTCGGCGAGTCGAATTTCCGAAGAGTCGGCAACTTTCGGGGCCGGAGGCTGGCGATCGAAGGCCAATAGATCCTGGGGACCGAGCGCGCGCAACTTGCCGGCCATGGATTGCTGGGGCGGAGTGGCGTGCCGCCAGAGGGCCATCATCACCGCGGAACCCCATCTCTTGCCGGCGTAGTTCTGGGCCTCGTGCTAGGAGCAGCCTATGATCGCTTGGCGCGCTCATTTGCCGAAGTACCCGCTGGCGACTGTACCCAGCTTTGTAACCATGGGCCGGCACTTCGACGGCTTTCGGCTGATCCTGTGCAGGCGCAAGTGATTGAAAAGGTGCGTGGCGTCGCTCCCCGTCACCCATCCAGCCAGACTTAGGATCTGGCTCCCGCAATGGATTTCGACCCTCCCCGTTCGCACCATTGAGTGTGCCCACAAGTGTGCCCAAACTCAGGCATACCGGGGTAACTGCGGGGACACCGCGTACTTGAATAATCAACAACTTGGCTGTGCTGAGTCGCCCTGTGTCGCCTCATGATTGGACTCATAATCCGTTGGTCGTAGGTTCAAATCCTACAGGGCCCACCACCACGGGATCGTCCGCTGTCACTTCGAGGCCGGCTTGCCTGTCATCCAGGCGCGCGGGTACCTGGGAAGCCACAGCAACAGTCCGGCCGCGCCCAGCGTAGTTGCCGAAAGCAACGTCAATAGCGATTCATACGACCCGGTAGCGTCGAAGGTCTTGCCCATCCAAACCGGACCGATAGCGCCCGCCACGGCGTACGCAGTCCAGGTAAATCCATAAAGGGTCGAAAAGGCGCGCAAACCAAAATAGCGCGTCAGCAGGTACGGCGTCAGGTCGGCTTCGGCGCCCACACCCAGGCCGATCAGCACTGCCGCGACGACTCCAGGCCGGCTCGAACCCGCGCGTGCCAATATCAGGATGCCCCCGGCGGCCAGGGCGCACAAACAAAACCCTACGCGGGGACCGAAAAACCGGTCGAGAAGAAAGCCGGTGATCAGCCTTCCGAAGAAGCTGGCCAGCCCCAACATGGAGGCCGCCAGAGCGGCATTCGCGGCAGGTACGCCGCGATCCGTAAGCAGCGGCGAAAGGTGCGTGATAGCGCCGTTCATGCTAATCGAACTCAAAAACAATGTGGCGACCAGAATCCGGAAAGCGCGGGAGCGCAGGCCTTGCGCCAAGGTCATACCGGTTCGGCGCGCGACGCTGCCGCTCGGCCGCTCGCGAACGAATACGGCGGTCAGCGGAAGTCCCAAAACCAGCACCAGCGCTCCCAGTACAAGGTACGCGTTGCGCCATCCGTATCCGGCGATTAATGCCTGCGCAACCGGAGGAAATAGCATGGCGCCGGTGCCTACGCCGGCCATCACCAGCGCCAGCGCCAGGCCACGGCGCCTGTCGAACCACGTGGACACCGCGCGCGAATATCCCATCTGGGTCGTACCATTCCCGACGATGCCCAGCACCACGAAGATCGCGTAAAGATGCGCCAGCCGCGGAGTCAGGAATCCGAGCGACGCGAACGTCACGCCGAAAACCGCCATGCACGGTAGAATCACGCGGCGCGGCCCGAACCGGTCGAGCAGGTGGCCGAGCGGCGGCGAGCAAACCGCCACGGTAAGCGCCGCGAAGCCGAACGCCGCCGAGACCGATTCGCGGCTCCATCCGAATGCGCCGCTCAGAGGTTTCAGAAAGAATGCTGAATGTAAACACCAGCAGCGAGCCGAAACCGACCATCGCTCCGCAGTATGCCGCCAGCACCACCAGCCATCCCGGATAGATGCGCGGAACCGGCGCGGATGCGGGCGCGGCTTCGGCGCTAGCTTCGGGCATAGCCGTGGAGCGCCGTGCGCTTCCCACCCACACGGTGCGCTTCATCGGAGAGCGCGTGCACGCCACTGGCGTCGATCCAGCGATTGTAGAAGTTGAACATCGCGCACACGGTAATGGCGAGATAGACGGCGTCGTCCTCCCAGCCGGCGGCGTAAAGCGGCTGCATATCTTCGGCCGTGATGCGCGGAGAATCGTGATTTACCTTGTCCACGAACCGGAACAGGGCCTTGTGCTTTTCGTCCAACTTCGAATTCTCCAGGTCGCGCAACACGCCCCAGACCAGATCCTCGTCTCCCAGCAGTTCCGCCGCGACCGCGGCGTGCGACTTCAGTCAAAACGGACACTCATTTCGATACGACGTGAACGCGGCAATCAACTCGCGGATGCCCGGACTGAACGCCCCCGGTCCGCGCAAAATTTCCTGCGTGAAACGCGCGAGGTGTTCGGTGGCCTTGGGCAGATAGGCGAACATATGCCATATCTGCGGATATTCGGACCCGCTCTCCTGCATCGTGCGGATCAGGTCCGCATACGGACCCGGCTGGGGATGGTGTTCCACGCCGGGGAGAAACATCGGTTCCATTTTTGAGTTTTCGTGGGCCATAAACACCGCCAGCTTAGGTGAGCATACCGGCATCCGGCCGGTTTGCACAATACTCAAAAGCTATTAGCGAGTGTTTTCCAGAAATCCGGGGATGGTCTTAACTTATTGATTTTATTGGTCGGGGCGGTCAGATTTGAACTGACGACCCCCTGCGCCCAAGGCAGGTGCGCTACCGGGCTGCGCTACGCCCCGACTCTAAAACCGCTTCTCCCATCTTAGCCCAATTTGACCTGCTCTCCGCACTCCGTTACACTGAATCGTCAGTTCTTTTTGGGCTTTATCCAGCCAACCAAGAAAACCAGGACTTTTCCAACGAGTGGGACGGGCATGCAGCGACAAATCTTTACATCGGAATCCGTAACGGAAGGGCATCCGGACAAGATCGCGGACCAGATTTCAGACGCGGTATTGGATGCCGTTTTGGCGCAAGATCCGCTAGGCCGCGTGGCTTGCGAGGTGTTGGTCACCACCGGCATCTGCGTGGTGGCGGGCGAGATCACCACCACCTGTTACGTGGACGTGCCGCGCGTGGTGCGGCGCACTATCGAGCACATCGGATACGCCGACGCACTGTGGGGCTTCGACTGCAATACTTGCGGCGTGCTGAACGCCATCCAGTCTCAATCGCCCGACATCGCCATGGGCGTGGATACCGGCGGCGCGGGCGATCAAGGCATGATGTTCGGCTACGCCTGCAACGAAACCGACGAACTGATGCCGCTGCCCATCATGATGGCGCACAAGCTGGTGCGGCGGCTTTCCGAAGTGCGGCGCGCGGGCATTCTGGATTTCCTGCGCCCGGACGGCAAGAGCCAGGTGAGCGTTGAATATGTCGACGGCGCCCCCAAGCGTATCGACGCCGTGGTGGTTTCCACCCAGCACAGCGACGCGGTTTCCATCGAAACTCTGCGCGCCGAAGTGAAGAAGCACATCATCGATCCGGTCGTGCCGCCGGACATGGTGGATTCCGGCACTAACTATCACATCAATCCCACCGGGCGCTTCGTGATCGGCGGGCCGCACGGCGATACCGGGCTCACCGGGCGCAAGATTATCGTGGACACCTACGGCGGCATGGGGCGGCACGGCGGCGGCGCATTTTCGGGCAAGGACCCTACCAAGGTGGATCGCTCGGCCTGCTATATGGCCCGCTATATCGCCAAGAATGTGGTGGCGGCCGGCTTGGCCAGCCGTTGCGAGGTGCAACTCGCCTACGCCATCGGCGTCGCTGAACCGGTTTCCGTGATGGCCAATACCTTTGGCACGGGCATCGTGCCGGAGGACAAGATCACTGCGCTGGTTCGCGCGCACTTCCCGCTCACGCCGCGCGGCATCATCGATCATCTGAAGCTGCGGCGGCCGATCTACCGCAACACGGCGGCCTTCGGGCATTTCGGCCGCACCGAAGAGAGCTTCACCTGGGAAGCTACCGACAAGATGGAAGCGCTGCGCGAAGAAGCTGTGGCGCACGCTGCCGTGCGCTAGGACGCACCGCGAATAGTTACCGAGCCGCGATCGTAAGGGAGCGGAAAAAGAGGAATTCATGCCAACCGAGACTCAACCGCAAGTTGCCTGTGACATCAAGGATATTTCGCTGGCGGACGTGGGCAAGCGCCGCACGGAGTGGGCGTTCCAATCCATGCCCGTGCTGCAGACCATCCGCAAGCAGTTCATCAAGACCCAGCCGCTGGCCGGCAAACGCGTAGCCGCCTGCCTGCACGTGACCAGCGAGACCGCCAACCTCATGATCACGCTGCGCGACGGCGGCGCCTCGGTGGTACTGTGCGCCTCCAATCCGTTATCCACGCAGGATGACGTGGCCGCCACCCTGGTGCGCGATTACGGCATTCCCGTTTACGCCATCAAGGGCGAGAACAACGACGTATACTACCGGCATTTGACGGCCGCGGCCGAACATGCCCCGCACATCACCATGGATGACGGCGCGGACCTCGTCTCGTTGCTGCACAGCAAGCGGCAGGACTTGGCCGCCAACATCGTCGGCGGCACCGAAGAAACCACCACCGGCGTCATCCGCCTGCGCGCCATGGCCAAGGACGGCGTGCTGAAGTATCCCATCGTGGCCGTGAACGATGCGCTCACCAAGCATTTGTTCGACAATCGCTACGGCACCGGCCAAAGCACTCTCGACGGCATCATCCGCGCGACGAACGTCCTGCTGGCCGGGCTGAATCTGGTGGTGGCAGGCTACGGTTGGTGCGGCCGCGGCGTTGCCATGCGCGCGCGTGGGATGGGCGCCAATGTCATCGTCACCGAGGTGGATCCCACCAAGGCCATCGAAGCGGTGATGGATGGCTATCGCGTGATGTCGATGTCCGAGGCCGCGGTCATCGGCGACATTTTCGTCACCGTCACCGGCAACAAACACGTCATCGCCCGCGACCACTTCGAACGTATGAAGAACGGCGCTATCCTTTGCAACTCGGGCCACTTCAATGTGGAGATCGACCTGGAAGCGCTGGGCAGAATCAGTTCCTCTCACCGCCAGACGCGTGAGTTCGTGGAAGAGTATTCGTTCCGCGACGGGCGCCGGCTCAATGTGCTGGCCGACGGCCGCCTGATCAATCTCTCAGCCGCCGAAGGGCATCCCGCTTCGGTGATGGATATGAGCTTCGCCAACCAGGCGCTGTCGGCCGACTACATGGTGAAGAACCACAGCCAGCTCCAAAACCGCGTCTACCCGGTGCCCGAAGACCTCGACAAGCAGGTGGCGCGCATGAAACTGGAGTCCATGGGCGTGAAGATCGACCGGCTCACGGCCGAGCAGGAGCACTATCTGTCGAGCTGGTCGGAAGGCACATAGGACAGGTCCTCCTCATCCATTGCCCATGTGGGGCAGGCGTCTACGCCTGCGGCGGGTCTCCAGACCCGCCCGTTCCCCGCAGCTCGCAGAGGGTTTTCGGCCGTGCGCGGGTCCTCCAGGAACCACACAGGCCGACGTGGACGTCGGCCGCAGGACTGGAGTCCTGCCCCACAACTAAGTGGCATTGGCCAAATGGCCCTATGGCACTGCCGTCGTCGTGCCAACGGCCGGCGACGACATCTGGTAGGTCGAGATGTCGCCCGATTTCTGCATGTATACCTCCACCGAGCCTAGGCAGGCAGACGCCGTGCCTTGACCACCGGCCGGATTAATCGGTATGATCTGGGGGACATATTCCTGGCGGCCCGGCTTCGTATACTTATTGGGATTGAAAGTCAGCGAAGCCGCCATGCCCGGATTCAGATTCACCTGCTGCGAGGGCCCGATCGGGCTGCCGTTTGAATCCGTAAAGCTCAGTAATGCCGAGCAAGGGCTATCCGAAGGCGCCAGCGCATTAATCAAAATGCTTTGGCCGAACGCCACCCCCTGCGGGAGGAACGATGGGTAACCGCTGACAGGGGATGCTGGCGGAGCCGGAATCCCGGGAGCGAAGACCGAACCGATTCCATTCGCGGTGTCGTATATCTCCATGCTGCCTTGCAGGCTTCCCAGCGGCGTGCCCGGCAGGGAAGTCACCACCGGCACTACTTGTATTCGCCCGGAGGATATTAGCGTGCTGCCAACCAGATCGAGCGATGCCGTTTGGCCCGGGTTCAGGTTCACCATCTGGCTCGGACCGACCATCGCGCCCTCGCTGTTTTGGAACCCAAGTTGTGCTTCAACCGGGGTACCCGGCCCCACCGGCACCGGCCCGTCCACGACGGTTAGCCGTATCGTTTGCGTCGGAACCAGGTGAACGGGAACATAGGACACGTAAGGAGGAATGCCCGATGGGCCCCCGAATGCGATCGTCCCGGTGCCGATCCTGCTGTCCGCTGTAAGGACCGTCCCAGTACCTGGCGCTAGCGGGTTGTACACGGTGATCACATTTGCCTCGGGCACGTATATGTGGCCATCCGGTCCGAAGGCAAGATATTCGCCAGACGTCTTGTCGACGAAGCCGGATACCTGGACTCCTGTGCTTCCATTGAATTCCAGGAGCTCGCTATAGTCATTAAAGTCTACGTCTTGGAAAAACCAAATGGCGTAAAGGTTGCCGTTTAAGCCAAACGCGATTCCAAGTGGGTAACTGTAGAAAAAGTTGCCCCCAACCGCGGCGAAGGCGCTTATATAGGCCAAGGTGGCTCCGCTATACTTGAGAACTGCCCCCGAATTCACATCGCTCACGTAGATATTTCCGTCAGGTCCGAACTTCACGTCCATCCCCCACAAAGCTCCCGAAGGGCCATTGGGGTTGGCTGCCATGAATGCTCCTGTGCTCCCGTTGAACTTTACCAGACCGTTCGCGAAGTCGGAAACGTAAAGATTACCATCGGGGCCGAAGGTCATCCCGTTCGGTTGCGACAGGCCGCTCCCCGCGCTTACGAAAGTGCCGATCAGACCGCCGGTAACCGGGTTGTAGCGCAGCACGGTTCCATGTGTGGTGTCCGCGACATAGAGGTTACCGTCCGGACCGAAGGCGACGCCCGTGGCAATTCCGTTGTTTGTCATATCGAGCTTGGGTGCTCCCGTAACCGCACTGAAGGACACGACATCGTCTAGAGTGGTGTTTGCGGTCCCTACGTAGATGTCAGCCTTGGCCGCCGGCAGCCAGACTGCAGCTAAAAGCAGCGCCAGCGTAGCCGGCTGCGTGGGGAAAGTCTTGCGTGTGGGTAAATCCGATTTGTACATTGTTGTCTCCTTGAGGCCAGATCGGAGACACGTCCCCATCTGGCTGCCAATGCGCCATTTGGCGGCTGGCAGCCCGTGTGTCCCTCTGAGTTCGCCTCCTCTGATTTGGGATGTTACGCGGGCTGGGGTATGCGCGTCAAACGATCTTCTTCTGACTGCTATCTGACCTGATAAGCCTTCTGAATCCAATGAGGTAGACGGAGTTGTGACGCGGATTTTTCCATGCTAGACTTCCACGATAGGGTGAACTGCCGATGCACTCAACGGCGCAATCCGGACGGGTCTATCGATTCGGCATCTTCGAAGTCGATCCAATCGGAAGAGAACTGCTCCGCCGGGGTGCCCCAGTACAATTGCAAGACCAGCCTTTCCGCGTGCTGTGCATGCTGCTGGAAAAGTCCGGCGAAGTAGTGACGCGCGAAGAGCTGCGCCAGGCGCTACGGGCCGCCGATACCTACGTAGATTTCGACGGCAGCCTCAACGCCGCGTTAAAGAGGTTGCGCTTCGCCCTCGGCGATTCCGCGCGGAATCCTACGTTCATCGAGACGCTCACCAAGCATGGATACCGTTTCATCGCGCCGGTAACGGTCGAAGATGCCGCCAATGCCGCAACCCAACCGCTGGTTTCGCCTCCGGGTCCCCTCGGGTCCGAGAACGGCAAGGCCGCGCCCGAGCCCAACCCCCCCATAAAGCGCCAAAGGCGCTGGATGGTTCTGGCCGCTCCGTGCGCCGCGGCGATTCCTGTCCATCAAATCGTTTATTGGCTGTTTCCGCTTCCTCCGCCCCGAATGATCAACCGCACGCGCCTTACGCACTAGGCAACGTGAATCCGGGGCCGATCGTCAGCGACGGAACACGCATCTTTTTCTGCGCCAGGCGTGGCGCCCGGCGATTCCCGATGCAGACCTCCGTCCAGGGAGGAGACGCGACGGAAGTTAAAACGCCCTTCCGAAACTCGATGATCTTCGACATTTCACCCGATCAAACCAGCTTTCTGGTGGGTTCCTCCGAACGTATCGGCGATGAAAACCGACTCTGGATTTTGCCCGTACAGGGAGGCACGCCGTGTCCGTTCAGGGACGTCCTTTGCGGAGATGCAAAGTGGTCGCCTGGTGGACGCCAGGTGGCCTATACCTCTAAGCGGACACTTTACGTCGCCAATAGTGACGGTTCCGCGTCCCGCACGGTGGCGGAAAAGGACGCCTATGACATCGTCTGGTCGGCGGACAGCAGTAAGATCGGATTCAGTACCTGGGATCCTCTCTTGCAGGTGCACTCCCTGTGGGAAGTCGAAGCGGACGGGAGTCATTTCCGCCAGGTGTTCCCCGGAAACGAAAAAGTCAAAGACCTCTCCGTGGGATTCTGGCTCGCCGGTAGCAAGTATTTCGCATTCTTGCGCGGATCCTACCCCGACCAAAAGCTATGGCTGACTCGCGAATGGCGGAGCTTCTGGAGGCGATCTTCGCCCCGGCCTTTCTTTGTGTCCGTCGGAGCGGAGGATGAAGAAGCTGTCGTAGGCCTGGGACCGAATGGTTCCAGGCTGATTACCATGGGGTATTGGCCCGGCGGAAAACTCCACCGGCTCTCTCCCGATTCCCATTCGCTGCACCCTGCGTCTGTTTTCCCCTCGGCTGCGAGTCTACATTTTGCGCGCGACCGGAAATGGGTCGCATATGTTTCCGCTGTCGATAGCTCGCTCTGGCGCTGCCGCACGGAAGGCACGGATTGCCTGCAGCTAACTCGCACCCCGATGACCACACTAGAACCAAGGCGGTCTCCGGATGGCACGCAGATCCTGTTCCTCGACACCCAGCCCGGCGTGGTGCGCCATTTGCGCGTGATTGCACCGCAAGGTTCCTCGCCTCCCAAGGCCCTCGGCCCGCCGGATCTTGTAGCTGGCACAGCGGATTGGAGTCCCGACGGCAGGCAGATTATATTGGACATGAGCGCCCCGCGCGCAGGGGCGCCAGATTACCTGTATCTGATTGATGTGGCCACCGGGAAAACCGAACTCTTGCCCGGATCGAAAGATTTTCATTCCCCAGCCTGGTCGCGCGACGGCCGCCGGATTGCCGCTGTTAACTCTTCAGAAACGCGGCTATTCCTCTACAGCCCGAAGCAAAAGGAATGGGTTCCGGGTCCGGCAGGCACCCGTCTCGGATATCCGTATTGGTCGTATCGCTCCGATAAGTTGTTCTACCAGGATTTGGGCGAGCCCAGCCAGCCCATCTACTCGGTCAATCCGGCAAGCGGCAGGAGGGAATTTTCCTTCAGCTTCAACGAAGCTCTGCAGAAGGATGCGGTCACCTGCCGGTTCGCCGGCATCGCCCTGGATGACACCCTCTATGCCGACGTGATTGGAGCGACGGCCGATTTATTCGCCGTGGATCTGGATCTGCCTTAAGCTGAAAACCCGAACTCCGGCCAGCTTCCCTCGATCTCTCGCTATACTAGGCATTCTCCGATGGAAGCCACAGCGCATCGAACCGAAATCGTCATCGCTGGCGGCGGACTCGCGGGCATCGTAGCCGCTTACGAATTGCTCAACCGCGGCCGCCGCGTCCTGCTGATCGATAAAGACCGCCGCGAAAACTTTGGGGGCCTCGCCAAGGAATCCTTCGGCGGCGTGCACATGATCGGCACGCCGCACCAGAAGCGGCTGCGCATTCACGATTCGCCCGAACTCGCCTGGCGCGACTGGCAGAGCGTAGCCGGCTACGGTCCCGCCGACGATTGGCCGCGCGCCTGGGGCCGCTTCTATTGCGAGAATTCCCGCGAATACATCTTCGAATTTCTGGATCAAAAGAAGATCGCGTTCCTGCCGCTAGTGAACTGGCCGGAGCGCGGTATCTACGCGCCGGGCAATACCGTGCCCCGCTGGCACATCGTCTGGGGTACGGGCTACGAAATCATCCACCGGCTGCTGGACGCGCTGGAGTCGCATCCCCAGCGGGCCAATCTCGAACTGCTCTTCGATACGGAAGTCTCGGCGGTTGAGACGACCGGCGGGGGCGTAGTGGGCATTCGCGGCCGCAAGATGGATGACGGCCGCGATGTCACGGTCACCGCCGAGCACGTGGTCATCGCATCCGGCGGCGTCTGTGGCGGCGATCTCAGTTGCGTGCGCGCCAATTGGTACAAGCCGTGGGGAGATCCGCCCGCGGAACTTCTCAACGGCGCGCATCGGTACGGCGACGGCATGCTGCACGGCAAAGTCGCCGAATTGGGCGGCGCCGTCACGCATCTCGACCTGCACTGGCACTACGCCGCGGGAGTGCATCACCCCGGCAAGCGGCGTCCCCACGACGGCTTGAGCCTGGTGCCGCCGCGCTCGGCGCTGTGGTTGAACGCGCGCGGCGAGCGCATCATGCATCCTGGCCCCATGCCGGTTTATGCCGACACGCGCCACCTGGTGGCCAGCGTACTCGCGCAGCCGGGCCAGTATAGCTGGCAGGTGATGAACTGGAAAATCGCGATCAAGGAACTGGCCGTCTCGGGCTGCGATTACATGACCGCGTTCCGGTATAAGAAGAGAATCGGCTTAGCGGCCAGTCTGATGTTCGGCAACAAGGATCTGGTGAACCGGTTAATCCGCGATTGCCCCGACGACATTGTGGTGGCGGACCATCTCGACGACCTGATAGAGCAAATGGACCGCAAGAGCCTCTACGGTCTCCGCATCGATCGCGCACGCATGCAGGCGGTGGTGCGCGCATGGGACGACATGATCGATCGCGGCCCAGCTTACTTCAACGACGACCAACTGCGGCGCATCGCCAACGCGCTGCAGTATCGCGGTGACCGCGTGCGCACCTGCAAGTTCCAGAAGATCCTCGATCCCAAAGCGCGCCCGCTGATCGCTATTCGTGAATTTATCCTGAGCCGCAAAAGCCTAGGCGGTATTCAAACCGATTTGCAATGCCGTGTGTTGCGCGCCGTCAATGGGCAACCGATTCCCGGCTTATACGCCGTGGGTGAAGCGGCCGGTTTCGGGGGCGGCGGAATTCACGGTAAAGCATCGCTGGAAGGCACATTTCTAGGCGGCTGCGTTCTTTCAGGACGCTTGGCCGGCCGCGGAATTGGGAGCTGAAGATAACCAACTGGAGGGGCCTTTGGGTGGGGCAGGCTCCCAGCCTTGGCTCCCAGCCTGCGGCGGCCTCGTAGGCCGCCTGCCGCGAAGCTCGCCCGCTTCTTGCGGAGTTTGGTAGGCGAGCCTAGCTACTTTCCCACTTAAAATTCCGCACGCAAGCTCTTTGTTGTCATGGGTGCGGTGCGCGACTGGTTGTTGAGTCGAACGCCGACGTATTCCCGAGAGACCGCCGACCAGTTCCGGCGGCATTCGCAATCGCTAGAACATTTTGTTCTTACCTCTGGCCGTAATGTATCATCAGTATAGATGACACGAGAACTAGCCATCCGCAGACGAGATAGACTGGCAGCCCAACTCTCCTCCGCCAGTGGGGTCCTGCGCGGCTCGCTGCTCCAGCGCACTGTCCGCCACTCGTCAGGATGTCTGAAGTGTGCCCGCGGTGAGGGTCATCCGCTTTGGGTCCTCACCGTGGGTTATCCCGGCGGAAAAACCCGCCAGGTGAGTCTGCGTCCCAAGCAGGTTCCGCGGGTTCGGGAAGCGCTCCAACACTATCGCGATTTCAAGCAGACTCTGGAGGCCATCAGCGAACTGAATCAGTTCCTTGTGCGTCTGGACCGCGAGGAGTCCAAGGAACAGGAGCGCGAATCATGATCGCCGCGCGCCGCCTGCAGTACAGCTTCGCCGATGGCTTCATTGCCGAGGCGGTGGACGATCTTTGGGAACCCTGGGTGCGCTACGCAGATACAGCGTTGGAAGATGACACTCTGCTACTCATCATCCAGCAGGAGTTGGCCAAACGCTGCAAGAAGAGCAAGACTCGTGGTCGCCAGGCTACGCCAGCCGAGGTGGTGCTCAGAATGCTGCTGCTGAAGCATGTGCGCGATTGGAGTTACGAACTGCTGTCGCGTGAAGTGCGCGCCAATCTGGTCTATCGCGAGTTCACCCGGATCGGCGGCGGCAAAGTCCCGGATGACAGGACGATGGGAAACCTGGCGCGCCGCCGGAGGTGATCGAAAAACTCCATCGGCGGGTGGTGGAGATCGCCCAGGCAAACAAGATCGCCACGGGTGGCAAGATGCGGGTCGATACGACGGTGGTGGAGACGGACATCCATTATCCGACCGACAGCTCCCTACTGGGTGACGGCGTGCGCGTCCTGACGCGCATCATGAAGAAAGTCACCGCCGTGGCGGGCAAGGCTGGCACGCAGATGCGCGACCGCAGCCGGTCCGCCAAGTTGAAGGTTTTGGCGATTGCGCGCGCCAGCCGGAACAAGACGGAGCAAGGCCGGCAGGAGATGAAGAAGGCCTACCTCCAACTCTTGGAAATCACCAGCCGGGTTGCGGGGCAAGCTAAGAAGTTTTCGTGCGAGATTGCCAGACGCGTCAAGCGAGGCAATCTGTCGGTAATGCACAAAGCCAAGCAGCAACTGGAGGAGATGATTCCCCGGGTCCAGCAGGTGCTGCGCCAGACACGGGAGCGGCGCTGGAGGAGTTGATCCGGCAGGCGGCGCAAGGCGGCGTGCTACACAACGACGACACGGGTATGCGGATTCTGAGCCTGACGCGCGAACAGGGCGACCAGCGGACGGGCACCTTCACCAGCGGCATCGTATCGATGGTTTGAGGATGGACCATCGCGCTGTTCTTTACCGGATGGAAGCACGCGGGCGAGAACATTGGCGAGGCGTTGAAACAGCGCGCCCGCGAACTGCCGGCGCCGATCCAGATGTGCGACGCGCTGTCGCGCAACACGCCCAAGCTGGAAGGCGTCAAAACCCTACTGGCGAACTGCGTCGCCCACGGCAGACGGCAGTTACTGAATCACTGGCCGCAACTGACGCTGTTTCTGCAGCAACCGGGCGCGCCGATCGACAACCACATCGCGGAACGTGCCCTGAAGAAAGCCATCCTGAACCGCAAGAACGCACTCTTCTA
>JBEKMJ010000129.1:0-21568 GCA_050008575.1 Bryobacteraceae bacterium
GGCTCGCAGCCTGCGCGGGCCTCGCAGGCCCGCTCTTCGGCGAGCCTTCGCCCGCCGGCTAAAAGCCCCCAAAGCGCTTGCGCAAGTTTTCTTCACTATTGGTGGGCCGCAGTCCCATCCTCACAGGAGCTTCACCCGGAAGCCGTGTCCTACCGCCACCGGATCCGGTCGAAAATGCGCTTCGCGGTTCCGGCTCTCCGGACCGAGCCGGACGCAGTTTGTGAGCGTAGCTTTCAGGCGATCGAAATCGGCGCGCACCACGTGCATCCGCCGGTTGGCGGCCAGACCCGCAGCGCCAGGGCCTGCCCAGGGTCCGTCTGGCGCGCGCCACGATCCGCTCGATGTCCTGCGCACCGGCGGAAGAGGTTCTGGCGAGGGCGATCGCAAGCGAAGGAGTGGGCATGATTAGCGGCGGCGGCATCGCTCCAACGAGTCCGACCCTGCGTGCGCATTTGTGCGCAGACGCGCACCGCCGCTCACGCGACGAAATACCAGTGCGTAGGTTGCCCTGGGTAACCCCCAAGAGGCCAAAGCTAAACCGAGCCCGAAAGCCCGCTTTGGGTACTTAACAGCGTTTGGGGAAACCGCTCCCTGACGGTCGCGGCTCGGTAATACTCGCGTTCATTGCGCATGGCTTACTCAGCCGCAACCGTCAGGGAGCGGCTTCTATCGGTCAGGATCCCCAGGGGCTCGCTCGACTACCGCACCGAGAGATCCCGGATGAAGACATCCTTGAACCGCATATTCGCCTCCCCACCCGCGTGCAACTGCAGGGCGATGGCGCCGTCCTCCACCTCGTTTACCGGATCGGTGAAATCGATTACTTGTACGCCGTTCAACCGTGCGCGATGCCGGTTGCCCACCGCGCCGACCACGTAATCGTTCCATTCCGTGGGCTTGATCGCGAACTCGTTCTCGGGCGACGGCCACACGATCCATCCGCGCCGCGCCGTGTAGATCCCCCCGGTGTGATGGTTCAGATTGCGGTCGATCTCGAACTGGTATCCCTCGGCGACGTCGGCCGTGCCCGGCTTGAAACTGGTGCGATAGAAAATGCCGCTATTGCCGCCAGTCACGCATTGGAAGCGGATGGCCAGCTCGAAATCTCTGTAGTGCTTCTCAGTCATCAGGTAGCCGTAGCCTTTGGTGACGCCGACGCCGTGAATCGCGCCGTCTTCCACGGTCCATTGTTCGCCGCCCACCTTGACCCAGCCCGTGAGGTCCTTGCCGTTGAAAAGCGAAACCCATCCTTCTTGCGATTCTTTGAGGCGGGGTTGCTGCGCGGCTGCGAGTATTGCGAAAACGGTGGCCAGCGCCAGGCCCGGAATCAGGCGGCGCAAATGCATGTTCATGCTCCAATCTCGTTGCGGATGGCGGTTGCGATGCGATCGGTGAATTCGTCCACGCGCGCCAGGTCGGGGCCTTCCACCATCACGCGGGCCAGCGGTTCCGTGCCGGAAAACCGCACCAGCACGCGCCCCGACGCGCCGAACGCCCGCTGGCATTGTTCGATCTCGCGCGCCACGGCCGCCAGCTCGTGCAACGCCCGCCGTTCGCGCACGCGCACGTTCTGCAATCGCTGCGGATAGATTTCGAGACCCTTGGTCAATTCCTCCAGGCCGGCGCCGGCGGCATGCGCAATCTCCAGCACGCGCAGGGCAGTCAGCAATCCGTCGCCGGTGGTCGCGAACTGCCTGAAAATCACGTGGCCGGATTGTTCGCCGCCCAGCACCGCGCCCGCGCGCACCATTTCCTCCAGCACGTACTTATCGCCCACCGGCGTGCGCAGCAGCCGGATACCGTCGCGCTCGAGCGCGCGTTCGAGGCCGAGGTTGGACATCACGGTGGCCACCACCAGGCCGCCATCCAGTTTTCCGGCGGCTTGCAGCGCGCGCGCGGCGATCAGCAGCACCGCATCGCCATCCACGATCTGCCCATGGCCGGCCACGAAGATGGCGCGGTCGGCATCGCCATCGAAGGCCACGCCCAGATCCGCTTCCGATTCCAATACGGCCGCCCGCAGCGATTCCACGTAGAGCGCGCCGCAACCCAGGTTGATGTTGCGTCCGTTGGGTTCGCAGCAAATAGCTTCCACCCGCGCGCCGAGGCGGCGGAACAGCGCCGGCGCCAGTTGGTACGCCGCGCCGTTGCCGCAATCGAGCACGATGCGCATACCATCGAACCCGCCCGCCACGGTAGAGGCCAGGTAATCCAGGTAGCGCTCGGTCAGCAGTGGATCGGGCGGCAACGGCAGCGGCGCGCCCGGAGCTTCCCCGGCATGACGGAAGATTTCCTGCTCGACGGTGTGCTCTTCTTCATCCGGCAGCTTGTATCCGGAATGGCCAAAAACCTTGATGCCATTATCGCGATAAGGATTGTGGGAGGCCGAGATCATCACGCCGGCGGTGAACGAATCGGAGCGCGTCAGATATGCCACGCCGGGCGTGGTGATCACGCCGGCCGAAACCGCGCGCACGTCCTGCCGAGCCAGGCCGGCGGCCACTTGCGCGGCGATCCACGGTCCGGATTCGCGCGTGTCCATGCCGATCAGCACGGCGGCATCCGCCGACGCGCGGCGCAGGTCGCTGCCCAGCGCCATGCCGAAGGCGTGCACCGTTGCCGCATCCAGCGGATACTCTCCCGCCACGCCGCGAATTCCGTCCGTTCCGAATAATTGTTTGCCCATCTACTTTTTTCCGACTGTAACTTTAACTGTAACTTGCGGCGAGTCTTGAAAACGCACCCTGGCATCGTCCACATAGGCCTCCGCGCGATAGCTGGCGGTGCCCGCTTCCGCTTTCAGCGCGATCGGGTCGGTGTGCACCAAGGCCACGTGCGCCACACGGCTGGCCGGGCCGGTGATGGCCAGTGCGGAAGGCTCGGCCGTCGCCTCGGCCACTTGCAGATCCGCCGGCAATCCGTCCGCGAAACGGACCTCGACGGGCACGCTGCGCGTGGCGCCGGGCTCGAAATCCATCCGAATCTGGGCCGGAATGGCGCGCACAAGCTGCACGCCGCGCGGCAGCCGGACGTTGGCGCCGTCAATGGTGAACGTATGCTGCCCGGGCTCGATGCCGCCCATATCCAGGATCACCGCGGAGCGCCGCGGCAGTTCCGGCAGGCGCAGAGCTTCCGACGGCCCGCGCACTTCCAGATATACGGTCTCCACCACATCCGAATTGATCTCCACGCCCGGCGAGAGATTCTTGTATTCCACGTGCGCCGAAACAAAAGTCGCCAGTTCCGGTTCGGTGGCCACCGAAATCCAAATCAGCGTGGCCGCCGCCAACGAGAGCAGCTTCCAGCCGATGTTTTGGGTGAGAAACGTCTTCATAAAGACGGCGGAACTAAAGTCCCGCGCGGGCTAAAGCTCGCCCCCCTTTCCTTCGCCGGCATGGTTTTCCATGGGAATGTCGGCGGCGAATTCCTCGATCAGGTGCGGCGCGCTCCGCCGCACGCCGAAGTGCGTACAGATCCTTTCATCCACCTCGCGCAGGTTCAGGCCGGGAGTCAGTTCTCCGAAAGCCGCCACGGAAATGCGGCCCGTTTCTTCGGAAACCACCAACGACAGACAGTCGGTTTCCTCCGTGATGCCGATGGCCGCGCGGTGGCGCGTACCGAAGTTGGACGACACCGCCGGGTTCAGGGTCAACGGCAGAAAGCAGTTGGCGGCCACTACCTTGTCCTTCTGCACGATGGCCGCGCCGTCGTGCAGCGCGCCGCCGGGATGAAAGATGGCCAGCAACAGATTGCTCGATAATTGGGCGTCCAGCCGCACGCCGCTTTCGATGAAAGTGCGCAGTCCGATGTCCCGCTCGACCACGATCAGCGCGCCAGTCTTATCGGCGGCCAGGCGGCGCACCGCGATCAAAATATCTTCGGTGAACTCCGGCCGCTGGTAGCCGCGCGCGAACCAGCGTTTGCGTCCCAGGCGCGCCAGCGTGCGGCGGATCTCGGACTGGAACAATACGATCACAGCCAGCGCCAGGTAGGGCACGATATACGAGAGCACCGAGCGCAGCGCTTCGAGGCCGGTATACAGCGCCACCACGTACAGCGCCACCATGATCAGGATGCCGATCAGGATGTGGCCGGCGCGGGTGCCCTTCACGATCATCAGGGCTTGATAGATCAGGAACGCGACCACCAGGATGTCGATGACGCCGGCGGGCGTCAGGCTGGGCAGCGAAATCAGCGCGGCGCCGTTTTCGAGGGACGCGCTATTGGAGTAGGCCGCGAATCTCAAGCCAATCCTTTAGCCGCGCGGCCCATGTGGCCAGGACGGCGTCGGTGGACGCCAGGCCCACGCCATGCGGGCCGCGTTCGTAGATATGCATCTCGGCCGGCACTCCGGCCTTGCGCAGGGCCAGATAGAACAGCACGCTGTTTTCGGGCGGCACGCCGTTGTCCGCGTCGGTGTGAAACAGGAAAGTCGGCGGCGTCTGGGCCGTCACCTGAGTTTCGTTCGAGAGACTCGCGGCCAGCGCGGGGTCGGGGTTGTCACCCAACAGATTATGCATCGATCCCCGGTGGGTGTAAGTCGTGGTGAAAGAGATCACCGGGTAGGCCAGGATCATGAAATCCGGGCGGGAACCGAGGCGCTCGATAGGGTCGGCCGCCTGCGCGTCGCCGGCGTCGAAGTGCGTGCCGGTAGTGGATGCCAGGTGCCCGCCCGCTGAGAATCCCCAGATGCCGATGCGGGCGGGCGCGATGTGGTAACCGGCGGCGTGCGCGCGTACCCAGCGGATGGCGCGTTGCGCATCCAGGAAGGGCGCCGGATAGTGGTAGCGCGGCGCGATGCGGTATTGCAGCACGAAAGCCTGGATGCCCAGGGAATTGAGCCAGCGCGCGATCTGATCGCCTTCGTGCTCCTTGGCCAGCATGCCGTACCCGCCGCCGGGGCAGACGATCACGCCCGTTTCGACGGCGGACTTCGCAGGTGCGCGATAGACCGTGAGGCTGGGCTTGTCGGCGTCCTCGGCGCCGACGGCTGCGGGAGCGCCGGCCGGCCACAGCAGCTCGACTTGGTGCGCCGGGGGCTGCTGGGCGGGCGCCGCGGCAGCCGCGGCCAGCAGCGTGATGAGCGCCGATGCTTTCACGGTGACTATTGTATCGTGAGTGGGCCGACCCTCACTCCCCAACAGTGTTATGCACCCGGTCCCCCTGGACCCGCCGCCGCCGTTGTAAACTGGTGGAACTATGCGAAACGTTTCAAGATCTGTTCTGTCCGGGGCCGTCATCACCTTCGCGGCGGTCCTTTTGATGGCCCAAAGCGCCGTCCTGCATCCGGAAATGAAGGTGGAGACGGGCACATTCGACGCGCCGGCCGCCACGCTGGGTCACAGTTCGGAGGAAGCCTGGTCGGCCACCACCATCGCGGCCGGCGTGGAAAAGAAGCCTCAACCCGGCCACGAGGTCACGCTGGTGGGCGAGGTAGTGGACTTTTCGTGCTACCTGCAATTGGGCAAACACGGCGAGAAGCACCGTGGTTGCGGCCAGAAGTGCGCCCAGAACGGCCAGCCCATCGGTTTGCTGACCAAGGATGGCACGCTGTACATGCTGATGCCCGAAGAACACGACCCGCGGCGCGACGGCGGCGTGGACATTCGCACGGCCGGGTCAGACCACATGGGGCACATCATAAAAGTGATCGGCACTGAAGCCAAGGTCGAGGGGTATCGCGGGGTGTATGTGGCGGGCCTGACGAAGTAGAAGGCGGCCTGCGAGGCCGCCGCAGGCTGCGAGCCTGCCCCACTAATACTCAAACTTGTAGTTGGCGCAGAAACGGAACGCTGGCCTTCATCAAATCCAGGTTCATTTCGACGAAGTAATTCTTGATTCCGCCGGTCTTCGCCGCGGTGAAGATCTTCGTCCAGTCCAGCGTACCCTGTCCCAACGCCATCTCTTTCTTAGTGACCGGCGACCAGTCCTGCACGTGCATCGAGACGAACCGGCCGGGGTACTTCATGAAGTACCCGGCCGCGTCATAGCCCTGGCTGATCGTCGAAACCTGGAACTGGAACTTGACCAGCTTGGGGTCGAGCAGGTCGAACAACAAATCGTAGGTCCGCTTGCCGTCCACCATCGAAAGCTCGAACCCCTCATTGTGCAGCCCCTGCTGGATGCCGGCCTTGGCTGATTGCTCGCCCATCTTGTTGTATTCGTCGGCCGCCCGCTTCACATCGTCCATCGTCGGCTTCCGCGGCCCGTCCAGGCTGGGCACCATCATCTGCGTCAGGCCAAGATCGCTCGCCCAGGCGATGCGGCCGGCCAGATCTTTCCGCAGTTCCTCGATGCCGAAATGCGAACTCTCGCACTTGACCCCCAGATCGCCCAGCATCTTGCGCAGTTCGGGCCCTTTATATTTGGCCAGATCGCCGAATCCGGAATCGGCGTAACCCACCGGCGAGCACAGCTCGACGGTCTCGAAGCCGGCCGCGGCAAGGGCCTTAACGGCGCCGGGAAAATCCTTGGCGATCATTTTTCTGACGGGCCAGGTCTGGCATCCGATCGGCATGCCCAACGGATTGGCGCGTAGTATTCCGGCCACCGTGGCCCCTATCGCCGTGTTCTTGAAAAACGCTCTTCTGGAAATTGCGGACACTGCGGTATTGTCTCACGATTCACCGGTCCCTGACGGTCGCGGCTCGGTAGACCGTGCGCGATCGACCCGAGCATCCGATTTTACAGCCCGATTTTATCCTTGTATTTTCCCGAATCCCGGTGCATACTACTTTGGAAACTGTCATGCCCTATTTTCCGACGCGTAAGCTCACCATCCTGGGGCTCGATCCCGGCGTCAGGCGTAATGGCCAGATACTAACCACCCAGATCGAAATCCCCAATGAATTTCTGCAAAACGGCCCGCGCGGATACCGCGTGCACGTGATCGATTTCGATGCCAGCCACAAGGTGCTGTATGAATCCACAGTCATCCCGAAGACTGCCAATCGGGACGATGCGCCGCCGGACGACCCGTTCGCGGGCAAGCCCACCGATGAGCTGATCGCGGACCCCGCGTTCCATTCCTTCATGGTCTACGGCATTGTCATGAAAACGCTGGCGCGCTTCGAATACGCGCTGGGCCGCCGCGTAGGTTGGTCTTTCGACGGCCCGCAGATCCAGGTGGCGCCACACGCGTTCGCGGATGCCAATGCGTTCTACACCGATGACGCGAAAGGATTACTTTTCGGATATTTTCCGGATTCGAAAACGCGCGAGATGGTTTACGCGTGCCTTTCCCACGAAGTGGTGGCCCACGAAACCACGCACGCGTTGCTCGACGGGCTGCGTGAACGCTACACCGCCCCCTCGTCGCCGCAGCAGGCCGGGTTCCACGAAGGCTTCGCGGACATCGTCGCGCTGCTTTCCATCCTTTCCGCGCCGGAAGTGGCGGAGAAGGCGCTCGACCTGGGGCTGCCCGGCAACAAATCGAACATGATCGATAAGTCCGCGGTGACTCTCAAGGCGCTCAAGAGTTCCGCATTGCTGGGATTGGCCGCACAGATGGGCGAAGCGCTGTCGGGAATGCACGGGCAGGCCCTGCGCCGGTCCGTGGAATTGCCGCCCGGCGATTATCTCAACTCGCCCGATTATCAGGAGCCGCACCAATGCGGAGAAGTGCTGGTCGCGGCGGTGATGAACGCGTATTTGCAGACCTGGGTGAGGCGTCTCGATAAGATGTCGGACTCCCCCAGGCTGGACCGCGAGCGCGTGGTCGAAGAAGGCGCGGAACTGGCGGATCGGCTGCTCACGATGTGCATTCGCGCGATCGATTACTGCCCGCCCACCGACTTGCAGTTTTGCGACTTCGCCAGCGCCGTGCTCACCGCCGACTGGGAACTGAACCCGCGCGACAATAAGTACCAGATTCGCGCGACCTTGCTCGAGAGTTTTAAAGCCTACGGAATCGAGCCGCGTTCGAAACGCACGGACGGGCAGGAAGGCGCCTGGGACGCGCCGCCGGAAGAACTCAAGTTCTTCTACGACCGCACGCATTTCGAAGCCATGAAGAGCGACCCCGAGGAACTATTCCGGTTCCTGTGGGAAAATCAGGACGCGTTCAAGCTCAACCAACAGGCCTTCACCCACGTACTTTCGGTGCGGCCCTGCGTGCGCATCGGACGCGACGGATTTGTGCTCCGTGAAACGGTGGTCGAGTATCACCAGCGCCTGGAGCTCGCCGCGCGGGAACTGGGCGCCATCGGCGTAAAGAAGCCCGAGGAAATGCCCGACGGTACCCCGGTGGTTCTGTTCGGAGGAAACGCCGTGGTCTTCGATGAGTACGGGCACTTGAAATACAACATCGGCAACTCCATTATCAATAACGCCCAACCCGAGCTGCAGAGCAACCGGCTGGATTATCTTTGGCGGCACGGCTACTTCCGCAAAGGCGCATCCAAGCTGCAGGCGTTCTCGCGCATGCATCGCATACGCGGCTCGCAATGGTTCAGCGACGTGCGGCGGCCCCAGGGGGAGGAGGTATAGCGATGAGTACAGCCAGGACGGCGAAACCGGCAGGAAAGACTACAGCCAGTCCGGGTGCGCGTCCCACCGCGGTTCGCGTACGCATGTACAACGTGGGGTTCGGCGACTGCTTCCTGTTGACGTTCAGCTACGCGGGCGGCGAGCGTCACGTCCTCGTAGATTTCGGCAGCACCGCGGGACCCAAGAAGCTTGGCAAAGACTACATGGCCCAGGTCGCCAAGGATATCAAAGCCACATGCGGGGACAAGCTGCACATGGTCGTCGTGACGCACCGCCATCGCGATCACATCAGCGGCTTTGCCACGGACGGCGACGGCACGGGGAAGATCGTCCGCGACTTGCATCCCGACGTGGTGGTGCAACCTTGGACCGAAGATCCTAAGGCGCAGCCCACGGCGAAAGAGGCCAAGGCCAGCGTGTATACCAACGGCAAGGCCAATTTCCAGGCCATGACCGGGCACTATCTGGCCACGCTCGAGGATATGCACGCGGTGGCCGATTCGGTCCGGAAGCTGGCCAAGGGCGGCACGCTGGCGGCGGGCAAGAAGAAGACGGGGGAAATCGAATTTCTGGGAGAGGACAACCTGAAGAATCTCTCGGCGGTCGCCAATCTGATGGGAATGGGCAAGCAGGCGACGGCCATCTATGTGAACGCCGAAATGCAGCTCGACAAGTTACTGCCCAAGGACCTGCTGCCGGGAGTCAAGATTACCGTTCTAGGACCGCCGACATTGAAGCAGAGCGACAAAATCCGCACGGAGCGGGCGCGGGACCCCAGCGAGTTCTGGCAATTCCGCCAATTCTGGGGCGTGCAATGCGCGGCTGCGGCAGCCGCGGCGCGGCAGGTGGACCATCTGCCGCTGCTGAATGCGCGCGCCGTACCGGAAGCCGATTACGATCCCAGCCTGCGCTGGTTCATCAAGAAGGCCCTCGCCATCCATGCCGACCAGATGCTGGAATTGGTGCGCGACCTGGACAGTGTGATGAACAACACCAGCGTGATCCTGTTGATGGAGATCGGCGGGCAGAAGCTGCTGTTTCCCGGCGACGCGCAGATCGAAAACTGGTCTTATGCGTTGCAGAATGACGCTTGGCGCAAGCTGCTGGCGGATGTGAATCTGTACAAGGTGGGGCACCACGGCAGCCTGAATGCGACGCCCAAGTCGCTGTGGGGTTTGTTCAAGCACAAAGACCGGGAAGGCGCGGCGCGCCTGGAAACGATGTGTTCCACCAAGGCGGGAAAACACGGCAGCGTGAGCGCGGGCACGGAAGTGCCGCGCAAGCCGTTGGTCGCGGAACTGGAAGCGCATAGTAATTTCCACTCGACTGAGGCGGTCCGGAAGAACCCCCTGTTCGACGATGTGGTCCTGTCGATATAGGCGACGTTCGTAGGGCGGCGCCATGCGCCGCCGCGGCGGGGCTGAAGCTTCGCTCGGCAGGGCTGAAGCCTCGCTAAAGCGAGCTTCGCTCGCCCCAAAAGCGAGCTTCGCTCGCCCCAAAAGCGAGCTTCGCTCGCCGAAGAGCGGGCCTGCGAGGCCCGCGCAGGCTGCGAGCCTGCCCCACTGAAGGCGCTGTACGCCATTGAAAAAAATAGCTTGGCTTGGCCTTGTCGCCCCGCCCACAACCGGACACTGTCCGAATCTGAACAGCACACCGTGACATAATTGCCACAAGTACGTCAGATTATACGTAGAGATGATTGGAAGCTACAGCAGAGCCGGAACTTATGGCCCAGGACGCCGCTGCCGCCGCCGGTGCCAGGTTGAGCCCAAAATTAGATGAAGCCAGCCTGATCCGGGCCGTCCAGCGCGGCGATCAGGACGCTTTCGAGCAACTCGTCCGCGCCTACGATCAAAGTGTGCTTCGGCTCGCTGTGAACTTGCTGCGGTCCCAGGAAGACGCACGTGACGTCTTCCAGGAGGCTTTTTTGCGCGTGTTCCGCAGCATCGATTCGTTCCGGTTCGATTGCAGCTTCCATACCTGGCTCTACCGCATCGTGACGAACATTTGCCTGGATTATCTGCGGAAGCGCAAAGTCCGCAAGGAAGAGCCGGCGGTGGTGGATACGCCCGAGGGGCCGCTCGACCGCATGAACGATTTTGAAGAGGAAGCCGCGCATGCCGATCCCGAGCGCAACCTGCGGAATATTCAGCTTGGGCAAAGGATCGAAGGCGCGCTTGTCGGGCTCACGCCCCGCGAGCGCATGGTTTTCGAGTTGCGGCATTATCAGGGTCTGCGCTTGCGCAACATCGGCGAGATCCTGGGCACCAGCGAGGAAGCCGCGAAGAATTGTTTGTTCCGCGCCACCCAAAAAATGCGCGCGGTGCTGGGAGATTTTCAATGAACTGCGAATCCGTAACCAAAATCATTCCGCTGTATTTCTACGGCGAATTGCCGCCCGACGAGGAAGACCTTCTCGAACGGCATTTGGATACCTGTGCGGCCTGCGCCCGCCAGGCGGAGTCGCAGCGGGCCCTGTCCGCCGCGCTCGACCGCCGCGCGATGCAGCCGTCCGCCGCATTGCTCGCCGAATGCCGGCACGATCTGATGCGCGCCGTCTATCGCCAGGAAGTCCCCATTTTGAGGGGGGCGGGATTTAGCAGGGGGGCGGGCTTTAGCCCGCGCGGGACTTCAGTCCCGCGGTGGCTCCCGTCTTTCGGCGCATGGCGCATGCCCCTGGGTGCAAGCGCCCTCCTCGCGTTGGGCTTCATCGCCGCTCGCCTAACCGCGCCGGGCGCGGCCGGCCCGTTCAGTTTCGCGTCCCTTACCCCGGATAACGTCGTCTCCTCCGTGCGTTCGGTGCAGCCGGCCCACGATGGTTCCCAGCCCGGCGAAGTGCAGATCGTGCTGGATGAAACCCGCCGCCGCGTAATTTCCGGGCAACTAAACGACAGCAACATCCAGCGTCTGATGTTGGCCGCCGCGCACGATGAAAACAACCCCGGCGTGCGTTGGGAATCGGTAGACTTGCTGAAGAGCCATTCGGATTCCTCGCAGGTCCGGGAACTGCTGCTGAACCGCGTCGCCGAAGACCCCAATCCAGGTGTGCGTTTGAAAGCGCTCGACGGACTGAAGGCTTTCACCGGCGACCCGGAAGTGCGCAAGGTGCTGGCGCAGGTGCTGGCGGACGACGACAACCCGGGGGTGCGCATCGCGGCCGTGGATGCGCTCACCGCGCACGCCGACGACAACATGGTCGGCCTGCTGCAGGGCGTCGTGCAGAAGGAAGACAACACTTACGTGCGCCGCCGCTGCGTCAAGGCGTTGCAGGATATGAATGCCTCGGTCGGAACGTTCTAAGCGCGCTTAAACCAATGATCATGCTCCGGCCCGCCATTTTCGTTTCCGGTTTTCTGAGCTTCGCGCTCGCCGCCGAACCCGTGCTCACGCGCGAAGGCAAGTACTGGGTAGAGGTCCGCTCCGGCGCGGAGGCCATGCCGCCCTCGGCCCGTTTGAAAATCACCTCGCGCGGCCCGGTTACAATCAATGGCACGCTCAAGGGGGGGCCCCATCCGGAGGTGTCATACACCTTGAAGATACGGGTGAAGGCCGCCAGCGTCGACGAGGCGCGGCGGATGGCCGGCCGATTCGCCGTGCGCGTTTCAAGACAGGGCGGCAACGCCATGTACCTGGTGGTTCAGCGCGGCGATGGCATGGCGGATCTGCAAGTCAACATGCCGCGCGCCGCAACGGAAACCACCGTCGCCACTACCGAGGGTGCGGTCGCTTTCTACGACCTCGATGGCGCGGTGCAGGCGGAGACGGGCGGCGGAGCCATTACCGCGGACCGCGTCAAAGGCAACATCATGGTGCGCACCGCCGGCGGCGATATCGCGCTCGGCGCCGTGGGGGGCAATGCCAACTGCACCACCGCGGGCGGCAAAATCACCGCCAATTTGGTGCAAGGAGAGGCCGCGTTTGAGACCGGCGGCGGCGATATCTCCGCGCAGGAAGTGCGCGGGCTCGTGCATGCCACCACCATGGCGGGCAGCATCCGGATTCGCAGCGCCGGCTCGGCGGTGATTGCTTCCACCGGCGGCGGCCCCATCGACGTGGGCCAGGCGCATGGTGTGGTGACCGCGCGTAACTCGGGTGGGCCGGTGAAGGTCGGCTCGGCCGAAGGCGTGCGCTGCGAAAACGCCGGCGGCGGCGTGAATCTCGACAATATTTCCGGCAGTGTGCGCGTATCCACCGCCATCGGCAGCATCATCGCCAGCCTGCTGGCGGGCAAGCCCATGTCCGATTCTTTCCTGTCCACCGGCGGCGGTGACATTACCGTGATCATCCCGTCTAATTTGGGGGTGACCATCCGGGCGCAGAACGAACTGGCGGGCAACATCCGCAGAATCGTCTCCGATTATCCCGGAATCTCGGTGAAGGTCGAGGGCGGGCAGGTGGTGGCTGAAGGTCCGGTCAACGGCGGCGGACCTATCCTGCGGATCTCCGGCACCGGCGGCACCATATTCATCAAGAGGCAACGTTAGAGAGGGCTTATGCATCGCGTGATCCGCACATCGTTTTGTTTCACCGTTTTGGGCTGGGCCGCTTTCGCGCAGGATACGGCGCCCCGCGCGCACTCGGCCAACAACCGGGTGATCGCTATCCGCAAGGCGGGCAGCAGTTATCTCGGCATCGGCGTGGCTGAAGTCGACGCCGAGCGCGCCAAGGCGCTCAACCTGAAAGAAGTGCGCGGCGTCGAAGTGAAGAGCGTGGACCATGATAGCCCCGCCGCCAAGGCCGGCCTCAAAGAGTCCGACGTGGTGCTGGAGTACAACAGCCAGCGCATCGAAGGCGCCGAGCAATTCATCCGCCTGGTGCGTGAGACGCCCGTCGATCGCCAGGTGAAACTGCTGGTGTGGCGTAATGGCGGCGCCGAAACAGTAACGGCCACCATCGGGCACCGTATGGAGCAGTACTCCTTCCATACCGGCGATGGCGACAACAGCGACTTGACGGTAGAGGTCCCGCCCATGCCGGAGATGCCGCCCATGCCGGAAATGCCCGCCGTGCCCGAGATGCCCCCAATGCCGGAGTTGCCGCGTATCTACGGTGCCACGCGCACCGGCCTGCTGGGCATCGAGTGCGAGTCTCTCGGTTCGCAACTGGCTGCCTTTTTCGGCGTCAAGCAAGGCGTGCTGGTGCGTTCCGTCGGGAAGGATTCGGCCGCCGAGAAAGCGGGCATGCGCGCCGGAGACGTGATCGTGAAGGTGGATGGCGAAGCGGTTACGCAGACTCACGAGATCTCCAGCCTGGTGCGCGCCGCACGCGGCAAGCATACGTTCCCGGTAGTGGTGGTGCGCGACAAGAAGGAAGTGACGTTGAGCGCGACTCTGTAGTGCGGCGCCATGCGCCGCCTGGACGAACTTCGCCAAGGGCGCCTTCGCCGCAGGCTATTGGGCGCGTGCCTGCGCCATGGGCGACTACTTCCCCCGCACTACCTCCAAGAACGCCCGTGCCGCGTGACTCAGCACCCGCCGCGTAGGATAAATCAGGCGGATCTTGCGCTCCACATGCAACTCCTTCACCTTCACTTCGCACAACAGCCCCTGCTCGATCTCCTGCTCCACACACATGCGCGGCAGAAACGCCACGCCTTGGTTATTCTGCACCAGTTTGCGGATAGTCTCGATCGTGGGCATTTCCACCGGCATATTCAGCGCCACGCGGCGCTCCTGAAACGCGCGGATCACCACGTCGCGATACGGCGAAATCACGTTGTGCGCGATGAAAGTCTCCGCCGCCAGATCGGAAATCGAAACAGCCTTGCGGCCCGCCAGGCGGTGCTTGGGCGACAACACGAAAGACAGCGAGTCGGTGTAGATCACGGTGGATGTCAGCCGCTCGTCGGGTGGATCGTAGCTAATCACTCCCAACTCCAGATTGCCATCCAGCAGCTCGTTGGGAATCTTGCTGGAGAGGCTGCGCCGTACCCGCACGCGAATCTTGGGATGCAGGCGCCGGAAGTTTTCGATATGCCGCAAAAGGTAAAGCGAAGTGGATTCATTCGCGCCCACGGTGAGCGTACCCGCCGAATTGTCGCGCAGTTCGGCCAGAGAGTTTTCCATCTCCAACCGCAGGTTTTCGAAGCGGCGCGCGAACTCGAGCACGGTACGGCCAGCGTCGGTCAGAACCAGATCTTTGGCGGAACGGTCGATCAGCTTTTCACCCAGTTCGGCCTCCAGCCGTTGCAAAGCCAGCGAGACGGCGGGCTGCGTGCGCAACAACCGTTCGGCGGCGCGCGAGAAGCTTTTCTCGGTGGCGACGGCCAGGAAGACCTGGAGCGCGTGCAATTCCATGCGACTCCAGCATAACAAAAGATTATACGGACCGCTAATATTATAAATTTGCTAAATTGCCCCGCCCCCGGCATAATGGCCCAATACGGCGGTTTCTATGAGCGATCGAGTTTACATCTTCGATACCACGCTGCGGGATGGCGAACAGTCGCCGGGCTGCAGCATGAACGTGCCGGAAAAAATCCGGATGGCGCGCAAGCTGGTGGAACTGGGCGTGGACATCCTGGAGGCGGGCTTCCCGATCGCGTCCGAAGGCGATTTTGAAGCGGTGGACGCCATCAGCCGCGAGTTCCCGTGGGCGCAGGTGGCCGCGCTGGGCCGCGCCTGCACCATGGACGTGGAGCGTGCCGCGCAGGCGCTGAAGCACGCCCGCCGGCCGCGCATTCATACCTTCATCGCCACCAGCGATATCCACTTGAAGTACAAGCTGAAAAAGTCGCGGCAACAGGTGCTGGAAGAAGCCGTGGCCGCCGTGGAACTGGCGCGCGAATATGTGGACGACGTGGAGTTTTCGGCTGAAGACGGCGCCCGCACCGACCCGGATTTTCTGGAACTGATTTCGCGCGCCGTAGTGGCCGCGGGCGCGCGCACCGTCAACATTCCGGACACGGTCGGATACTCGGTGCCCTACGAATATGCCGGCCTGATCAACCGCATCGTGAAGGCGCTGGGCGATTGCGCGATTGTCAGCGTGCATTGCCACGACGATTTGGGCCTGGCCACCGCCAATTCCATCGCGGCCGTGGAAGCCGGCGCGCGGCAGATTGAATGCACCATCAACGGCATTGGCGAACGGGCGGGCAATTGCGCGCTCGAAGAAGTCGTGATGCTGTTCAAAACGCGCCAGGATCGCTTGCCTTACGACACGGGCATCCGCACGGAGCATCTCTATTCCGCCAGCCAGTTGCTGAGTTCGATGATTAGCTTCGGTCCGCAACCGAACAAGGCCATCGTGGGGCGCAACGCGTTTGCGCACGAGGCCGGCATTCACCAGGATGGGTACCTGAAGGAAAAGACGACGTACGAAATCATGGACCCGCACTCGGTGGGTGTGCCGGAGAGCAGGCTGGTGCTGGGCAAACACAGCGGCCGGCATGCGCTGAAGAAGCGCACCGAGGACCTTGGTTACGACCTGAGCCAGGAAGAACTGCAATCGTTGTACGACCGTTTCACGCACTTGGCCGACAACAAGAAGGGCCTGCTGGACGAAGAGATCGTCGAGTTGATTGAAGGGCGCCCGATGGCGATGAAAGTGGCCGCGGACTAGGGAGGGCGGGCAATTTTGCCCGCAGCCGGCTTTCAGCCGGCTAGACCGCCTGAAAGGCGGCTGCGGCCAGTATTGGCCGCCCCACAAACTATGAACTTGCACGTTTTGGTTCTGCCCGGCGACGGCATCGGCACCGAAGTAACGCGCGAGGCCGTGCGTGTGTTGCGGCACGTGGCGGCAAAATGGAATCACGCGCTGCACATCGCCGAAGGATTGCTGGGCGGCATCGCCATTCACCAGACCGGCAGCCCGTTTCCGGATGAAACCGCGCGCCTGGCGGCCGATGCCGATGCCACGCTGCTGGGCGCGGTGGGCCTGCCGGAGTTCGACAATTGTCCGCCGGAGCAGCGCCCGGAAAAAGGGCTGCTGGGCATTCGCAAAGCGTTGGGAGTCTTCGCCAACTTGCGGCCGGTGCGCACGTTCGCGGCGCTGCTGGATTCGTCGCCGCTGAAAAACGCGCTGGTGGAAGGCACGGACATGCTGATCGTGCGCGAGTTGACCGGCGGCATCTACTATGGCACGCCGCGCGGCATTTCGGGCAGCGGGCCGGAGACGCGGGCGGTGAATACGATGACCTACACACGCGCGGAAATCGAGCGCGTGTCGCACGTAGCATTTCACCTGGCGCGCGGACGCCGCCGCAAAGTCACGTCGGTGGATAAGTCGAACGTGCTGGAGAATTCGCAGTTATGGCGGCGGGTAGTTACCGAAATCGCCGCCGAATATCCGGATGTAGCGCTGGATCATCTGCTGGTCGATAACTGCGCGATGCAGTTGATCCTGAATCCGCGCCGTTTCGACGTGGTATTGACGGAGAACATGTTCGGCGACATCCTGAGCGATGAGGGCGCGGTGCTGGCCGGATCGATCGGCATGCTGCCCTCGGCATCGCTCGGCGGACGCAAGCCGTCGGGCGCGTGGGTGGGGTTGTACGAGCCGGTACATGGCTCGGCGCCGGACATCGCCGGTCAGAATAAAGCAAATCCGCTGGGGGCGATCGGCTCCGTGGCGGCCATGCTGGAATACAGTTTCGGTTTGAAGGAAGAAGCCGCCCGAGTGAACGCCGCGATCGAAGCCGTACTGGATAGCGGAAAAGTGACGGCGGACCTCAAACCAACGGGCGCGCCGGCCACCACCGAACAGGTTGGCGAGGCCGTGTGCGCCGCTATCGGATAGGCCCGGGAGCTTACCGGCTGGCCGGGCCTGTACGATCTACCGCGGGAGCGGGTCTGGAGACCCGCTGCAGGCGTGGACGGCCGCCCCACAAGGCACAATATAGATATGCCCCCCCGAACCATCATCGAAAAACTCTGGGACGCGCACGTGGTCCACGAACAGCCGGGCGCGCCCACTTTGCTGTACATCGACCTGCACCTGGTGCACGAAGTCACCTCGCCGCAGGCCTTCCAGGGCTTGCGCGAGCGCGGCATCAAGGTGCGCCGGCCCGACTTGACCGTCGCCACCACCGACCACAGCACGCCGACCACCGACCCATCCCTGCCCATCGTCGACGAGATCGCCGCCAAACAGGTGGCGCAGTTGGAAACCAATTGCCGCGATTTCGGGGTCCGGTGCTATGGCAGGCGCAGCGACCGCCAGGGAATTGTGCACGTCATCGGGCCCGAACTGGGATTGACCCAACCGGGCATGACCGTGGTCTGCGGCGATAGCCACACGGCCACGCACGGGGCATTCGGCGCGCTGGCGTTCGGCATCGGCACCAGCGAAGTCGAGCACGTCCTCGCTACGCAATGCCTGCTGCAGCGCAAATCGAAAACGTTCGAGGTAGAGGTGAATGGTGTGCTGCGGGCCGGCGTTACCGCTAAGGACATCGTGCTGGCGCTGATCGCGCGCATCGGCGTGGGCGGCGGCACCGCTTCCATATTCGAATATCGCGGCCCGGCGATCCGCGCGCTCAGCATGGAGGAGCGCATGACCGTTTGCAATATGTCGATCGAAGGCGGCGCGCGCGCCGGCCTGATCGCGCCCGACGACACCACGTTCGAGTATCTCGCCGGACGCCCGCATGCGCCGAAGGGCGCGGATTGGGATGCGGCGCTGGCGCGCTGGCGGCAGTTACCGACGGACGAAGGCGCGGCGTATGACCGTTCGATTTCGATTGACGCGGATCGATTGGAGCCGATGATCACCTACGGCACGAATCCGGGCATGGGCATGGCGATTACGGCCGCGCTGCCCGAGCCTTCCGAAGTGGCCGATCCGCTGCAGCGCGATAACATCACGAAAGCTCTGCGCTACATGGATCTGGAAGGCGGCAAATTGCTGCTGGGGCATCCGGTGAACGTGGTGTTCATCGGAAGCTGCACGAATTCGCGCATCTCGGATTTGCGTTCGGCGGCGGCGCTTTTGAAGGGCCGCAAAGTTAACCCGCACGTGCGCGTGATGGTGGTGCCGGGGTCGCAACAGGTGAAGCGGCAGGCCGAAGCCGAGGGATTGCCCGAGATTTTCCGCGCGGCTGGCTGCGATTACCGCGAGCCTGGCTGCTCCATGTGCATCGCCATGAACGGCGATCAATTGCAGCCGGGCGAATACAGCGTTTCCACCAGCAACCGCAATTTCGAAGGCCGCCAGGGCAAGGGCGGGCGGACGTTCCTGGCCAGTCCGCTGACCGCCGCGGCCGCCGCGCTGACCGGCGTGGTGACGGATGTGAGGACGCTCTTATGAACGGCGCTATGAATTTTCGCAGTCGCCTCGTGCCGCTGCCCGTGAACAACGTGGACACGGACCAGATCATCCCGGCGCGCTTCCTGAAAACGATTTCCAAGCAGGGGCTCGACAAGCAGCTTTTCAATGATTGGCGCTACGATGCGGAGGGCAACCCGAAGCCCGATTTTATTCTCAACCAGCCGCGCGTGAAGGGCGCGCAGATCCTGCTGGCGGGCGACAATTTTGGCTGCGGCAGTTCGCGCGAGCACGCGCCGTGGGCGCTGACGCAGTTCGGATTCCGTGCGGTGATCAGCACCTCGTTCGCGGATATTTTCAAGCAGAATTCGCTGAAGAATGCGCTGCTCCCAATCGTCTTCCCGGCTGACGCGCACGCGGCGCTGTTCGCGATGGTGGACCGCGACGCGGACACCGAAGTTTCGGTGGACCTGTCCACGCAAGCCGTCACCCTGCCGGACGGCAGTAAAGTGGAATTCCCCATCGATCCGTTCTCCAGGCATTGTTTGCTGGAGGGCGTGGATGAGTTGGGGTATATCCTGAAGAACGAGGCGGCCATCGCGGCGTATGAGGCTGGGCGGGTGGGTTCGATCGATACGCTGGCGTAACTTACCAGGCACCGCCTCACCCGAATCCTCAGCGGGCAAGCTCACGATGCAGCGCTTGCAACTCGCGCACGAGTGGCGTCGCGACGCGATCCACGGCAGCGTTCATCGGAACTGCCGTGAGCCAGACCCGCAGCACCCTGTCGTGCACCTGCAAATCGGCTTTGTGAAAGAGCCTGCCGCGGCTAAGCAAGGATTCCCACGTCGGTTGTGAACACGGATACGTCAGGCAGGCAACTATATGCTGAGTCCTGGCCAGGTTGGCATAGGCCAACACCTGCAATAGGTCGTGGCGATGCTGCTCACGAAGGGTTTCGCCCGCAGACGACCAAGTTCCCTGCTGCAACTCTTCCCAATGTCGTTTGTACTTTGCATCGACGATTAACGTGCAGGTTTCCCACTCCAGCCACAGGTCGGGCGCGAGTGACTTCTGAGAGCCGAGATAAGGCGGCTCCCAAACCAGCGGTGCAGTGGTTTCGCGGTTACGGCCCACTTTCAAACGGCCGCCGATACGTGTGGCAACTGCGCGCAGCAAAGTCTCCACCCAGGCCTCAAAAAACTGGTCCATCGACATGGTCCAAGGAATGCCTTCGAGGTCACTAACACCGGCCAGCCCGCGTTCTTCCATGGTCCATTCGATGGCCTGTAGGCCGTCGAGCCAAGCGACGCCATGAAGGGGGCGATGTAACCAGCTCTCCATCACCGGGGCAGGCGGGGCATAAGGCGGAACGGTGCGAACCTGCGAGAGCAGTTGTTCGCCGGCCAATATCAGCCGGTGCACGAAAGCGCCTTGTTCCCGTTGTGTTTCCAGCGAACGCAGTTGACGCTCCAAGGTGAGCCGGATCGCACCCTTCAGTTCCCTGTCGTCGCGGAGCTCCGGATACCTGCAAGGCACATCGAGCAACCGGGCGCGTGGCACCTGGCGAGTTGCGTATTCCTCCCACTGTACCGACCCTCTGGGCGCACCGCAGATTCCGTGGACGAGTTCAAATCGCCGGTCGAGCCGTGCGAGCAGTGCCTGGAGGCGCGCGAAGACCATGCAGGAGATCACCCACGCCGGTACCCTGCGCTCGGAGCGCCTAAGCAAAGGAAGTCGCAGAGCGGCTGGCACGATGCGCCAACCCATTTCCGCGAGCATGGGACCAATGCCAGCCCATGGGAATCGCGGCTGCACGACCAGTCCGTAATCGGGCCGGGCCGATGTCGGCGAAAACAGCGGCACCGCGCCCACTGAGCTGCTTGTCGTAACAGAAAAGAAGACATCGTTGCCGTCATAGTCCCGCTCAATGGTCACGTCCAGTAGTGATAGAGGCACACGGTTTTGTGTGACGAATTGTTCGGCGAGCCGTGCGGCCTGGCCTTGCGGATCTCTTGAGTTCCGGAGCTGGAAGAACTGGACTGCCGACTTGCGCACGACGGAGTGATCTGGGGCTTCCAGCAGATCTCTTCCGGATTGCGCAGTGCAACCAGAGGCGCGGCGGTCTTCGAAGCCGACGGGCGCCTCACAAGCTATCCAGCCATTGCGTGTAGTTTCGGATCGACTCGCCGAAGCCGCTAACGTATCCTTGCGCGAGATACTCATCCAACAGGGGCGCAAGGTTGACGCGCAGGCTTTGCGCTGCCCGCGCTTCGTCCGGCTCCAGGAAATAGGAGTGGCCCGGAACCAGCGGAAAGGCGTCGTCTGGCGCATGCTCGACAAAGATGGACATGAGCTCGCGGTATGCCTTCTGCATCGTTGGCGCCCCGAGCGTTCCTACCGGAGAATCTGCACATCGTGGGCACGATGAACAGCGCCGACCGCAGTATCGCCATCTTGGATATTGCCGTTCGCCGCCGGTTCGCATTTGTTTCCCTGTGGCCGAGCGTGCAAGCCGTCGAACCTGGCGCAAGGCGTGGATCCGTTCTTATTTTTGGTAGACCGTGTCCCCGACGACAATATGAAGAGTGTCTCGCAGTAGGTGGGGCAGCCAATGCGGCCGGTGGCGAGCGAAACTCGCCTTTCGAGTTTGTACATTTTCCGCTGGCAACGGGTGTTGCGCTTCGTGGCGCAGGCACTCGTGCCTGCCGCGACCGCACTCCTGCGGTCGCCGGCGCGCGGAGCGCGCCCATAGGCGAGCGTAGCTCGCCTGTGTCGGCAAGAGCACTGGCGGTCCCTTCGGGAACCTCTCTGGCGCCAGAAACCGGGCTCCACTTGACAGGTTTGCGATGATGGAATTGGATTCGGCAAGCTA
>JBEKMJ010000013.1:0-102822 GCA_050008575.1 Bryobacteraceae bacterium
CGAATTCACCGGCTACGCCTTGACGTTCCTGCTCGGAATTTACGGGGGCTTTTATAGCGGCGGTTACGTGACGATTCTGACGGCCGTGTACGTCGCGCTTTTCCGGCAGTCTTTTGTCGAGGCGGTGGCCACCACCAAATTGATTAACGTCTTTTCGTCCGCCATCGCGACGGTCGTTTTCATGTCCCGCCATCTGATCGACTATCGCCTGGGCTGCATCCTCGGGCTCACAATGTTCGCTGGCGCGTTCCTGGGCGCACGCCTTTCGATCCGCCTTGGCGACCGATGGGTGCGGCGAATTTTCCTAACCGCGGTATGGGCGCTCGGGTTAAAGGCGCTGTTTTTCGACGTGCTTCCGAGTGTTTCTCCGGCCGAGAAACACGGCGGCGGGCGTTAAGCGATGAACGATTTCCAAGTCCCACCCAAGGAGCACCGGCCGTATGAGCACCATCGTTCTGTTGTTGTTTTCGAATTGTTTCATGACCTTCGCTTGGTATGGACACCTTAAATACGGTCGCGGATGGCCGCTTTGGAAAGCGATCCTGGTCTCGTGGGCAATCGCGTTACTCGAATACTGCCTGGCAGTCCCGGCGAACCGCCTCGGCTATGGCGAGTTCTCAGGGTTTCAGCTCAAGGTGATTCAAGAGGTCGTCACGCTCATTGTCTTCATCGTCTTCGCAATCGCGTTTCTGAAGGAGAAACTCGCTTGGAATTATCTCGTGGCGTTCGCCTTTCTCGGCGTGGCTGCGTTCTTTGCCTTTGCCTTCAAAGCGCCCGGACCGGCTGCCTTGAACTAACGGTGACGAAACGCTTTTTGCGCTAGACACCCCCATGCTTCGTTAGATCCCCTTTTCTTGGTCGTCGAGCCGGCCCTGGCTTTCCTTTGCGCTATATGATGAAAGACGGAGAAAGTCAGTCATCGGATGTCGCGGCCGCTCAGCACCCACCGCCAACAGCGGACCGGCCTGCCCTCCGGCCGCTCCCCTACTCCACCACCAAGAGCAGATCCTTAGCCTCCACATGCCGCCCCGGCTGCACCAGCACTTGCGTCACCTTCCCCCCCACCGGCGCATAAACCGTGCTCTGCATCTTCATCGCTTCCATCACCAACAACCGGTCGCCCTTCTTCACCGCCTGATTCAACTCCACCGCCACCGTCGAAACCACGCCCGGAATTGGCGCGCCGATTTCGCCGGGCCGCGCCGGATCGGCTTTCGGCGCCGCGGCCACCTTCACCTCCAGGCTTTTGTCCCGGATATTCACCTCGCGCGGCTGCCCGTTCAACTCGAAAAACACCGTGCGAAAGCCTTCCGGATGCGGCTCGCCCACCGTCAGAAACTTGATCACCAGCGCCTTGCCCGGCTCCAGTTCCACCGCGATCTCGTCGCCCTTTTGCATGCCGTAGTAAAACTGCGGCGTGGGCAGCGCCTCCACGTCGCCATACGCCTGCCGCGCCTTGGCGAACTTCAGAAATACGTCCGGGTACATCAGGAAGCTGAGCAATTCGTCCGGCGCAGCCTCATGCCCGATCTTGCGGCCCAGCATCGCCGCGGTCTCGGCGAAATCGACCGCCGTCAGGTTCGCGCCCGGACGCCCGCGCCGCGGCTTGGCGCCCTTCAGTATGGCCTTCTGCAGCCGCTTCGGCCAACCGCCCTCGGGCTCGCCCAACGCCCCACTCAACATCTCGATCACCGAACCCGGCAGCGTCAGATTATGGTCCGGACCCAGCCGCTCCAACTGCTGCGCGGTCATGTCGTGGTTCACCAGGAAGATGGCCAGATCGCCCACCGCCTTGCTCGACGGCGTCACCTTCACGATATCGCCCAGCGCCCGGTTGGCCTCCGCGTAAGTGCGCGCGATCTCATGCCAGCGCGCGCCCAGCCCCATCGCCTCCGCCTGCTCGCGCAAGTTAGTATATTGTCCGCCCGGCATCTCGTGAACGTATACCTCGGCCGTGCCCGACTTAGGACCCGTATCGAACGGCGCATAATAAGTCCGCACCGTCTCCCAATAATCCGCGCACTGGTTGAGCGCATCCAAATCCACACCGCTATCGCGCGGCGTGTTGCCCAGCGCCGCCACGATGGAGTTCAGATTCGGCTGGCTGGTGGTCCCGCTCATGGAAGCGATGGCCCCGTCCGCTACGTGCACGCCCGCTTCGGCGGCCTTCAGCACGGAAGCCGCGTTGATGCCGCTGGTATCGTGCGTGTGGAAATGAATCGGAATCCCCACCTCCTGCCGTAGCGTGCTCACCAGCTTCTCCGCCGCGTATGGCTTGCACAACCCCGCCATGTCTTTGATGGCCAGCACATGCGCCCCCATCCGCTCCAGCTCCCGCGCCATCTTCACGTAGTATCCCAGCGAATATTTGTCGCGCCGCGGATCCAGAATGTCGCCGGTATAGCAGACCGCGGCCTCGCAGACCTTGCCGGTCCTGAGCACGGCTTCCATGGCTACCTTCATGTTCGGCAGCCAGTTCAGGGAATCGAAGATGCGGAAGATATCGATGCCCTGCGCGGCGGCCTCGTAGATGAACAGTTCCACCACCTCGTCGGGATACGCCGTATAGCCCACCGCGTTCGACGCGCGCAGCAGCATCTGGAAACAGATGTTCGGAATCGCTTCGCGCAACTGCCGCAGCCGCAGCCAGGGGTCTTCGTGCAGGAAGCGCATGGCCACGTCGAAGGTGGCGCCGCCCCACATCTCCAGGCTGTAAAGGTTGTGCAGCCGGTGCGCCACGAAGTTCGCGATGCGCAGCATATCGTACGAGCGCACGCGCGTGGCCAGCAGCGATTGGTGCGCATCGCGGAAGGTGGTGTCGGTGAGCAGCAGCCGTTTCTGCGCGCGGGTCCACTTGGCGAACTTCTCCGGCCCCATGCCGGCCAGCCGTTGCCGTGTGCCATCCGGCGGCGGCGCCGTGTCGTGCCGCGGCGCCGCTGCCGCCCCAACGCGCGCGGGAACCGGCTTCCCCGCCACCGTCGAATTCCCATTCACGATCACTTCGCCCAGATACGTCAGCAGCTTCGTGGCGCGGTCCTTGCGCTGCACGAAGCGGACCAGTTCCGGCGTCTGTTCCAGCCATCCCGTAGTCACACGGCCCGCCTGGAAATCCGGGTGGTTCACCACATTTTCCAGGAACGGGATATTGGTCTTCACACCGCGCACGCGGAACTCGCGCAGGCAGCGGTCCATGCGCTGGCAGGCGTGCCGGAATTCGCGCCCCCAGGCGGTAGTCTTCACCAGCAGCGAATCGTAGTAAGGCGTGATCACCGCGCCGGAGTATGCCGATCCACCATCCAGCCGAATGCCGAAACCAGCCGGCGATCGATAGGTGTGGATTTTGCCGTAATCCGGCACGAAGTGGTTGGAGGGGTCCTCCGTGGTAATGCGGCATTGCAGCGCGAATCCATAGAGCGGAATCCGCTCTTGCGGCGGCAGGTTCATCGCCGGGCCGAACAGGTCGAGCCCCTGCGCCACCTGAATCTGGCACCGCACCAGATCGATCCCGGTGACCATTTCTGTAACGGTATGCTCCACCTGGATGCGCGGATTCACTTCGATGAAGTACCACGCGCCGGAATCGGCATCCACCAGGAATTCCACGGTGCCGGCATTGTAATAGCCCGCGGCGCGTGCCAGTTTCACCGCGGCTTCCGCCAGCGCGCGGCGGATTGAATCGTCCAGGCCCACGGCGGGCGCCACCTCCACCACTTTCTGATGCCGCCGCTGCACCGAACAATCGCGCTCATAAAGATGCAGCAGGTTGCCCGCGCGGTCGCCCAGGACCTGCACTTCGATGTGCCGCGCGCGTTCCACATAGCGTTCCAGAAACACGGCATCGTTGCCGAAAGCCGCGCCCGCCTCGCGCCGCGCTTCCGCCAGCAGTTCGCCGAATTCCGATGCGCCGCGCACCACGCGCATGCCTCGTCCGCCACCGCCGAACGCCGCCTTCACCATCAGCGGAAAGCCGATGCGGCGCGCCATGCGCTCGGCCTGGCGCGCGTCCGTGATGGCATCTTCGGTGCCGGGCACCGTGGGAATGCCGGCGCGCCGGGCAAGTTGCCGGGCCGCGCGCTTGTCGCCCAGCAGTTCCAGCAATTCCGCGCTGGGTCCGATGAAAGCGATGCCGGCCCGCTCGCAGGCCCGCGGCAGAGCCGGATTCTCCGCCAGGAAGCCGTATCCCGGATGGATGGCGTCCACTCCCTTTTCGCGGGCCAACGCGACGATCCCATCCACGTCGAGATAGGCTTCCACCGGCCCCTTGCCCTCGCCGATCAGGTAGGCTTCGTCCGCTTTGAAGCGGTGCAGCGCCAGGCGATCTTCCTGCGAATAGATGGCCACGGTGCGCAGGCCCAGTTCATCGGCCGCGCGCAGGATGCGGATGGCAATTTCGCCCCGGTTTAGTGCTAACAGCTTGTTCATGCTACCGGATGATTTGAGGATACCAGTCTTGGAGGGCGGCCAATCTTGGCCGCAGCCGCCTTTCAGGCGGCCAGAGCCGGCTGAGAGCCGGCTGCGGGCAGAATTGCCCGCCCTCCATGTTGTGAACTACGTGGCGCCCGGCAGGATTATCCGCGAACGGCAATTACGCCCGCTGGATCGCCCGGGAGTGTACGGAGGAGACCAGTCCCGGCGCCAACCTGGTTCGCCCGCCCCCGGCATTGTTCGTCATCGGGTTGTAAACCAGTTTATAATCGGTGGAGGGTTTGGCCGGCAGCCGCGCCAATCCCGCCTTAGACCAGGCTTGAAGCAGGCAAGCAACATCATGATCGCACTTATACTCCAGAAAGGGGGGCCGCCGTCGTGAACGTTTGGAATAAGCAGCGCCGGGAGGAAGAACCTTCCAGGCCCTTGAATACGAATACCATCAGGCCGGCGCCGTCCGCGCCGCCTGTAGAAGCCAAGAAGGAGGCAACAACTTTGTCCAGCATGTCGAGCATGCCCGTAGGGAGGATGGAACCGGAGTCGCGTGGCGGATCGGCCACCATCGGAAAGGCCGTCAAGATCGCAGGCCAGATCTTCAGCCGCGAAGATTTGTACGTGGATGGCGATGTGGAGGGTACCATCGAGCTGATGGACCACAAGCTCACCGTAGGCCCCAACGGCAAGGTCCACGCGGGCGTGAAGGCGCGCGAGGTGGTCGCGCTGGGCGCCATCCAGGGCAACGTGGAAGCCAGCGAACGCATCGAGATCCGCAAGGACGCCAAACTGGTGGGCGATATCAAGACCGCCCGTATCGTGATCGAAGACGGGGCGTATTTCAAGGGCAGCATCGATATCGTCAAGTCCGAGCCGAAGGTGGCTCCCAGCCAGCCGCGCCCGCAGCCCGCAGCCGCGCCCGCGCCCGTGCCCGTGGCAGCCGCGGCGGACGCGAAGCGTTAGCCAACCGGCGGGGATGTGGCGTTGTTGAGCGAACGGCTGAAGAGCTTTCTGCGCGGCTCTCGCTCGTCCGCGGGTCCGCCGGCCAATGGCGGGAACGCGCCCGGTTTTGCTTCAAGGCCGGGCCAGGCGGGAGTACTGGATACGCGCCCAAGCCGGGGCCTGGATCAGTTCTTCGGCTCTTTCCGCGACCAAACCGGCCTTTCGATTCTGGACTTGGGCGGAGCCTGCCAGGAGAACATCAATTTCATTACCAGCCTGGGACACAAATTCTACTCGGAGGATTTCCTGCGCATCTTCCAGGAAACTTTCGGCGAGGACATCGCCGACCAGGCCAATCCCGGACGGATCGATTACTTCCTGCGCCGCAGCCTGGAGTATCCGGATGAACAATTCGACGGCGTGCTGGCTTGGGACGCGCTCGAATACATGGAGCCCGCGTTGCTGGCGGCCACCGCCGACCGGCTGCTGCGCATCTTGAAGCCCAAGGGCTATCTGTTGGCGATCTTTCATTCCGCCGAGCGCAAGCAGACGGTGCCCTGTTACAGCTTTCGCATTCAGGATCCGCGCACGCTGCAAGTGGGCCGCCACGGCCAACGCACCGCCTCGCAGCAGTTATTCAATAACCGGAGTTTGGAGAAGCTGTTCCGGAAGTTCGACTCCGTAAAATTCTTCCTGACACGCGACAATCTGCGCGAAGTGATCGTCCGCAAGTAAAATAACAACTTGAGAAATCTAAACTTATGGTTTAGAATACTCATATGCGCTTCGTGCCCCGCGCCGTCCAGCCGGCTGTCCTGGAAGCCGCCCGCAGCTTCCCCGCCGTGGTGATCACCGGACCGCGCCGCACCGGGAAGACCACCCTGCTCCGCCGCGTCTTCCCGCGCGCCCAATACGTCCTTCTGGAGGACCCGGACCTGCAGGCCCGCGCGCGTGCCGACCCGCGTGCGCTCATCGAGGAGCTCCGCCCTCCGGTGTTGTTCGATGAGATCCAGAACGTGCCCGATCTGCTGGCTTACGTCCGCACCCGAATCGACCGCAAGCCCCGCCCCGCCGGCCAGTGGCTTTTCACGGGCTCCCAAGAGGCGCCCCCTATGCAAGGCGTCAGCGAGTCGATGGCCGGCCGCGCCGCCATCCTCCAGTTGCTGCCATTCAGTCTTGCCGAGACCGATCGTGTCGGCCTGCTGCACGGCGGCTACCCGGAGGTGCTGGCGCGTCCAAGCGGGCGCGCATTGTGGTTCAGTTCCTACATCCAAACCTATATCGAGCGCGATGTGCGCGCCATCGTGAATGTCCGCGACCTGGCCACCTTTCGCCGCTTCCTCGCGCTGCTGGCCAGCCGTCACGGCCAGGTCTTGAACAAGACCGATCTGGCCGCTCCACTGGGCGTCTCGGTTCCCACCATCGGCGATTGGTTGCACGTTCTGGAAATCACCGGGCAGATCATGCTTGTGCCGCCCTATTTCGAGAACTTCGGCAAGCGCCTCATCAAGTCCCCCAAGGTATACCTGGGGGATTCAGGGCTGGCCTGCTACCTGCTGGGGATCGCCACGCAGGCCGAATTGGAACGATCGCCCTTTCTCGGCCCTCTCTTCGAAGGATTCGTAGCCGCGGAAATCCTGAAGAGTCAGGTGAACCAGGGCCGCCGCAAGGAACTCTACCATTTTCGCGACCAACAGGGCTTGGAGGTCGATTTCCTCTTTCCGTCCGGCGGCAGCCTATGGATGGCGGAGTGTAAAGCGTCCAAGACAGTGCGGCCGGCCATGGCGGGGCCCATGGAATCCTTGCGCCGCGCGATGGGCAAGCACGCACCGGTCCGCATGACTGTGGTGCATCGCGCGTCCACTACGGCGCCGCCCAGCCGGGTGGTGGCGCCCGGAGTCGAGGCGCTGCATGTCAAGGCGTTCGTGGATGCGCTTGCCGCCAAACCCGCGCGCGCGCCAAGGCCGTCGAAGACCGCACATCGCTGACAGTCTGTTAGAATTCGAATCAACCGGCAAGTTGGAGGCAAATTGGAGGATCGATGCGGAACATACGGTTTACGTTGTTATTGGCGGTTTTGACCCGGCCCCTGCTCCCCCAAGGCGCTCCGCCACAGGTGGCCCCCGACCAGCCCTACACAATGGAGTATTACTACAAGGTGCAATGGGGCCATCAACAGGAGTTTCTGCAGCTCTTCCTGAAAAATCACTACCCGCTGCTGCAGAGGATCGTCGAGACCGGCCGGATGACCTCGGTCAAAATCGACCAGCCGTCCAATCACATGACCGAAGATGCGCGCTGGGATTACCGCGTCACGATCCGCTTCCGGAACTCCACCGTGGCCACTACCGCCAATCCCGACGAGGACCGCCTGATCCGGCAACTCTGGCCCGACCAGGAGACTTACAAACGCGAGGAACAGCGCCGGTTCGAGATCCTCCTATCCCACTGGGACCTTCCGGTGACCGATATCACACCGCACAAATAGTTAGGCCGGGCCGGCGGCGACTACAATATTGACCAGCCTGTCGGGCACCGCAATCACCTTCACAATTCGCTTGCCATCGGTGAATGGGCGAACCTTCGGATCCTCCAACGCGCGCGCCTTGAGTTCGTCTCCCGCCGTCCCGAACGGCAGGTGCACATGGCTGCGCAGCTTACCGTTCACCTGCACCACGATCTCAGCCAAGTCCTCTTTGGCCAGTTCCGTGTCGTAGGCCGGCCAGGTCTCGCGGAAAACAGGGCCCGCGTGGCCCAGTTCCTCCCAAATCTCCTGTGCCAGGTACGGCGCGAACGGACCCAGCAGCAGCGTGAGTTTTTCCAGCACTTCGGCCACGGTCGCACCGGAAAGCCGCGGCTCTTCGCTATACAGGTCGTTCACCAGTTCCATGATCCCGGAGATGGACGTATTGAAATGCCAGCGCGATTCGAAGTCTTCGGTGATCTTGCGAATGGTCTGATGCAGCTTACGCAAAATCTTACGGTCGGCTTCGGGCGCGCCGCCCAGGCCGCCCGCCTGTGCGCGTTCCAGATTGCGCGTGGCGAAACGGTACACACGGCCCAGGAACCGGTATATGCCTTCGGCGCGCTCGTCGCGCCAGTCGACTTCCTTTTCCGGCGGTCCGGCGAACAGAATGAACAGCCGCGCGGTGTCCGCGCCGTAACGGTCCGCCAGCCCATCGGCGCCCACCACGTTGCCCTTGGACTTCGACATCTTGGCGCCGTCCGCGATCACCATGCCCTGCGTGAAAAGCCGCTTCACCGGCTCGGCGTTTTTCACCAGGCCGATGTCGCGCATCATCTTGGTGAAGAAACGCGAATAGATCAGGTGCAGGATGGCGTGCTCCACGCCGCCGATGTACTGATCGATCTCGAACCAGTAGCCGATCTTAGCCGGATCGAACGGCATTTGATCGTTGTGCGCGTCGCAGTAGCGGTAGAAATACCAGGACGAATCCACGAAAGTGTCCATGGTATCCGTCTCCCGCCGCGCCGGCCCGCCGCATCGCGGGCATTTCACGTTGACGAACTCGGGCACCTCTTCCAGCGGCGAGCGGCCCGTGCCGGTGAATTGAACGTTCAGCGGAAGCACCACCGGCAACTCGTTCTCCGGCACCGGAACCACGCCGCAACCGGCGCAATGAATCACCGGAATCGGCGTGCCCCAGTAGCGCTGCCGCGAGATGCCCCAATCCTTGATGCGAAACGTCACCGCGGCCTTGCCGAAGCCCTCCGCTGAGGCTTTGGCGTTCATCTGGCGGCGGGCCTCCGCGCTGGGCATGCCGGACCAAACGCCCGAGTTCTCCACCACGCCGTCGTCCGTGAAGGCGGTCTGCATCGTCTCCAGTTGCGCCAGTCCGCCATCCACCGGCCGGATCACGGGCCGGATTGGAATTCCATACTTGGTGCAGAATTCGAAATCGCGCTCGTCGTGCGCCGGCACGGCCATGATGGCCCCCGTGCCATACGTCATCAGTACAAAGTTGCCCACCCACACCGGCGCCTTTTCGCCGCTGTACGGATTGATGGCGTAATGTCCCGAAAAGAAGCCTTCCTTCACGATATCGCCGGGATCGGCGTTGGCCCGCGCGTCCACCATCGCCTTGGCGCGCGCCTGTCCTTCGCCATCCAGCAACTGGGCGTTCAGCGGATGTTCCGGCGCCAGGATCACGCAAGTGGCGCCGAAAATAGTGTCCACGCGCGTGGTGAACACGCGAATCGGCGCGCCCGTGTCTTCCAACCGGAAATCGGCTTCCGTGCCTTCCGAACGGCCGATCCAGTTGCGCTGCATGGTCAGCACGCGCTCGGGCCAGCCGCCTTCCAGGTTGCCGATGTCGCGCAGCAATTCGTCCGCGTAATCGGTGATGCGCAGGAACCACTGCTCCAGCGCGCGCTGCTCCACGGGCGTGTCGTCATGCCGCCAGCAACAGCCGTTCACCACTTGCTCGTTGGCCAGCACCGTGCAGCACTTCGGGCACCAGTTGACCAGCGCCTTCTTGCGGTAGGCCGTGCCCCGCTCCAGCATCTTCAGAAAAAACCATTGGTTCCAGCGATAGTATTCCGGCTCGCACGTGGATACCTCCCGATCCCAGTCGAAACTGAAGCCGAAGCGCCGGTAGGTCTTCTTCATGGCCGCGATGTTCTGCAAGGTCCAGTCGCGCGGATGGCGTTGTTTGGCGATGGCGGCATTTTCCGCGGGCAGGCCGAAAGCGTCCCATCCCATGGGGTGCAGCACATTGAAACCGCGCATCCACTTATAGCGCGCCAGCGCGTCGCCGATCGCGTAGTTGCGAATGTGGCCGATGTGCAGCGTGCCGCTCGGATAAGGCAACATCTCCAGCACGTAATATTTCGGCCGCGTGGAATTCTCCTCGGCCTTGTAGAAGGTGGCGTCCTGCCACCGCGCGTGCCATTTCAACTCGATCTGGTTGTGGTCGTAAGGCTTTTCGGGCATGGCTTCTTTAAGTTTTGCATAGTGGGGCAGGCTCGCAGCCTGCGGCGGCCTCGCAGGCCGCCTGCCGCGAGGTTTTGCCGCTGTCCGGTTTCTGGAGTATTGTGGTCTACCGCCTTTTCGGGCATAGCTTCTTCAAGTTCTCCAGATTTCGCCGGTCGTCGCCATCGATTTCGGCCGGAGTCTCTAGGATGAACGGCTTCGACCGCAGTTTCGCGTCCGCCAAAATACGGCGGAATCCGGCCTTGCCGATGTGCCCTTCGCCGATGTTCGCATGCCGGTCCACATGCGAGCCAAGCGGCGCCTTGGAGTCGTTGGCATGCAGCAGTTTCACGTCGGCGATACCCAACACCCTCTCGGCCTGCCGGACCGTCTCGCGCAGGCCGGTATCGCTCGATACATCGTAGCCCGCAGCCAACAGATGGCAGGTGTCCAGGCAATAGCCTACCGGCATGTCCGATAGCTCGGCCGCATAGTCGCGGATGGCGCGCAGTTGCTCGAACCGGCCGCCGATCTGCGCTCCGCAGCCCACGGTATTCTCCAGCAGCACAGTCACTCCGCCGCGCGAGAAACCTTCGGCGGCGTCCCGCAAACCCAGCACGAAACCCGCGATCCCTTCCTCGAGCGATTGCCCCTTGTAACTGCCCGGATGCAGGACCAGGTACTCCGCGCCGATCGCCGCGGCGCGCTGCAATTCCCCGCGAAAGGAAGCGATCGACCGGGTGCGGATCGCCGGATCGCGCGACGCCAGGTTCACCAGATAGTTCACATGAATAGCGAGCGGATATAGATCGAGCCGCTCCCGGGCCCGCTGTAGCGATCGGATTTGTTCCGGGTCCGTCTCGGATGCGCGCCACATCCGCGGGCTGGACGAGAAAATCTGAAACGTGTTGGCGCCCAACTCCGAGGCTTTCAGAGCGGCGCTTTCGAGCGACGCCGCTATGGACGTGTGGATCCCGATCCGCAGACTACCATTCTTACCACATCGCCGATGTCACGCTATATCCCGCCACATGGATCGGGTTCAGGGATGTCTTCTGTTGGATCTTGACGTTTTTGGGCGCGTCCTTGGTGTTCGCCGCTGTAGGACTCGAATTCGCGACATAAGTAAGGTTGAACGTAGCCACAACTGGCGCCCCATTCAGTTCAATCGTGGCATTCTGCTCCTCGGACGACTTGTTGGTGATCAGAACAAAATGTTTCCCGGTGCTTGCCAGGTACGCCTGCGCGTAAATGGCCGGGACCGGATTGCCGTCGAATCCGATGATGTTCACCGTGGGACCGCCGGTAACCGTGGTGGGCCAAATGTGCGTGCCGCTGTTGATCGCCTGGTTGGCCACTTCCATGGCCAGTCCCGGCGCCGAAGTATAGAATTGAAACTGCGTCATCGGATTGGTGGCCGTGTCCGTGGAATAATCCGGGTTCTGGGCTAATTGACCCAACAGATAGGTTTCGAAATCGTCCATCGATTGAATCAGCCCATGATAGTCGCTGTTGTCGGTGTACAGCGAGTCTATGGCGACTCCCTGCACATTCGGGACGGTCGACAACCGCGCGATGTATTCGGCCAAGAAGATGCCGTTGTACAGATAGCTCAGGAACTTATCGTCATAGTCGGCGCAACAGTTGAATTCCGTAATAAAAATCGGCGTGCCGGCGCCCGCCAGTGGGATAATGTACGAATTCATATAATCCGAGCTGCCGTGCGCCAGGATGCCGTTCAAAGTCCACATAGTGTTCTGGGGACTTGTAGGTGTCACGATCGGATAAATGTGGTTCGACACCGCATTCCAATAGGGCGGAGCGGACGATTGCCACACGGCTTGGTCCCAGCTTGGGAAGCAGGCCTGCGGAGGCGCCGCGCCTGCCCCGCAGCCCGCCGATCCCGGATACCACCCACCCGCGAATAACCCGACCGTGGCAGCCAGAGCTCCGGCCTGTATATCGTTGAAGTAGGAATTGGACAACGTGACGTAATCGCTGCCCGTCGGGTAGATCCCTGGGTACTGGTAAGCCTCGTTGCCCAGTTCCCATTCCACCACGTTCAACTCGTAGCCTTGGGCAGCCTGCGCCATTTGGGTCGCGCTGCCGTGGTTGGTGTCCGTGTAACTATTGAAACAGAGGATCGTCCTGGTTCCTAGCGTGTTGGCGAGCGTGGCGAAATCGGAAAAATAGGCGCCTCCCTTAGCCTGCGTGAGGTCCGCGGCCATAGTCAGGATACTCGCAGACTGCCCGCTGACCTCCGGTGGACTGCCCGCGATTAGATCGTTCATCCAGGTTGGGTTGGTGTGTCCGCCAGTTAGGTTCGCCGGGTTCCAGTCGAAATCCAGCGAAACCGTTCCGCCCGGATACCGCAGCAATCCACCGTTGAGCGGCTTTACCACCTTCACGAACTTAGGATCGTAATACTCCACGGTGTCGCGCGGTTGCGCCGTGTTGAAGCCGCTGAAACCAGCCGCAAAGGTGGTGGCCGGTTGTGTCTTGATTTTGATGACTACAGGATCTCCAGCGTGCAAGGCAGGCAGCAGACCCAGCGCCAGTGACGCACTGGCGCCCGCCAGACGCAGTCCGCCACGTGGGCGCTTGCCGGATTGCATTAGAAATTGACGCACCGAACCCTCCTCTGTCTCGACCAAGTGCCTTGGCGATAGATATACCATGTCCGTTATCCAATGGTCAAGATCAAACACCCAATTAACCGCGGTAAATTCTATTGGCGCGGTTGCGTGGCAGGCGGTTCGCCAAATTGGCCGGCGTGAGGAGGGCCACACTAGTCCATTCAGAATCGTATACAAGCGCACGAAATGACAGTTATCCTGTCGAGATATGAAGATCCCGAACAGCCACCATCACGACGCCCCGCGGCTAACGCGCCGGACGCTGTTTTCAACCCTCATCCCCGGCGCGATACTCGCCCCCCAAGCCTTCCCGCAAAGCGCCGCCAGCACGGCTGAGCGCTTCCGGCAAATCTCCGCCGAGTACGAGCGCAAGGGCCTGGCCGACCCATTCAAAGGCATCACCGCCAACGGGAGCGTCGAGCCCAGCCTGTTCGGGATTCACGCCACCGGCGTATCCACCGCGCCCGTCCGCACGGCCGCCGAACGCTTCCTCGAGAGCCTCTCCAACGAGCAGCGCGGCCGCACCATGTTCGCGGTCGACGATCCGGAATGGCGCAAGTGGATGAACCAGCATTTCTACGTGCGCCAGGGCGTCAGCTTTAAAGAGATGACGGATGCGCAACGCGGCGCGGCTTTCGGTCTGCTGCAGGCGTCCCTCAGCGCGCGCGGCCTGAAGCTGACGCGCGACATCATGCGCCTTAACGAAACCCTCGCCGAGCTGACGGACGACCACGAGTTTCTCGGGGAGTGGCTCTACTTCATTACCGTGATGGGCAAGCCCTCCGCCAGCGAGCCGTGGGGTTTCCAACTCGACGGGCACCACGCTATCGTCAACTATTTCGTGCTGGGAGATCAGGTGGTGATGACGCCTTTCTTCGCCGGCTCCGAACCGGTCACCGCGACGTCCGGCAAGTACCAGGGCACCTCGATTCTGCAGGACGAGCAGAACCGCGGCCTCGATATGTTGCTCGCGCTGGATAACGCCCAGCGCGCGAAAGCCATCCTCAACCCCAACAAGACCCAAAACTACAACCTGACGGAAGCGTTCAAGGACAACGTGGTGCTGGACTACGCGGGCGCACGCGCAACCGATTTTCCCGAACCGGCGCGCAAGCGGCTTCTGGATCTGGTCGATCTGTATGTGGGCAACATGGACGACGGCCACGCGCGCGTCAAGATGGACGAGGTCGCCCGCCACATCGACCGCACGTGGTTCGCCTGGGTCGGCGGCTCGAATGCGGCGGCCGTCTACTACTATCGCATCCACAGCCCCGTGATCCTGATTGAGTTCGATCACCAACGCCCGGCGAACCTTTCGCGATTCGCCAGGGACCCCAACCTGCCGACGCGCCAGCACATTCACTGCGTGGTGCGTACCCCGAACGGCAACGATTACGGGAAGGACCTGCTCCGCCAGCACTACCAGTCCCACGCGCACGCGTAGGACCGGCCTCCTGGCCTGTCTGCTCAATTACCTTTCCAAGGGCTGAGCCGTGGAATCCAGCGCGGCACCGCGGCGCAAAATGTTTCATACTCCGATCCAAAGCTCGCCCTGAGAGTGGGCTCTTCGTAAATCAGCACAAACAAGTGGAACAGCAGCCAGATTAGCCCGCCGTATTCCAACAGCCCGACATTTCCGAAAATCAACGCTTGACCGAGAATCGTGCTCACCACCGCTACGTACATGGGATTGCGGACATAACGATAGAGGCCGGTCGCCACCAGATGGCGGGTGGGGAAGACAGGCGCCGGAGTGCCCCCGCCTTGCACTGCGAATCGAACGAACGAATCCAGCAGGCCGACGAGTCCCAGCGCGAGCAGCAGACCCCCAATCATACGGAAAAGCGGCATTCCCACGAATGAAGATTCGATTCGCCAATGGGAGATCCACCAGGGCGCCAAGCCGGCTACGAAGCCGGGGGCGATAACCAGGAAGATCGCCGAGCCAACGATGGCCAGCACTTTCCGCATCGTGTGCCTAGTCGAAAATAACGGTCTTGCCCGCGTAGTGCAAGATCCGGTGCTCCAGGTACCAGCGCACGGCCCGCGACAACACCACGCGCTCCAGATCGCTTCCCTTCTGAATCAGGTCCGGCACCTGGTCGCGATGCGAAATACGCACCACATCCTGCTCGATGATGGGACCGTCGTCGAGCACCTCGGTCACAAAATGGCTGGTCGCCCCGATCAGCTTGACACCCCGCTGATACGCCGCGTGATATGGACGCGCGCCGCTGAACGCCGGCAGAAATGAGTGATGCACATTGATGATGCGCTGCGGGTATCGCGCCACAAATTCCGGCGTCAGCACCTGCATATAGCGCGCTAGCACGATCAGATCCACCGCATGCCGTTCGAGCAGTGCGCACTGGCGGGCCTCGGCCTCCTCCCTGTTGCCCACGTCCGCCGGGATGTGGTGGAACGGGATGCCGTAAAATCCGGCGAGCCCCTGGGCGTCCATATGGTTGCTGACGATCAGCGGAATGTCGCAGGCCAGTTCGCCGATTGCATGCCGATAGAGCAGGTCCAGCAGGCAATGTTGCGCGCGCGAGACGAAGATAGCCACCGCGGGGCGCACGGCGGAATAAGCCAGTTTCCAGCGCATGTCGAAGCCGGCCGCCAGCGGCTGGAACTCGCGCCGGAAGGCGGCGTCATCCGGCGCAAAGCCATCCAAATCCCATTCGATGCGCATGAAGAACAGCCCCAGATCGTTGTCCTGGTGCTGGTCGGCGTGCAAAATGTTGGCGCCTTGCGTGTACAGGAAACTGGAGATGCCGGCCACGATGCCGCGCCGGTCGGGACAATGGATCAGGAGGATGGCGGAGCGGGGCATGGGGCGGCTCGCGGTCACTTCGTGGGCCTATTTTAACGTGTAGCGCGCCGGTCGATGCTCTAGGTTCTGGTATATACTTAACAAAGAGCAGGCATGAAATCGAAGAAGAGTTCCGCTGAAAAAGGAGCCGAACGGCTCGCGGCGATCATTGCAGCGCATCTCGACCAATTGTCGCCCGTCGACCGGGCTGAGAAGTTGCATGCCTTTCATGAAGTCGTCGCTAGGGTCGGTACTCGCGCCAAATCCGGAGAATCTCGCTCCACTTCGGTGAATCGGCCTGCAACCCTAAAGCGCGCATAGCCGCGACGAAATCGTCCTCGTTCCCAATTTCCAAGAGTTTCCTGAGGCCGTGCAGAAGTTCTTGCCGCTGCTTCTGGTTTCCAGATCGATTGGACGACGCCCACGGCTCATCTCCTCGCGCCGGATATCCTCGACATCCGGGCTTGTGTCATGCTTCTTCTTCATCGCGAGTGCTCCTGCGTCCTGGTCCGCAGTTTCCCGACATGCTCGGTAGGAAGGTTGGCTTCCAGCAGGTGCTCCCGATCGTTCCAGGATGCCGGCACGACGATTGGTCCATCGGCGTGCCACTGGATGTACTTGAGAAACGATCGACCCGAAAACGTACCGCCCCTCTTTCCCTTGACAAGCGATACCTTGAACGCGCGGTCGTCCCTCTTCTCCGCCGGCCGAACCGCGAGCCTGCAAGCCTGTGAATCCCATAAGAAATGGGCGAATTTGGCACCGGCTCTGGATAAAACGTCTCCAGCATCGGCGTTGAAGGCAATTTTGCCCGAACGGAGGATCGTGAAGCACGGAGAGCCGATATGGGCCGCCTTATTGTCAAACAGTTCGTACGCCATATTGGGCCACTAGCAAGAACCATATAGACGACTTCATAGGCAACAGAAGAGACTATTCAAGCGGCACCCAAATCGCCACTATCGTAGAATCGCCGGCCCTGGTACTTCCGGCCTTGCCGCCCGGAACCGCCCGCGCTAGAATCGGGAGATCGCCAACTTAGTCAAAAATCATCTGGTGGCCGTGTACCTGCTCCTGGTGGGTGTGCCGGTACTGGGGCTGCTCGGCATTCTGGAAGCTGGCCGAAGCATCGCCGCGCCGCTTTCCATCGGCGGAGAATGGGCGCTGGAATCCACTCCCACGGCCGATTGCGCCAACCCTCCGGGCAGTTTGCAGCGGCAACTGGCTTGGAGCGTTTCTCAATCGGGCAACCAGGCCCTCATCACCTTGCATGACGGCTACGGGACTACGTTGCAGGCCACCATCGACGGCGCCACTTTCACCGCCAAATCGCCGGTCGCCAGCATCACCGCCACCATTGCCGGCAAGCTTGACCAGCGCACCCTGGAAGGAAAAGTCACCTTGCTGGGTTGCGCGCCGGTGGCCTTTCACGCCGTCCGCCAGGCTCCCAGGAAGCGAGGCGCTTGATGCTCGATCTCTTCCAACTGGTGCTGCAGATTGCCGTGATCCTGGTGGCGGCGCGCATCGTGGGATTCCTTTTCCAGAAGATTAATCAGCCGCAAGTGATGGGCGAGATGGTAGCGGGGATTTTGCTGGGACCGTCGCTGCTGGGCTGGCTCGCGCCAGGCGTTTCCGCCGCGCTGTTCCCGCCCGCCAGCCTGAGTTACCTTAACGCGCTGAGCCAGGTCGGCCTGGTGGTGTTCATGTTTGTGGTGGGCCTGGCGCTGAATCCTTCGGAACTGCACGGCTATGGCCACGCGGCGGTGCTCACCAGCCATGTGAGCATCGTGGCGCCCTTCTGTCTGGGTGGTTTGACGGCGCTGTATCTCTACCCGCGGCTCTCGGACGACGGGGTCACATTCACCGGCTTCGCGCTCTTCATGGGCGCGGCCATGAGCATCACGGCATTTCCGGTGCTGGCGCGGATTCTATCCGAGCGCGGCCTGGTGCGCAGCCGCATGGGCACGCTGGCGATTGCCTGCGCGGCGGTGGACGATGTCACGGGATGGTGCATTCTGGCCTACATCGTGGTGCTGGTGCGCGTGACGCACGCCGCGCGGCCGGCTTGGGTGACGATTGCCGGCTCGATCGCCTATGTCCTGATCATGCTGTTTGTGGTGCGCCGCATCCTGCCAGCATTCGAGCGCGCGTTTCGCAAGCGCGACCGCCTGACCGACAATTTGGTGGCCACGATCGTAGTGCTGGTGCTGGCTTCCGCGCTGGCCACCGAATGGCTGGGCATCCATTTGTTGTTTGGGGCGTTCCTGATGGGCGCCATCATGCCGAAGACGCCCGAGTTCACGCGCTACCTGCTGCATAAGTTCGAATCGGTGACGGTGGTTCTGCTGCTGCCGCTGTTCTTCGCTTATACGGGGCTGCGCACCCGTATCGGCGTGGGCGGGGGCCGGGCCATCTGGTTCTACAGCGCCATCGTAATCGTGGTGGCGATCACCGGAAAACTCGGCGGGTCGATGTTCGCGGCGCGCCTGGCCGGCATGCCCTGGCGCGAGGCGGCCTCGCTCGGCATCCTGATGAACACGCGCGGCCTGATGGAACTGGTGATCCTGAACATCGGCCTGGATATCGGCGTGATTTCTCCGGCGATGTTCTCCATCATGGTGCTGATGGCGCTGGTGACCACGTTCATGACCACGCCGTTGCTGGAGTGGGTTTATCCCACACGCCTGCTCCGGGCGCAGGTGGATGAGATCCACAAGAACGTCGCGTAGCCCGTTCACTGAAGCGTTACAATCAAGCCATGGCCACCACGCTCGTAGCAGTTGAAGAATATCTGAGCACGAGCTATGCCGACGGCGATCGCGAATACGTCGACGGCCAAGTCGTGGAGCGAAACGTGGGCGAAATCGAGCACGCCAGTTTGCAATCGCGGATTTATCTTTACTTGGCGGTTCATTATCCCGAGTTCTGGTCCGCCGTGGAAGTGCGAGTGCAAGTCAAAGCCGAACGCTTTCGCGTGCCGGATGTCACTCTGGTTGCCGGTCCCCAGCCTGCGGGCCGTATCGTTGTAGAACCTCCCCACCTCAGCGTAGAGGTGCTGTCGCCCGATGACCGTGCCGGCGACGTGCAGGAGAAAATCGACGACTACCTGGCTTTCGGCATTCCGTACGTTTGGGTGGTGAATCCGCGGACGCGGCGCGGGTATATCCACACCGTGGAGGCTTCGCGCGAAGCCAAGGACGGCGTGCTCCGGACGGCCGATCCCAGGATCGAATTGCCGCTCGACGAACTGTTCGGCGCACACGCCACGGCGGGCGCTTAACCGAAATGGGGATGTGGGGCGGGCAATTCTGCCCGCAGCCGCCTTTTCAGGCGGCCAAGGCCGGCTAAAAGCCGGCTGCGGCCAAGATTGGCCGCCCTCCAACTGGGTTGTTCCCCAAGTCGGTTAAGCACCCCGCCACGGCGAGCTAAGCTCGCACGGCTCCCGACCTGTTACCATAAAAATTCTTGGCGAATGCTGCGATTTGAAACCGCCGGGGAGTCGCATGGCGAGTGCCTGGTGGCCACCCTCACAGGGCTTCCCGCCGGAGTGCCGGTCTCTCTCGACACCGTAAATCACGAACTTTGGCGCCGCCAGCAGGGCTACGGCCGCGGCGGGCGCATGAAGATCGAACACGATCGCGCCGAAATTGTGTCCGGCGTGCGGCACTCCCATACCATCGGCTCGCCGGTAGCTATCCTGATCCGCAACCAAGACTGGCAAAACTGGACCGAAGCGCTGCCCGTTGAAGATATGGACGGCGCCGAAGACAAGAAGAAGCCGGTCACCCGTCCCCGCCCCGGACACGCCGACCTGGCAGGCGCAATCAAGTACAATTTCCAAGACGCGCGCTACATCCTGGAGCGGGCCAGCGCCCGCGAAACCACCGCCCGGGTCGCGGCCGGCGCGCTTGCCAAGGCGCTGCTGTTCCAGTTCGGCATCGACATCGCCAGCCACGTGATTGCCGTGGGCGGCGTGCGCCTGGAACGGACGGCCGCCTGGGACGAGGTCGCGCCCCTGCGTGGGAAGGGCGAGGTCTTGCTGGGTTGCGTGGATGCCGAAACCGAGCGTCGAATGAAAGAAGTGGTGGATCAAGCCTATCGCACGGGCGACACCGTGGGCGGCGTCTTCGAAGTGATCGCGCACGGCGTGCCCCCCGGCCTGGGATCGCACACTACGTGGGACGCGCGCCTGGACGGCCGCCTGGCGCAAGCCATCGTCTCCATTCAAGCCGTGAAAGGCGTGGAACTGGGATTCGCGGCGGAGAACGCCGCCAGCTTTGGCTCCGCCGTGCAGGACACCATCCAATACGATCGCCATGCGCGCCATTTCACGCGCGGAGCCAATCGCGCAGGCGGCCTGGAGGGCGGCATCACCAACGGCCAGGACCTGCTGGTGCGCGGATTTCTGAAGCCCATCTCGACCCTGCGCCGTCCGCTCGAATCGGTCGATCTTTCCACTCGCGAACCGGCTCTGGCCGCTTACGAGCGCTCCGATGTCTGCGTGGTTCCCGCCGCGGGCGTGATCGCGGAGGCCATGGTGGCACTGGTGCTGGCGCAGGCTTTTCTGGAAAAGTTCGGCGGCGATTCGCTGGGCGAAACGAAGCGCAATTTTGAAGGTTATCTGACTCAGGTGCGGAATTTCTGAATTATGGTTTATCCAATCGTGAAATACGGCGATCCGGTGCTGGAGCGTGAAGCGGAGGAGGTCGCCGAATTCGGCACGCCGGAGCTCGACCAGTTTCTGGACGATATGTTCGAGTCCATGTACGCGGCCAAGGGCGTGGGGCTGGCGGCGCCGCAGATCGGGTTCTCGCGCAAAATCGCGGTCATCGACATCTCGAACGCCGAGAATCCTACGGACAAGCTGGTGCTCATCAATCCGAAGATTCTGAAGGTGGAGGGCAAGCAGGAAGGTGAAGAAGGCTGCCTGAGCATTCCCGGATTCCGCGAGCAGGTGAAGCGCGGCAAGCGCGTGACGGTGCGCGCACAGGACGCCACGGGCGAGTTCTTCGAGAAGACCGGCGAGGACCTGCTGGCGCGCGCCTTATTGCACGAGACGGACCACTTGTACGGCAAGCTATACATCAGCCACATCAGCGCCCTGAAGCGCGATTTGCTCCGGCGCAAGGTGCGCAAGCTGGTGAAAGCCGGAGAATGGGAATAAGTGAGTGGGGCAGGCTCGTAGCCTGCGGCGGCCTCGTGGGCCGCCTGTAGCTGATGCGCATTATATTTCTGGGTACCCCAAAATTCGCAGTCCCAACCCTGGAGGCTCTGGTATCTTCCGGCCATGACGTGATCTCCGTAATAACCCAACCCGACCGCCCGAGCGGACGGGGCCATCGTCTCACCCACTCCCCCGTAAAAGAAGCGGCCCTCCGCCACAACCTGCCCGTATACCAACCTGAGCGGATCCGCCGCCCGGAAGCCGTGGCAACTCTAGCCGCGCTCGCCCCCGATGCGATGGTAATAGTCGGCTACGGTCAGATCATTCCGCAATCTGTAATCGACATCCCACCGCATGGGATCATAAACGTGCATGCCTCGCTGCTGCCCAAATACCGCGGCGCCGGACCGGTGCAGTGGGCCATCGCCAGTGGCGAGACGCGCACGGGCGTCACCACTATGCGCATCGATGCCGGACTCGATACCGGCGACATGCTGCTGAAAGCGGAAACGGACATCGAGCCGGACGAAACCGCCGAGGAATTGGGGGCGCGGCTGGCCACCATGGGAGCCGCACTGTTGGTGGAGACCTTGGCGAATATCGCGTCGATCGTTCCACGGAAGCAGGACGCCGCCCAGGCCACCTACGCGCCGCTGCTGAAGAAGGAGGACGGCCTCATAGACTGGCGCCAGCCGGCGCAAGCCATCCACAATCGCGTGCGCGGATTCCAGCCCTGGCCGGGCGCCTATACGCGCTTTCGCGGGCAGCAGTTGCACATCTTGAGATCGCGGGTGACGGCGGGGCACGTGGGCGAGCCGGGTGAACTGCTGCTCTACCCGCTGCGCGCCGTCTGCGGTGAAGGCGCCCTGGAGCTGATCGAAGTGCAGCTTGAAGGCCGCAAACGAATCGCCGCCGATGCCTTCGCCAACGGCCAGCGCATCGGCGGCGGCGACATTCTGGGAGAATGATAGCGTGGATCTGCCGCTGGGCTATCGTTACGCCGCCACGTACGCGGGCATTCGTCACGCCGAGAAAGACGATCTGGGGCTGATCGTTTCCGGACTGCCGGCCGCGGCCGCCGGCGTATTCACACAAAACCGCGTGCAAGCCGCTCCGGTGAGGCTTTGCCGCCGCCACCTGGCAGCCTCGCGCGGCGCGGTGGGGGCGATCCTGGTGAATGCCGGCAACGCTAATTGCGCCACACGCACGGGCGATGCCGTGGCGCTCAACTGCTGCCGGTCCGCCGCGCGCCTGTTGCGCCTGCCGGTTACCCAGGTGCTGCCCGCATCTACCGGTGTGATCGGCGTCGAAATGGATGCGAAGCTCATCGTCAATGCCCTGCCCCGCCTGGTGGCCAACCTGCGCGAAGACGGCTTTGGCGGCGTGGCACGCGCCATCATGACCACGGACCTGGTCCCCAAAGAAGCACTCGCGGAGGTGAAGCTGCGGCGCGGCACGGTACGCATCGCCGGCATGACCAAAGGCTCCGGCATGATCCAGCCGCGCATGGCCACCACGCTGGGCTTCGTGCTGACCGACGCCCAGATTCCCGCGGCCATGCTGCGCCGCATGTTGCGCCGCGCCGTCGAGCGTAGCTACAACCGGCTCTCCGTGGATGGCGACACATCCACCAACGACACGCTGCTGCTGCTGGCCAACGGCGCGTCCGGCGTGCGGCCCGATGCCAGGGAAATGGCGGCAGTAGAAGAGCGCATCGCCGGCGTCGCGGAAGATCTGGCGCGCAGTATCGCGCGCGATGGCGAAGGCGCGCGCAAGCTCATCACGATATTGGTCTCGGGCGCGTCCACCGATGATGCGGCCGCGCGCCTGGCCCGCTCCATCGCCAATTCGCCGCTGGTGAAGACGGCCGTAGCGGGCTCCGACCCGAACTGGGGCCGCATCCTTTCGGCGGCAGGCAATGCCGGCGTGGCGTTCGATCCGCGCAAGACCGATATCGATATGCAGGGCGTGCCGGTATGCCGTGGGGGCCTCGCGGCGCACTTTTCCGAAGCCGAACTGAAGCGCAAGCTGGACGCCCCCGAGTGCGAGATCCGGCTGGCCCTACGCGGCAAGGGCAAGGGTAACGCCCGCTTCTGGACGTGCGACTTCACGGAAGGCTACATCCGCATCAATGCGAGTTACCGGACCTGACTATGAGACGGCGAGCTTTTCTCTTGACCATGGGCGGCGCGGCGGCGGGCGCCATGCGCAGCATCGCGTTGGCCGCCGACGCGCAGCAGCAGGTCTTCGACCTGTTCAGCAAGATCGCCTCCGCGCTCAGCGACGACGACGCCGCGATGTTTGTGGAAGCCGTCGACCCCGGCATGCCGAGCTTCCAGCAATTCCGCCGCGATATTGTGGCGCTGACCGACCTGGCCGATCTCACGAACTCCATCGAAGTGTTGTCGGATACGGGCGACGACACGCATCGCGCCGAGGAACTGGATTGGTTCCTGGAGATCGTGGGCAAAGCGGATCCGCACACGGTGGAGCGCCGCCGCGAGGTGGTGAAGTTCGGTCTGGAGCGCAAGGGCGGCAAGGGCAAGAAGTGGAAGATTGTGTCGATCGACCCGCTGCACTTTTTTGCTCCGCCGAAGCTCATTTGATCCCATTCTTGTGGTATACTGATACCGATGGAACCACATAACACCGGGATTATCCTTGGCGGCCAGCGGGTCTTGGGCAAGACGGTGACCTCTCTGCTGGAGTTGAACGACGCTGTGGAAAAGGGCTTGCCCAAGGCGACTCTCCGCATTGTCGTGCAGCGCATTTTCCCGGATAAGGCCGAACAGCGCGCCATGATGCACCGCGTCGTTCCCGAAGCCACGTATAAACGGCGGCGGGACCGGCTTAGCCCCGCGGAAAGCGAACGGACGGAGCGGTTGGCTCGCGTGGTCGCCATTGCCGAAGATGTCTGGCAGGATCGCGAGCAGTCCCGCCGCTTTCTGACCACCCCGCATCCGGAAATCGGCGGAAAAACGCCTCTGGACGCGGCTCTGACGGAATTGGGCGCGCGGCAGGCTGAAGAGGTCATGGCCCGCATCGTGTATGGCCTCCCCGCGTAGGGCTCCCTTGCGGGCGTTCCGCATAGCGGATATGCGGCACGCCATCTTCGACGGCACGGGTGCGATGCTGCATGGCGCCCGCTGGAATTCTGCGGGCCGGCGTGTGATCTATGCGTCCGAAACCTACGCCGGTGCGCTCTTGGAAATCCTGGTGCACGGCTCCGGCAGCGTCCCGCGCAGCCAAGGCTACGTCGAAATCGAGATTCCGGCCGGCGTGCCCGTCGAAGAGCTTGCGCCGGACGGCTTGCCCCATTGGGATTCAGCGTCGTTTGAAACCGCCCGCACTTTCGGCGATCGATGGTACGACCAGCGGCGCACGCCGGTGCTGATGGTTCCTTCGGTGGTAACGCGGGTGGAGCGAAATATTCTGATTAACCAGGAACATCCCGATTTCGCCCGCATCAAGTCAAGCCCGGCGTTGCCCGTACGTTGGGATACACGCTTATGGAAATAGCAAATCGCTGCGCTTGGGCCAGGAACGAACTCTCCATTCCCTACCACGACACGGAGTGGGGCGTGCCGATTCACGACGACCGCCTGCTGTTCGAGTTCCTGGTGCTCGAAGGCGCGCAGGCCGGCCTGAGTTGGGACACCATCTTGCACAAGCGCGCGCGCTATCGCGAAGCGTTCGACAACTTCGATCCGGCCGTGGTGGCCCGCTACGGCAAGCGCAAGGTGAACGCGCTGCTCGGCGACGCCGGCATCGTCCGCAACCGCCTGAAGATCGCCGCCGCGATCGGCAATGCACAGGCGTTTCTGAAAGTGGTGGAAGAGTTCGGCAGCTTCGACGCTTATATCTGGCAGTTCACCGGCGGCCGGCCGCGCGTGAACGCGTGGCGCAAGGCGCAGAAGTTGCCGGCGCGCACTGCCGAATCCGACGCCATGAGTAAAGATCTGAAACGCCGCGGCTTCCGGTTTGTAGGATCGACCATCTGCTACGCCTTCATGCAGGCAGTGGGGATGGTGAACGACCACGCCACGGACTGTTTCCGGTATACCCAGCTACCGCGGTAAGGAGTGGGGCAGGACTCCGGTCCTGCGCGGGTCCTCCAGGACCCGCTCTTCGCAACGGAATCACTGGAGTCCTGCCCCACAAGCCATGCGTTCCGCGTTACTGCTCCTGCATGATGTGGGCGCGGCGGTTTCGCTGCCAGCATTCTTCATCGTGTTCGGTGCAGACCGGCTTCTCTTTGCCGTAACTGATGGTATTCAGTTGGGAATCCGGCACTCCCAGGGAGGCCAGATACTCCTTGGCTTGAGTGGCGCGCTTATCGCCAAGAGCCAGGTTATACTCTTCCGACCCACGTTCATCGCAATAGCCTTGCACGGTGAGCTTATAGTCCGGATACTGCTTCAGGATCTCACCCAGGGTCTTAGCGTCCGCGACCAGGGCCTGCTGCGCGTCGGGGCGAAGATTGTGCTTGTTGTAGTCGAAGTAGGCGTCCTGAATGCGGTTGAGCAGTTCCTGTATCTGGTTCCTGGTGGCCTGATCCGGCATCCTGGAAGCAGTGTGCACCAGAATGCTTACACTGGCCGTGGCGGACGCGCTCCCGCCGGGCCCGTTGGCCGTCAAAATATAAATCGTATCCGCGGCGGGAAAGACTCCCCGGCTCCCGGACTCCTGCACCGCACCCAATGCCGGCGCGATGCGGACGTCGCTGGCATGTTGCACGGCCCAACGCAGCGTGGTCTGGCCGCCCTTGTCGATGGTTCCGGGCGAAGCGGCAAATAGCGAGATCACGGGTTTGTCCGGGACGGCCGCTTTGGCTTGTTGCACCGCGGGCGGCGGCGCGGGATGCACCGCGACCTTCTTAGAGCAGCCGGCCGCGATCGCGCACGCGGCTCCAACTGTGGCGCACAGTAGCTTGTACACTTGGTATTCCCTCCAGGAAAAGTTTCCTATATATAAGTTAGGACGGGAGGCGGGGTGAGGGGCATCCCGTCGATACCGTATTTTCCCGGTGCGGCGGCAGGCGCTATGGCTAACTATAACTAACCGGCCGCCCGGTATCCGAACAGGCCCTTCTGTTTGATCACCGCGGCGGCCTGCGGAGGCACCAACTTCTCCCAGTTCGGGTCGCCCGACTGGATGCCTGCCAGCACGGCGCCCGGCGTGACGTGTAAGTCTCCGGCGTCGAACTCGCGTATGGATTCGATATGGCCGTTCTCCACGAGGTGCCTATAGAGGTGGCTCAGTTCCGGTTTTACATCCAATCGATCGGACGTAATCAGCTCCGCGGCGTCTGTTTCCCTGGTCGGAAGGATGAACAGCTTGACGCATCCCTGGAACAGGCGGCCCAAACCTTCCAGGACGCCGCCTTCGAGTTCGGCGTAGTATTTCTCATCGAACACCTGCAGCAAAGTGGGGACGCCCATGGCCATCCCGATCCAGTTTTGCGTGTAATGGCGCAGGTAGCTGGTGACCTTGTCGAACCTGGTGTAATTCGAAATCACGACCATTTTGCCCAGTGCGCCCAGAATATCGACGCGCGCCAGAAAATCCTGGGGATCGATGGCTTGTTCGGACATCAGGTTATTCAAGGTCATCTCCATGATGGCCACCGGATCGCTGGCATCCGGGGAGTCCTGCTGAAGCTGGCCTACGGCGCGATCCAACATTTCCAGCGTAACGTTGGTGACCGGCCGGAAGCTGCCCCGCTCGATCACTACCGGCCGTTTGTATAGCACCTCCGCGGGCTGCACGACCTCGCCATTGGCCGTGAACATAGCCGCGTCGGTGAGCCCCTGCTCGACGAGCTGCAGGCTCATCAGACGGTTGTCGACTTGGGCAAAGGCCGGGCCCGAGAACTTGATCATGTCCACTTCAATCCGCCGGCGGCTCAGATCGTCCATCAACGAGGCGATCAGGTGCGTGGGATCGTCCGCGTAGTAGAACGCGCCATAGATCAGGTTGACGCCCGCCAGACCTAGCGCTTCCTGCTGCTCGACGGTGACTGGGTCGAGCAACTCGACGTGCAGAATGATCTCGGAGGGCTCGCCGCGTGGTTCGGCCTGGAAACGGACACCCAGCCAGCTATGCCCCACCGGGCGATGGGAGTGTGTTTGGGTGGCGGAAGTGTCCGCGAAGACGAAGAACGCCGTGCGGTCGCCGCGGGTCGTGTCCGGATGCTCCACCAGGCTCTTGAACTCGTGGTCGAGCATGGCCTCCAGGCGCTGGCGGCTGACGTAGTGCTGGGCCGGACCGTAAATGCCATCGCTGACGGCCATGTCATACGCGGAAATCGTCTTGGCGATGGTGCTGGCGGCCTTGCCCGCGTGGAAGAACCAGCGCGCCACTTCCTGGCCTGCGCCGATCTCGGCGAACGTGCCGAACTTGCGTCCGTCGAGATTGATTTTCAGGGCCTTCGGCCGAGTGCTGCCGTATTCTTCCGCCATCTACTCATATCGTAAGGCAACCAGTGGATCGATGGCGGCGGCGCGCCGGGCGGGAATGTAGCAGGCAGCCAGCGCCACCAAAGCCAGCAACAGCGATACGGCGGCGAAGGTTAGCGGATCGAAGGGCGTCACCTCGAACAGAAAGTTCTTCAACACGCGGGTGGCGGCCCACGCGCCGGCGAGCCCCATCGCCAGCCCGCCCGCGACTAGCGCCACGCTGCGCCACAGGATCATATGCACGATCTGCCCGCGCTGCGCGCCGATGGCCATGCGGATGCCAATCTCCTGGGTGCGCTGCGTCACCGAGTAAGCCATTACGCCGTAAATGCCGACGATGGCGAGCAGAAAGGCGATGGAGGAGAATGACGCGAGCACCCGCGTTTGAAAGCGCGGCTCGGCCGTGGAGCTGTAGAGCAAGTCCTGCATGCTGGCCATCGCGCCGATGGGCAGGTCCTTGTCTATATTCCAGACCTGCGCGCGCAAAGCCGGCGCCAGGCTCGTAGCTGCCGCTTTAGAGCGCACTACGAAACTGACGTTTTGCAGGAAGAACATGCTTCGCACCTGTGCCATTGGCTGGTAGATCGTCATATGCTCCGCGGCCGGATTCTCCTGCCGGATCGATCCGGTGACTCCCACCACGGTCATCCAGTCGCTCTCCGCCTTGGGATTATCTTCGAAGCTGATGCGTTTGCCGACGGGATCCTGGTTCGGCCAAATGCGGCGCGCGAACGACTCATCGACCATCGCCACGGGCGCCGATTTCAAGGTGTCGTGTGCATCGAACGAGCGGCCGCGCATGAGCGGGATGCCCATCGCCCGAAAATAGCCCGGGCTGACGGCTGGCTTTACGGCCAGCAGGTCCGGGGGCGCTTGCCGGTCGCCCAGTTTGTAATCCCCCTGCACCAGGAAATCCGACATGGGCAGTAAGTTGATCAGGCCCACGGCCGTCACACCGTTGACGTGCGCGATGCGCTCCAACATCTCGTTGTCGAACTGATGGATTCGCTGGGCCGTTGCGTAAGGCTTGCCGTTCAGGTCCAGGCTCATGGCCAGGATGTTGTCGGGCCGGAAACCAAGGTTGACGGTGCGCAATTTCTCGAAGCTGCGCACCAGCAGGCCGGCGCCGATCAGGAGAATGAGAGCCAGCGCCACCTCCGCCATGACCAGCACGGAACGCATGGCGCCGGAACGGGCGCTGCCGCGGGCCGCCGCATCTTTCCAGTTTTGCGTCTGCCGCGCGCGCGTCAACTGCAGCGCGGGCGCCAACCCGAAAAGCATGCTGGTAACGAGCGATACGCCGATATTGAAGGCGAACACCCAGCCGTCGAAGCGGATCTCATCCACACGCGGGATGCGATTTGCCGGCGCCAGTTGGACCAAGGCTTCGACTCCCCACAGCGCGACGATAAGTCCCAGCAAGCCGCCGCTGACGCCGAGTACGGCGCTCTCGGTGAGCAGTTGCCGCGCGAGGCGCCATCGGGTGGCGCCCAGGGACGCGCGAATGGCAATCTCCTGCTTGCGCGCCGAGGCGCGGGAGAGCAGCAGGTTGGCCACATTCACACAGGCGATCAGCAGCACGCATCCCACCGCGCCCAGGAATACCAGCAGGGCGGGCCGGGAGTTGCCCACAATGCTATCGCGCAGCGGCGCGATCGCCATCACATCGTCGTGGGGACGGTGCGCGGCGGCATCGAGACGGGCGTCGATCGCCTCCAGTTCCGCCTTTGCGCGCGCCACGGTCGCGCCCGGCGCCAGCCGGCCAATCGCCTGACGGAAGGCGTTATGGTTGCCCGGGTCCGGAACCGCCGGGACCCATAGTTCTACCGCGTGGTCGAAGCCGCCTGGCATGACGCCCACGATTGTATGGGGCTCGCCGTCGAGCGCTATCGATTTGCCCAGCGTATCGGGGGCGGCCTGGAAATGCTTGCGCCAAAAGCTGTCGCTCAGGACCACAACCTTCTCGCCGGCCGGGGACTCCTCTTCGGGCCGAAAGCCGCGCCCGAGTCTTGGCTGAACGCCCAGAGTAGTAAAGAAGTTGGCGGTCACCTCCTGGCCGTGAATGGCCACCGGATCGCCAACTCCCGTTCCGTTCCAGTTCGAGAAGTTGTACGCCGCCAGCGACTGGAATGCGGTGCTGCCGGACCGGTACGCCATGAATCCGAGGTCCGTCATCGATCCGCCGCCGAATGGACTCGGATCCTTGGGCATCGGCCGGACCGTGTACAGTTGGGACGGTTCGTGGTAAGGCAACGGCCGCAGCAGCACGGATTCGACAACGGTGAAGACCGCCGTGTTGGCGCCGATACCGATGGCCAGCGCGCCTACCGCGACCGCGGCGAAGGCGGGATTGCGGCTCAGATTGCGGAAAGCATAGCGCAGATCCTGTGCAAACGAATTCATCGACAATTCTCCGGGATCGTGTGGGCAGGCTGTATGCCACAGCGGGGTGGGAACGGATTCAACGGGTTAGGCGGGCGGCCGGGACAGGGGTGTGTGCGGTTGTGGGATGGGGTGGCGCGGGAGCGGACAGCGTGGTGCACGCCCCCGGACTTTGGCCTTTTGGTGGGGCAGGCTCGCAGCCTGGCTCGCAGCCTGCGGCGGCCTCGTAGGCCGCCTGGGTGGCATAGGCTTTAGCCTGTGGAGGCGAGCTACGCTCGCCGACGCGCGGGGCTAAAGCCCCGCGCGGGATAAATCCCGCCCCCCAAGAACGCTTGCCCCAAAAGGCTGGCCTGCCACTGAAACGGCAAATCTTCAGCGCGCGGGGCTTCAGCCGCGGCTAGCGGGCGGCGCCTGGCGCCGCCCCACCTGGTTCGCCCGCCTGCCCAGGTTAGAGCCTCGCCCAGTAATGCACCGGGCCGGAGCGGTCGGCGCGCAGGACTTCGCGGCGCTCCAGGTATTCCAGGTGCGCCAACACTTCGAAGATCGCAAAGCGGTAGTGGAAGGGAGAAAGATGGCGGTTCCACAGGCGCTCGGCAATGTGATGGGCCGTGGTGGCGCCGCCCTCGATGAGTTCCACGATGCGCGCGCAGCGTTCGGCATGATGCTCGTGCGTTTTGCGCACCCACTCACGATGCCCGGCGAAAGGCGTGCCATGCGACGGCAGGATAAGATCCACATCCAACGCCGCGACGCGATCGAGCGACGAGAGGTACTCGCCCAAGGCGTCGCGGCCCGGCTGCCATCCGATATTGGGCGAGATATGTTGCAGGATGTGATCGCCGGAAATCAGCAGGCGCCGCTCGCGGTCGTAAAGGCAGACGTGGCCGGGCGAGTGGCCCGGCGTCCAGACCACCTCCAGCACGCCGTGCGCGGTCGAGATGGTCTCGCCGCCGGAGAGCAGGCGGTCGGGCGCCAGCCGCTCGAAGCTCTGCTGGATGTCGAACATCGCGGAATGCACCAGCGCCCGCATCTCGGGCGCGACGCCGGCCGTGGTCAGGATTTCCCGCTGCCAGTCGCGGTGCAGATCGGTGTCGGTGACGTGAACGAGCAGCTCATGGTCGGCCCAATGCAGGTCGAGAGCCGCGCCCGTCAGGGGGATCAGCTTGGAGGCCAGGCCCAGGTGGTCCGGGTGAATGTGGGTGAGCAGGATGCGGCGAATATCGCGCCAGTCGACCGACAGGCCTTCGAACGCGCGGGCCAGCGCATCGAAGCAGGCGTCGGTTTGCATGCCGGTATCGATCAGCAGCCAGCCCGATTCGAGACGCACCAGCCAGACGTTCACGATGCCGAGGGAGAAGGGCAGCGGCAGCTCCAGCATATGAATGCCGGGCATCACCTCGCGATAATCGCCGCCAATTTCGAGATAAGGGGTCAAGCGTGATCCTAGCACATAGGGTGGTGGCTGAGTCCGGCCAGTTTGGTGGCTTGCGGCCAATTGACTTCGTGCGCACTGACTGATGCCAAAGGACTTGGCTTGTGGCACGCGGAATGCCTTAAGCCTTGCGGAAGGTGGCACATGAGAAAAGGATTGTTGATACTGAGTGTTGCGCTGATGACACTGGCTCCCATAAGCGCCTCGGCCGCTATTTGGTACCGCCCTTATTGGGGTCCGGCTTATTACGGCGGCTACTATCCCTACGCCGGTCAAGTCAAGCTGGATACCAAAGTGAAGACGGCCGAAGTGTTCATCGATGGAGCTTTCGCGGGGACGACTCACGACGCGAGGACAATGCACTTGCGTCCCGGCAGCTATAACATAGAGATTCGTGAATTGGGCGTAACGAAGTTCAACGAGCGGGTTTTTGTGGCGCCGGGGAAGACTCTGCATTTACGGCCGGTGTTGTAGAGAGGCCACCTAAAAAGGGGCTTGCCGCGGAACCGCCTGCCCCGCCAAAAAGCCAATCTCCAGCGGACGAGCGCCAGGCGCGCCCGCCCGCGCCTTACGCCTCTGAGGGCGCCCAGCAAACCAGGGCCAGCTTGCCCAACTGCATGCAAGACCCTTTGGGAGGCACGCCCTTCATCGGACCCGCGGCGAGTCCTCTGTTGCCCGCGATGGGAGAGGGGCGCGCGCCAGTAACTTTCCCAGTAACGTTCCCAGTGACTTTCAACGTTAGAGCGGGCGAGTTGAACTTCTTGAGCGGTACGGACAGATCGAAAGTGGCTCCGGCCGTGCTGCTGCCAGGCAATGGAGGCAAACAACTCGCGTACGCCGACCCCGGCGAGGTCCAGTGCTGGCCTGGCAAGCAGGTAGACACCTACGAGGGGCCCATCACTTCGCACCTTGCGCACGGGCGGGCCAGGATCGACGTTGCGGTCCGCTTTGCTGTAATGGACCGTAAATCTATCACGGCCCTCCTATTCCTCCATTAAATTGCAGGCGCAAAACGCGGGTAAATGGGAATTGGCCCGTTTTTCTTTCCGACGGACGTCGCATGCCGACCTGGACCGCCAGCCGTAGCACCTGGGCCGCGCGTTTCGCGGCGATCCAACAGCCGGCAACCGCCGCGTAGTATATTGGCCGCTTCACCAAGGAGGGGCCATGCTGCCCGACTACATTTCCAAAGCCGTACCCAATCCAGCATCGAACCGCGGTCCATGGTATGCGAATACAGCGCCCAGCTATGCGGGGATTTTTCTATGGATCGCCTTCTATATCTCGATCGCCAAGGGCACCATCCCGCACGCCAGTCTGGGCCTGTGCCTGGCCGCCATCGTAGTGGCCGGGCTGCTGAGCTATGCGCTTTATTACTATGCCCCGGCCATGTTGGGCATGAAGACGGGCTATCCGCTCTACGTGGTGGGCAGTTCGACTTTCGGCACAGTGGGCGGCTACGCGATGCCTGGCCTGTTAATGGGATTGCTGCAGGTGGGGTGGTTCGCGGTGAACACCGCTATTTCGACGCAGTTCATTTTGAACACGGTGGGCTCCAAGGCTGCGCCGGGGAGCCTGCCGTTCATCGTTATCGGTATCCTTTGGGGCTACGGGATGGCCTATATCGGCGTCATGGGAATTCAATACGTCGCCAAGCTATCGCGTTACCTGATCGTGATTCCGGCCGCCATGGTGCTGCTGGTGTTCTTCCGCACCAGTTCAGGCTTGGGCGCCTACGTGCCGCCCGATCCGCGGCCCTTTGTGGCTTTCACGCTGCTGGTGCAGATCATCATCGGCTTCTTCGCGACGGCGGGCGCGGCCGGCGCGGATTTCGGAATGAACAGCCGCAACGAAAAAGACGTACGCATGGGCGGACTGACCGGCATCACGCTGGCGATCGTATTTGCCGCAGGATTACCTCTGCTGTCGGTGGCCGGCGCCAGCACGCTGTTCCCCAATCAGGGTCTGGGGTATGACGACGTGATCCACTCCATCGGCGGTTTCGTCGCCACCGCCATGTTCCTGCTGTTCACTATCGCCTCGATTGCGCCTGCCTGCTTCTGCGCTTTCATTGCGGGCAACAGCTTCTCGACTATGATACCGGGCGTGCCGCGCATCTCCTCGACCATGGCGGGGGTGACGGTTTCCATCGTGCTCGCGGTCACCGGCGTGGCGCAGAACCTGATCGGCTTCTTCACCATAGTCGGCGCGTCGTTCGGACCCATTTGCGGGGCCATGGCGGCCGACTATCTGCTCTCGGGCAGGCGCTGGGCGGGTCCGCGCGAAGGCGTCAACTGGGCCGGATATCTGGCTTGGGCGCTGGGCTTCGTAGTGGGGATACTGCCGTTCCTGCCGGTTTCCGACGCGCTGAAGACCTACGTGCAGCCCGCGGTGCTTTACAGTTTCGTGACGGGCTTCGTGGTCTACGCGGCGCTGGCCAAGGCCGGCATGCAGCCGCGCACGGTGGCCATGCCATCCCCCGCTATTCCTTAACCAGTGTTACGGATTTCTCCGGCCAAGGCCTATCTTTCAGCATCGGTTTCAACGGCAATTTGACTCAAACCGTATTACAGGGTATACTCTTTGCGATCAGAGGTTTCGACCGGCTTATTGGGGGCCGGGGAGGGCAATCATGAGAGTGCCGTTTGCGAAAGTCGTTCCGGCAGTGGGTTTGCTACTGCTTTCTGCGCTAGCGCAGGCGCAGGTGCCAGCATCCGAGTATGTCAATTTTGAGGGCGCGCAGACCAATCCGATTCGGATTTCCGCGGACGGCACTCGCCTGTTTGCCGTTAACACTCCCAATGGAACGCTATCGGTCTTCGACCTTACCGCACCATCCAGCCCGGCTTTGATCGCCGAGATCCCGGTGGGCCTTGAGCCGGTTTCGGTCAACATCAACCCTGCTGTCGCCGGTAACGACGAGGCCTGGGTGACCAACCAGGTTTCGAACAGCGTCAGTGTCGTTTCGGTTTCAAAGGGAATTGTGACCGATACGATCTACGCCAAGACGGAGCCGGCCGATGTGGTATTCGCGGGCAAGGGACAGGCGTTCGTGAGCATCGCCCGCAGCAACCTGGTAAACGTCTATAGCACTTCTTCGGCGCACACGTTGGTGAAGTCCATCGCGCTGACCGGGGAAGAACCGCGGGCCCTGGCCGTGAGCCCGGACGGATCGACCGTTTATGTGGCGTTCGCGTTATCGGGCAATCACACCACCATCGTTCCGGATACAAAAGCGCCGCCCCAGCCGCCGCCGACGAATCCGGCGTTGCCCACTCCGCCCCAGGTTTCGCTGATCATAGACGCTTCCGATCCTGCCTGGACCAGCGTAATCAAGTACACGATGCCGGACAATGACGTGGCGGCCATCAGTACAACTAAGCTGACGGTAACCAAATACTATCCGCACCTGGGCACCGAGAACTTAGGGTTGGCCGTGAATCCGCAATCGGGGAATCTGTATGTGGCCAACACCGACGCTCTGAACCTGATCAACTTCGAGACGGCATTGAACGGCCATGTAGTCAATCACCAGGTCACGGCCGTTAATCCTACTACGGGCCAGACTCAGATATGGAATCTGAATCCGGGGATCGACTACACGCAACTGCCCAATGCGGCGGCGCTGGCTTCGGCGCTGGCGATGCCCACAGCCGTGGTTTTCGAACCGGCTGGACGCTATCTTTACATTGCCGCTTTTGGCACCGACCGTGTGGGGATTTTGGATACGACAACCGGCCTGGTGACCGGCTTTATCGAAATCGACCCGCAGGCTACCGGCGCCACGGTTAACCCAATGACCAAGCGCGGACCCCGCGGCCTGGCCATGAATGCCTCGGCTAACCTGCTCTACGTATTGAATCGCATCTACAACACGATCTCGATCGTAAGTCTGTCGGGCAATACAGTGACCGCGGAAATTCCCACGGGAACCTTCGATCCGACGCCCGTGGCGATCCGCAATGGCCGCGGATTCCTGTACGACCACAAGCTCTCCGGTAACGGCACGGGGGCCTGCGCGTCCTGCCACATCGACGCTGAAATGGACCTGCTGGCCTGGAATCTGGGCAACCCCGCCGGTGAGATGACTTACTTGCTGGAAGGCACCACGACTTATGCGTTCCACCCCATGAAAGGCCCCATGACCACACAGACGCTGCGCGGGCTGATCAGCATGGAGCCGTATCATTGGAGAGGCGATAAGCCGGATCTGCAGGCCTTCAACGGAGCGTTCGCGCAACTGCTGGGCGGCTCGGAACTCTCGACTGGGGATATGACGGCATTTGCCAATTTCGTGAATACCATCACATACCTGCCGAATCCCAACGAGAACCTGGATCGCACGCTTCCGTCGTCGATTCCGCTACCGGACGTTCCCGGCGCATCCGCCGATCCCAATACCGGGGAGAATCTGTTCTTCACACTCGTACAGCACACCGGCGGCACGTCCACCTGCAACTTTTGCCACGCCACGAATCCGGGCTTCGGATCCACGCTGAAGGTTAAGTTTCCGGGCGAACCTGAGCCGGACATCGTGCAGCCGATGAAGATCGCGCAACTGCGCGAGTTATATCAGAAGAGCAACGAAGACTTTAAGCCGGGCGGGGTGAGCGTCAACGGTTTTGGCCTGAACCACGACGGACAGATTGGCGGTTTGTTCGCGTTTTTCGGAGACAGATTCCCCAGTTTGGCCGGAAACACGCCGGATAAAGAAGCCATAGAAGCGTATGAATTGTGCTTTGACACCGGGACTCCGCCCGCCGTGGGTTATTCGCGCACGCTGACGGCCGCGACGGTGAACACCACGCAGGCGCAGAGCGACTGGAGCACCTTGCAGAGCCAGGCTTCGCCTCCCACGAGTGCCATCGATTTGATCGCCAACGGTACGATTCAGGGTCAGGTGCAATCGCTGCTCTACCTGCCGGCCAGCGGCACTTACCAGACCAATACGGCCGGCTTAGGTCCATTCACGCAGGCACAACTGACGGCTTTCATCGTAGCCGGAGATACGCTGACGATTATGGGAGTGCCGTCCGGGTCCGGATCGTGGATGGCGCTGAACCGGAACGCCACGCTGGCGAAGCCGAAGGCGGCCGCTAAGAATCGCGGAAAATAGAGTGGGGCAGGCGTCTACGCCTGCGGCGGGTCTCCAGGCCCGCCCGGAGGCGAGTTACGCTCGCCTTTGGCGCCGCTTCAGGTTCGTTATTTTTCGAAATATACGCAAACAGGCTACTTATTGGCTTCGTTTCGCATTATTTTCGAAATCCAGGCCACGGGCCTGCGCCACGCGGGTTCAAGCCAGCCGCTCGACGCGCAGATGCAGCCCCTGCTTGGGGCGCAACGTTACCGAGGGGAAGGCTTTCACCGGTTCGGAGGATGCCAGCGAGAATCGGAAACGCTGCATGAGCGTGGCCAGCACCAGCGCCGATTCGGTGAGCGCCAGGCTGGCGCCGACGCACACTCGCGGACCGGCTCCGAACGGCAGATACGCGAACTTGGGCAGACTGCGCCGTCCGGAGGCTTCCTCGCGCCAACGTTCCGGATCGAAGCGCTCCGGGTGCGGGTATAAGTGCGGATCGCGGTGCAAGACCCATTGCGAGACAATCACATTGGTTCCGGCGCGCAAACGGTATCCCGAAACCTCGAAATCCCGCAGCGCCTTGCGGCCGATAGCCCAGGCGGGCGGATATAGGCGCTGAGCTTCCATCAGGACCATTTGGGTGTAGGGCAACCGATGCAGACTGGCGGCTTCCGCCATGTGGCCGTCGAGCACCGTCCGTACCTCGGCTTCCAGGCGCGCCTGCTCGGCCGGATTTTGCGCCAATAAATACAGGGTCCAGGCAAGTGTATTGGCGGTGGTTTCGTGACCGGCCAGCAGCAGGGTCATGACTTCGTCGCGGAGCTGCAGGTCGGACATGCCCGCGCCGTTTTCATCGCGTGCGTCGAGCAGCATATCCAGCAGGTCGCCGGGATGCTCGCCCGTATCGCGACGGGCGCGAATGATGCCGTAGACGATCTTGTCCAGATCGGCGAGCGCGCGGCGGAAGGCGCCTAACCCGGGCACCGGCACCCAATCGGGAAGAAAGGCGAAGCCGGCCAGCTTCGGCATTTCGTTCATGACCACGGCGAGGGCCTTGCCGATGGTTCCAGTGTCGCCTTCAATGGCCACGTTGAAGAGGCTGCGGGCCGCGATCTCGAGGGTCACGCGCATCATGTCGTGGTGCACGTCGCGCACCTCGCCCGACTGCCAGGTTTCCATCAGACGGGCGGTGTAGGAGGTCATCAAGCCGCCGTACGAGAGGATGCGATCACGGAAGAAGGCAGGCTGCACGAGGCGGCGTTGGCGCTTCCAGAACTCGCCCTCGCTGGTGAGGAGACCCTGGCCCAGCACGCGCGAGAGCGCGCGATAGTCCATGGATTTGGTGAAGTTCTGATGATCGGTGACCAGCACGCGCTCGATGCCGGCGGGGTCGTTGATCAGGCAAGCCGGCACGCCGAGGAAGCGAAAGAAGACCACGTTGCCATATTGGCGCTGGCACGCGGCCAGGAAATCGAGCCAGCCATCCGGGGAGCGCAGGAGGCGCCACAGAAACGAAATGCCGCGCGGTCCGGGCGGAGCCGTGCGGCCGGCGTGAGCGATGACGGCCGGCTGCGCCTTGGCGAATCCCATGGCCACTATTTTACTCCGGGCTCGCGCGGCGTGACGTGGCGGTTGCTATTGTCCGGTGGCGGATGAACAGGTACATGGTGAACTGGAAATCGCAATGCCACCGAAGCGGTTGCCGGCCGGGCATCCCAACCCGCGCTCGCGCGGACGCTTCTGAGACGGTCCGTGAAGATGCTGGAGCGCCTCAGCGTGTCGGCATCGCCGGAGGCTCTCGAAACTGCATTGGCGGCCCCCACCGATATTGGCGGCGTCGCATCCCTGTTGTCCGATTTGGCGCCCCTCGGCGTGGACGTTTCCGCGGTCGACCCTTTGGTGGAAGCCATGGCTCGCGGGGCCGCCATCAAGCGGGAATTGCTGCGCGCCGCCGGCGGGGGACTATCGTCGCAACAAGTGGCGGACGCGCTGGGCATCACGCGGCAGGGGGTGGACAAACGCCGCCGCCGGCGCGGATTGCTGGCGGTTCCGTCGGGGTCCGGCGAATTCCTGTATCCGGCTTGCCAGTTCACATCCGATGGCGTGATTCAGGGGCTGAAGGGAACGCTGCGGGCATTCCAGGTGCGCAATCCTTGGACGCAGCTTTCCGCGCTGCTGCCGGCTGCGGGTTTGGGGGGCAGGACCATCCTCGAAGCTCTGCAGGCCGGGAACGCCGCGCGGGCGGTTGCCGTCGCGGCATCGTTTGGCGCGCAAGGCGGCTAGGCCAGTGCGGTTGCCTTTCACCCGCGTGCGGTCCGGAACGCGTTGGCCGCGAATTCACCAGCGCGATAGGAGCGCGCTGTGGTTCGGACCCTCCGCGGGCAAGCCAGGTGTGAATCGCTTCGACGATCCGGCCGGCCTCTTTCGCGTCTGCTATCTCGGAACCACCATGGACGTATGTTTCGCCGAGACCTTTCTCAGAAACCCGCCAGTGCGGATTCTCGCGCTCGAAGATCTGGCAAACCGTCGGTAGCCGCGATTGAGGCCGCGCGCGATCTGCGGCTGGCGGCGCTTCACGGACCGGGCCTCGCGCGGCTTGGCGTGACGGCGGAACTGGCGAGCGGCGCGGACTTCGCGGTCTCGCAGGCGTGGTCGCGTGCACTGTGGGAGCGTCCCGATGCACCGGACGGGGTGGTGTACCGCTCGCGGCACGACGATTCGGCGTTATGCGTCGCAATCTATCATAGGGCGAAGACCGCGTTGACCATCGTGGAGGACCGGCGGCTTACAGACGATCCTAAGCTACTGGCGCGCTTAATACGCAAGTACAATCTCGGCCTGACGAGATGATCGACGGGTCATTTCCTGCGACGCTGAGGCTGAAACTCGCGGTTGACGGCCTCGGCAGAGAACGCCTCCGGGATCCCGGTCTTCCCCGACCCATTCGTGCGCCCCCTCGCGATCTGCAAGCGCACCTCGCGCGGCCTACGAGGCCGCCGCAGGCTGCGAGCACGGGAACCTACTCGATACGGTAGTTCGGCGCTTCCTTGGTAATCACCACGTCGTGCACGTGGCTCTCGCGCAATCCCGCCGGCGAAACCCGCAGGAACCGCGCGTGCTCGTGCAACTCCCTAATATTCGGCGCGCCGCAGTAACCCATGCCGGATTTCAACCCGCCCACGAGTTGATATACCAGTTCGGCCAGCGGTCCTTTGGCGGCCACGCGGCCCTCGATGCCTTCCGGCACCAGCTTGCCGTTGGGGTCCTGCGCGTAGCGGTCGACATTGCCCAGGATTGCGCCCAGCGATCCCATGCCGCGGTAGGTCTTGAACGTGCGCCCCTGGAACAGGATGGTCTCGCCGGGACTTTCGTCTGTGCCCGCCAGCAGGCTCCCGATCATCACCGCATCCGCGCCCGCGGCGATGGCCTTGGTGATGTCGCCTGAAAACTTGATGCCGCCATCGGCGATCAACGGCACGCCCGCCTGCCCGGTGGCGCGCGAGCATTCGGCGATCGCGGTAAGCTGCGGCACGCCCGCGCCCGAGACCACGCGCGTGGTGCAGATGGAACCGGGACCGATCCCGACCTTGATCCCATCCACGCCCAGCGAGATCAATTCGCATGCGCCCTCATAGGTGGCCACGTTGCCGGCGATGAGTTGCACTCCCGGCAGCGCCCGCTTCACGGCTTTCACCGCCTCCATCACGCGCTCGGTGTGCCCGTGGGCCGTATCGATGGCCAGCACATCCACCTTGCGCGCGACCAGTTCCTGCGCCCGTTCCAGATAATCGTTGGTGGCGCCGATGGCCGCGCCCACGCGCAGCCGGCCTTGCTCGTCCTTGGCGGCGGACGGATACTTCAACTTCTTCTGAATATCCTTGACCGTGATCAGTCCCTTCAGATTGTAGTGATCGTCCACCACCAGCAACTTCTCCACGCGGTGCTGATGCAGGATGGCCTCGGCTTCCTCCAGCGTGGTGCCGACGGGCACGGTGATGAGGTTGTCCTTGGTCATCACATCGCGGATGGGCACGTCGGAGCGGGTCTCGAAGCGCAGATCGCGGTTGGTCAGGATGCCGACCAGCCGCGTGCCTTCGGTGACCGGGACCCCGGAAATGCGGTAGTGGCTCATCACTTCGCGGGCATCGGAGATCTTCTGATCCGGGCCGATGGTGATGGGGTCCACGATCATGCCGCTTTCACTGCGCTTGACGCGGTCCACCTCTTCGGCTTGCCGCTCGATGGACATGTTGCGGTGAATGATGCCGATGCCGCCCTGCTGGGCGAGCGCGATGGCCAGGTGCGACTCCGTCACGGTGTCCATGGCGGCGCTGACGATGGGGATATTCAGAGCGATTTTGCGGGTGAGACAAGTGCGCGTATCGGCGTCGGCGGGCAGCACGGCGCTGCGGGCCGGCTGGAGCAGCACGTCGTCGAAAGTGAGGCCTTCGGGAATGCCGTCTTGGATCATAGGTAATTCCTACATCATAGCGTAGCCGGGGCGCGGATGGGCCGGCCCGCGCCCAAATCGCTCCCCGGCGGCCGCGGCGCGGTAACCGGCCGCCGCCCGGCGGCAACCGTCTTGGTTTCGCGAGGTAGTGCTCAACAGCACGGTCAATCGACCTTATATGACTTATTAAGCCGGTGTTAGTGCACTTAAGCTCTTATTCGTCCGTCCAGGCCGACAGTTTACTTGTATCGCCGCGATTGGAAGCTTACTATTGGTACAGGCTTGCCACTGAGCCAGCCCAATAGAGGAGATTTACAACGATGAAAGAACATGTTACTAAGAAACTAACAAACGCTCTGTTATTGTCGTTACTAGCTTCGCCCATGCTGCTAAGTGCGGCTAATGAGAGCGCTAACCCCGCCAGCGACACGATTCTCACAGTGGCTTCCACCGTGCCGGCGAACGGCGATCTGAATCCGTACGGAGTGGCTGTGGTGCAACGGACCACCGGAAAGCTGATTGCGGGCGACATCCTGGTCAGCAATTTCAACAACAGCGCGAACCTGCAGGGAACCGGTACGACGATAGTGGATATCGCGCCGAATGGCACGGCGAGCCTGTTCGCCTGGATTGACGCCAGTACTCTGCCGGGCCAGTGTCCGGGCGGGGTGGGTTTGACGACGGCGTTGGTAGTATTGCGCGCCGGATGGGTTATCGTGGGCAGCCTCCCGACCACCGATGGAACGGCGGCAACGGCGCAGGCCGGGTGCCTGCTGGTGTTGAACAATCAAGGTGCGGTGGTGGAGACCATCACCGACGCCATGATAAACGGTCCGTGGGATATGACCGCATTGGATCAGGACGCCACGGCGAGCTTGTTCATAACCAACGTGCTCAATGGCACTGTTGCGGCTAATGGCGCCGTCGTGTGGGCAGGCAGCGTCGTCCGTATCGATGTGGCCCAGTCGGCGACGATTATGCCGGCCGTCCAGTCGATGACCGTCATCGGTTCGGGATTCGCCGAACGAACGGATCCCGCCGCGCTGGTCATTGGTCCGACCGGCGTGGCACTGGCGCCGGATGGCACGCTGTATGTCGCCGACACCCTGAATAACCGGCTCGTAAGCATAGGCGACGCGGTGAAACGCCAGTCCAGCGCCCAGAACGGTACGACTCTAACCAATGTGGTGCTTCTAAACGCCCCGCTTGGGCTGGCCGTTCGTCCAAACAACGGCGATGTTCTCAGCGTGAACGGCGATAACGGGATGCTGATCGTGTTCACTTCCAGCGGACAGATGGTGTCCAGCGGATACCTGGACAAGAGCGGAAATCCGCCCGGATCGGGCGCGCTATTCGGGCTGGCGACCACTAACTCCGGTCTGTACTTTGTCGATGACGCCACGAACACCCTTAACCTGCTGACTAATCCTCTATAAGGTGAATCAACGGGGCAGGCCGCGAACGGCGCGAACCTGCCCCATTTCCTACAGAGCGGGCCGGCTACGCTTCTTTACAGTTGTAACCACAAGGTTCCGATTTTACAAGAGTGTCCCGTATTTCCCTTGTTTTCGATGCCATCCAGCGCCTACCATGAGATGGAGGAAAATTCCAAGATGAAACAATATGTTACTCGCCGATGGGTGAGCGCCATTGCGTTGGCGCTCTCTGTTGCGCCGGCGCTGCTGGCCCAAGGCGGCCGCTCGATCGTTACCGTGGCCTCCACCGTGCCATCCAACGGGGACGTGAACCCTTATGGCGTGGCCATCGTTCCCGCCTCGGGTGGAAACCTGGTCGCAGGCCACATCCTGGTGAGCAATTTCAACAATAGTGCGAATTTGCAAGGCACCGGAACCACCATCGTGGATATCGCGCCCAATGGCACGGTCAGCCTGTTTGCGTGGATCGACGCCGCGAGTCTTCCCGGCCAGTGTCCCGGAGGCGTGGGACTGACGACGGCTCTGGTGGCGTTGCGCGCGGGCTGGGTGATAGTAGGCAGCCTGCCGACCACCGACGGTATGTCGGACACGGCGCAAGCGGGTTGTCTGATTGTGTTGAATAACGCAGGCACGGTCGTGGAAACGATTTACAACAATCTCATCAATGGCCCTTGGGACATGACGGCTTTGGATATGGGCGGCACGGCGGACTTGTTCGTCACCAACGTGCTCAACGGCACGGTGGCCGGCAACGGCAGCCTGGTGGACGAAGGCACGGTGGTGCGCATTAATCTGGCCTTTCCATCCACCGCCAAACCAGTGGTGGTGTCCACCACCACCATCGGCTCGGGCTTCCCCGAACGAACGGACCCTGCCGCCTTGGTGATTGGTCCGACTGGAGTCGGACTTGCCCCGGACGGGACGCTGTACGTCGCCGACAGCCTGGATAACCGGATTGCCTCGATAGCCGACGCAGCCAGCCGGACCACCACCGCGGGGCTGGGCGTGACCGTCTTCCAGGGTCCGCATATGAACGATCCACTGGGTCTCACGGTGCGTCCCAGCAATGGCGATATCCTCACGGTAAACGGCAATAATGGACTGCTTGTGGAAACCAGCGCGGGCGGCGTGCAGGTTTCGACCAAGCTGCTGGACCACAGCGGAACGCCTCCCGGAGCCGGCGCACTGTTCGGGCTGGCCACCTCCCCGGCGGGTCTCTACTTTGTCGACGATGCCACCAATACGTTGAACCTGCTGACGAGTGTGCAGCAGTAGCCGTGACGATTTCATTACGATTGGCCTACCTTGCCAAAACTCGGGTAGTGGGCCAATTTGGTTTTGGAGGGCGGCCAATTTTGGCCGCAGCCGCCTTTGAGGCGGCCAGAGCCGGCTGAAAGCCGGCTGCGGGCAGGATTATCTGCGCCACATAACCAAACTGACCCACTACCAAAACTCGCGGGGCGAGCGTAGACTAAATGCAAGAGGATGGCTCTATGAAAGCGCGTGGCGTCTGTTCGCTGTTCCTGTTGGTGGCCGGCTTGGCGGCCCAAACCGGTCTTTCCCAGACGTTTACCACGCTCTACAGTTTTGAGGGCGGCAACGACGGTGCTCAACCACAAGCCGGCTTGGTGGTGGGGCAGGACGGCTCTATTTATAGCACAACTGTGTCAGGCGGCGCGTTTGGGATGGGTACGGTTTTCCAATTGACGCCGCCGGCGACGGAAGGCGCCGCCTGGACCGAGACCGTTCTGTACAGTTTTCAGGGACCACCCGGCGATGGAAACACCCCTTATGGCATGCTGCTCATCGGCGCCAACGGAGATCTGTACGGCACCACCACTGGAGGAGGAGGCGCAAAACAGGGTGGCATCGTGTTCCAGTTGTCGCCTCCGCAAACGGCCGGGGGCGCCTGGAGCGAGACCGTTCTTCACAATTTCCCACAGCCGGCGGCATTCCTCCTTTACGCCGGCGTAATCGCGGACGCCAACGGCACGCTGTATGGCGACACCTTCTTCGGCGGGGTCAACGGCGGTACCGTGTTCACATTGAGCCCCGCGACGCCCTGGATCGAGAACACCATTTATGAACTCCACCCGGAAGCCGACGGAGCTCAACCGCAGGCCAACCTGGCCTGGGGCCCGAGCGGAGTACTGTACGGCACGGCCAGCATCGGCGGTAAACCCAGGATGGGCACGGTGTTTGAACTCGCGCCACCGCAATCCAAGGGCGGAAGTTGGACCGAGACTACGCTGCACGAATTCACTGGACCGAGCGATGCCGTGCCAACGGCCCCGGTGTTGGTGGGCGCATCGGGGCAACTCTATGGCACGACCAGCGGCGGGAATTCGACGCATGGCACGGTCTTCGAGCTGACGCGCCAGGCCGACGGAACCTGGAGCGAAACGATTCTCCACAATTTCGCGGACCGGCTCGATGGAGTGAACCCCTACGCCGGCCTGGTGCCGGATAGTAGCGGAGCGCTCTACGGAGTGACGTACCTGGGTGGAGCGGCGAATCGGGGCACGGTGTTCAAACTGACCCCGCCCGGATCGGTGGGCGGGACTTGGGCGAAGACCACTCTGCATAACTTCACAGGCCGGAATGGCCAAGGATCGTATCCATACGGCGGCCTGGTTTTTGGATACCGAGGAGCGCTTTACGGCACGACCGATGCCGGCGGCGCTTCGGGTAACGGTACGGTGTTCGCGTTGAAGTAAGAGTTTCCGGGCGACGGTGTTCCCGGCCAGCAAACCATGCTGCGGCCCGCACCCCAATCATTGTAGACTGGTTGTTTCGCCTATGTCTCACTCGAAAGTCTGCGTTTTCTGTCTGGCCTTTGCCATCTCTACCGTTGCCGCGTTCGCGGCAAAGAAGGGAGACCCCGACAAGGGGAAGGAAGTCTTCCAGCAGTGTACCCCCTGCCACAACGCCGATAGCACGGAAAAGAAAATGGGACCGGGGCTGAAGGGTCTCTTCAGCAAGGAGAAACTGAACAACGGCAAGAAGCCCACGGAAGAGAATGTGCGCTCCCAGGTGGATGAAGGCGGCAATGGCATGCCTGCCTACAAAGAGATGCTGGGCGACGACGAAAAGAACGATCTCATCGCTTACCTGAAGACGCTTTAGTGCCCCACGTCGCCAGTTCCGTCGAGCACGTTCCGCACTCCCGCATCCGCGAGCTGGCCGAAATCGCCATGTCCATGCAGGGCGTGCTGCGGTTGTATTTCGGCGAATCGAACCTGCCCACGCCGGACTTTATCAAGCGCGCGGCCGCGGACGCCCTGGCCGATGGCTACACCTTCTATACGGAGAATGCCGGGCTGCCGTCGCTGCGCCGCGCCATCGCCCGGCAATATGGCGAGCTGCAAAATGTGGATCTGGACCCTGGCACGGAGATTGTGATCACGGCATCGGGTGTGCAGGCCTTGAACGTCGGCATTCGCGCGGTGCTCGATCCGGGCGATGAGGCGTTGGTGTTGACGCCAGCCTGGCCCAATGGCTCGTCCAATGTGGCGATGGCCAATGCGGTGGTGCGGCAGATTCCGCATCCTCTGCGCGGCGATCGCTACGGCATCGACTTCGACGCGCTGGAGGCGGCCATTACGCCGCGCACGCGCCTGCTGCTGTATACGTCGCCATCGAATCCCTTGGGTTGGGTGGCTACGGACGAGGAACAGCGGCGCCTGCTGGATTTCTCGCGCCGGCACTCGCTCTGGCTGCTGGCCGATGAAGTCTACGACCGGCTCTATTATGCTGGCGGCCGACTGGGAGAGCCCGTGCCATCCATTCTGCGCAAAGCTACGCGCGACGATGCGGTGATGGTGGTGCAATCCTTTTCAAAGACCTACTGCATGACCGGCTGGCGTGTGGGTTGGCTGGTGGCGCGCCGCGACCTGGCGCACAAGGCCACGCAGTTGAACGAGTTCATCGTTTCGCACGCGGCCAGCTTCGCGCAGAAGGCGGCCGAGATTGCTTTGGCGCAGGGCGAAGCGGAACTCGCCGGCATGCTGGAACGCCTGAAGCAAAACCGCGACTTCTGCCTGGACGCGCTCACTGCCATGCCCGGCGTGACGGTACCCAAGCCCGACGGCGCTTTCTACCTCTTCCCGAAAATCGAGGGACTGACGGACTCATTCGCATTCTGCCGGAGGCTGCTTGAGGAATGCCGCGTAGGCTTGGCGCCGGGCGTGGCATTCGGCACGGGCGGCGAAGGCAGCGTGCGAATCTGTTACGCGGCGGGACGGGAAATCCTGGAACCTGCCATGGATCGGCTGGGAGCTTTCTTGCATCGACGGCACAGGTGTTGAATCCATTTGCCGTTTGGAAGATCGAAGCGCCTTGGGGGGCGGGATTTATCCCGCGCGGGGCTTTAGCCCCGCACCTCGCGAACGGAGAGTCCTGTCAGGATTGGCCCGCGGCCCACGAATCGTGATGTAAACCCGCTTGAATCGCTGGTGAGATTCAGGTCCTGTTTTAGCGGCGTTCCTCGGCGGCCAACACTCTTATTCGTACCGCAGCACTTCCGCCGGCGCAATCCGTGTGGCGCTCCGCGCCGGATAAATGGTCGCCAGGAAGCTCACCAGGATCGCCGCCGCCGCCACCCACAGTCCATCCACCCAGCGCGGCTCGAACGGCACGAAGCTCAGCGCGTAAACCTGCTCGTCCAGCCGTATCCACCGGTATCGGTCGGCGAAATAGCACAGCCCATATCCCACTACCAGCCCAATCGCCGTTCCCACCACGCCGATCAGCACACCCTGCAGCATGAATATTCGGCGGATCTGCGCCCGCCGCGCCCCCATCGACATCAGCACGGCGATGTCGCGGTACTTCTCCATCACCATCATCACCAAAGTGATCAATATGTTCAAAGCTGCGACTAATTCGATCAGCCCGATCGTGACCACCGTCACCGCCTTCTCCATCTTCAGCGCATTCAGCAATTGACGATTGCGCTCCATCCACGTCAGTGTGGCGTATTTCGGCCCGGCGATCCGCTCGATCTCCCGCGCAACCTCCGGCGCGCGGTTCAGGTCGTCCAGCTTCACCTCGATCTCGTTCACCACGTCCTGCAGCGAGAGCGCCTGCTGCGCGGCCGCCAGCGATGTGTACATCCAACTATCGTCGATCTCGTAAAAGCCGGATTCGAAAATCCCCACCACCCGGAAGCGGCGAATACTGGGACGCGGACCAAATGGCGTCAGCTCACCTTGCGGGCTGGTCACGTTCACTCTGCTGTTCAGCAGCATGCCGATATCTTCGGCCAGGCGCGCGCCCAGAACGATGCCGGGCACTCCGCCCTCGGGCGGCGTACGCAAGCCGTCCACCGAGCCACTCTTCAGGTGGCGCAGCGTATCGCTGATCTGCAGTTCCGTACCGATGTCCACGCCTTTCAGGATGCCGCCCTTCGATTGCACCGGACCGGACAAAAAGATCGGAGTGTACAACGCGGGTCCCGCCGCCGTGACGTGGGGGAGCTTACGAATCCTGGCCGCCATGGCTTCCCAATTCTCGATACCGTTGCGCGGCTCCTTCTCCTGCACGTTGATGTGCGCCATCGCGCCCAGCAGGTTGCCCTGCAGCGTGTCGCGAAAGCCGTTATTGATCGCCAGCGCGACCACCAGCGCCATCACCCCGGCGGCCACCCCCAGGATGGAGATGGCCGTGATCACCGAGATCACGGCTTCCTTGCGCCGCGCCTTCAAATATCGCCGGGCAACGAATAGCTCGAAGGAGGACGGCACCGCTCAGCCACCGCTCCCTGACGGTCGCGGCTCGGCAACGCGCGGCTCGGTAGCGCGCGGCTCGGTGGCACTGTCCAATTCCCGCAGCCGCGCCACCAGATCGATGGGTCCCTCGGGCCGCAGCAGCGGAAACAGGATCACATCGCGGATGGATCGCGAGCCCGTCAGGATCATGGTCAGGCGATCGATGCCGATGCCTTCGCCACCGGCCGGCGGCATGCCGTAACTCAACGCCCGCACGTAGTCCTCATCCATCTGGTGAGCTTCTTCGTCGCCGCGCTCGCGCATGGCGATCTGCATATCGAAGCGGCGGCGCTGCTCCTGCGGATCGTTCAACTCCGTGTAGCCGTTGGCCACCTCCATCCCCGCCATGTAGATTTCGAAGCGGTCCACAAACGCCGGATCGTCGGGTTTCTTCTTCGACAGCGGCGAAGTCTCCACCGGATAATCGTAAATGATGGTCGGCTGGATCAGTTGGTCTTCCACCACCCGCTCGAAAATATCGGCCAGCGCCTCGCCCGGCGTGGTCTTGCCCGACTGGCCCAGCAACCACTCAGGATCGCGCACCTGCTCCGCGGTGGGCCGCCCGCCGCCTTGCCAGAACTCCACGATCGCATCGCGCATGGTGAATCGTTGCAAGTATCCGAAGTTCAGCTTGTGGCCGCCGTACTCCACTTCCACGCCGCCCGTCGCATCCCGCGCCACCTGCGCGAACAACTCCGCCGAAAGATCGATCATGCCCTGGTAGTCCGTATACGCCTGGTAAAACTCCAGCATGGTGAACTCCGGGTTGTGCTGCGTCGACAGCCCTTCGTTGCGGAAGTTGCGATTGATCTCGTAGACCCGCTCAAGGCCGCCCACCAGCAGCCGCTTCAAGTACAACTCCGGCGCGATGCGCAGATACAGGTCGATATCGAGCGTGTTGTGATGTGTCGTGAAAGGGCGCGCCGTCGCGCCGCCATAGAGCGGCTGCATCATGGGCGTTTCTACTTCCACGAATCCGTGGCTTTCGAGTTGCCGGCGCAGCGAAGCGATAATGCGGCTGCGCGTGAGGAACACTTTGCGCACTTCCGGGTTCGCGATCAGGTCCAGGTAGCGCTGCCGGTAGCGCGTCTCCACGTCTTCCAGGCCATGCCATTTCTCGGGCATCGACAGCAAGGTTTTCGCCAGGTATTCCAGATGTTCCACATGCACGCTCAATTCGCCCGTGCGCGTGCGGAACAAATAGCCTTCCACGCCGATGATATCCCCCAGATCGATCAACTGGTACATGGCGAAATCGCGCTCGGGGATAGCGTCTTTCTTGATGTAGATCTGCAGGCGCTCGCCATTCTGCGCCAGGTGCGCGAACCCCGCCTTGCCCATGCGGCGCAAGGTCTGCACCCGTCCGGCGACGCGCACGCGCACCGGCTCGCCCAACTCCTCCGCGGTTTTCGACCCATACTCGGCCAGGATGGCGGGGATGGTGTGGCTGAATTCGAAACGCTGGCCGTAGGGCCGGAAACCCAGCGCCTCGATCTCGCGAATCCGTTCCAGGCGTTGCTTTAAGAGCTCGTCTTCCAGGGACAAATCGTTCTCCTAACGGAATTTGGATATTATAGGTCTTCCTTGACCCGATCAATCTCCATTATCATTCCAGCCTACAACGAAGAGAAGCGATTGCCTACGGCGCTGCGCCAGGTCGTCGAGTATTTGAAGCGCGGCAATTGGCCGTTCGCCGAGATTCTGGTGGTGGACGACGGCTCCACCGACGGCACCGCGCAGGTGGCCGAGCAGATGCGCGCCGGCTACCCCGGCCTGCGCGTGCTGCGCAATCCGGGCAACCGCGGCAAGGGCTACGCCGTGCGTCACGGCATGCTGGAGTGCCGCGGCGAATGGGCGCTGTTCACCGACGCGGATCTCTCCGCGCCCATCGCCGAACTGGAAACGCTGTGGCAGGCCATTGAACGGGACGGCGCGCACGTGGCCGTGGGTTCGCGCGCGCTCGACCGGCGTTTGATCGGCGTGCACCAATCCTGGTTCCGTGAAAACGCCGGCCGGGTGTTTAACCTGGTAATGCGCTTGATCACCGGCCTGCCGTTCCACGACACGCAATGCGGCTTCAAGCTGTTCGAAACCGCCGCCGCGCGCGAGATTTTCCGCCGCCAGTTGCTGGACGGCTTCGGCTTCGATGTGGAGGTACTGTTCATCGGCCGCCGCCTGGGCTACCGCGAGATCGAAGTGCCCGTAAGATGGAGCGACGTCGCCGGGACCAAGGTCAGCACCTGGCGGGGCGTCGCCGCGTTTCTCGATCCACTGCTGGTGCGCTGGAACCAGATCCGCGGCCGCTACAACTGAATATTGTGGGTGGGGCGGCGCCATGCGCCGCCGCCTACTTCGGCCCCACCGTGATCTCCAGCAAATCGTCGTTGTCCGGCTCCGTCGCCGTAATCGGTCCGCTGCAAACGCCCGCCTCCACAAACGCCTTCGCCAAAGCCGTGGCGAACTGCCGCCGGTGGAGCCCCACATCCCAAGCGATCCCCGCCTGCGGCTTGCCGAACACCAGCGCCGGCGCCATCGTGACCGTCATGCCGGCCGCTTCAAGCGCCGCCTTAATCTCACTGGCGAACGCCGTAATCTCCGGATCGCCCGGCAGCGTGACGATCGCCATCTTTTGCCCTTGGAAGTCGGCCAGCGCCGTTTGCATGGCCTGCCTTTGCGCAGCGCCTATGTGCCGCGCGCCAAGCTGCTGCTCAAGCCGCAGGCGGGCCGTGCGCTCCTTCTCCACCGCCAATTGCAGTTCCAGGTTCTCCTTCCGCAGTTCCTCGCGATGCGCCTTGGCGTGCGCCATGTCGGCTTCCAGCCGGCGCTGTTCCTGGTAAGCGATCGCGGCCTGCGCATGGGCTCGCTCCGCCCCCGCATGCGCGTGCGCCACGGCCTCGGCCGACGCGCTTTGGAGCGTCTTCAGTTCCGTGTCTTTCGCGGACGTGACCCGGCCCGCGAACAGGGCCAGCAAGAAACTGGCCGCCGCCGCCAGGCATACAAATACGATGTACGCGAGCGTAGACCAGTTCAGGCCCCTTTCCAGAAAATGCACATTGGAGAGGTCTGGCAAAACACTTCCAGCATGCCAGCCCGCGGGGCTCTTGGCAATTCCCAGCCGTACCTTGAGTCCCGGAAAATCGCCTGGTACCACAAACTGTAGGGCGGCAGGCGAAACCCTGGGGGCGGGCTTGAGCCCCGCTGGTAGCACAGGCTTCAGCCGGTGTAGGCCGGCTGAAAGCCGGGTGCGGGCAGGATCGCCCGCCCACCATGCCGCCGGGATTTTAGAGCACAAGCTCTGTTACTATGTTTGGCAAATGAAACTGCATCCCATCGATGTCGCCATCATCGTGATCTATGTAGCCACCTCGGTTCTGTTGGGCTACTGGGCCTCGAAGCGCGCCTCGCACGACACCAAGGCCTATTTCCTCGGCGGCAATACCCTGCCATGGTATTTCCTGGGCGTGTCCAACGCCTCCGGCATGTTCGATATCGCCGGGACCATGTGGCTGGTCTACCTCATGTTTATTTACGGGCTGAAAAGCGTCTGGATCCCCTGGCTCTGGCCCGTCTTTAACCAGATCTTCCTGATGGTTTACCTGTCTACGTGGCTGCGCCGTTCCAACGTCACCACCGGCGCCGAATGGATTCGCACCCGCTTCGGCAGCGGCCGCGGCGCGCAGCTCTCGCACATGATTGTGGTAATCTACGCGCTGGTCAGCGTCATCGGTTTTCTTACGTACGGATTCAAAGGTATCGGCAAATTCGCCGTCGATTTTCTGCCCTGGCATCTGTCCGCTAATGTTTATGCGCTGATCCTGATGGGCATCACCACCTTCTACGTGGTCAAAGGCGGCATGTTCAGCGTGGTGATCACCGAGGTGCTGCAGTTCTGCATCCTGTCGGTCGCCTCGCTGGCCATCGGATTCATCGCCATCGCGCGCGTTTCCCCCGAAGCCCTGCGCCGCGTCATCCCGGCCGGCTGGGAGCAAATCTTTTTCGGCTGGCATCTGAACCTGGATTGGTCCCACCTGATCGCCGCCGTGAACACCAAGATCGCCGAGGACGGCTACACCATCTTTGGCGCATTCTTCATGATGATGCTGTTCAAAGGCATCCTGATCAGCATGGCCGGCCCTGCCCCGAACTACGACATGCAGCGCATCCTTTCCACGAAGAATCCGCGCGAAGCCTCCATGATGAGCGCCATGGTCAACGTAGTGCTGAATGTGCCGCGCTACTTCATGATTACCGGACTGACTATCCTGGCGCTGGTGTTCTATAGCGATAAGATCCGCGCCATGGGCCAAGCCATGGATTTCGAGATGGTGCTGCCCGATGCCCTTAGCCAGTTCGTTCCCGCCGGTCTGTTGGGACTGCTGGTGGCGGGCCTGCTGGCAGCGTTCATGTCGAACTTCGCCGCCACCGTGAATGCCGCGCCGCCTTATATCGTGAACGATCTCTACCGGAAATACATAAACCCCCACGCCAGCGAGCGGACTTGTGTGCGCCTGAGCTATGTTGCGTCGTTCGGCGTGGTGGTCCTGGGCATCTCCTTCGGCTGGTTCGTGACTTCCATCAATACCGTCATCCAGTGGATTGTATCGGCGCTGTGGGGAGGCTACACGGCTTCCAACGTTCTGAAGTGGTATTGGTGGCGCTTCAACGGCTACGGCTACTTTTGGGGCATGGTCACCGGCATCGCCGGGTCGCTGATCATCCCGTGGGCGCTGCCCAGCGTCTCGCCGCTCAATTCGTTTCCCATCATCGTGGGACTCGCCCTGATCGGTTGCATCGTCGGCACGCTGCGGACCAAGCCGGAAGACGACGCCGTGCTCAAAGACTTCTACCGGCGCGTGCGGCCGTGGGGCTTCTGGGGTCCCATCCGCGACAAGGTGATGCGCGAAGACCCATCCTTCAAGCCCAACCCGGACTTCCTCCGCGATATGTTCAACATCGTGGTGGGCATCGCCTGGCAGACCAGCCTGATCGCCTTCCCGGTGTACATCGTGATCCGCCGTTACGAGATCGCGTCGTATGCCGTGGCGGTAGTGGTAGTCACTTCCATCATCCTGAAGTTCACTTGGTACGACCATCTAAGGAAGATGGAGATCGAACCCGCTTAATATCGCGTGGAGGGCGGGCAATCCTGCCCGCGGCCGGCTTTCAGATTGGCCTTTGTGGGGCAGGCCTCCAGGCCTGCGCGGGTTCTCCAGAACCCGCTCTGCGGCGAGCGTAGCTCGCCTGCAGCCGGCTTTCAGCCGGCATTTTCCGCAGTTGCACAACCGGCCCAGCTATGACAATCATGAATCATGAGCGCCGAGCCACGTGAGACGGACGACTTCGCCAGCCTTTACCGCCGCGCCTTTGCGGAATTCGGAGCGCGCGCGCTTTGGAACAAGCGTCTGATCGAGACACCTACGAAAGAAGATGCTCTTGTCGTAGCCCGCGCTCTGCGCATCGAGGGCAATCGTGCCGCGCGCGAGTTGGCTGAGCAAATCGAACGCGCGTGTCATGCCACTGTCTAAGCTTCAGACGGATATCCTGGCGGTCCTGGCGTCGCACAGGGATCCGGAGAGTTACGTCGCTGGCGCTGCGCCCCTGAATCGGAACGCACCGCGGTATTCAGACGATATCGACGTCTTTCAGGACCGCGAAGAAAGAGTAGCCGCCGCGGCTTTGGACGATGCAGAATCGCTGCAGGCCGCGGGCTATCGGGTAAAGTGGCTGCGCCGGCTGCCGGCGATTTACACCGCCGAAGTGCGCCAGGGCGATGACGTCACACGCCTGGAATGGGTGGTCGACAGCGATTACCGGTTCTTTCCAACGGTGAAAGACGTCATCTTTGGCTATGTCCTTCACCCGGTTGATCTGGCCATGAACAAGACCATGGCGGCGGCCGGCCGGAGGGAGGTGCGCGACCTGGTCGACTTGGTCACGATCCATGAGACGATTCTCCCGCTCGGCGCGGTGATCTGGGCAGCGGTTGAGAAATCGCCAGGCTTCACGCCCGAGGGTCTGATTGCGGAAATCCGGCGAAACTCCAGCTATCCCGCGGCCGAATGGCGCGCCTTGATCGTGAGCGAGCCCGTCGATCCCGCGTACATCTTGGCACGGGTGCGCAAGAGCCTCGAAGACGCGGAAGCTTTCGTGACGCGGATGCCCACCAGCAAAATGGGGCTCTTGTTTCTACGGGACGGCGAGGCCACTCAACCCGATCCCGACCGCTTGGACACCTACGAAACACACGCTGGCCAGCGGCGCGGGCATTGGCCGACTAACCCCGAGATCGCCGCGGCCATGTTCGAAAGCCTCAAGAAACGGCCCACTTAAATAGTCGGGATCCCGTCAATCCGCCCCAGTTCCTCCGCCGTAAACGCGATGTTATTCACCGCCCCGACGCATTGCTCAATCTGCTCCACCCGGCTCGCCCCCACCAGCGCGCTCGCCATCACCCCGTGCCGCAGCACCCAAGCCAGCGCCATTTGCGCCAGCGTCTGTCCCCGTTCGCGGGCGATCTCGCCAAGCGCCCGCACCTGCGCCAACCGCTCCTCGCTGACATCCGTCCTCTTCAAGAACGTGCCTGGCTTCGACGCGCGCGAGCCGTCGGGAATGCCTTCCAAATAGCGCTCCGTCAGCAGACCTTGCGCCAGTGGTGAAAATGCGATTCCTCCGATGCCTTCCGCCGCCAGCCGCTCGAAAAGCCCGTCTTCCGCCGTCCGCACGAACATCGAATACTTCATCTGGTGGATCAGACACGGCGTGCCAAGCTGCCGCAGGATCGTCACGGCGCGCGCCGTCTGCTCGGGATTGTAGTTGGAAATACCGGCATACAGCGCCTTGCCCGCGCGCACCGCGCCATCGAGGGCGGACATAGTCTCTTCCACCGGCGTATCCGGATCGGGACGGTGCGAATAAAAGATATCGACGTATTCGAGCCCCAAACGCTTCAGGCTTTGGTCCAGACTGGCCAGCAGGTACTTGCGCGATCCCCACTCACCGTACGGTCCGGGCCACATCAGATAGCCCGCCTTGGTCGATATGATCAACTCATCGCGCCATGCCCCCAGATCCGCGCGCAAAGCCCGTCCGAAATTCTCCTCCGCCGAACCCGGCGGCGGGCCATAGTTGTTGGCCAGATCGAAGTGCGTGATGCCCAGATCGAACGCGCGGCACAGCATGGCGCGCATGTTCTCGAATGCATCCACGCCGCCAAAGTTGTGCCACAGCCCCAGCGATATGGCCGGCAGGCGCAGGCCGCTCGCGCCGCAGCAGCGGTAGAGCATCTTGTCGTATCGTTGGTCGTTGGGTAGGTACACGGGATCTCCTTAATGGAGGGCGGGCAATTCTGCCCGCAGCCGGCTTTCAGCCGGCTTGGCCGCCTGAAAGGCGGCTGCGGCCAAGATTGGCCGCCCTCCGATTACTGCAATGTCGCTTCCACCTTTACTTCGGTGCGGCCGTCCGCCGGCGCCGCAACCACGTCACCCGCAACCGGCTGGCCGTCGACGGTCAGTTTGACCCCGTTGCCTGGGCCTTCGCGGCGCACCGCGATTTTGTAAGTCACGCCGCGGAACCTACGCACCGCGCTAAACCCCGTCCACCGTTCCGGAATCGCCGGCGCGATCTGCAAGCCCTCGTACGCCGGACGTATCCCCAGAATCCATTGCACGATGGCGTAATAATTCCACGCCGCCGTGCCCGTCAGCCACGAATTCTTCGCCTCGCCGTGCGTGGGCGCGTCGCGTCCCGCGATCATCTGCGCGTAGACGTACGGCTCGCACCGATGCACGTCGCTGATCCCTTCCCGCGCCGAAGGGTTGATCCGCGAATAGTAATCGTGCGCCCCGTCGCCATTCCCCGCCATGGCCTCGGCGATAATCACCCACGGGTTGTTATGGCAAAAAATTCCGGCGTTCTCCTTGTAGCCCGGCGGGTACGACGAAATCTCGCCCAGGTGCAGGTAGTAGCGCGAGTAAGCCGGCTGCTGCAGCACGATACCATGCGGCGTAGCCAGGTACTTCCGCACCGATTCGAGCGCGCGCCGCGCCAGTCCATCGTCCAGACCGATGCCCGCCAGGACGCAAAAACCCTGCGGCTCGATAAAGATCTTGCCTTCGGCGCACTCCTGCGATCCCACCTTGTTGCCGGAATCGTCGTACGCGCGCAGAAACCACTCGCCATCCCAGCCGTGCCGGCGCACGGTTTCCTCCATGCGCGCGCCTTCGGCCAAATAGCCCGGCGCGTCATTATCATGGGCCGCATGGCCGCTGTGCCGCGCGATCGCCGCCAGTTCCTTGGCCGCCAGTACGAACAATCCGCCGATGAAAACCGATTCGGCTACTTTGCCTTCTTTATTGGTTGTGGTTTGGAACGATTGGCCCGGCGTATCGGAGAAGCAGTTCAGATTCAGGCAATCGTTCCAATCGGCGCGGCCGATCAGCGGCAGCCCGTGCGGCCCGAGCCGCTCCAGCGTGTAGCGGAAACTGCGCTGCAAGTGTTCGTAAAGCGGCTGCTCCGTGCCCGGCTGATTGTCGTACTGTACCGGCGCATCGAGGATACTCCAGTCGCCAGTCTCTTTCAGATACGCCCCGACGCCCACAATCAGCCAGTGCGGATCGTCGTTGAAGTTACCGCCGACGTCGTTGTTGCCCCTCTTGGTAAGTGGCTGGTATTGATGATATGCGCCGCCGCTCGGAAGCTGTGTGGCGGCCAGGTCCAGGATGCGCTCGCGGGCGCGCTCCGGCGCCATGTGCACGAAACCCAAAAGATCCTGGTTGGAATCGCGGAAGCCGAGTCCCCGGCCAATACCCGATTCATAGAACGACGCCGACCGCGACATATTGAATGTCGCCATGCATTGGTAGGCGTTCCACACGTTCACCATGCGGTCTGTGTGTATGTCGGGCGTGGTAACCTGGCAGATGCGCAGCAGGCCGTCCCAGTAAGTGCGCAGTTTCTGAAACGCCGCGTCCACGTTGGCCGGAATCAGATAGCGGGTAATCGTGGGTCTGACGGTCTTCTTGTTGACGGTCTGCGAGCCGGGCGGATCGAACTTTTCATCCTGGGGGTTCTCGTGGTAGCCCAGAACAAAAAGGATCTGCCGCGTTTCGCCCGGCTGCAGCACCATGCGCACGTGATGAGAGCCGATGGGCGCCCATCCGTGCGCCACCGAGTTCGCGGATTCGCCGCGCTCCACCACCGCCGGCCGGTCCCAGCCGCGCGTGGGGCCGAGGAAGGCCTCGCGCTGCGTGTCGAACCCCGCCGTTTCCGCCGAGCACGCGAACCAGGCAAAGTGGTCGCGGCGCTCGCGGTATTCGGTCTTGTGATAGATCGTGCCGTCTTCTATCTCCACCTCACCGATGCTGAAGTTGCGCTGGAAATTGGTGGAATCGTCCTGCGCGTCCCACAGGCAGAATTCGATGGCCGAAAAGACCGACAATGCGGCCGGCGTCTGGCGCTCGTTCGTGACCGTAAACTGCCAGACTTCCAGATTCTCGTCCAGCGGCACGAAATAGCGCGTGCTCGCCGTAATGCCGCGGCGCTTCGAGCCGATCGTGCTGTAGCCCATGCCATGCCGGCACGTGTACCGCTCCACGTCGCTGTGGGTAGGCTGCCACGATGGCGACCAATAGTCGCCTGTCTCATTGTCGCGTAGATAAATATAACGTCCGCCTAAGTCGAATGGGACGTTATTATACCGGTAGCGGGTAAGCCGGCGCAGCCGCGCGTCGCGATAGAAAGAGTAACCGCCCGCGGTATTGGAAATAATGCCGAAGTAAGCCTGGCATCCCAGATAGTTGATCCATGGCAGGGGCGTATCTGGCCGGGTAATGACATACTCCCGGTTCTTATCGTCAAAGTATCCATATTGCATATGAATTAGTGGGGCAGGCTCGAAGCCTGCGGCGGCCTCGTAGGCCGCCTTTACAATCTAGCCATCATCTCCAAACAAACGCGCCCATTATGATAAGGGCATTTCCAAGCGCCAACCAAACACGCGTCCGAGTCCTCGTCCGCCTTCCAAGGCGTGCCGTCCGGCCTCAGCTTCGCGTGCCATTCGCCGTGGACCCTGTCCACGACGTTATTCTCAATGTATTCCCAAGCGCGCCAGGCCGCCGTGCGGAAGTGCTCCTGCCCCGACACCTCATAGCCGTTATAGAACCCAACCACGGCCTCCGCCTGCGCCCACCAGTGCTTATTCGGATCGACCAGCCGTCCCTGCGAAGCCTCGTAAAAAATACTGCCGTCCTTGTCCAGCCCTTCGTCGTAAACCGCCTGCGCCATCCTGACCGCCAACTCGCGCGCGCGGCCGATCAACTCCCGGTCGCCGAGCGTCTCCGCCGCTTCCAGCATCAGCCATCCGCCCTCAATGTCGTGTCCGAACGAAACATGATCGGTCAGCGAATTCCACTGGTTGTCAAAGAACATCTTGAAATGGGCGTTGCGGTGATCCACGATCCGCTCCAAAGTCACTTCCAGCAGCCGCCTCAAACTCGCCCGCAGTCCTCCATCGTCCCACACCCGCAGCAGGTTGGTATAAGCCTCCAACACATGCAGGTGCGTGTTCATCGACTTAGGACTATTCAGGTCCTTCTCACTCAGCCGCATGTCGTCAAGCGGCCTCCAGTCGCGTGCGCGGGCTTCCAGATACCCTCCGTACTCAGGCTCCCCGCTCCTCTCTTCAATTAACTCGTAAAGCTTCTGCGCATACTCCAGGCTCTCCACGCGCCCGGTAGCCCGGAAGTATTCGGCCATGCCATACGCGGCAAACGCCTGCGCATAAATCTGCTTACGGTCCGAGATAGCGTTGCCCTGGTAATCGAGCATCCAATACACGCCGCCGTATTCCTTATCCCAGAACTTATCGACAATGTAGTCATACGCCCAATCGGCCGTCTCGCGGTATGCCGCGCCGCCCAGCACGCGCGCCGCCGCCGAAAACGTCCACAAGATGCGTGCGTTGATCACGGCGGCCCGCGGCGCCCGAGCATTCACCCGCAGATCGCAGTCGATCGCGCCATGGAACCCGCCATGTTCGCGATCCACAGTGTGCCGCATCCAAAATGGCAGAATATTGCTCGTCAGTTCACGCCGGAACTGCGCCGCCCACTCCGCATTCGGTATCATTTGCCGGACCGCGCCAGGTTCTTATCGATCAAAGCAATCCGCTGCTGCACGCACAAAGCGCTGCGCAGAGGATCGGGGGGAGTATTCAGGACGTAATCGAGCAAACGCTCCACGGTGGTCGTGGCAACATAAGTACGCGTGTCGGAAGCGCCGTAATAAATGAAGACATGCTCTCCACGCGCCACCCACCCGTTGGAAAACGCCACGTTCGAAACGTCTCCGACACGCTCCTCACCCTGCGGCGCCAGAAAATATCCGCCGGGATGCGCGATCACCTTGTAAGGCTCCTGCGGATCGCACAAGAAGCAATACAACACATAGCGCAGACCAGCCGCCGTGTTGCGCACCCCATGCGCCAGGTGCAGCCAACCTTGCGGCGTTTTGATAGGCGCCGGTCCCACGCCATTCTTCACTTCATTGATGGTGTGGTATTCGCGCCGTTCGATAATGATCTCCTCGTCGATCGCGGCATGCGCCATGTCCGCGGCCAGCCCCCAGCCAATGCCGCCGCCCCGGCCCGCTTCGATAAAGCTATCCTGCGGGCGCGTGTACAAGGCGTACCGGCCGTCGACGAACTCAGGATGCAGGACACAGTTGCGTTGCTGCGCCGACGGCGTCCGCAGATCGTCCAACCGCTCCCAGGTTTTCAAATCGTGTGTGCGCGCCACGCCGCATTGCGCCACCGCCGAGGATAGGTCGCCGGGAGGCGCGTTCGGATCTTTGCGCTCCGCGCAGAACAGACCATAGATCCAGCCGTCCTCGTGCGCCGTCAGCCGCATGTCGTAGACGTTGGTCTCCGGATCGGGTCCCTCCGGCATCACGACGGGATAGTCCCAAAACCGGAATCCGTCAACGCCGTTGGCGCTCTCGGCGACCGCGAAGAACGACTTCCGATCCGCGCCTTCCACGCGCGCCATCAGCACGATCTTGCCGTTCCACTCCATCGCCCCCACGTTGAAAGCCGCGTTCACCGCCTGGCGCTCCAACAGCAGCGGGTTGGCCTCCGGATCGAAGTCGTATCGCCAGGTGAGTGGCGCATGCGCCGCCGTCAGCACCGGATGGCGGTAACGCTGGAACCAGCCGCTCGCTTCGGGCAGCGGCTCATTGGGGCGCTGGATCAGTCGCTCGTGAGCGCGAGTCAATTCCTCCAGCCGAACTTGAAACGCATTCGTCGTCATTTGGATAAGTGGATCGCCTTATCATAACAGTGGGGCAGACCTCCAGGTCTGCGCGGGTCCTCCAGAACCCGCTTGGCCTCGCATTATGTTATTCCTTGAAGAAAGCAGAGGAGCACACCATGATCAACCGCCGGGAATTCTTCCTGCGCACCGCGGCCACCGCCGGCGCGGCTGCGTTCGCCAATTTTCCGTATCATTTGTTTGCGGGCACCACCCAGAAACTGGCCTCCGACCGTGTCAAACTGGGCCCCATGCAAGTGGAAGTCAGCCGCCTGGCGCAAGGCAGCGGCACCGATGGCTCGGGTGGCAGTTCTAACCAGACCCGCAAACTCGGCCTGCGCGGACTCGCCGACTTGTTCGACGCCGGCTATGACAACGGCGTCACCCTGTGGGATTCGGCCGATCAATACGGCACGCATCCGCACGTCAAGGAAGCGCTCAAACGCGTGCCCCGCGAAAAAGTCGCAATCCTCAGCAAGACCCACGCCTCGACCGAGACAGAAATGCGCGCCGACCTGGACCGCTTCCGCCGCGAACTCGGCACCGACTACATCGATATCCTGCTGCTGCACTGCATGATGGACGCCGACTGGCCGGAGCGCAAGAAAGGCGCCATGTCGGTGATCTCGGAAGCCCGCGAGAAAGGCATCGTGCGCACGCACGGCACTTCCTGCCACACGCTCGAAGCCCTCAAGGCGGCGGCCGCGAACCCCTGGGTGCAAGTCGACCTGGCGCGCATCAATCCCGCCCAAGTAGCCATGGACGCCGACCCGCAGACTGTCATCGGTGTGCTGCGGCAGATGAAGGCGGCGGGCAAAGGCGTGATCGGAATGAAGATCCTGGGCGCCGGCGCCCTCCGTCACAAGGCCGACGAGAGCCTGCAGTTCGCCCTTTCACTCGATTGCGTGGATTGCTTCACGATCGGCGCGGAGAGCCGCGAAGAAATGTTGGATTTGACCAGGAAAATTCCCGCCGCCAGCGTCAGAGGGTAGGAAACGCTCCCTGACGGTCGCGGCTCGGTAACACCGTAACTCTACCGAGCCGCGCACGTCAGTAAGCGGGTTACACTACCTTTACAAAAATAATGACCAACGTGTAAAGCGCCAGCGATTCGATCAGCACCAGGCTCAACAGCAGGGCGAAGCGGATCGCGGGTGCGGCGCCCGGATTCCGTCCCATCCCCTCGGCGGCGGCTGCGGCAGCTTTGGCTTGCGCCAGGCCGCAGAGTCCGGAAGCGATAGCCATCGCGAAACCGGATGTGATCGCCACCCAGTTCACGGCGCCCGCGGGCGCTGAACCGCTGGTCCCTTGCGCGAAAATCGGGCTGGCCAACACCAACAGCGCCAGCGCCAGTAACATCAACTTTGTCTTCATTTGTCGTGCTCCTTCGATTAGAAATCGCCCCCAGGAGGTGGTTCCCGTCATCCTCGTACAGCCGGTCTCACACTGAAGGGGCGGCATAAAGCCGGTATTAATGCTCGTGCGAAACTGCTCCGGAGACGTACATCATCGTGAGCAGCATAAAGATATAAGCCTGCAACAAGGACACAAAGACGTGCAGTCCCATGAAAACCGCGGGGACGATGAAGTAAGTCAGAGTCATAAAGACCAGCGTCACCTGCTCGCCCGCATACATGTTCGCATAGAGACGGACAGTGAGCGACAACGGCCGGGCCATGTGGCTGATCAATTCGATAGGCACCATCAGCGGCGCCAGGAATGGCATGGGGCCGGCGAAATGCGCCAGGTACTTGCCGAACCCTTGCTCGCGAAAACCCATCAGGTTGTAATAACAGAATGTCGCAATGGCGCAACCCGCCGGCACCGATGGCTCAATGGTCGGCGATTCGAACCCCGGTATGATCCCGATCAGGTTGCAGGTCAGAATGAACAGGAAGAGCGTGCCGAAGAACGGCAGATACCTCGCTCCCCCGTGCCCCACCGCATCTTCCGACTCGCCGTGCACGAAATTATAGATCAGCTCGAGCGAATGCTGCAGCTTTCCTGGCCGGTCCATGGACAGCCGCGGGCGCAGAAACGCGAACAACAGGATAATGATCAGCGCCACCACTATCTCCATGACCATGAAGTTGGCCCACGGATGATGTTCCTGGGGCAGTCCGAGCAGCTTCAAGATGCCGTTGCCCAAATCGGGAAGGTGGTGGTTGAACTGCCGGGCGAGCCAGATTTCCGTATGCTTATGGTGCATATTTACAATGTCGTGATCAGTTCGAAAACGATTTCCACGATGACGGCGGCCACCGGAACGAACAATCCGATCAGGGCGGCCGGTAAGCTCAAAGAAGTAAAATTCACTATAGCATAAGCGCCCCCGCCCAACAGCAGGTAGCGGAGGCCGATCAGGATGGCGAATTTCGGGCTCGGCCGGGCCGACAACGCGCCGCCCAGCGCATCTACCACGCGCTTGAGCCAGCGGAAATTAAGATACGAAGCGGCCGCGCCCAGCGGGAAGGCCACCGCCCACTTCCAGCCGCGCAGAACCAGGCAAACCAGGCATCCCGCGGCGGCCAGCGCCACCGTCCCGCGCGCGATACGGCGCAGCGCGGTTTCGAAGAGCGTCTCGTCGGGATCCGGCCTAGGACCCATCGTCATCGATCATTATTCATCGTTGCGCGTATCGCGCATAAGCTGCCTGATCAGTTGCACAAATCCGGCGGCGATGCCCAGGATCAGAAACGGGATGTACAAAAAGTGTGTGTGGAAGGCCCGGTCCAGCAGGTACCCCACTACGTAGCCAACCAGCGTGGCGGCCGGCAGCATGAAAGCCAGGGAGGTGTACTCCCCGACCACCGCCATGAAATTCTTCTTCACTCAGTTCATGTTCATGCCGCACATGTTGGGATTGCTGCAGCGTCCGCTGGGGCACGCCAGACCGTCGGCCTGCTTAGGGCCGGCGGCGTGCGCCGCGAACGTGGAGAACTCGCGGCTCAGGTGCTTCTGGCCGCACGAAGGGCATTCCACCCCGGCATCGCTCGACGTCCGCACCAGCTTCTCGAACCTGCTTCCGCAATCTTCGCATTTGTATTCGTAGATAGGCATAGGTCTGTTAGTTGATTCTATCAAGTTCTGGGGGGCGGGATTTATCCCGCGCGGGGCTTGAGCCCCGCCGCTCCCGCCCGTCACTCCAACATCAGCGCGCAAACCCGATCGATCGCCGCGCGCAATTCCCCCGCCGGCCCGTTGTAATTATTCACCAAAATGGAGAACGCCAGCATCTTCCCGTCCCTCCGCCGCGCATATCCGGAAAGTGCGCTGGCGTGCGACAGTGTGCCGGTCTTGGCAAAAATGCGGCCCGCCGCCCCGGTGCCCGCGAAGCGCGCATGCAGCGTGCCGTCCTCGCCGGCCACCGGCAGCAGACTCACCCAAGCATCCCGCGCCGCCGGCTGGTACATATGCGCCAGCAACCGCACCACCGCGGCGGGTGTCACCAGGTCCAGGCGCGACAGCCCGGAGCCATCCGCGAACGTATAACTGGCGCGATCGATGCCCAATTCGTCCAGGAACGCCTGCTCTTCCGCGATCCCCGCTTCGCGGCTGCCCACATGCCGCCGCACCTTCGCAACCGCCCGCAGCGCCATCTCCGCATGCAGATTCTGGCTCACTTTATCGGTGATGCGCAGATCCTCCAGCAGCGCCGCCGAGTCGCGCCGCGCCAACTCCACGCCCGCCTCGGGCTCGGGCGCCGGACCATTCTTCAAGCTGGCCACCTGGTTCGGATACAGATGCGCCGCCCGCGCCTCGCCGCGAATCGCAATCCCGCGCCGCACCAGTGCGTCGCGAAATGCATAGGCCGCATAGAGCGCCGGATCCTCGATGCCCAATATCTCGGTGTCGCCCTCATCCCGCAGCGGTAGCGCGCCCCATATCCGTAACTGCCGCGCGCCCGGCAGCCGGTCGATCATGACCTTGCGCTCGACCTTGCGGCCCGCCGTGGTGCGCACCCGATTGTCGATCTCGTAATACTCAACCGGCGGCGCCAGTATAATGCGGGCCGGATCGGATGCCTGCCCGCCGGGCATCACAGTCACCGACAACGTATTGTCGTTGACGCTCAGCGCGCTGACCGCCGCGCCATATTCCCAGACCGAATCGTCGATCGACCAACCGTCCGCATAGGGTTGCCAGACGTACGCGGTGTCGTCGCCCACGATATCGGCGCTGACGCAACGCACACCGCGCGCGGCAACCTGCGCGGCCAAGTCTTCTAGGGCCGCCAGCGGGTCTCCCGAGGGAGCGTCCCGGCGATAGGGAATCGCGCGGCCCGACAGATTCGGATCGCCGCCGCCCACCAGCCGCAACGATTCCACGCAGCCATCTTCGCCCGGCGTGCGATCCGCCAGTACCCGCGTCTGGAAACGGTAGTCCGCACCCAGACGCACCAATGCCAGCGCCGTGGTGAATAACTTGGCGTTCGATGCGGGAAGGAACAGGCGCTCCGCGTTGCGCGCGAACAGCACGCGGCCATCCTCCAAATTCAGGATACGTACGCCCCAAAACGAGCTGCGCGCCGCCCGCGACGCATCCAGAAACGCGGCGATCCGCGCGGCGGGGTTTGCCGCGCCAAGCGGCAGCGCCAGCCCCAGCAGGAATAACGCGCGCAGTATCAACGGCCCGTCACCTTCGATTCCAGCCAGATCAGCAGTAGCAGCGCGAAGACCATGCAGGTCCCCAGCAGCGGCACTGCCACCACGATGCCGATGCCCCAGATGGCGGCGGCATAACCCAGTGTGGCAGGGGCGATCAATCCGCCGAACAGCGCGAACGAGAATATGCCGCTGAAGAACACCGGGTGGTAATACGGAAAACGGCCGCCGATCTGCTCGGACACCAGCGGATAAATACTGGCGAAGCCCGCGCCCAGCAGCAGCACGCCCGTGCCGGCGCCGGAGCGGCTACCGCTCCAGGATGCCCGCGCCAGCAGCAGGCAGCCAAACAGCGCCGCCAGCACGCTGCCCCCCAGCAATCGGCTGTGCCGCACCTTGGGCAAAATGGCGACCGCCGCTACCCTGCCCACCAGCAGCGCCGTCCAATAGAGCGCCAGCAGCCACAAAGAGGCCGGCGGACTCATGCCCAAGCGCCGCACCAGAAATACGGGCAACCATCCGGCGATGGACCATTCGTTGCCGAATTGAAAAAACAGCAGCAGCGCGAACAGCACCGCGCCCAGGCTTCGAAAATCGCGGAAAACCCGCCGTAAGTCGGCGGGCGCCACCGCGGTCTTCTCCGCGACTGCCGTACGCGCGTACAGTAAGGCGAAGAGTCCGGGCGTGAGCGCCATCAGGATCAGGATGCTGGGCACCGTATACGCATAAAAGGTTCCGGCCACCAATAGCGTCACGGCCAGGCATCCCAAGCCATAATAGATGCCGCCCAGAGCCACCATCCGGACGGGCTCGCGCGCGTAGCCGGCTGCGATGGTCTGGAACAGGCCCGCGTTGAGCAAACCCACCGCCAGACCAAGCGCGGCCAAGCCGGGCATGCGCCAGAGCCAGTGCGCCGGCGGAGTCGCCAATGCCAGCGACACGAGTCCGGCGCACCCCAGCGCGCAGGCAAACACCAGCAGAAAGCGCAGACTCTTGCGCGCCAGAATCGCGGCGGACAACTGGTGCGCCGCAATCACCCCCACAGCCAGGCTGAGGAAGTAATTCCCGATGGTGATGAATTCCGGCGGATCGCGATGGTAGCCCCAGGCAGGCAGCACCGCACCCAGCAACGCAAAGAGGAATCCCGAAAGCAGGAAGCCCGCCAACGCCTTGCCGGCCGAAGGTGCTGGCGCCATGGGAGCCTCCCCGACAGCCATGTGAGCCACCTTTATAAGCTATCAGCTTTCAGCACGCAAGCTTTCAGCACGCAAGCTTTCAGCTCCTAGCTTCCGGCAGTCAGGTTTAGCTGAGAGCTGAGAGCTGAAAGCTTTCCTGCTACACTGGAACTCTCCCGCAATGCCCACGCTCTATTCTCGCTGGATCTCCGATTGGGAGTACAAACTCGCCACCCGCGATACCAACCGCGTCGTCCGCCCGTTCGATTGGGGCCTCGACTGGCTTGGAATGCCGCCGGCCAATGGAAGCTCCAGCCAGGCGCTCGGCGGATTCGTCCGCGGCGTGCTGGCGGATTCAGACCGCTTCTTTGCGGCCGAGACGCCGCGGGATTACCTGCTCGACTCCGGACAACTCACCTTTACCAGCCCGATCCATACGCCCTACCCCGAAAACAACGTGGTCCGTGCCGCTTTCTTCCCGGCGCGCCGGGATAGCGGCCGGGCCGTGCTGGTGCTACCCCAATGGAATGCGGACGAAGAAAGCCATCAGGGATTGTGCAGGCTGCTGAACCGATTCGGAATCACGGCGTTGCGGATGAACCTGGCGTATCACGGCCCGCGCATGCCACCCGAGTTGCACCGCGCCGATTATCATGTTTCGAGCAACCTGGGCCGCACCATCCACGCCGGGCGCCAATCCGTGATCGATGCGCGCGCCTGCCTGGACTGGCTCCGGCAGCAGGGCTACCAGCGCCTCGGAATCCTGGGCACCAGCCTGGGATCCTGCATCGCCTTCATCGCCGCCGCGCACGACCCGCGCATTTCCACCGGCGTGTTCAACCACGTCTCCATGTACTTCTCCGACGTGATCTGGACGGGTCTCTCTACCGAGCACATCCGCAAGGGCTTAGCCGGCCAGGTCACCCAGGATCAATTGCGCGATTATTGGTCCGTGATCAGCCCCGCCGCCTACCTCGACCGGTTGCGCGGCCGCGACTTGAAGAGCCTGTTGATCTGGGCGCGGCACGATTCCACATTCCTGCCCGTCTATTCCCAGCAGGTGCTAGAGTATTTCCGCAGCCGCCAGCTTCCGCACGAAGTTTTCACGTTGCCCTGCGGGCACTACACCACCGGGCAGTTCCCCTTCAACATCCTCGACGGCATGGTGATGTGCCGGTACTTAAACCGCAATTTGTAGCGGCTTACAGTCGCCTAGCCTCTATCGGTGGCGTGGCGCAAGAAAACATTTGACAAAATTACATCTCGATTATAGGATAAAAATATCACTGAAAAAGGAGGTGGTCCAGAATAATGAATGACAGTAGACCGCGCGAGGTGGCCGACTGTTGAGTCGACCGTTCTGATGTAGCCGGCTTCGTCCAGTGGCGAGGCCATGTTCCTGTGGACCGGCTGCCTCTCGCGTTGCATGCCAAGCCTCAGGTTTTAATTTAGTAGGCTACCTTTGACCCCCGATGGTGCGTGTGTTGTCCGCGCACCCTCGGGGGTTTGTGCTTTTTTGCTATACTGGAAATCTCGAAAGGATCCCGTTACAAATGAAGGCCGGTATTCATCCCGCTTACAGCGAAATCAACGTCATCTGTGCGTGTGGCCACACGTTCAAGACCCGCTCCACCCACAAAGGCGACATCCGCGTGGAAATTTGCTCCCACTGCCACCCGTTCTATACAGGCAAGCAAAAGCTGATGGATACCGCCGGACGTATCGAGCGGTTCGAGAAGAAGTACAAGGAAAGCCGGGGCGCAAAGAAGGCTCAGCCGGTAGCCTGATCTTGTAGGGCGGCCCATCTTGGCCGCAGCCGCTTTTTAGGCGGCAAGAAGCTTATTTCTTGTTCTGTTCCTGCTGGCGGCGTTTTGCTTCGCGCTCCGCACGGAGCTTGGCATATTCGGCTTTCTGGCTATCGTCCAACATGGCAACCACCTTCCGAATGTGCTCTTCCTTAATGCTTTTGTGCATCTCGTGCATGCGCTGGTCGGTGGCGTCCATGATCTGCCGCAACTCGGCGATCTGCGGGTCGGTCAAATGCAAACGGCCGCGCATGTCCTGGATGTACTGTTTGTTGAGCTCGGCGTGGCTCGGCGGAGCGTTCGCGGTAACGGCGCTCACTGTTTTCGCCATGTAGAGGCGATTGGCAAATCCGCCCACCACGGCGCCGCTGGCAAAAACCACCAGCAGGTACACCAGCGTAGCTAAGTTGGACCGGCGCATTAGAGTTCGTCCGAAACCGATTCCGGCAGATCCGGGGCGTCCAGTGCGTGTCCGGCGGCCAGCGCCTCCACGTAGCTCTCCACGGAGAACACCGAAGTGCGTCCGTGCGGGATATACAGGTACGCCGCCATCCCCAGCGATAGCACGGCGGCCGCCGTCACCAGCGCGCGCGCCCAGCGTCCCATGAAAAACACGGACCGCTGGCGCTCCTCAATGCGCCTCCAAAGTTCGGGCATGAAGTTGGCGGACACATCGGGATCCGGACAGGCATCCCGGTAGGCCCGGAACAACGCGTCCAATGCTGCGTTCTCGTTGCCTCGGTTTGTCCAGTTCATACTTCTATATTTCGGCTTTCGCCGCACCTTTCGCACTCGGTTCGTGGCCGGCTTCTCCGAACGCCTTCAAGACCCGCTGCCGGGCCCGGAACAACCGCACCTTAAGAGCATTCTCTTTGACGCGATAGATTTTTTCAAGCTCCTTCAACGAAAGCCCCTCTACTTCCTTCAGCGTCAGCAGAATGCGATCGGCTTCCGAAACCGCACTCAACATGGCGTCCACGGCCTCCGAGATCTGCTTGCGCTGCCGGACGTCGTGATCCACCCGCCCGCCGGCCATCGCGTCGGCCAGCATCACTTGCTGTTCGGAAAGATCCGACATGCGCGATTCCATGCGCCGGCGCTGCTTCCGCAGATAATCATAAGCCGCATTCACCGTCAGCCGGTACAACCACGGTTCAAAGACCTCCGCCGTGCGGAGTTGGTCCAGCGAAAAATACAATCGCAGGAATACCTCCTGGCCCACATCCTCAACATCTTCCGGCCGCGAAATCAGGCGCGCAATCGTCCCCAAAGTCCGTTTCCGGTATGCCAGCACGATTTCATTGAACGCCGCGGCGTTGCCCGCCTGTGCGCGTTTGATGATCTCAAAATCGACTAGCATGCGGCCCCGAACCGGCCGGCATGGAAGCACCTGGGCTCCCGCGTGTTAAGGCGTACCGGCAAATACCTAGGTTACAACAAGAAACGGACGGTGTGCCGCAGCCCGCCCACCCGGGTTTAGCGGCTTTGGGATGTTCCGGTGAAAGAAACCGCTCCCTCACGGTCGCGGCTCGGTTAAGCCCTGCGAGATCGGCCCAACCGTCACCGAGCGACCGTTACGCGCGATCGTTACCGAGCCGCGACCGTTACCGAGCCGCGACCGTTACCGAGCCGCGACCGTGAGGGAGCGGCTTCCCCAAATCGGCTAATAACCACCCGGCCACCCTGCTACAATGCCCCCAATCCGGAAGGAGGCATCACCGTGAAAAAGTATATTCTGGGCTGTGCGCTGCTCTGCGCCTCCCTGGTACCCGCCGAAACCCGCAAAATAGTAGTCCTGGGCGTGCCCCCGGAACACATCGCCGAGTTGCAAAGCGTTTCCCCGGACGCCCGCATCGTGTCCGTGGACGAATCCTCCTTGCTGGGCGAAGTGGCCGATGCGGACGCCATCTTGGGCGCCATGACTCCTGAAATCCTGCACGCGGCCCACAAGCTGAAGTGGGCCCAGGTCTATAGCGCGGGCGTCGAAAACTACCTCTTCCCGGAGTTCCAATCGAGCGGCGTTGTGCTCACCAACTGCAAGATCCTGATGGGCCCCGAAATTGCCGATCACGCCTTCGCCTTGCTGTTGTCCCTGACGCGCGAGCTGAACCGCATCATCCCCACGCGCCCCAGCGAAGAGTGGCAGCGGGGCGGCTTTCATCCTGTCGAACTGCGCGGCAAGACGGCCGTGATCGTCGGCGTAGGTGGCATCGGATCGCAAATCGCGCAACGCGCGCACGCCTTCGGCATGACCGTGATCGGCGTGGACCCCAAAGACATGCCCTTGAGTCCATATGTCAGCCGGATGGTCTATCCGGAACAGATCGATACCGTCCTGCCGCTGCCCGACGTGGTGTTCATCTCCGCGCCGCATACTCCCAAGAGCGAGGGCATGATCGGGCCGCGCCAGTTCGAGCTGATGAAGAGGGCGCCTACTTCATCGCCGTCTCCCGCGGCAAGGTCTACAACACGGATTCGTTGGTGAAAGCGCTGGACAGCCGCAGACTGGCTGGCGCCGGCTTGGATGTGACGAACCCGGAGCCGCTGCCCAAGGGCCACGCGCTCTGGAAATTCGACAACGTGGTGATCACGCCGCATATCGCAGGCCAGTCCGATAATGTCAACGGGCGGCAGATGGAGCTGTTCAAGGAAAATATCGCGCATTTCGTGAAGGGCGAGCAGTTGGTGAACGTGGTGGATAAGCAAAAGGGCTATTGAAGGGTTGTCCCGCGATCGGACGTCACCGCATGACCCGGAAGGGCACATTGCTCACGAGGGTGCCGCTCGGCGTGGTCACCTGAACATTCCCGGTAGCCGCCCCGGCAGGCACTGCCGTTGCGATCACGGTTGGCGAAGCTACCGTGAAATGCGCCGGAATGCCGCCGAATGTGACGCTGCTTGCGCCCGTTAGATTCGTTCCCAGAATCTTAATCGCCGCTCCCACCTTGCCGGCGCCAGGCAGTGTTTTCACGAACGGCCCCAGCCCAACCGACAGGCTGAATACATTGCCGCAGAAGCATGCGCCTCCGCCGTCAAGCGTGGCGCCGTAGAGAATGCCGTCGGTGCCTTGCACGAGGCCCCCGGAAGTAAACCCGTCGCTCAACGAGAAATTATACAGAGTGTTGGGCGTCCCGCCTGGCGTGAATTCGTAAATCGTGCCAAGGCCGTATCCGCCACCATTGTAGTTTGTCCCGTAAAAGTTCCCATCGTTGGCCTGTATCAGCCCTGTTGGGCTGGATCCGTCCAGATAGCCCTGGAAGTTGTACAACGTCGTCAGTTTGCCCTCTGGGGTAAGCTCAAAAATAGTGCCACCGTGGTTGGAGCCGCCCAATAGGGTGGTCCCGTAGAAGTTTCCGTCAGTGGCCTGAATCAGCCCGCTGGGATTAGAGCCATCGGTGAAGTCGAATCGATGGATTACCGTCAGAGCGCCAGCCGGAGTGATTTTGAATATGGTGCCGTTGCTGGGATACCCACCGGATGTGGTGCCGTAGAGATCCCCGCCGGGCACTTGAATCAACGGCGTGTAGGGATATTCCTCCGCGCTGGAGTCGAAGCTCTGCAAAGTAGTGAGGGCGCCGGCTGGGGTGATTTTGAAGATCGTGCCATCGCCGTACGCTCCGCCCGATGCGGTTGTCCCGTAGAAGCTTCCATTCGCGGCTTGAACCAGCCCGGCGAAGATCTGCGCGCCGTCGGTTCCATCGAAGCTGTGCAACACGGTTAGCGTCCCCCCTTGCGTGATCTTAAAGATGGTGCCGTCGCCGTTGGCGCCACCCTGGTCGGTGGTTCCGTAAAGATTTCCATCGACACCTAAAATTACGCTGGCTTGAGGGTCGGCGCCATCGGCCGAATTGAAACTGTACAGGGTCGTCAGCGCGCCGCTCGGCGTGATCCGAAAGACCGTGCCATACCCGTTCGCCCCGCCTGCCGCGGTTGTCCCGAAGAAGCTGCCGTCAGGACCCTGCGCGAGAGATCCCTGTGCAAAGCTGGCGCCGTTTGTGCCGGTGAAAGTCGCCAGGATCGTAAAGGTCTGTGCAGGCGACCGGGACACCGTCCCGACGCAAAATAGAATGACTATGCATTTCCACCGGTTTGCCTTGTCCACACTGCGCTCCTCCCGCGACGCTGTAACGGCGGCGCGGCCGCCAAGCCGGCTGAAAGCCGGCTGCGGGCAGAATTGCCCGCCCTCCAAAAGCAAATTGACCCACTACCGCAATCTCAGCGCGGCTGTTACTTCTCAACCAGCGCCACCACCTTCTCCCACGGCATAGGCCCCTGATGCATGGCGAATACCGCGTCTACCTTCAGGCCCGCCCGCTCGACCGCCTGCGCGACTTCATGCATCAATTCGGGATCGTATAAGCTGCCGTCCTCATTCAACGCCAAGGTATCGCTGGCATAAAGCAACCGCGCCTCCGGGAAGTAGACCATATACTGCCGCTCGGTGGCCGCGCCGAGCAAGGGATAAAGCTCCATGCGATTCTCGCCGCTGCCAACCTCTTCCTTTCCCGTGACAATTCTCCAGCGCGGACTCTTCGCACCTTTCGCGTTCTCGAGCGCATCGGGATCCAACCGATGCGGAGCGCCGATCATCTTATCGAGCAGCGGCCGGTTCAAATCCAGAATGTAGACGGGAAGGCCCTGCGCCACGGCAAATCGCACGCCTCCCACATGCGGCCATGAATCCGAGGTCGACAACACCGCCTTAACAGGCAGATCCGGATAACGCTTCCTGGCTTCCTCAATCACGCCCTGCGTATATAACTCCGAAATCGGCGCTTCCAGAATGACGATGCCATCGGTTTGCTTGACCACCGTCGAATTCCAAGCGCCTTCGAACAGATCCACGCCCGGCGCCAACGTCGTAGCCTTTCCGGCGTGAAACGGCCGGCTCCAACCATGCGATGACGCGCTTACTTTCGCAACTTTGGCGTCCATGGCAAACGTCTTGTCCTCCGCCGCAACGTTGAACTCCACGCTCAGCGCCTGTGTGGAGCTCCAGACCTCGCCGTTGCGTTCCTCCACCAGGTTGGTAGGGAAAGCGATGCCCTGGAACAGCCTCCAGTTATCGAAATAAATGCGCTGGCGCACATCGCCCCAGAAATACCAGAAGTCGTGAAACTCCTGGATCGTCTCGACGGCATCCGGCAGGTGGTTATATCGATTGATCAGTACCCGCACCGGAACCTTCCGCCAGGTAAAAGCCACCACCGCATGCGAAGTCGACCGCACGGTCTCCGGCGCCGCGAAGCGCAGGTCCGGCGCATCGGACGCAGTCAGCAGAAGGCGCGCCGGCCCGAGAGCTAACATCTGCCGTGCGGCATCCAGTCCGCCGAGTGAGCCCGGCCTATCGCCGTCCTTGGTGCGGTTTACGCATCCGTCCGGACCCACCACCAACGTCGATTCGAAATCCGGCTGGTTCGGTTCGGACTGCGGCCACGTAACTTTTGTCTCGCTGAGGGCTCTCTGGTTGGCCAGGTCGAAGGTCGTCTGGCCGCGCTCATACGAAGCAATGAACGGCGCCTGCCGGTACGATTGTTCCATCAGCAGGGTGTGGCCGGCGGTCCGCAGGCGCACGCTCTTCACTTGCTCCAAGCGTCCCCGCCCTCCCATGGCTTCCAAGGCCAGGGCCACACACTGCCTGGGGTTTTCATTTGCGCAACCGGGACGGCCCTCGGAATCGTCCTTTGCCTGCCCGCCCACCGCTGTCCATAGGGCAGCCGCGCATAGATACAGTCCCGCCTTGCGCATTCGATTTCCTCCACCCAAGCTCCAGTTTAGACGCGCCAATCCGGGAAGCGATAGATGTACAATGAGCACTTCCGAACATGCCAATGCGGCCCATAATCATTCTCGCAGGCGCACTCTTATGCTGTGGACTCTCGGCCCAGATTCCCGCCACCGACGCCCGCAACACCGATCTCCGCCACACCGATTTTCATTTCACCATGCCGGCCTACGCCACCCTGCCGGAATGGGAGGCGCACAAAGCGCACCTGCAACGGCAGATCCTGGTCGCGGCGGGCCTGTACCCGCTGCCGGAAAAAACGCCGCTCCATCCCGAAGTCTCCGGCCGCATCGAGCGCAACGGCTATTCTATCGAAAAGGTCGCACTCGAAACCATGCCCGGCTACTATCTGGGCGGCAATCTCTACCGGCCTCTGCATCCCGCGGGCAAGGTCCCGGCGGTGCTTACGCCGCACGGCCACTGGAACTACGGACGCCTGGAGAACTCGCCGGACTTTTCCGGCCCGGCGCTGGGCGTCAACCTCGCCCGCCAGGGATACGTGGCATTCGCCTACGACATGGTGGGCTACAACGACACGCTGCAGACCGAGCACCGCTTCAGCAGTCCCACATATCAACTCTGGAGCTTCACGCCGCTGGGCCTGCAATTGTGGAACTCGATTCGCGCGCTGGATTTTGTGGAGTCGCTGCCCGGCGTGGACGGCCAGCGGATCGCCGTAGCGGGCGCCTCGGGCGGGGCCACACAGACGTTTTTGCTGGCGGCGGTGGACGATCGCGTGCGGGCCGCCGCGCCGGTCAACATGGTGTCTTTCATCATGCAGGGCGGCTGCGTGTGCGAAAATGCGCCGGGGCTGCGCATCGGAACGTCCAACGTCGAGATCGCCGCCATGCTGGCGCCCCGCCCCCTGCTGTTGGTCTCGGCCACCGGCGATTGGACCCGCAATCTGCCGCGCGACGAGTATCCCGCCATCCGCTCCATCTACGAACTCTACAAACAACCGGACAACGTGGCCGTGGTGCAGTTTCAGGCGCTGCATAATTTCAACCGCAGCAGCCGCGAGGCGGTATACGGCTTTCTGGCCAAGCGGCTGCTGGGCGCGGATGGCGCGCAGCCGGTCGCCGAGCACAATGTGGAAGCGGAGCCGTTGCGCGACATGCTGGTCTGGCTGGGACGCAGCCTGCCGTCTAGCGCGCTCACCGAGGCGCAGCTCTTCGAACAATGGAAGCTTTCCGGCAGAATCCGCATGGCGGCGTTGGACCGTGCCGCGCGCCGCGCAGCCATGCTGGACGTGTTCCATGCGGAGTGGCCGCGCGAGGTACTCGCCGAGAGCGCGGGCGAGAACATCGCCCTGGGCCGGCCCGGGCGCGGCGATCGCGTGCCGGGCATCTGGCTGCCGGGCACAGGCGCGGCTACGCTGGTTGTCGATCCGGACGGAGCGGACGCCGCCCACCGCGATGCGCGCGTCGCGGACCTGATCCGCGCTGGAAAGACGGTGCTGCTGATCGATGTATTTCAAACCGGCAAAGCCGTTGCGCCGCGCGATCTGACGAAGCAGTTCATCTCGTCCTTCAATGCCAGCGACGACGCCAATCGCGTGCAGGATATCCTTACGGCGCTGCGGTATCTGGAAACACAGCACGCCGGGACTCCCGCGTTGCTGGCGATTGGCAAGGCCGGCGCGTGGGCGCGCTACGCGAAATCCATGGCGCCCCTCGACGCGGCACTCACGGCGGATGCGGGAACCTGCCCATCCGGCGACGAGGATTTTATTAGTCGATTGTTCGTGCCCGGCGTGCAACTGCTCGCCGAGCCCTGCGAATAAAGAAAACCAACTGGAGGGCGGGCAATTCTGCCGTGGGGCAGGCTCGCAGCCTGCGGCGGCCTCGTAGGCCGCCTGCTTTTTGCAGGGCCAGGTGGCATAGGCTTTAGCCTGTGGAGCCGAGCGAAGCTCGCCGCTGCGCTGACATGAGTGTCAGCGCGGCAGGCAGGGTGCCTGCGCCACGATACAATGCAAGGATCGGGCCATGCAAGCCGTAGCCGTTTATCCCGCCAGGCAAGCCGTCGACATCGTCGACATCGCCGAGCCGCGCATCGCCGCGCCCACCGAAGTGAAGCTGCGCATGCTGGAGGTGGGCGTGTGCGGCACCGACAAGGATATTTGCGCGTTTGCCTACGGCACGCCGCCGTCCGGATCGGATCGGTTCGTGCTTGGGCATGAATCGCTCGGCGAAGTCGTGGAAGCCGGACCCGCCGTCGCGGACCTGCGCGCCGGCGACCTGGTGGTCGGCACCGTCCGCCTGCCCTGCTCCGACGCCGATTGCGCCGCCTGCCGCGCCGGGCACTACGATTTCTGCATGACCGGCAACTACCGCGAGCATGGCATTAAGGGCCTCGACGGATTCATGACCGAGTTCGTCGTCGAAGATCGCCGCAACCTGCATCCGGTGGCCCGTGAGTTGCGCGATGTGGCCGTGCTGGTCGAACCGCTGACCATTGCGGAGAAGGCCTTGATCGAGGTGCGCGAAATTCAGCAGCGTCTGCATTGGGACGGTGGCCGGCAGCGTGCTGTGGTGCTGGGATCGGGCCCGGTGGGATTGCTGGGCGCCATGGTGTTGGTGAACGCGGGCTTCGAGACGTACGTCTATTCACGGTCGCCCCAGCCGAATGCGAAGGCCAGCGTGGCCGAGGGCGTGGGCGCGCGCTATATTTCATCGGAGCAGACCGGCATCGAGCAGATGGCCGAGCAGGTGGGCAACATCGACCTGATTTACGAAGCCGCGGGCGCGCCGCAGTTCGCGTTCGAAGTGTTGAAGCATCTGGGTTCCAACGGCATCTACGTTTTCACCGGTGTGCCGCGCGACCAGGCCCCGGTTGAATTCGACACGGAGCGCATCATGTACAATCTCGTACTGAAAAACCAGGTGGTGCTGGGCGTGGTGAACGCCGGTCCGCAGGCGTTCGACAATGCCGTGCGCGATATCGGCGTCTTCGCCGCGCGCTGGCCGCAAGAGCTGCGTGCCATGATCACGGGACGCTATCCCATGGAAGCGTTCCACGATCCGGTGATGGGCAAGGCCGGCGGCATCAAGAACGTGATCGCGATCGGCCTGCCGAGCCGCGACCTTCTACCGAGCCGCGACCGTAAGGAAGCGGTCCCCCAGGTGGGCCAGCCGTGATCGCGGAACTGGAGCGCCTGGCGGAGGACGAGCGCCGCGAGAAAAACTGGAAGCGCTGGGGACCGTATCTTTCCGAACGGCAATGGGGCACCGTGCGCGAGGATTACTCCGCCGACGGCACCTGTTGGGAATATTTTCCGCACGAGCACGCGCGCAGCCGCACCTACCGCTGGGGCGAGGACGGACTGCTGGGCATCTGCGACCGCGAATGCCGCCTGTCGTTCGCGCTGGCCCTCTGGAACGGCCGCGACCCCATCCTGAAGGAGCGCCTCTTCGGGCTGACCAACCCGGAGGGCAACCACGGCGAAGACGTGAAGGAGTGCTACTACTACCTGGATTCCACGCCCACCCACTCCTACATGAAGGCCCTCTACAAGTATCCGCAGCAGCCGTTTCCTTATGCCTGGCTATTGGAGGAGAACCGCCGCCGCGGCCGCGGGCAACCGGAGTTCGAGCTGGAAGACACCGGCATTTTCGATGAACAGCGCTACTTCGACATCTACGTCGAATATGCCAAGGCGGGCCCAGACGATTTCGCGATTCGCATCAGTGCGGTGAACCGCGGCCCGGAGCGCGCCGCCCTGGCGTTGCTGCCCACGCTTTGGTTCCGGAATACATGGTCGTGGGGACGCGAAGGCGAAGGTTACTGGCCGAAGCCGAAAATCAGCCGCGCAGGCGATGCTTCCGTGTTCGCGGAGCACGCTTCACTCGGCAAGTACCGGCTGGATGCGCCGGGCGCCGGCGAACTGCTCTTCACCGAAAATGAGACCAACATGGAGCGCGTATTCGGCGCCAAGAGCGCCACTCCGTACGTGAAGGACGCTTTCCACGGCTACGTGATCGAGGGCCGCAAGGATAGCGTAAATCCGCACGGTGAAGGCACCAAGGCCGCCGCGCTGTACCGCCTGGAATTGGATCCCGGCGCGAGCGCCACCGTCCATTTACGTTTGGCCGCCGATGACGCCAGTCCATCGCTCGATGTCGACCGGGTGTTCGCCGCGCGGCTGGCCGAGGCCGACGAATTCTACGCCACATGGCTGAGCGAAGGCTATACCGATGTGTCGCGGCGCATCGCGCGCCAAGCCTACGCCGGCCTGCTGTGGACCAAACAGTTCTTTCACTACGGCGTGGCCCAATGGCTGGAAGGCGACCCCGCGCAACCGGCGCCTCCCGCGGGCCGCGCAAGCGGGCGCAACCGCGACTGGAAGCATCTCTACAACCGCGACGTCGTCTCCATGCCGGACAACTGGGAATACCCGTGGTACGCCGCGTGGGATCTGGCCTTCCACATGATTCCGTTCGCGAAGCTCGATCCGCATTTCGCCAAGGAGCAACTCGTGCTGATGCTGCGCGAGTGGTACATGCATCCCAACGGTCAAATTCCGGCGTATGAGTTTGCCTTCGGCGACGTGAACCCGCCGGTGCATGCCTGGGCCTGCTGGCGCGTATATAAGATGACCGGGCCGCGCGGCGCGCGCGACCGCTTCTTCCTGGGCCGTGTGTTCCAGAAGCTGCTCATCAACTTCACCTGGTGGGTGAACCGCAAGGACGTGGAGGGGCAAAACATCTTTTCCGGCGGATTTCTGGGACTGGACAATATCGGCGTATTCGACCGCTCGCGGCCGCTGCCCGGCAATCTGAAACTGGAACAGGCCGACGGCACCGCCTGGATGGCGTCTTACTGCCTCACCATGCTGTCCATGGCGCTGGAACTGGCGCGCGAAGATCCGGAATACGAAGACGTGGCCTCCAAGTTCTTCGAGCACTTCGTGGCTATCGCCAGCGCCATGAACTCGCTGGGCGGCAACGGGCTGTGGGACGAGGCGGACGGCTTCTACTACGATCAGCTCCGCGTGGATGGCACCACGCTTCCGCTGCGCATCCGATCCGTGGTGGGACTGATACCGCTGATCGCCGTGGCGGTGCTCGAGTATGACGACATCGCCCGCCTGCCGGGCTTCCGCAAGCGCATGGATTGGTTCCTGGAGAACCGCCAGGATCTGACCCAACAAATCTCCTACATGGAGCAGGACGATTCCGACGGCCACACTCACCGGCTGTTGGCCATCCCGTCGTTGGGACGCCTGCTGCGCGTGCTGAAATACATACTGGATGAGAACGAATTCCTCTCGCCCCATGGCATTCGTTCGCTTTCCAAGTTCCACCAGCGGCACCCGTACACCCTGCAAATCGATGGCGTGGTGCAGCAGGTGGACTATGAACCGGCCGAATCCAGCAGCGGCACCTTCGGCGGGAATTCCAACTGGCGCGGACCGATCTGGTTCCCGATCAACTATCTTTTTGTGGAGGCGCTGGAGCGGTATCACCATTTCTATGGCGACCACTTACGGGTGGAGTGCCCCACCGGCTCGGGGCGCATGATGAACCTGAAAGAAGTGGCGGCGGAGATTATGTCGCGCCTGGCGCGTATCTTCCTACCCGGAGAAGACGGCCGCGCGCCCTGGCAATGCTGCCCACACTATGCGCAAGATCCGCACTGGCGGGATCTGACCCTGTTTTACGAATTCTTCCATGCCGACAACGGCCGGGGGCTGGGCGCCAGCCACCAGACGGGCTGGACGGCGCTGGTGGTGCGCTGCCTGGAAGATATGGCGAAAAGGCGGAAGTAAGAAGTCGGACGACAGGATGCCCCGCCAAAAGGCCAGTCTCCCAGTGGACAGGCTGAAGGCCGTGCCGCTTATTTGCGCGGCATGTTATAGCTGAACGTCAGCTTCAGCACCACGCGATCGCCGGAGTAATCCGCCGGGAACGGCGGAAATGGATGAGAGGCGTCAATGCCGGCCACCGCCGCGCGCTCCAGCGCCGGAATGGAATGCAGCACGATCACCAGTTTCGGCACGCTGCCGTCCTTGGCGATCACGAATTGCGTCTCCACCTTTCCGCGTAGTCCCATCCGGGCGCTTTCCGGGTAGACCGCGAACCAATTCCGGCGGACGGACGCCAGCACCTGCAGCAGGTAAGGCCGGAAATCGACGCCTCTGGGATCGCTGAGCAGCTCGAGTCTGCTGGCCTGGCGGCCCGGCGAAGGCGGCAAGTTCAGACCGCTGCCCACGCCGCCAACGCCCACATCGCTGGTATCGTCGCCCACCGCCAGCCCGCCTTCCGCGCCGCCATGCGTGAGTTCCCGGATCGCTCCAGCCACCGATGTATCGGGACGCGTGATTCTGCCTACTCCGCCCGACGGCGGCGGGGCAGTGGGAGTTTCGAATGCCAGCTTGGGTTTTTCCTGCTGCTGGATTTGCGGCGCCTGGGGAGTAAGCGGGCCCACTGGCAACCCCCGCGGCGGCTGCATGTCGCGATTGCCGGCCTGAAGCTGCGGCGGCTCCGGCAGTGGCGCGGGCGGAGGCTGCGGCGGTGCGGTGAGTTTCGCCTGGGGCCGTGTGGTGGATGGCGGCGAGTTCGGAATCTGAATGTGGGGACGCGGCTGCAACGCCTCCACCGTGACTTCCTTGGCGATGGGAGCCTTGTTGGGCGCCTTCTGGGTCAATTCCGTGGGCGGCTCGATCAGCGGAGTGATTCGTTCCACGCGCCGGGGCGGCTGCATCAGGCTGCGCGGCATCAGGGCCAGCGCGACGATAGCCGCGGCGTGCGCCGCTACGGACAGAAGGCGCGCGTTGCGGACACGTCCACGGTCCTGCTCCCAACTGGTTAGCAGATGCAATTCCGCCGGATCTTCCACCGAGGAACGAACTAAAGTTTCCATCCGCTTGCCAACGACTTAGAGACTATGTCCGAGTGTTCTTTAATTTTATCAAGAATGGCCAAAGCTATCCGCAATGTTTGACGCGCCGCGATCCCCGAAGTTTTCGGTGAATTTCGGGTTTCTACGCTATCCAGAAACGCGTCGAACTGTAACTGCAACGGCTCGGATTTCGCCACCGGAACCGGCTCGAAAGCGACCTGATGGCCGGCGCCGACCGAGAAGACGATCAATTCCGGGCGCGCGTAATCGAGCGAGCAATACTGTTGCGGCTGGAAGAGGCGCAGTTTGCGGACGCGCTCCGTGGAGACCCGGCTGGCCGTCAGATTGGCCACGCAGCCGTTCGGAAACTGCAGGCGGACGTTGGCGATGTCCACTTTGGGAGACAGGATGGAAACGCCGGCGCCGCGGATTTCCTCCGGTTCCGCACGCGTCAGGCTGAGAACGATATCGATGTCGTGGATCATCAAGTCCAGGATGACGTCCACATCCAGACTGCGCGGGCTGAACACGCTGAGCCGATGGATCTCGAAGAACAACGGCAGAGTGACACGGCTTTCCAGCGCTACGACGGCGGGATTGAAGCGCTCCAGATGTCCCACCTGGAGGATGCGTCCGTGGCGCTCGGCGGCCGCGATGAGCCGGTCGGCGGATTCCAGATCGGGCGCGATGGGCTTCTCCACCAGTACATCGATATCGCGATCGAGCAACCAGCAACCGATCTCCGCGTGGGCCCCAGTGGGTGTAGCCACGATGGCCGCGTCGACTTTACCAGCCAGTTCACGGTAATCGGCTATGGTGCCGCGCGTGGGATCGATATCCACCACCGCGGTCAACTCGGCGCGCGTGGATTGGCGGACCACGCGGCAATGGTTCTGTCCGAATTGTCCCGCGCCAACGACGGCGATTCTATGCATCCGTCACCTGCGTCACCAGGCAAAGGTCCGAAGCAGGCGGCCTGCGAGGCCGCCGTAGGCTTGGCGCCTGCCCCACTAGGACCACGTCATGCATCGGGCGCCTGCCCTACGATGGCGATCCCCGCCGCATCCGCGCGCGCCAGCATTTCCTCGCGATCCAGCAGCAGCGTGCGGCCCGCATCCACCGCCATCGCGGTCGTCCCGGTTTCGCACATGACGGCGATAGTGTCCAGCCCGGCGACCGGCACATCAAACAGCAAATGCCTCCGGCGATTGGAAACTTTCACTAGCGTCAACGGGCGGCCGTTCACCAGGCTGGCCGCGCGCCGCAGCAGGGCGTCGGTGCCTTCCATGGCTTCGAGCGCCACGCAAGCCCGCTCGCAGATGGCCACGCTCTGGCCCACGTCGAAGCCGGCCAACGCCGCCGCCACTTTGCGGCCGTAGGCCATGTCCGCTTCCTCGCGGGAATCCGGCTTGCGCCGGGTCATCGCGCCGCTATCGGCCAGCAGCGGCTTCAGCAGCGCGGTGGAATCGCGAAGCTGAATTCCCTCATCGGCCAGCACTTGCGCCACGGCGCCGATCAGCCCGTCGGTATTCTTTGAGGGCAGCGACGCCAGCAGCTTGAGCAGCCGCCAATCGGGCCGGATGGAGGAGAAGATTTTGGTATGCTTCACTTGCCCGGCCATCACCACTTCGCGGATGCCTTCCTCTTTGAGGATTTCGATTAGCCGGCTAAGCTGACCCAGGGAGAGCCAGTGGCACTTGGCCGCCAGGCGCGCGACTTCCGGCGCGGCTTCCTCCTGGATAGCCAATACCACGACCTCGTGTCCCAGGCGGCTGGCGTTTTCCAGCGCGAGGAGCGGAAAGCGGCCGTTACCGGCGATCAGACCGTATTTCATGTCGCACAGGGCGGCCTGCGAGGCCGCCGCAGGCTGCGAGCCTGCCCCACTATTTGATTACTCCGCGTTTGGAATCGCCGACGAATACCAGCAACTCTTCCACTTCGGGGCACTCGGGAATTTCGGCGCGGATCCGTGCCGCCGCCTGTGAAGTATTCAAGCCGGCGCGCGTCAACAGCCGGAATGCCGTCTGCAGCTTCTCGATGGTGGCGCGCTCGAATCCGCGGCGCTCCAAGCCGGTATGGTTGGCGCCGAATACTTTGATCCCGCGCTCGCTCACGGTATTGGAAAACGGCAGCACATCCTGGGTTACCACGCTGTATCCGCCAATAATAGAGTGGCGGCCCACGCGGCAGAACTGGTGCACGCCCGTGGAAGCTCCGATCACCACCCAATCGCCTACCGTCACATGTCCGCCCAGAGTGACGGCGTTGGCCAGCACCACGCGGTTACCCACATGCGCATCGTGCGCCACGTGCACGTACGCCATCAGCAGGTTGTCGTCGCCGATGCCGGTGATCGCCCCGCCGCCTTCCGTGCCGCGATGGATGGTGACGAATTCCCGGATCTTGTTGCGGTTTCCGATGCGCGTTTCAGCGCGCTCGCCGCGATATTTCAGGTCCTGCGAAACCACGCCGACCGTGCTGTACGGAAAAAAGACGTTGTCTTCGCCGATGCGTAGCGGCCCTTCCATGTAGACATGCGCCATGACGCGCGTGCGGGCGCCGATCTCGACCTCGCCGCCGACAATCGAATACGGACCGATCTCGGCGCTGTCGGCGATGCGCGCCGCGGGCGAGACGATCGCGGTGGGATGAACGGGCATCGCTCAGGAAAGCGCTCCCGCTTCTTCCTTGTCGGCCAGCTTGCACATCATCTCCGCCTCGGCCACTACCAGGCCGTCGACGGTCGCGCTGCCGCTCATGACGGCGACGCTGGCCTTGCGTTTGACGATCTTCATCTCCAGGCGAAGCGTGTCGCCGGGCACCACGGGCCGGCGAAACTTGGCGCTGGTGATGGAAGCCAGCAGCACCAGCTTGCGGTGGCGATCCGGGACGTGTTTGAGCACCAGCACCCCGGCGGTCTGCGCCAGCGCTTCCACGATGAGCACGCCCGGCATCACCGGGAAGCCCGGAAAATGGCCCTGAAAAAAGGGTTCGTTCTGCGTGACGCACTTGATGCCCACGATCCGCTCCGCCTCCAGTTCGACGATTCGATCGACCAGCAGCATGGGATAGCGGTGTGGCAGGATGTCGCGGATTTCGTTGATATCCAAAACGGGCATGGAAGCAGTTATTATAACAGCCGTGGATTCTTTTCTCTTTGAGGCACGCTCCCGGCAGAAACAGATCGTGGCTCTGATCCGGGAAATGGTGGAATGCGAATCGCCCAGCGACGATCCGGCGGCGGTCAACCGCTTCGTGGACCTGCTGGGGGATGTCGCGCCTTCTTTCGCCCGCGTCAAGACCGTCCCCGGCGGACGTTTCGGACGGCACGTGGTCTATGAGTTCGATCTGTTCGGGAAGAAGAAACAAGGCCAGATTCTGGCGCTGGGCCACTCGGATACGGTGTGGCCGCTGGGCACGCTGGCGTCCATGCCTTTTCGGCGGAAGGACGGCCGGCTGTGGGGTCCGGGGGTGCTCGATATGAAAGCCGGCATCGCGTTTTTCATCTTCGCCATGCGTATCCTGCGCGATCTGGAGATGCCCGTGGCGCACAAGGTGGCGATGCAAATCAATTCCGACGAAGAAGTCGGCAGCGAGTCGTCGCGCGCGCTGACGGAGAAGAATGCGAAACGCAGCAAAGCCGTGCTGGTATTGGAGCCGGGCACCGGATTGGAAGGCAAGCTGAAGACCGCGCGCAAGGGCATCGGCGATTACACGGTGACGGTGCGGGGCAAGGCCACGCATTCCGGGCTGGATTTCGCGGGGGGCGCCAGCGCGGTGCTGGAACTCGCGCGGCAGATCGGGAAGGTCGCGGGTTTCACGGATCTGCGGCGGGGTATCACGGTGAATCCCGGCGTGATTTCGGGCGGCACACGCGTGAATGTGGTGGCGGCGGAAGCCAGGGTGGAGGTGGATATGCGCGCTCCACGGCTGAAGGACGCGGCGGCGCTCGAGCGCAGGTTCCGCGCGCTTCGGCCGGTGGATAGGCGTTGCACAATCGAGGTCGCCGGGGGATTGAACCGGCCGCCGCTGGAGCGCTCGCCCGCCGTCGTGCAACTGTTCCGCAAGGCGCGGGCGTTGGCGCGCGAGATGGGCGTGGATTTGGAAGAATCGGCGGTCGGCGGCGGATCGGACGGCAATTTCACCGCGGCCCTGGGCGTGCCCACGCTCGATGGTTTGGGCGCGGTGGGAGAAGGCGCGCACGCGCTGAACGAGAGCATCCTGGTGGATCGCATTGCGGACCGTACCGCGCTGCTGGCTAAGCTGGTGGCGAGTTTGTGAGAGTAACTCTTCTGCTGGCTCTGGCGGTGGGCGCGGGCGTTGCGTCTGCCGGCGATATCGATGCCATCTTCGCGCCTTTGGCGGACGCGAAATCGCCGGGCATCGGAGTCCTGGTGCGGCAGAACGGGCGCAGTGTCTTCACGCGTGGCTATGGCGTGCGCGACCTGCGAACACTGACCCGCATTGACGCCAGGACAAATTTCCGGCTGGCATCCTTTACCAAACAGTTCACGGCGATGGCGATTTCGCTACTGGTGCATGACGGCAAGCTGCGGTACGACGAGCGGCTGACCGAAATCTTTCCCGAGTTCCCGGCATACGGCCAGGCCATCACTTTGCGCCACCTGTTGGCCCACACTTCGGGACTGCCGGACTATGAAGACCTGATGAAGGGCGACACCTGGACCGCTGCGCACCGGATTAAGGACGAGGAAGTGCTGGGCCTGCTCAAACAGCAGACCGCCGGTAAGTTTGCACCGGGGGCCAGTTGGTCTTACAGCAACTCGGGGTACGTCGTGCTGGGGTTGATTGTCGCGAGGGTTTCCGGAAAGCCGTTCGGGCAGTTCTTGCACGAGCGTATCTTTCAACCGCTGAATATGAGTCACTCGCTGGATTATGTCGAGGGGAAAAACACGGTCCCCAATCGCGCTTACGGGCACACCAGGGAGGGTGGCCAGTTCGTGGAGACCGACCAGAGCGCGACATCGGCGACTTTGGGCGATGGCGGCATCTACTCGAATTTGGAGGATCTGGCGGAGTGGGACCGCGCGCTCGACAGTCACGCGCTGCTGAGCGAGGAGGAGATGCGTCCGGCGCTGATCCCTGTCAAGCTGAACGACGGAAGCGAGCCGCACTGGCCAGCAACTCCCAACGACGATAACCTCCACCCCGGCAAACCGGTAGCGTACGGATTCGGATGGTTCCTGGACCCGTTCGAGGGCCGTCCGCGCATGTGGCATACCGGAGGGACGATGGGATTCCGTACGGTGATCGAGCGGTTTACCGGAGAGCGGCTGACGATTGTCGTCCTTTGCAACCGGACGGATCTGGAACCCGAGAGACTTGCGCTGCAAGCCGAACAATCATCGCACTGAGGCTCGCTGGAAGTGGCGCTCCTCGACCCACCAGCGGCGTCGTCAGAAACCAATGGCGTCGATGATTTCGGTCAAGCTTTCGTAAAACCCATGGCGCCACAAATAATCGGGGTCATACTTCCTTATGGAACTAGCCGGTAGCCGGACTTAACACTTCGAAAGAGACGACACCGAACCATCGGTCCTCCCAATCTAGAATGGCCGTATTTGGCATACCTTTGCCGTTTGCTTTGCCGATCTTAATCAAATTATCCCACGCGACCGCCATGGCCTTTCCAGAGGGCTCAAGTTTCCAGAATTGTCCCCGGCGGGAAAAGCACTCGCGTCCCGTGTAAAACTTCTGGCAGGCATTCAGCATATGATCTACCCCACCGTCGTGCGGAAATACACCCCACCAATCATTCGTCTCCTGCCCAAATACCACGACCCTGTGAGCTGCCGCAACGCATTCCACTCCTCTTTATACCTATGGAGCAACTCGGTTCTCATGTTTCGACCTCGTGGTCGCAGTTGCCGCGACCCTACACCGCTATACCACCGGCGAATCCCAATAGGTCTGATATACCTCATCGCGGACGGAGCCGAATGCGCGCAGCCGGATGTCGCCCGTGTCGGTCCGTGCGACCCAATCGTCGCCGTGCGCCTTTTCAATCTTCATCGAGGTCAACTGGCTGCGCGACAGCCTCGGCTGGGTATCCCTAAGGGCGAACATTACCTGCGGCCCGCGCAGCACCGCGACCTGACTGGGGTGCTGCGCGTCGACAGGCTCGTAACGCACGGTTTGGTCGATCTCGATTTCGATCTTATCGCCGGTTTTCCACTGCCGGCGCACCGGGAAAAAGCCCGGCACAATTTCCGCGCGGACACGTTGGCCGCTCACGGAGACGGTGGTTCCCTTTCCGGCCCACGCGGGGATTCGTAGATAGACGGTAAAGTCGTTGGATGGCTGTGCGGTCATGGTAAGTGTGACGCCGTTGCCGGTCGGATAGTCCGTCTCTTGCAAGATCGAGCAGCGTGTTTCGCCTTGCTTCCAACTGACACGCGATGGGAGGTAGAGATTGACATAGATGCCATCCCGCGCCCGCAGATAGGAACTGATTCCGTAATCCGCAGTAAGCTGCGGAAAGGTTCCGGAGCAACACGGCCACTTGTCGTCCTTGTCCCAGCGATACTGTGCGTCCGGGATGATGCGATCATAGCTCTTTCGCGCCGAGGCATGATAGTCGGAGTAGTAAAACGTCGAGCCATCCTCCAGGATCGGCTGGATTCCCAGGGCCACGTTATAGAGCACGCGCTCCATGCTGTCGCCATAGCGCGACTCGCGCGTAAGCGCCAACAGATACCGCATTATCTTGAAATGCGCGTAAGCGCCGCACCCCGACTCGAAATGCCGGTGAGTGGTGCGCAGGCTGTCGCCCAGTTCGCCCTTACCCGGTTGCACGAAGGCCTCATTTGGCCCCCAGCCGCCGGTCGCGTAGCTCTGATCTTTCAGGATCATATCCACGGCATTGCGCACCGCCTGGAAATACCTCGTGTCTCCCAGCTTCAGGTATCCCTGAATGCCAGAGCTGAGCGCGTTGACGTGACTATAAGCGTGGAGCCCAGCCAGAACGTTCCGGCCCTCGGCCAGCGGATCGAAGAACCCCTCGTCCAACAAGTACCGCTTGCCTAAGTCGTAATACTTCCGGTCGCCGGTACGCTCATAAGCTAGAAATAGATTCTCGGCGAACGTGTAGGTCTCGTCCCAGGTGTAAGTTTCGTCTTTGTGAGGACGCCGATGCATCTCCTCGGAAGTCAAAGCCCGGTCCGCCATGTGCGGGAGAGCGGCGCGGGTAGTCTGGGCGAGAACGTCGAGCGCGGTAGCGGCGCCGGCATATGCGTGCGCATCGATTAGCCCGCACACGAGTTTGTCGTAGGTATAACCCGGATAGCGTAGATCCACGAAGAACTTGCCGGACGGGTCCAGTGTTTCGGCGTAGCCGCGCACCAGACGCTTTACCTTGGCGCGCGTCGCCTCGGAGCCGGTCGCGCCGGCGAATCGAGCCAGGGCCGACATATATTGCCCAAAGTGCGCGCCAGGGCAGAAGTCGTCATACCAGCCTCCCATGTCGGCCCCCGGAGCGGACATGCCGACCCGCTGCCGGTAGATCTTCAACATCCGGTCGTCGTCCATGTGCAGGAAGAAGCCGTGGTTCGCGTCGAACTGGCGGCGCAGGGGGCTGTCGAGGAGTTCCACTTGAGAATAGTCGAAGACGGAGAGAGCGGCGGGGTTGCCCGCGGCGGCGACGGCCGGCGATACGGCCGCCAGTTGGAGTAACTCTCTTCTGGTAAGCATGGCTCTCACATCGCCTTGACGACTATTTCGGCGGCCAGCACATCGTGATTGGCATTCAGCAGGACACGTTTGGGCTTCTTGGGCAGGCGGACCTTAACCTCGTTTGAAGTCATATTTCCAAGAAGCGCCACTTCGCCCGCGCGGACCACATGTCCGTCGAAGTCGAAGTAGATCGGCACCCCCATCACGAACTTGGAAGATACCCCGCTCTGGGTGACTTTCGCGGTAAATAGGAACTTGCCGTCCGGCTCCGGCGCGAGCGAATACTCCATGCGGTAGCTGGGAACTTCCGTGCCGTAAACCCATTGGCGGAAAAACCAGTCCATCTTGCCATTTCGTTCCAGATCGAGCGACGGTTTTATATGTTTCTCGACGATGGATTTGAACGACTCCGTAGAAGCGTTCTGGTTCATATAGGTCGCTACGAAGTCGTGCATCATGGCGATGAAGTCTTTATCGCCAGTGTCGCGATCGTACATCAGGTAACGCAACATATGCAGCGCGAAGCCTCCTTTCGGATAAATCAGGCGGCTGTAAGCGTTGCCGGTCTTGAACGTGTTAAGCCGGATACCGGTCCAAAGAGGGCCGGCATCGTTAGGGCGAAATCCGAAACTGTTCTTCGCCATAATCGTTTCCTGCGCGCGTTCCCAGTACTTCAGGAACTTGTCGGGCTTGGGATCGGTTTGTTGCAGGAACAGGCCGGCGGAGAAATCCGCGAAGCCTTCCGACAGCCATTGGTCGTGATAGGACGCCCAGCCCACCATGTGGCCCCACCATTGGTGCGACACTTCGTGCGGCGTGACTTCCTGGATGAAGTCCGCAAATCGGAAGGCGTTGCCGCCCATCAGCATCCATCGTTGCGTGCTGTCCAGGAACGCGCTCACCGGCAGATAGACCAGCGTGGGCCACGATTGGCCAAAATTGAAAGCCGGTTGCTGCGTGATCGCGATCCGCCCATAGGGCGCGTCTCCGAACCAAACCTGGAACAAGCGGATGGCGTTTTGGGCGTCGATCATAGTACTCTCGGCCATGGCGCTGGGGCTTAGGTTTTGCTCTTGCGACTGCTGACGGCGATCGTATGGGTTGGTTGGCATCAGGTTGACATTGTGGTGCCGCAGAAAGTCGGGCACCTCGCTGGTGGCATAAGCCTCGATCTGGTAGTGCGACTTTTCGTCATAGACCGACTTCTTCTTGAACAGACCGTAGTTAAAGCCCGCCACGGCCATGGGAACGTCGGAGACCCAGTGCGACGCCGCGTACTCGTCCTCTTTCCATTCCTTCTCCAGCTTGCCAACGCCGATCAAGGTATATTGTTTGGGTACTTTGAAGGTCAGGTCATAAGTCGCACGGTCGGCGAATGTGTTCAAGCTGGGATACCAGCTCGTGCGGGCTCCCACCGAAAAATTGCCGGAACCTTCCTTTTCGACGACTTTGTCGCCCTCATATTCAATCCCGATGCTGTAACTCTGGCCCTCGGCCATCCCTTCCGGCATGATCGCGTAAAATGAGCCGTCTTCCTTACGGCTTTCCTGAACGAACGAGATTTCCTTGTCTTTGTAAGTAACGCGCGTGACGCGTAGCCTGGGCAATAGGCCGAAGCCTACGACGCGCACCCCCGCGAGCTTCGCCTTCAGTTGCACCACGCACGTCGCGGACAAGTGATCGTTCTTGCCGATGGCCGTCTCGATACGATAGTGCTCGGCCGCCACCGTGTGGCGATTCTCCGTGGAACGCGCGGTGCCGGCCTTCCACTCCGCGGCAAAATGCGTAAGATACCAGATGCCGTCCTCCGTGCCGCCCGGATCGAAATTGACCAGCGCCACCTCCTCCGGAGAAGGCATATAGGACATCGCGCCGCGCGGATTGATGAAGAAGCGCAGATCGGAATGTTTGTTGCCATGAATAAATGCGCGAAACGATCCCGCCTCATTCCGGTTGTAGAGCTCGCCCAGCATCTCGGCTTCGTGGTTCGGAATGTCTTCATCCTGCAGCATGAATTCCAGCATGCTGCGCGGCGTTTCCGTGCGGCGGCGGGCGCGGTTCCTGAATTCGTGCCACGCTCCGCCTGCCTGGGACGCGTCATCGGTGGCCTGCGCCTGGCGCTTGATCTCGTCGAAGGTATCGTCGGTGAACCAGAACACCACCGAACGGAAGGACTCTTCCACCGTCTCACCGCCGGATATCTGGCGCAAGTAGCTCCGCTCGAATGGAATGGCGGGAGTCAAGTGAAACGTGCCTTCGCCGGTGAAGACGCCGCCTGCTACGCGGCCGAGCACGGGAGGCAGAAAGTTGAATTGCCCCGCGGTGAACGTGAATTTGGCGTTATCTCGCTGAATGATGAGGTTGGCGACGCGGAATGAGGCGCCGGGATTGGCGTTGCGCAACGCGACGTAATTCGGATCCGAATTCGCAAATGCGGAGCGTTTGCCGCCGACTTCAACCGCCGTCTGCTGCGCGGCAATCTTCAGAGTGAGCGCCAGAGTTACGGGAGCGTCGGCGACGTCGATGGACTTTTCGGAGTCTTCAAAGCCATCGTGTTGGATAGTTATGGTGTACTTACCCGGCGCCACGTCGGCAAACGCGAAGTGTCCCTGGTTATCGGTTAGCGCGTTTTCGGACAGCGCGGTCTCGGAATTCTTCAGGATCACGCCGGCGCCTGGGATGGCGGCGCCGCTGGGGTCCTTCACTATGCCTTCGACGGCGGCTGCGGATAGCAGCGCCGGGACCAGCAATATTAATAAGGACAGTTTAGAAGCCACTGATGCATTGTACTAAATTGTACGAAGTGGAGCTAAAACCCGACCTTCCACAAGGTTGTTCAGTAACTTACACAGTGGCTCTCCGGGAGTTGCGCCTGTCGCACTACACTTTTGAAAAGCGGCGGAGGGTGTAGGATTCCGGGTTCATGTTCTCGCGCTCCAGGCGCTTCCAATCGTCGTTGACGTGAATCAGCTTGCCGCTGATGTGATTGGAGCGCTCGGAGGCCAAAAACAGAGCGAGGTGAATCTGTTTTTCGGGATGCGTGCCGCCGGTGAGCCGCACATCCTCGGCTTCCTCGATCTCCTTGCTGCCGGCGCGCTCGCCGGAATGCAGGATCTCATCCGTCATGTGCGTGTAAGTGCCGCCGGGAGCCATGCAGTTCACCTGCACGTTATAGTCGCGCACCTCTTCGGCCAGGGTCTCCACGAAGCGCACCACCGCGGCTTTGGAAGCCGCATAGGCCGAAAATCGCGGACGCCCCGAGGCTGCGCCGCCGCCGCCGATCACCACGATCTTGCCGCGCCGCCTGTCGATCATCTGCGGCAATACCGCGCGGCAGGCGTGCATGGTTCCCATCAGATTGGTTTCGACGGTTTCGGCCCAGGCGCGCGGCTTCAAATCCACCAGCGGTCCGATGGGCCCCTGAATGGCGGCCGCCGCGATCAATACATGCACACCGCCGAAAACCGCGCGCATGCGCTCCACCGCCGCGCTCATTTGCTCATAGTCGCGCACGTCCGACCGGATGCGCAGCGCGGTACCGCCGGCATGCTCGATCTCCAGCTTTGCCAAATCCAGCTCGGCCTGGCTGCGCGCCAGCAATGCGATGCGCGCGCCCTCCGCCGCAAACCCGATGGCCAGCCGCTTGCCGATACCACGGCCCGCCCCTGTAATCAGGACTGCCTGGTCCTTGAGCGGCCGCACGGTTAGTTCTCCACGCGCGCGTCGAAGACCCCGGTTTCGACTTTGCCGCCGCGCTTCACCTGCACGTAAATGCGATAGTCGCCGGGCTTCGGAAAGCCGTAAGGGAAAGACACCTCGGGTGGCAGCGACACGGTCATGCCGGAGTGGTCCATGCCGGCCATCCCGGGCATTGCCGCCATCGCAACGCCCCCGTCGCCGGCATTCTGGGTAAGGCTCAACGAAGCCATGGGCACCGATCCCGAAGGATGCACGTGCGCGAACACAGTGCGGTCCGCGTCCACGAACGCGGCGTGCCCCGGCATGCCCATGTAGAGTTCCACATCGTGCGCGGGCTGGCCGTCGGCGTCTTCCAAGCGGAACCGGAAGTACATGGCGCGCCTGGCATGCAGCGGTCCGGCGTCCCGCACCCAGACCATGCGCGAGCCGTCCGGCAGTTGCGCGGTGGTGCGGTTGAAATCCGCCTGCGCAATCGCGGGACCAGTTCCGGCTGCGTCGTCGCCCGCCAGTGGCGTGCCCGCAATGGCCGGGAAGGTTACTTCCGTCACCAACGTTTCCGGCAAGCCGTCGGCGTGCACGATGTCGCCATACAAGACGTACTTTCCAGCCGGCATAGGCGGCAGATCCCTGGCGAACAGCCCGGCCTCCACACGGTCCGGATGCAGGTGCCACACTTTGTCCATATCCGGCAGGCTGATGGCGTAGAGGTGCATCAGGTGATTATGGTCGGGGACCAGATCGTCGACTTTGCGCCAGCGCGCCCAGCCGGGGTCGGTCAGGTGCAGCACCAGCCGGCCGCCGTTTTCCAGCGTGGCCGACATCTGCAGCGGCTTGAAGATGTGTTTGTCGTATTCGCCGGCCTCGCTCTTCCACCAGAGTCCCCCGAGCGCGGCCATCGCCAGCACGAAGACCAAGGTGGCGGCCATCACGAAGCGCGCACGCCGCACGCGCGCCGGATCGGGCGTCACGCCAGGCTCCAATTGTCCTTCGCGCACGCCCGCCCCGACGATCGAGACCGCGCCTACCAGCAGAAGCAATCCCAGCGCCGCCAGCACCATGCCAATGGGCACCTGCATCTTTTTCGTGCTGGAGGACAGTGCGGGCACGGGCACGGAAAGGTCGCCCTTACCCTTAGCGCCCTCCGCTGTGACGCGTACCTGCCAGGAGCCCGAGGTCATCATCCAGAGCGAGCCGGTGAAGAATTGCGGATCGTCTTTCGAACGCACCGCCAGATCCGGCACCGGAGCGAACTTGGCGCCCGGTCCGGTGAGCGGTGTGGGCACGATGTGCACTACATTCACGTCGTTGATGGCGCTGCGCACTTCGATTTGCGCCACTCCGGGAATCACCGAGGGCGTGCGGATGGTCACCAGCAAATGAAAAGGTCCGGCTTGGCCTTCGTAGAATACGTCCGGGCTGCCGACGTGCGCCCACGCTGCGACGGCGGCCAGTAGCAGGAGACCCCAGGATCTGCGCATCGAATTACCGGCGCACCCGCTTCATCCAATCGCCCCAGGCGAATCCCAGGCGCGTGGTCAGGATGCCCAAAACCGCGGCCAGCGCCATCTCCGTCCAGAAGACGGATGGCGCGTCCGGCTTCACGAAGACGTGGCGCGCCAGGATCGAGGTCGGACGGGTGTTGTAATCGTAGACATTCGTGTGGAAGAGCCAGTTCTGCGCGCCCGCCGTATTGAGGAAATCGGAGAACGGCCATTGCACCGCGATCAGCACGCCCAGGAACAGGAGTCCGGAAGCGGCCGCCAGTTTCCACGGCTTCCAATCGCGCGTCCGGTTCCACAGAATGTCGAGCGCCAGCGCGGGAATGAACAGCAGCATCGGGAACTCCGGCGGCACGAATTGGGTCACTTGGTGATAGACCGGGCCCAGTTTCGCCTCCGCGGGGAATAGCGGCAGAATCCAGCCCATGCCGGCCCAGAACAGCCAATAGACCGAAGCCACCGTGGTTGCGGCCCAACGTTTCTCGGAGGCGCGCGCCACTCCGGCCAGCACTAGCGGCACCACCATGCAAACCACGCGGTAGTAGACTCCGCTATGCATCAGGGCGTGCCACGAGAATTCCATAATCATCAGCATCAGCCCGATCAGGACCACGCCGCCGATATACAGGAACAGCCAGTTCAGCTTGTTGCGGAACTGGCCGCGCGCGCGATTCATCATCCCCAGGATCAGGATCAGGGTGCCGGTGTTGACCGCCAGGTTGCCCAAAATCAGCAGCACGTGAGGCGGGCTCAGGATCTTGACATCCAGGCCGTAGGCACTGTGCCACCAGTCGTCGAAGGGTGCGGAAGTGAGCATGGCCACGCCGCCCCAGGCCGCGATGAATGCGCCCAAGGGGGCTTCGAATCCCCACATCTTGACGGCGGTCGAGCGCAGTTGCGAGAAGTTGCCGAAGGTAGTGGCCAGGATCAGGTAGCCGCAGGCGAGGCCCGCCAGCACGCCGCATAGGTAGATGGCCATGTGGGCCGGAGTCCAGAACGTGTCGCGGCCGATGGAGCGATGCCAGGAGATATCCCATTGGCCGCCGATCATGGCCGACGTAACGCCGAAGACGGCGCACCAGACGTACCATGGCACGCGCTCGACGCGCTCGGAAACGCTGGAAACGGACGAAATTGTGGTGGAGATGGTTGCCATGCTGTCCCTCTGTACGCTTACGATTATATCTTTGTTGATTACAACTTTGTGCGGATGTCGATTGGCGATCGGCCCTCGTGGCGCAGGCACTCTGCCTGCCGCGCTGACACTCTTGTCAGCGCAGGCGAGGCCGTGGTGGGGCAGGACTCTAGTCCTGCGTGGGGTCTCCAGAACCCGCTCATGGCAAGCGTAGCTGGCCCTCGGGCGGGTCTGGAGACCCGCCGCAGGCGTAGACGCCTGCCCCACAAATTACGCCGTCAAATTAGTCCACGCTCTCGCAGTACGGCATCCACCGCGGGATGGCCCGTTGGTAAATCCACCGCCGGAATCGTCGCGCCCGCGGCGATCAGTAGCCGCGCGACCCGAGCATAGTCCCCCGCACCCTCGTTGCAATTCCGCACACCGTGCCCAAACCAACCCGCCGGTGTCCCGTGGAATTCCCGGTCCTCAATGGTCAAGGATGCACCATGACCGAGCAGAAGTTCCACCAAGTCGGCATACCCCTTCCAGCAGGCCCAATGCAAAGCGGTAGCACCCATGTCTTCGCGCGCGTCTACGGGCATGCCCGCAGCCAATAGCGCCCGAACGGCTGTCGTGCGGTGGATCGCAGTCAGGTCCGCGAGCAAACGTTCACTGCCGGGCGCCATCGCGATTTGCGGGCCGCTCGCGAGCAAGTGGCTGAGATCCTCAGGATCGGCCGCCGCGCATTCCCCCAGAAATCGATCCAGCGCCGGGATATCCGTCTTCGCTCCACGCGCCCGCAGCAGCGACGCCACTTCCGTCTGGCCGCTTTGAACGGCAAGGGCATACGCCGTCCGGCCATCGTTCCGCTGCGCGTCCGCATCCGCGCCGCTGTCGAGCAAAGCGGCGGCAATAGCGGCACTTCGTCCCCGCCAAACGGCCCAGTGGAGCGCGGTTTCGCCGCGATCGTTGACCTCGTTGGGATCCCCACCGGCGGCCAGGAGGATCTGCAAACCATCCAAATCCTCGCGGTCCAGCATGTGTTTCAGCGCGTTCGCGCCGGCCGGCGTTGCGCCGTAACGAAGCAGCAGCTTCATGCAGGCGAGATCCCGGTGCTCTGTCGAATGGTATAGCGATTCGGAGTCGTTCGGATTCGCTCCCGCTTCGAGTAGTGCCAGTCCGAGCGCGGGATTGTTGTTCAGACCGGTTGCGCCGTAGAGGCACGAGAGCGAATTGCCGGGCAAATCTTCCGGAGTAAAAGCCGCGTTCGGATTGGCGCCATGGCGCAAGAGGATGCGCGCGGTTTCAGCCAAGCCGCCGGCCCGGCTTGGCACGGCGTGTCCAAAGCGCGAGAAGCAGACGTAGAGTATCGGCTCCCAGTTTTGCGGGCCACCGCGGCCCGTGGCCAGCGAGGGCATCTCCGCAAGGGCACGCTCCACTCCCTTGCGGTCGCCAAGCACCAGGGCCACATGGAATCCCGCGCCGCCGATTTTCGGATGTGCCGCCAACATCTCTTCAGCCCGCCGTAGGTCCGAGAGGGCCGCGTCGAGGAATGCCGCTACCAGTTTCTGAAAGTCCAGCCCGGACTGGACGACAAAGTTGCGGAAGCGCGGCCAGCTTGCAAAGCCCTGTTCCCGGGCGATAGTCAGTTGTGCGTCATGCAGCTTCGGCGCCGCGGGATCGAACTTGGTCGCCGGCCGGGAAATCCGGTCCAGCGCGCCGGGATCGCCCGCCTGGGCGGCTTTCAGCAAAGCCTTGGCTTGTTTGCGGTAATACTCTAGATTGAGGCGAGACGCCTCGGAGTTGGTCGACATGCGACCTCCTTTCTGTTTGCGCCCATCGTCCGCATAACGGGCAGAAAGAAGGTTCGTCACACTGCTGAAAAAAACAATGGCGGGAAAGTCCCTTTCCGCGGACCGGCAGCGCCCATGCGCGCTTGGGGATATCATACCAAAGGCCGGGACCGATCGCGGGTGCTTAAACAGTTTTGGGGAAACCGCTCCCAGACGGTATAATCGATCCAACGTCGGGAGGGTACTGATGTCTTTCAAGGCACTTCGCATCTTGGCCGCGGGCGCGCTGGCCGCCTGCCTGGCGATTCCTTCTCTAAGCCGCTCGCCAGTGGTGGACCGCACCGCGAACGACCTCACGGTGCACGAATGGGGCACCTTCACTTCCATCGCAGGTCCCGACGGGCAGGCTGTCGAGTGGCTGCCCCTGACCGGGTCGACCCACTTGCCGGCCTTCGTCGAACACTTCCGTGGCGGGCAATTCAAGTGCGGCCTGGGCGGAACGGTCCGCATGGAGACGCCCGTGATGTATTTCTACGCTCCCCGCGAAACAACTGTTTCGGTGAAGGTATCGTTCTCCAAAGGACTCATCACGGAGTGGTATCCGCACGCCAGCGCCGTGGAGCCGGCGGTGATTCGTGGGCAAAACCATCCCGATGGCAGCATTCGTTGGAATGAAGTGCGCCTCCTGCCGGGCTCTCGCGCTGCTTTGCCATCGGACGCCGGCGATAATCACTACTACGCCGCGCGGAACACATCGGCCACGCCGGTGCGGGTGAAGACGCGAAGCGGCGAGCAGGATGAAAGATTTCTCTTCTATCGCGGCGTATCTTCGGCGGCGATGCCCATCGCGGCGCGCCTGACTGCGGAGGGGAAAGTGCGGGTCGAGAACCTCGGCGCGGAAGAGATACCCGTCGTCATGCTGATCGAGAGCCGCGGAGGGAAGCTGGGTTACCGCCTGGCCGGGGCGGTGCGCGATCAATCGCTGGTCGCGCCGCCGCTTACGGCGTCCACGGAATCGATGCTCAAGGAGCTGGAGGGCATGCTGATGGCGCGCGGCCTGTACGTGGACGAAGCGCGCGCCATGATCGCCACCTGGCGCAATTCCTGGTTTGAAGAAGGCAGCCGGCTGCTGTACCTGCTGCCGGCCTCGGCGGTGAACGCCGTTTTGCCTCTGACGGTCAGTCCCGTGCCGGCGAGCACGGTGAGGGTGTTCGTGGGACGTTTGGAACTGGTGACGCCGGCCACCGAGAGGGCCGTCGGGCAGGCGTTTGCGGCGGACGATCAACTCGCGCTCGACAAGTACCGGCGCTTCCTCGAGCCTATTCTGAATGCCATGATCGCCAGCAGCCCGTCCGACGCGGCGCGCGCAAAGGAACTGCGCGGCTACCTGAATTCCGTTTACGCCTACGCTTGCCGGTCGCCCTGGGCCGACGAACGGTAGAAAGGCGATATGCTGTCATCTTATGGCCGATGAAGATCTGAAAGCTGAACTGGAACGACTGCGCGCCGAGAATGAGGCGCTGAAGAAGCCTGGACGGGGCCAGATTTCCGTCCGCGTGAGCGAGAAGGGCGGGGTGTCCGTCTACGGACTGGGCCGCTTCCCGGTGACGCTGTACAAGGAGCAGTGGGAAAGACTGCTCACCGCTGCCGAGCAGATCAAGGCGTTCATCAAGGACAACGATCACTTGTTGAAGAAGAAAGAGGCGTGAGACTTCTCCCGATCCGTCACGCCGACCACGTTTACGTCGGGACGGTGGCCGTGTTCAGCCATGGCGATGTAATCCGCGCGGCCGTGATGCATTACGCGGCATCCCGCTGGACTCTTACCAGCGCATCGAAATCTATCCGGCTTCGGTGAGCATTATCGAGTTGTACGCCCACGGCCCGCGCATCGTTGGGTTGAATCAGATATGAGCCGAACGTTTCGGTTGGTTATAAAGCGAAGCGTTGGCCGTCTCGAACGATCCGAGCCTTTAGCGTCTTGATCGCTTCCCGGATTCGGCGCTGTTCGACGGGGCCAAGGTTGGCAGGCAGCAGACCTTCAAAACGGCTCGCCGCTCGCGCGAGGCTTTCCAAATCCTGTGCCGCCTGTTGTCTATCCTGTCGCCAATCAAGAAGGGCCCGGCGATTGAGGCGAATGTGATCGCTGGTGTAGCAACCGCAATTGGTCAGGGGCTGTAACTTGCCGTCGGGGGCTTCCTGCAAGTACTCGACATACATATCCTCCTGGCAAGGGTCGGCAAAACAGAAACCCGAGGCGACTAAGGCGTCGGAGGGCCACGTCTTTCCTTTGTGCCGATTGAATTTCCCGCAGGAGTAGTAAAGGTTAGGGTAGTGCGCCGCTTGCTCACCGAATCTCCAGACCGGTCGAAAGTGATCGATCTCGAAGAACTCCTCCCAACCCAAAAAGGCTTCGGTACGTTCGCAGTAGGCGCAGCGGTAACGGAAGTCCCGACGCAGAAATGGCAGATACTCCTTGTGGTCGTCGAATCGCGGCGGGTTCTCCAGTCGGATAAATCGGGACACGGCTGTTCATCCCGCAACTTTGAAACGAGCCAATATGTGCTCGATCGACGCCACCAGCTCATTGCGTTCGCGACGCCAGTCCTCCTGGAGGATCGTCAAGCGAACTGCCTCATCTTGGTCTGCGACATCGAGGCGGGCCTCGATTCGCTCTAACTCAAATGATTCCGTGAAATCCAGCGCCTCCAGAAGGCGTTGATCCACCAATTCATGATAGCGGTCATCAAGTTGGTCGGGGGCTAAAGCTTTCACCCGATCAACGATTGCTTGGGCAGCGTGGCCCATTCGTACGGAATCCGCGCCGAGCGCGCCACCGCCATTACGTCCGCTCACGAAGACCGCCCGCCGAGCATGTGGGCGAACCCCGCCGCGGTCGTCTCGCGAAACGTATCTGAACCAAACGGTTCTGTGGCGTCGAGATCCGCGGATGCCAGCCCGCTTCGGCCGCCGGCCTTTGGAAGGCGGCGCCATTTCTTTAGGGCTTTTCAGTCGGGATTGCACGTGTGCTCGCCTTTAGTATATCGCGTTGTTCTCTGGCTCGCTGGAGCGCCGCCTGAAGATCCATTGGCTGCACCTCGTTCATTTGAAAACCGAGCCGCCCGGATCTTCCGCCCGAGTCCTCGGTGGAGAGTTCCATTAGCACCACGTAACTGTACCCCAGAAGCGTGGTGTGGCGGACCGGGAGCGCTTCCGGGATGGGAAACACCGTATCTTCGAAAACCGGGCGCAGGTCGCAAACGATATCCATGTCCGCCAGCGTTGGAAGGACCGCATTCTCGTATTCGAAGCGCATGTGGTCACGGTAGACACGATCACGTACAGGGCGCAGACGTTCCAACAGCGACCCCAGCCGCTCAATGCGGTCCCGAGGGCAATTCAGAAGGAGGAGGTCGCGTTGAATGTCCCGCGATTGCAGCCCGTACATGTGCCAGGATTCGAGAATGTACTTAAGCGCATCGGCGCTTTGGCTGAACTGCTCCGGCAGAAGCGTACTGGCCGCGATGGCCGGCGAGTCTGGCTCCCTGTCAAAATCCGAGGTTGTCGAAAACCAGCTCGCAAGCACCTCCCACGCCTCGTCATCGAGATCGAACAGTATCTTCAGACCCTTCTGAAAGTGCTTGCTCGGAGAACCACCTGGGCCGAATAGTCTAAACTCCATCGGAACACCTCCCGCATCGGAATCGCCGCCGCACACCAGGGCGATCCTTTATAGATCATATGGATCATAGACCACGGCGACCCCGCCCTTTGCATCCCGGCGCGCATTGCGTGACAATCCGGGAATGCACTTCGCGTATTCCCCCAAGGTCCAGGAACTTCAGCGGAAGCTCACTGCCTTCATGGACCAGTACATTTACCCCAACGAGCCGCTCTATTACCGGCAGATCGCCGAAGGGGATCGCTGGCAGCCCGTCCCCATCATCGAGGAACTTAAGCCCAAAGCCCGCGCCGCCGGGCTGTGGAACCTGTTCCTGCCGGACCACGAATGGGGCGCCGGGCTGACCAACCTGGAGTACGCGCCCCTCTGCGAGATCATGGGCCGCGTGGCCATGGCGGGGGAAATATTCAACTGTTCCGCGCCCGACACCGGCAACATGGAAGTGCTGGCGCGCTATGGCACGCCCGAACAGAAACAGCAGTGGCTGGTTCCGCTGCTCGAAGGCCGCATCCGCTCCTGCTATTGCATGACGGAGCCGGCGGTGGCCTCGTCGGACGCCACCAACATTTGCGCGAGCATCGTGCGCGATGGCGACGAATATGTGCTGAACGGGCGCAAGTGGTGGTCCTCCGGCGCCGGCGATCCACGCTGCAAGATCGCCATCTTCATGGGCAAAACGGACCCGCAGGCGCCGCGGCACAAACAGCAAGCCATGATCCTGGCGCCGCTGGACACGCCGGGCATCAAAATCGAGCGCATGCTGCCGGTGTTCGGCTACGACGACGCGCCGCACGGGCACGGCGATGTGGTGTTCGACAACGTGCGCGTGCCCGCTTCAAACATGCTGCTGGGCGAAGGGCGCGGCTTCGAGATCGCGCAGGGCCGTTTGGGGCCGGGACGCATCCACCATTGCATGCGGCTGATCGGGTTGGCCGAGCGCGCGCTCGAAGCGATGTGCCGGCGGGCGCAATCGCGCGTGGCATTCGGACGGAGGCTGGCCGAGTTCGGCACGCTGCGCGCGGATATCGCCGATTCGCGCATGGAAATCGAGCAGGCGCGGCTGCTGACCTTGAAAGCCGCTTACATGATGGACGTGGCGGGGAACAAAGCGGCCAAGGCGGAGATCGCCATGATCAAGGTGGTGGCGCCCAACATGGCGCTGCGGGTGCTCGACCGCGCCATACAGGCGCATGGCGGCGCGGGTGTGGCGGACGATTTCTTCCTGGCGCATGCCTGGGCGGGCGCGCGCACGTTGCGCCTGGCGGACGGGCCGGACGAGGTACATCGCGAAGCCGTCGCCAAGATGGAGCTGCGGAAATATGAATCGGGCGTGGCATGAAGCTGACCAATAAAGTCGCGGTCGTAACCGGCGGGGCCAGCGGCATCGGCCGGGGCCTGTGCCGCAGGTTCGCCGCGGAAGGCGCGCGCGCCGTCGTGGTGGCGGACCTGGATGGCGCCGGCGCCGAGCAGGTGGCGCGCGAGATCGGCGGACTGGCCGTGCGCACGGACGTGGGCCGCGAAGCCGACATCGTCGAACTGGTAGAGCGCGCCACCGCCGCGTTTGAAGCCATCGACCTGTTTTGTTCCAATGCGGGCATCGCCATGGAAGGCGGCGTCGAAACGCCGGATAGCGGCTGGCAGCGCATCTGGAACATCAATTTCATGGCGCACGTGTACGCCGCGCGCGCGGTGCTGCCGGGCATGCTGGCGCGCGGCGAAGGCTATCTGCTGCAGACCGCCTCGGCCGCCGGATTGCTGACGCAAGTCGGCTCGGCCCCGTACGCGGTGACCAAGCACGCGGCGGTGTCGCTGGCCGAATGGCTGTCGGTCACTTACGGCGATCGGGGCATCCGGGTATCGTGTTTGTGCCCGCAGGGCGTGCGAACGAACATGCTGGCCGAGGCGGAAGAACGCGGGCCGGGCCGCCTGCTGCTCGAAGGCGCGCTGGAACCGGAGCAGGTCGCCGACGCGGTGGTGGCGGGTTTGGCCGACGAGCGCTTCCTGATCCTGCCGCACCCGGAGGTGGGCGAATACCTGCGCCGCAAGGCGGACGATTACGACCGCTGGCTGCGCGGCATGCGGCGGATGCAGGCCAAGCTGGAGGGCGAGCGAAGCTCGCAAAGCGGGCGAGCTTCGCTCGCCTAAGAGCGGGCCTGCGAGGCCCGCGCAGGCTGCGAGCCTGCCCCACTGGCTAGGATTCGATGCGCATCTTGTAGAAGCTGCGGTACACGAACGTCACCGAAACCAGGAAGAAGAGCACGCCGAGCACGGTCGAGAGCGTATTGCCTTGCTTGTTGTTCAAGGACACCGCCAGTTCCACGGCCAGCAGCCCGAACAGCGTGGTGAACTTGATGATGGGATTGAGAGCCACCGAGCTGGTGTCTTTGAGCGGATCGCCCACTGTATCGCCCACCACCGTGGCGGCATGCAATTCGGTGCCCTTCATGTTCAACTCGGTCTCGACGATTTTCTTGGCGTTGTCCATGGCGCCTCCGGCATCGGCCATGAAGATGGCCTGGAACAGGCCGAATATGGCGATCGAAATCAGGTAGCCGATGAAGTAGAACGGCTCGAAGAAGGCGAAGGCCAAAGTGGCGAAGAACACGGCGATAAAGATATTGAGCATGCCTTTCTGCGCGTACCGCGTGCAGATTTCCACCACCTTCTTGGAATCGGCAATGGAGGCCTTTTCGGAGCTCTCCAGCTTGATGTGCTCCTTGATGAACTTCACCGCGCGATAGGCACCGGTGGTGACCGCCTGCATGGATGCGCCGGTGAACCAATAAATGACCGCGCCGCCGGCAATCAGGCCCAACAGGAAGGGCGGGTATAGAATCGATAGGTGGTCGATGTTAGTCTTGAGACCGTTAGTGAGGGCTACGATGATGGAGAAGATCATAGTGGTTGCGCCGACGAC
>JBEKMJ010000130.1:0-21498 GCA_050008575.1 Bryobacteraceae bacterium
GCCATCAGCGTGTGCGACGGAACTTTCGCGACGCCAGCCCTCCAGCGGCCCCTGGAGTGGGGAATCGACATGGTTGTCCACTCGACGACAAAATATATCGGAGGGCACAGCGATGCGGTGGGTGGGGTGTTGATCGCCAAATTCCAGAACTATCTGTTTGAGCGGGCGCGCAAGTCGCAGCAGATCGGCGGTGCGGTACCTTCGCCCTTCGATTGCTGGTTGATTCTGCGGGGAGTGGAGACCTTACCGTGTCGCGTGCGAGCACAGACGGAGAGCGCCGGCCGGATTGCCGCATTCCTGAACTCGCACGAGGCAGTAGAGGCGGTCTACTACCCGGGTCTGGCCGACCATCCGGGTCATCAGGTTGCGGCCCGTCAAATGGTCGGATTTGGCGGCATGCTTTCCGTGCAGGTACGTGGCACTCGCGAACGCGCGATGCAAGTTGGCGCGAATGTCCGGATCTTTACTCGTGCAACCAGCCTTGGTGGCACGCACAGCTTGATTGAACATCGCGCATCAATAGAGGGGCCGAAAACGCGCACGCCGCAGAACTTGCTGCGCATTTCGGTAGGGCTGGAGCATGCTGAAGACCTCATCGGCGACTTGCAGCAGGCGCTGACATGAGCTTTGGAGGATGAATGATTCGGCTTCCCGGTGAGCGGGCTTCATTTGTGCAGGGCGCTGGTGTACGTCGCGCGGACGCGGAGCGGATTCACGCCGGCGTTGCGCGCGGAACCGCTGCGCAAGATGAAGCCGCTGGAGGTCGAGGAATGCTCGTTTTGCAACTTGCCGGAAAAGCGGCCGGCCGATGGGGCGAAGGGCTGACGGCGGACAAGATGAAGGAGTGCGGATGGCTCCTCCGGAATTAACAGGCCGGTTCGAGTTCCTGGAGCCAGAGACGGTCCTTCTCTCCGGCGTGATACCCCGAAAGGGTTCGCGCGTCACAAATCGGACGGGCACCCGGACGGTCCCAATAACGATTTCGAAAGAAGTAGTCCGGTATGGTCAAAACGGTCCCCGATCTTAACGGGATTTCGACGCGGTCCAAATCGCGTTTGCTTCCAAAACAATCCATGCCTCTTGCGATCGTCTCCTCGTCCGAAGTTCCGGTGAGACAGACAGGCCGGATGCCCCTTTGCAAGCGCCTACGGCTTCGGCCATGCTGCGATTTTGCACGCTGGGGTCAATGGTGATGCGGCCTACACCGAAAGATCGTGGACCGCTCATCGAGGGAATTTGTGCCGGCAAATCCGGCCTTCGGCCTCCGCCACGACACAATGGAAACCGGGATTCGCAAACATCATCGACAGCAGGCCGATGCTGGCGTCCGGTACCGGAAAATCGCATGGGAAACCGTGAACTCCACCGATCGTAGAGAAGGCGTCGTAGCAGATCCGACCGCAGGCAGGGGCATCCTCCTCCGGTGCGGCGGTGCGCACTACAACCTATGGCAGCGGATTCGGCAGCATCGTGCGACTCTCCTTCCGATCGGTGTACTCTCCGAATTTGCTCGCCGACAATGAGCTACGGAATTGTGGACTCGGAAATTATCGGCCGGCGCAAATTTGCGCCAGGGGCGTGCATGACATGGCTGTCCGAGGCCGCCCGGTTGAAGGCAGCCGCCTGGCAGCGCGTTTGGGACGGTTTGCCTGGTCGATAATCGTGCCATCGTTCCTGTTGTTGCGCTCTCCCGCTGGGTCCCGATTTGTAACCTCGAAATGACCGCTTGCTGGCTGGGCTGGGCTACAGCGCCGATACTATCTTGGGAGCGCCAGGGTGCGTTTCCACAGAGTGCCGCACGGGTTTCACGGAACGCAGGAACGCATGGATGGCTTTGATATCTTCCGCCGTTAACCCGGAAAATGCCAGCCACGGCATCATGGTGAAGGCTTGCGGCCCGGCCAGCGGCGGCGACCCATGCTCCGCGTAATCCTTGTATTCATAGATCTTCTTTTGGAAGAAATCCGGCGACCACTTCCCAATTCCGGTATCCATGTCCGGGGTGATGTCGGCCGTCAACACGGTACCGGCTTTGGTGGCAAGGACCTCGCCGCCCCCAAAATCCATGCCAGGGAGGGGCCGATGATTTTTATCCTTGGGCGTATGGCATTCGCCGCAGCCCGCGAGGGTCACGAGGTACTTGCCATACCGTAACGGATCGGTAATCGCCGGGGACGGCACGCGGCCTGTCGGCCGCGGAGCGAATTTGACCAGGAAATTCACCGGAAACTCCAGGCTGGTCTTGGGCAGCCGATGGCGGACGGGCGCTAGGGTATTCAGGTAAGCTACCACTGCTGCCACGTCCGCATCGGACATGAAACGATACGCGATGTACGGCATCATGGGAAACAGGCACGATCTTCGGCATCACTCCGGCGGGAGATTTTGCTGTGCTGCATAGCTTCGCGGGGTCCGATGGCTCGGCTCCCATAGGCCCGGTGATCCAGGCTACTAATGGACTGCTTTACGGGACCGCCCAACAGGGCGGGGCTACCATAGATGGCGCGGCCTTTTCCCTCAGCCTCACCGGCGTGTTCACGCCATTCTACAACTTTGGCCGATACGGAGACGCGCCGGCGGGTGGATTCGTGCAAGCCACGAATGGGAACCTTTATGCCGCTACGCAAGACGGCGGCGGAGTCGATGGTGGAATGCTGGTTGAAATCACTCCCGCCGGCACGTTGGTCAGTGCGCATAGTTTTACGCCGGATATCGGCGTGGCTCCGACCGGGACGCTGATTCAAGCCACGGACGGCAACTTCTACGGGACCACGGCGCGGGATGGCGGCGACCAGCAAGGCTCCCTCTTCGAACTGACCTCCGACGGTGGGTTCGTCAAGCTGCACACCTTCAGTGGTAACGATGGCGGCGCACCGGCCGGCGGGCTGGTGCAAGCCACGGACGGGAACTTCTACGGCACAGCTCTTACCGGAGGATCCCACGGGTACGGCACGGTCTTCCGGTTGTCTATGGGGCTCGCGCCCTTCGTGAAGACGGTCCCATGGTTCGGCAAGATCGGAACGCCGGTTACGATTCTGGGGACGAATCTGACCGGCGCATCCAGCGTCACCTTCAACGGCGCGCCTTCCGAATTCACCGTACTCTCTCCCACGGCGATCATTACCCATGTACCAATCGGCGCTACCAGCGGAACGTTGCAGGTCGTAACGCCCGGCGGCACGCTCTCCAGCAACATCGCTTTCGAACTCCTGCCCTAGCTCCGTTGTTTTTCGCGCCTGAACTGTTTGGCTGGACGATAATGGTTCATAAATGGGCCGCAGAATCCGGATGCGCTCATTATCAAGCTCGGAAATTTTCTGGGATGTGAAGCTCTTGGGCGCGTCAAACTTTGGGAGATATCTCCAGAGATCGAGGTTGTAATCGGCCCGGCATCTGCCGTGGACCTACGTGGTCGCGTCCAGCCGTAGACCGTCCATGCGTGCCATTGAAGATAATCCGTCAGCGGACCGTCCTTATCGGTCAGGCTCGCGAAGCACGCTGGAACAATCGCCAGATTGGCGAGGTGAGTGTAAGAGTCGACGTCATCACACGCTGGCCAGACATGCGCAAATCCCCAGCCCCTGCGACCCCAAGCACGGCTCCAGGCGCCCGGAGCATCGCCCAGGCCGGTGTCGTGTTGTCATCATACATTCCGACTGCGTTTCCGTTCTGCATGATTAAAGTAAAGGGATGGGAGGTACGCCAAGTGGTCCAAGTGGGGGGGAGTCGCCAGCCGAGCGCAGGCAATGTAACACTGTTACAAGGGTCGCGCCCCCAGGGATTTCCCGGGGCGGAGCCCCTTGGCTATATTGAGAGGGCGAAGTACCGGTTGCGGCGGCTGTCGAGTTTTGGCCGATGTATGCGGAAAGCCCAGCGCCGGTGATGATCTCGGACTGGCTCGTTGTCCCCGTGCGAGATGCACGGCATCGTCGCGCGAACCGCCTGGACCGTTTACGATACGGTTAGAATTGCCGGGGCGGGATATCGGAATCCTACGCAAGAGTGAACGCACATAATCGGCGGCTTCGATCCCACCGCCGCCTCGATTTAGACGGCGTAGTCGCCATTCTCCCATGCCCAACCGCCGTCCTGACCACGTTTCTCGTTCGGAAGGGATCGAGATCACGCCTCTGCGGAGGCCGGATGCGACGACGGGGCGGCGCCCGGCTTACTCGGAGCTCAAACCCGACGGCGATATCGCTTCCCATCCGCAAATGCTTGACCGACGTCTTTCTGCATTTTGTGTTTCAGAGGATCGGAGCCCAAGTGGTCGCGAGTTCGGCAGGGTCTGCGGATTCTAGCGCATCGAGGTATTCGACGCGGAGGTCCAACGCTGCCAATTGCGCACGGATGGCGGACGGACTGGATGCGGCTGCGCTCTTCCGGGGCTTGCTCCCCATCAGGCACCAGATCGCAAGTTATTGCAAACAAGATGTAACGTTGCCTTGTGACCGTTTCAATGGGCGATGAAACTTCACAGCGGCGGCGCCAAACCGTATTCTGCCTACTGAGGACGCGGCAAAATTAGCTGCTCCCGCGCAAATTCAATCAAGAGAGCGAAAAGGAAACGAAAACAAATGCAAAGGAAAATGAAACAAATGAAACACACGATTAGCATGCAAACACGAAACCGCTGGAAGAGGGATTTGGCCTTCTCCGCGCTCTGCGTCGCGACTGTGGCCGCGTCGCCTGCCCAAACCTTTACCGTACTCAAGTTTTTTGATGGGACGAACGGTAGTTTCCCCTATGGAACCTTGGTCGAAGGGGTAGACGCGAATCTCTACGGAACGACCTACGGAGGTGGAGCGGATTTGCGTGGAACGGTGTTCAAATTCACGCTAAGGGGCGGGATCGATCCGCTCTACAGCTTTTGCGTCTCCACCGGCACGGCAACGGTCCCATCGCCGGACTGTTGCTAGGGCTCTCGGACGACTTCTATGGCGTCACCGAGTCGGGCGGGATGAACGACAATGGCGCGCTCTTTCAGATTTCCGCAGAGGGCACACTGAGTACGCTCTACAGCTTTTGCGCCTTAGCCAATTGCGCCGATGGCGCCACGCCTGTTGGCGGACTGATAGAAAGCTCCACCGACCTGAAGTTCTATGGGATGACCTCAGAATATGGGGCGAACGGCGCAGGTGGCACCATCTACCAGTTCACATATTACGATGGCCCGCTGATTACGCTCCACAGCTTCTGTGCCGATCCCGGATGCACAGACGGCGGCTACCCCCGGGGCGGATTGGTGCAAGGGACCGACGGCAACTTCTACGGGACAACTGGCGGTTTGGGAGCCGACCAACCCGGTACAGTCTTCCGAATAACGTCCGGTGGTGTCTTTACAACGCTTTACACTTTCTGCTCCATTCAAAACTGCGCGGACGGCGCCACGCCCTATGCCGGATTGATACAAGGGACCGACGGCAATTTCTATGGGACCACTGCTTGGGGCGGAACCAGCAGCCACTGCTATGACGGCTGCGGCACTGTCTTCAAAATCACACCACAGGGCAAGCTGACGACCCTGCACAGCTTTGTTTATACCGACGGCGAACAGCCCCAAGCAGGATTGGTGCAAGCGACCGATGGCAACTTTTACGGCACAACGAGAATTGGCGGCGCGCACAACCTAGGTACGATCTTCCAGATCGCCGGCGGCGTGTTCAAGAGCCTGAAAAGCCTCTCCGCATCCGACGGTGCATCGCCCTGCAGCGCGCTGACGCAGGCCACGGACGGCAACCTCTACGGGACAACCACCGGTGGGCAGGACGACAATGGCACGGTCTATCGCCTGTCCATGGGACTTGCCCCATTCATCAAGACATCGCCCGTCGCCAGCCCACCGGAGGAATATATCGATATCCTGGGAACCGATCTGACCGGCACGACTAGCGTTACCTTTAACGGTGCTCCCTCTAGTTTCACCATCTTCACGCCTACCCATATTTTGGCGCTCATACCAGCCGGCGCTACGACCGGCCCGGTGGAGGTCACGACGCCCAGCGGCACGCTGAGCAGCTACTTCAATTTCCAAGTGCTGCCGTAAGTCCCATTCTCAGGCATTTATAATCCGCGTCCTCCCAGGCGCACAAAGTTGAGGAACAGACGATGAACGATACACGACGAATGCAGACGAATCTCGTAACGGTGGCCGGCCTGTTCGCCGGATGACGATGTCCGCACTCCGGGATTCGTGTGGTGGGCCCGTAGCGACTCGAACGCCAGACCTCTACGTGTCAAGGTAGACTCTGCGCACAGGCGTGGGAAAACCGGGCCTTCCTCGCCCCTCCGGACCTCATCCGACCTCAGGCTTCCTGCATGCGCCGATGGATTTCGATCCGGGCCCAAAACGTGCTGAAATAACGAGACTTACAGGTAAACCAGACGTGCTACGCCCTAATCCTGCCCCAAATACTCCTCCTGGTTCATTTTGGACCTCGCTAGCCGAGCCGGCGGCCGCGGCGTCACGCCGCCCGCCCTAGCCCCTTCAACGCCGCCCGGCGCTGCCCCCCGCGAGCGGCGCGGCCTCGGACCGGCGCGGGATTGGTTGGCGCTTCGCGCAGCGTGATGCTGGTCGGCCATTTCCGGAGGCAGCGGTGCCCGTCGGCGCGACCACGCCGGTCTCCCCGGTCTTGGCCCACACGCCAACGCAAGGCAATTCTGCACCAAATCGACGATGGCGAACAGGCGACGATGGTGGGGGCGAAAGCGGTGCGTGCGGCTATTTGTTCAGGCCAATCCAAGCCGCGCGGAAGCACTTCGGCGGCTGGAAACGGATCGAGACTAAGAACGCTTCCTTGACACGGTAGAGGATTACGAGGGATAGAGAGGAGAGGCGAATGATGATCACCCCGGTGCCCCCGACCGCATTCGAAGGGGCAGTTCGCTGGCCGCGTGCACCTTAATTTCGTTTATCAGCCGGCAACTCCAACCCGAACGGTGTCACGTCCTGGGAAACCGCGACGGATTACGCTATGATTTGGGACGAGAGCGCTCGATTCGCCTCGGGTTCAAAACGTGTTCCAGGACATCGTCACCGACCGACTGATCCTTCGGGATCTTGGGCCCGCCGACGCGGAGTTCATGTTGCTTTATCGCTCGGACCCGGAGGTATCACGCTACCAGCCTTGGGAACCCGCATCGGTGGACCAGCTCCGATCCTATTTTGAAGAACTGGCCGGCATGGACCCGGACACACCCGGAGCTCGGTACCAACTTGGCATAGCACTCCGCTCCGGTGGAGAGTTGATCGGCGATTGCGGTATCCACGTTCTCGACGACTCTCGGCTGGCGGAAATCGGAATTAGCGTGGCGCCGCGATTCCAGCGCCGCGGGTACGCCACAGAAGCGTTGCGAGCCATTGTCGGCTACCTGTTTGGCAAACTTCGAAAGCATCGCGTCTCCGCTTCCATCGACCCGCGCAACACCGGCTCGATCCGACTCATGCAAAGGCTTGGTTTCCGCCAGGAGGCCCATATGATCGGGAGCCTCTGGCTCAAGGGCCAATGGGTCGACGACGTCGTCTTCGCGATGCTCGCAAGGGAGTGGGCAGGAGACCAACAATCGCGCGGCAAAGATCCCACGCCGCTTGCGGTCAAAGGGCAGGGTGATGCTTCGTGACGATTGCCTAACCTCACGACCGCGCGGACGCCGTGCAAGGCCACGATGTACGGGCCATCCTCGAGCGTCCAGCAAGAGAGCAGTCTCAACCACGGGAAGCGGGACGCGGAGGTTGTCATGGAATTGGCTGGCCTGCGTCTTGTAGGACAGCCAATCCTGGCCGCAGGCCGGCATTCAGCCGGCCTCAGTGTTGCGATTTCGGCGATACAGCACGCCGCTGCGCCGTTCGCTCGTGAAGCGCCTTTTGCTGCCGCTCCGTCTCCTGGTATTTCTCCGTCACGTCCGCCAGGCGAACGGTCTCGAAGCCGTTGCGCTTGGCCATGATGCGATAGTCGAAAGCGATATTGGAGCTGCCGCCGCGCAGCTCATGCACCTCAAATCCCTGCGCGGTCTGGTTGCCCACGTAGAGGCCTTGGCAATCGCCCCTGGGAGTGAGGAATACGTGGTATTCCACGCTGGTATTCACCGTCTGTGCGAAGGTCGGGTCTAACGCAACGTGCGCGGATCCGCTGGAAAGTTGTCCGGAGCCGGTATCCTCGAACCAGTTCTCCGTGGACTGCATGGCGTAGACAGATACCTTCTGCGCGCCCGCTGGCACTACACCTGCGATGGTGCCACTGCAGGTAAGATTGCCATTGGCGAAAATAGTGCAACCGGCAGCGCCCGGGCCGAGGGCTTGGAAGACGGCACTGTCGCCGCCGCTCTGGTTAGAGGCGTACAGTGCGGGCGATGTGTTACTGTTGTTTAAGAAAGCTCCCGCGAATCCTATGAAGGAGGTGCCCTGCACGCCCGCATACCCGGCGCCGCCGGTGTCGCCCCATACTCCGGCTTCTCCCCCGTCCATGCCGCTTGGTCCAGCGGCGACGCCATAAACGCCCACGTCCTGACTGCTGGCTGGGAGGCTGCCGCCGGCCGACAAGGTTTGTGCCACCGTGAGATTCCCGCCGCCATTCTGCCCAATCACGTTGACATTGCCCAAATTGTCGATGGTTGCCAATTCGTTGTTGTTGCTGCGGAAGTGGATCGAGGCGGTCCCGCTGCTGTTGACATAGGTGTCGCCCGCGGCTCCGCCGATCACGGCGTAGTTCGTGCAGCCCGCCAGAGTCGCGTTGATGAATCCGATGCCCGCATAGCCGGAACCGCAGCCCGGGTCGCCGATCACCGTGTTGTTCCCATTCCCGTTCACCTCGGTTGCACCTCTAAATAGCCCGGCCAGCCCGCCGGTGTTCGCATATCCCTGTATGGCGATGGCCCCCTCCCCAAATACGCCGGTGCCCCCCGTCGCGGAGGTGATGCCATGAATGCCATCGCCGGTGGCTCCCGTGCCTGTCTGCGTGACGGTAAGCGTCTGCGAACTGCTGCTTCCGGTTATGGACTGCAGGCCCGAGAACGAGTTACTCGCTCCCAATTGCGCGTAGCGCGCGTCCGTCTTCGAAGTGTTCAAATTCAGCGTGACATTGCCGCTGGCGCCACCGCCGGTGAGGTCGGTACCCGCCGTGACTCCCGTAATGGTGCCCGTGCCGACGCCGGCGCACGCCCAGGCGCTGCCACTCCATTCCAGCACCTGACCGTTGGCGCAGGTGTTGGTCAGCCCCACCGTGACTGTTCCCGAAGTGCCGCCGCCCGTCAGGCCCGGTCCCGCGGTGACACCCGTGATAGTCCCCGTGCCTGGAAACGTCTGCCCGCTGGCGAAGGCGATTTGTCCATTGCTGGCCAGGCTGAGTCCGGTTTCCACGGGCGTCTTCTTGTCCGTGTTGAAGAGCAGATTCAACGATCCGCTGGGGCTGCCGGTATCGTTGCCCACCGGCTCGGCCTGCCAAGTGAAACGTTCACCGATCGCGGCTGCCGTGGTGCTTTTATAGGAAGACGCAATCATCTGCAGTGAGTTCGAGTTACTGCCAGCCGATGCGGTAGCCGTTTCCAAGGCGGGCAGGCTCACACCTGCGAGCGTGGCGGCGCCTGTAGCGGAGATCGAGCCGGTGACCACCGCATTGCCATTCACATCCAGAGCAGCCGTGGGTGCCGTGGTCCCAATGCCCACATTGCCGCCGGATTCGAATATCGCGGAAGGCTCGATGGCGCAGGCCGCGGTAAATTTGGCGACCTGGTTCGCGGTGGCCGTGCCATCGCTGGTGATCGCGGCGCAGGTGGCGTCCGGAGATGCGCCGGGAGTCGCCTGCGGCTTAGCAACAGAAGCGCCGGCCGGGGCCGCCAGCAGGAAGGCCGAAGGCGGCAATCCGCCCAGAGTCTCCGCATCGCCAGCCTTCAGGGCATACGGCGCGCTCACCAACAGGATGCGCGGTTGTTCGGCCTGCCCTTCGATTGAAACCCCCACCCAGTGTGCCTGCTCGGCGGTGAACAGATCCGCCGGCAGACCCTCGGATTTGGCCGCGCCCAACAGCACCGTGTAATGGCCGTCCCCGCCGGCCTGGACGTTCTGCGTCTCGCTCCACAACGGCGCGCCGCCGGTTTGCTCGGCGTAGAGCGCGAAAGTGATGCCTGCCACGCCGGTCACGGGATTGCCTCCTGGGTCCTTGGCTATCCCGCTAAACCTTACCAGCCGCGGCAAAGCGGACCCGGCAGGCGTCTGTGCGGCGGCGGCGCCTAGCACCATCAGGCTTCCGGCGACGAGTGAGAATACGCTGTAGTGTTTCATGACCGATCTCCTTTTCATACTTACTTTTTGGGCTCCGGCAACTGCGCGCCGCGGTGCGCCGTTCGCTCGCGAAGAGCTTTTTGTTGCTGTTCCGCCAGGCGAACGGTCTCAAAGCTGTTGCGCTTGGCCATGATGCGATAGTCGAAGGCGATATGGGAGCCGCCGCCGCGCAGCTCATGCACCTCAAATCCCTGTGCGGTCTGGCTGCCCACGTAGAGGCCTTCACAATCGCCCCTGGGAGTGAGAAGTATGTGGTACTCCACGCTGGTATTCACCGTCTGTGCGAAGGTCGGGTCGAACACAATGCGCGCGGATCCGCTGGAGAGTTGTCCGGAGCCGGCATCCTCGAACCAGTTCTCCGTGGACTGCGTCGCATAGACAGATACCTTCTGCGCGCCTGCCGGCTGCACCCATGAGACCACGCCAGTGCAGGTAAGGTTTCCTTTGGTGTCAATAACGCAAGATTGACCGGGTCCGTAGGCTCCGAAGACGGTACCTTCGGGGCCGCCGTTCGGGTTGTCGGCGTCCAGCGTGGGCCATTGGCTACTGTTGTTTAAGAAAATCCCCCCTGTTCCGGTGTGAGCGGTGCCCAGCACACCAATGTAGAGGGTGTCGCCGGTGTCGCCCCACACTCCGGCATCTCCCGCGCTCGCGCTTGGCCTGATGGATACGCCATAAACGCCCACGTTCGGATTTATGTTGGCTGGGATACCGAAGCCGGCCGTCACGGTTCGCGCCACCGCGAGATTCCCGCCGCCCTGCTGCCCAATCACATTGACATTGCCCAGATCGTCAATGTTAGCCAACTCGTTGTTGTTACTGCGGAAGTGGATGGAGGCGGTCCCGCCGCTGTTGATATAGGTGTCGCCGTTAAATCCGCCGGTCAAGGCATAATTCATGCAGCCCGAAAGAGTCGCGGCGATGAATCCGATGCCCGCATAGCCGGAACCGCAGCCGGGGTCGCCGATCACCGTGTTGTTCCCATTTCCGGTCACCTCGGTTGCGCCTCTAAATAGCCCGGCCAGCCCGCCGGTGTTCGCGTATCCCTGTATGGCGATGGCCCCCTCCCCAAACACGCCGGTGCCGCCCGTAGCGTAGGTGATGCCATGAATGGCATCGCCGGTGGCCCCCGTGCCGGTCTGCGTGACTGTAAGGGTCTGCGCGCTGCTCTTTCCCGTTATGGACTGCACGCCCGAGAACGAGTTACTCGCTCCCAACTGCGCGTAGCGTGCGTCCGTCTTCGAAGTGTTCAGATTCAGCGTGACATTGCCGCTGGCGCCGCCGCCGGTGAGGTCGGTACCCGCGGTGACTCCCGTAATCGTGCCGGTGTCGACGGCGGCGCACACCCAGGCGCTGCCATTCCACTCCAGCACCTGACCGCTGGCGCAGGTGTTGGTCAGCCCCACCGTGACTGTTCCCGTAGTGCCGCCGCCCGTCAGGCCCGATCCCGGACTTACGCCCGTGATGGTCCCCGTGCCCGGAAAGGCTTGCCCGCTGGCGAAGGTGATCTGTCCATTGCTGGCCAGGCTGAGGCCGGTTTCCGCGGGCGTCGTCTTGTCCGTGTTGAAGAGCAGATTCAACGATCCGCTGGGGCTGCCGGTATCGTTGCCCACCGGCTCGGCTTGCCAAGTGAAACGTTCGCCCACCGCGGCTGCCTTGGTGCTGTTATAGGAAGACGCAATCATCTGGAGTGAGTTCGAGATACCGCCGGCCGATGCGGTGGCCGTTCCCAAGGCGGGCAGGCTCACACCTGCGAGCGTGGCGGCAGCGGTGGAGGAGATCGATCCAGTGACCGCCGCATTGCCATTCACATCCAGGGTAGAGGTGGGGGCTGTGGTCCCGATACCCACGTTGCCGCCGGATTCGAATATCGCGGAAGGTTCGATGGCGCAGGCAGCGGTAAATTTGGCGACCTCGTTCGCGGTGGCCGTGCCATCGCTCGTGATCGCGGCGCACGTGGCGTCCGGGGAGGCGCCGGGCATCGCCTGCGGTTTGGCAACGGAACCACCAGCCGGAGCCGCGGCCATCAGGAAGGCCGAAGGCGGCAGTCCGCCCAGAGTCTCCGCATCTCCAGCCTTCAGGGCATAGGGCGCGCTCACCAGCAGTATCCGGGGCTGTTCGGCCTGCCCTTCGACCGAGACCCCCACCCAGTGGGCCTGCTCGGTGGTGAATAGATCCGCCGGCAGACCCTCGGATTTGGCCGCGCCCAACAGCACCGTGTAATGGCCGCCCGCGCCGGCCTGGACATTCTGCGTCTCGCTCCACAACGGCGCGCCGCCGGTTTGCTCGGCGTAGAGCGCGAACGTGATGCCGGTGACGCCGGTCACGGGATTGCCTCCCGTATCCTTGGCTGTACCGCTGAACCTTACCAGCCGCGGCAGAGCGGACCCGGCCGGCATCGTCTGGGCTTGTGCGCCGCCACAGAGCGCCGCCGCCATTGCTATTGCCATCGTCAAACCGACTGCATCCTTCTTTATGTTCATGCGATACATAAGACATCTCCTCTCTTGGGTGGGTACTGGAGTTCGCAGCCGGTTTCATAATCGTCTGCTCGGTCAATTGCGACTATACAGCGGCCGCGCGGACGAGTCACCATCCAAATGAATAGGTATTTTGCGCGGGTTCACCGGATCATGCGGGAGCGCAGCGCTTTGGCCACCGCTTCCGATTTCGAATGCACTTGCAGCTTTTCGTAGATGCCGCGCATGTGCCAGGCTACCGTAGCGCGGCTGACACCGATCTCCGCGGCGGCCGTTTTCAGGTTATGGCCGTCCACTAACAGGCCCAGGAGCCGGGCTTCATGCGGGGTCAGCTTGCGATCGGATTTTTCCGGCGGCCGAAAGTCGCGGAATAGCTCGACTACCCGCCGCGCTACCGGCGGCGACATGGGTGCGCCGCCCGCGACGGCTTCCTGCAGGCATTCCAACAACCGCGCGGGCGGCGTGCTCTTCAGCAGGTAGCCGCAGGCGCCGGCGCACAGCGCCTCGAAGATGCGCTCGTCGTCCTCGTACACCGTCAGCATGAGCGCGGGCAGGGCGGCATAGCGTTGCTTCAAGAGCCGGATACCTTCGGTACCGGGCATGCCCGGCAGTCCGATATCCGCCAGCAGCACGTCCGGCACATCGTGCCCGATCTGCGCCAGAGCTTCTTCCATCGAGCGCCACGCGCCCACACAACCGTAACCCGGAGTGCCCGAGATCAGCGCTCGCAGGCCCTCGCGGATCTCTCCCTGGTCTTCGACGATGGCTACCCGAATCATTCTCTGTCTGAAGTGCGGGGCTCAAGCCCCGCGCGGGATCAATCCCGCCCCCCAGTTTAGTAACGCGCCTACCCGAATCATTCTCTGTCTGAAGTGCGGGGCTCAAGCCCCGCGCGGGATCAATCCCGCCCCCCAGTTTAGTAACGCGCGGTGGGTTTGTCACCATTCATTTGGATGGGTGTTCGTTAGGACCGCTTCCGCCAGGGGAATGCGCGCGGGCGCCCCAGCGGAACCCGCAGAGCGATCGTCGTACCTTGGCCCGCCGCGGAAATGATGCTCACCGCGCCGCCCAGCGCCTTGGCCCGGGCCTGCATATTCAAGAGACCGTGACCGGCGCCGGATTCGCCCTCGGGCAATCCCTTGCCGTTGTCGCTGACGCGCAACGCCAGCCAGTCGCGCTCATGGGAAAAATCGATCTCCGCTTGCGTGCAGTCCGCGTGGCGCACGATGTTGTTGACGGCCTCCTTGAATACCAGGTAGATCTCACGGCGCATGTCTGCGCCCAGTTTGAGCTCCCGATCCACGGCCGGGGCGCGAAAGACGAAATCGATGTTGCGCGCGCCGAACAGGTCGCTCGAGAAACGGCGCATGCGCTGCTGCAAGTCGCGCAGGTGATCGTGGCGGGGATTGATGGCCCACACGATATCGCTCATGGAAGCCAGCAGCTCGCGCGCGGAACCGGCCATGCCGGAGAGCGGCCCGCTCAGGCCTTGATCCTCGCCGGACCGCCGGATCAGCACCTCGCTCAGAATGGCGATCTGGGAAAGGCCCGCGCCGATGTCGTCGTGCAGGTCGGTGGCGATGCGGATGCGCATGCGCTCCAGGTTCACGGCCTGCGCCACGCGGTAGCGGTGCGTCGCCCAAACCAGGGAGGCCAAAGCCGCCAGAGCCAGAGCTTCAAACCACCAACGGCCCCAGAGCGGCGGCAGAACCACGAAGTCGATTTCGGCGGGAACGGCGCTCGCCTGATCGCCCGAATTCAACGCTTTCACCAGGAAACTGTAGCCGCCCGGTTCGAGCGCCGCGTAGTTGACCGTGTGCTCGCTGGTGTCATGCCACGCCTTATCCGTCCCGTCCAACTTGTACCGGTAGCGAAGGCTCTCCCCGGGCTCGTTGTTGAAGCCCACAAATGTGACCTGAAGCTGATTCCGCGACGGATCCAATTTCGGCGGCCGGAGCAGGGCCGCTCCCGCTTGCGAAACCGGATAGCGCCGGCCTCCGGTCTCCAGATCCGTAATCAGCACGGATGGGATCGTAGGGGGCCGGTCCGCCGTGGGCGTCAGCCGCGACAAGCCTTGCGTGGTAGCGAACCAGAGATTGCCGGCACCGTCGCGGGCCGAGGACCTGATTTCTCCATGTGGCAAGCCGTCGGCAGCGGAGAAATGCTTGATGCGGCCGGTGGCTGGGTCCAAACGATCCACGCCTTTTCCCGTGCCGGCGTAGATGCGGCCGGCCCTGTCCTCCACCAGAGCTGTTACCAGGCTGCTTGCCAGTCCGCTATTGGTGTCATAAGTCCGTGGATGGAATGGCGCCTGGCCGGGGTTCTCTAGCACGGCGAGGCCGGCGCCATCGGAAGCGATCCACAATCGGCCGCCGTGGTCGATGAGCAGCGCGAAGATGGTGGCCGGCGCGCCATCCGGAAACTTAAACCGGGTGAATTGCCGGCCGTCGTAGCGGAGCAATTCGCCACCGTCCCTGCCCCAAAAACCCATCCAGACGTTGCCGCCACGATCCTCCGCAATGGCGCTGGCCAACTGATGCCGATTGGGACCGTCGTCGAACGAGGAGATTGCATTCCGCTCGGGATCCCATCGCAGCAAACGATCCCCCTGTGCGGTTTGCCCCGAGGCCCAGATGCCACCCTTCGAATCTTCGAAGACGCGGAATACTTCAACGTTTTGCGCATAACACGTCGGCTGTCTTCCAGCCAGGCCCGCCACGCTCGAAGGCGCGAACCGGCACAGCCCCGCCTTGGTAGCCGCCCACCAATCTCCCGCGCGGCTCTCCAGAAGCATCTGGTGCTGTCCCCAATCCGGGTGATCGCCAAACACCTTGGGAACCACGGCGCGGAACCTGGCGCCATCGAAAATCGCGACGGAACGCCCAGGCACAGTTCCTATCTCCGTCACAGCGACTACGCTTCCGGCCCGATCCGCAAAGACGGAGTAGACCCGATCTGTAGCGAGCCCATCCTGTTCGCGAAATGTGACAAATCCGGCGGACGCAATCCGCATGACCCCGGCGCCTTCCGTTCCGGCCCACACATTCCCCGCCTGGTCCACGGCCAACGCCACAATCTGGCGGTCGCTGAGGCCTTGGTCGCGGGTCAGATTTTGGAACATCGGGTCGCCGCTTCCCGCAAGCAACCGGCTGATTCCAACCTGGGTGCCCATCCAGATGGCGCCATCCGGCCCCTCGGTCATCGCCATCACTTCGCGCGCGGATGACCCTTTGTCCGCGTAGACTCGTTGGACGCCAGACCGGCTGCCGGCGCCTCCATCGCGCAGCAGCGCCAGCCCACCGCGGGTACCGGCCCACAGTCGGCCGGCGCTGTCCCAGAGCAACGCGTTCACCCAGTTACCCGGCAGTCCGTCCTCTTTCGCAATGCGTTGCACGGCGCCGTCTTTTCGGAAGACGAAGATGCCGTTTATGGTGGCCACCCATAGTTGGCCGCCCGGATCCTCGAGGATGTCCGTGACGGCGGTCCTTCCCAGTCCGGGCAGTGGTTGACGCCGAAACCTGCCGCCGCTCAGCACCTCGAAGAGTCCCCCGCGCATTCCGCACCAGATCCTGCCGGATCGAGACTCCCGTAGAGGGTAGACCGGCCTGTCGAAGCCGTCGCTCGCCTGCCGGTGAGCGATAAATTTGTTGCCGCCCGCGCGCGCATCAAATTGGCTAAGACCGCGGTCCGTGCCGGCGAAGTACGCGCCCGAACGCGTCGCCAGAAAAGAGTCCACCGAGCGGTGCGGGAGCCCATCGGCGGTACCGAAGGTGACCATGCGGTAGCCGTCGAACCTTGTTAATCCTTCAGGCGTACAGAACCAGATGAACCCGCGGGAATCGGGGACGATGCAGTCGATGTGGTCGGATGCCAGCCCGTCCGCGGTTGTATAGGAGCGGATGGGCAGCACTTCGCCTTCGAGACACAGCGGTAAGGCGGCGACCGTCAGCAGAATTGTTTGCCAGCGCAAAACGCGCTCCGTTTCCCCTCCAGCTAGTCTACTGCCCGGCGCAAATTCCGTCTACGTTGAATGCGGTCCTTGTAAGGGAACGGAAGGGACGCGTTACAGTGGTAACCACGTTTTTCATAGCGTCCCATTATATCGGAACGCCGTAAGCGCAGCACCATCCTTGCCGCTGCAGCACCAGCGGTCCTATGAGTGGACGGGTGACGACGTGTGCGACGTTGGCGGCAAACAACGGTTGGGCCGCGGCGCCTTGGGAAAAGGTGAACGACAGAAAGATCCACATCTGGTTGAGGTAGTGGACGGCGAATGCCAGGTGAGCGCCCGCCATGTCCAACCACCCCACGCCGGCGTTCCGAGCCGATATTGCCGGAACTGAAGGTACAGCAAATAGCAAAATGAGTAACCCGCGAACGTATGCAGGATCAGTAGCACGAGAAAAAGAATCTGGTTTCGACTCATGTGCCCGCCCGACACCGCGAACATCGTAATCGGAGGTCCATTTTGGCCCTGAAAAGTTTACGCTGTCCCGATAATGATAACGCCTGCAATGCGCCGCCTGCTGGGCGGACCCTTTTCACTGAAAGACAAGGCCGATGGACCATCCGGCTGCGTCCACCCTCTGTCTAGGCAAGACGTTGGACCCTACAAACGCCTGGCTGTAAGTCAGAAAGCCGCGGAGACCGACCCTCCGCGTGGTCCGGAACTGGAATCCTCCGTTAAAGGCCATCGCAAATCCGGTCTGTGCGTCGGTTGACGACAGGTTGGCAAGCGGTCCGCTGGTGTTAAGAGTGGCGGTGGAGTGGGCAAGACCGAAAAGCGCATTGGCAAAAGGGGTGATGCGGGTGTGGTTGCGCCATTGACCTCTGGTCCGGCAAGGAAGTCAAACAACTCCGGATTGATCTTTATGTCTTGCGTTCCCTTGGCTTGCTGGACGGGAATCCGGTTGTAGCTGAGGTGTGCCGAGAAGTCGCCCACGATGCTGAAGTATCGGCTCACATTGCGGATTACCTCGGCATCGAACCCCTGACCGTGCTCGTCGTAGTAGTCCAGACCGGTCACGGGTTTGAATTCGGAGAAAAAGAACGTATGGTTGTTGGTGTCAATGGCAGAATAGCCGGCAAAATATTCGAGTTTCGGGTACGTGTGACCGTCCGTATCCTGCCCCAGCGCCCAGGGAGCGCAGCACGCCATCAACAACAATGCGCGAGACAACCCTTGCATTCAGAACCTCCAAGGCAATCGTAAGGTCGGAAAGCGCGAATCTCCGACGAAAACCGGAGGAGTGGTCGGCTGGTGCCAATGGATGGCGCGATATGGCGCGGGAATGGAGAGCATCTCGTAGCGTCTATGAACGGCCCGTGCTCGGATGCTTCAAAGACGCGCCGAACTTCGCGGCCATCGACTTCAGCACTACTGGGGCGATTCGGCGACGGGGCGCTGTCCGGGAACAGGGCCTTCATCCGCCGGCGAGGGCGCCCGCCGATCGATGCGCTGACTACGCCCGCGCGCGCCTGACACTGGGAGGGTGCGCTCAAGACCGTCGCGAGCAGCCCGTCGTCCGTCGCCGCGACCGCCAGCGTGCGGAGGGGATGCGCGCCGCATGGATACAACCGGCAGCAGTTAAGGCTCGTCGGATTCCGGGGGCGGCTTCGGTGCTCCAATCCGACTCGCTGAAATCGTATTCCGCGTTGAATTGCCTCAACGCGGCAACCTGCCGCTCGGTCGGGGTCGCGTTCCTGCCCAGACTAGTGATGGTTTTGCGTCCCAATCCTGAACAGGATCGAATTCAACTTCCCAATGGCGGGTAACCCAGCCAGTTCCGCCTTAATTAATGCGGCGTCACGCGATCAGCTGAACCCATTGGCTCCGCCACGCTGGCGCCTCGAAGGGATCCGCGAAATACTGTGTCTCGTGCACGACCTTACCGTTGCGGAACTCCATAATGCTTACCGTGTACGCTGGCCGCCCCTGGTAGGCGATTGTGTATTCCGTGATCCAGAGGTCGCCTTTTCCGAGAATTCGCTTGACGTTGAAACCCGCCGGCTTGCCTGGATGATGACTCCGCAAAGCCTGCAAATTGCTTCGCCCGAGGATTCGTTCGCCTGACTGCGGATAGTCACAAATGGCATCTTCATCGTAAATGTCGTGTTCCGCGTTTGCATCGCCGGCTGCCGACGCCTGCCAGTGTTTATTCAGAGCTTCACGTATTTGTTCCTCTTGCATGATCATCTACCTCGTGGAATGAAACCCGGGTTGCCGGTCTTCACTACTTCATTGAACCTCTGTCTGGTTTGATTTCGATTGATTTCACCAAGCGCCTCTTCCGGAAGGGCGGAGATGTTGAAATTCTCCCGCGCGCGGGCTGCGGTTCTGGGCGTGGTAAGCAAAGCCGTGCAAGGCCTCCAGGCGGAACGCTGTTTCCAATCGCGGTAAACCGCGTTCACGGATGCGGGGCTGGGTGGCTACTGCGTCATCAAACCAGCGGGCGAGCCCCGCGTTGGCAACCGCCGCAGCTCACCTACACCTTCCTTCACTTCGCGTTCCTCTCCGCCTTCTTCGACGGCGGGACTACGCCTTTTTCGGGCTGCTCTCTCTCAATCGGATCCGATAAACGATGCAGCGGCTTGTCGCCAGCGGAGGAGAGCTGTGGGCCGTTCTCGGCAACCGTCAAGCTTTGGGCGGTGAACATCGATTCGTTGAATGTGCTGCCCGACTTCGCCGCGGCTACCGCGAATATGCCATGCGGCACGCCATTGGTAAAGGCGGTCGCGATGTAGTCGCCCACCATCAGGCCGTTTTGTGACTTGGGCAGCCACTGGAGCTGCATGGGGCCGGAGAGCGTCTGCGCGGCATTCCACGTTGTTCCGCCATTGTGTGACGAAATGAAGCCCACGTTGAGCCTGCAGGTCGACTGCTTGCACTTGGTGTTGGTATAGAAGTAATAGGTGATCGCGACGTGGGCCGAGCTGCCCGAGGTCTCCGGATCGATTCCGATACCCGGAATGAAGTGATCGACCACGCTCGTGACGGGATCAATGGGGACGCGCGTCACCGCCGACCAGAGGACCCCGTCGCTCGATGTGCTGTAAACCAGATCGTTGGTGGAGCAACTGCTGCGGAAGCGGCAATCTTCCCACACCACCCAGACGTTGCCCGCGCCGTCAACCGCGGCTGAAGGGAGCGGGCCGCTGCGGATGCCGCCGGCGTCGGTATGGGCCTGGATATTAGAGATCTTGACCGCTGCGCTCCAGCTTGCGCCTCCATTGGTGGAACTGAACGCTTGCATGGATGCGCCTTGGAACGGGACCACTACTGTACCGTTGGGCTGAACCAGCGGCTGGCCGCCGAGCCCCGTAGCGTTGTTCGCCGTTGCGGCCGCAGGGCCCCAGGTTACGCCGCCATCGGTGGAAGTACTCATGAAGAGTCTGTCGCCTTCCGCGGGATTATCCCACTCCACGTAGCAGTTGCCGTAGAACGGGCTGGGGGGTTGGCTGTCACAGACGATCCAGTTCTTGTCGGAGCTCGCGACGTCCGGCGTGACGTTGACCGGGTCGTTCCAGGTCAATCCGCCGTCGGTGGAGCGGTTGACGACGACCGCGGGGGCCCGGCCGCCGCTGGGGATAGGGAGCGAAGCGATCATCCAGACGCCATGCTTGGCATCGTACGCGACGGCAGGATCGCTGGCGGCGCTGTATGGGCCGCCGCCGTTCCCGCTGGTGAGGCCGGGCAGGAATCCGTTCGCCCAGGTGGCCCCGCCGTCGGTTGAAGTGGCCCAGCCAATAGCGGTAGCGCCGCCAGGGGCGATGCGCCCGGTCTGGAACGCGGAGACAAGCGTGATGCCATTAGCCAGCACATGCGGCTCAACCTCGGTGGCGTGTTGGCCCGGAGGAACGGTGAAAGGATCGGAGCTGATTTGCGTGAGCGTGACGGCCGCTTCTTCCTGGGCGAACGCCGCAAAGGACGCGCCACAGAGAACAATACAGACCAGCGCCAAAGTCAAGGAGAAAGAGGAATTGCGATTCATCGGAATTTGTCCTCGGATGCAGAAGTTGATCACAAAGTTAAAGAATAGCAACACAGTCACGTTACGACGCTGCAAGGGACCAATGCGCGGGTGCGCGCTGCATTCAGCACAAGAGTGCCATCCACTGCACCCCACAGGCGCGTCCTCGATTCGCGCTCCTGGCTAACCGCACAGCGCCCAGCCCAGTCAAGCCTCCCCAGACATAACATCATTTAGAACCGATTGTCCATACCCGCAGGCAACGCCCGCGCGGCGTCGGATCTTTACGTCAACCTGGCGAGAAACGCTCAAGCCGGATTTTGGCTCTCGATCCGATCTGAGCTCTGCCCGAACGCTCCGCCTTTCACCCTATGCGGATTTACCACCATTATCGGACACTATTTTCTCGGGCCAATCTTAATGCCCCCCGCCGTGTTTCTCAGCCGGAGAAACATTCGGAAGCACGTCGAAAAACAGCGCCTTTGACCCGAGCGCCCATACCGCGGTTAGGAAAATTCGCCGCACCCATCGGTCACCAAGGCGGATCGAAAGGCGTGCGCCCAGGAGCGCGCCAGCGAACATTGTGAGCCCGAGGATGGAGCCCAGACGGTAGTCGATCAGATCGCGGGACATGAAAACAACCGTCGCGATGGCGGACGAAAAGACGTTAATAAATTTGGTGGTGGCCACCGCCTCGACAAAAGACTGCCGGAAAAGCGCGACGTACACTGCCGTCAAAATCGTCACGTAACCGCCGCTATAAAAGCCCCCG
>JBEKMJ010000131.1:0-20878 GCA_050008575.1 Bryobacteraceae bacterium
CTCCAAATCCAAACTGACCCACTACCAAGAATCCCGTGTTCACAAGACTGTGCACACGGCGCGCCAGGGGCGTGCGCTACAACGGTACAATCGTGAAATTGATGTTGCGCACCGTACAAGCCACGCGCTATGTCACTCCGCTCCGCGAAGGCGGATCCCTGCCCGCGCTCGTGGAGGCCGACGATCTGGGCCTCTACGTCCTCAAGTTCACCGGCGCCGGACAAGGCCCGTTAGCCCTGGCCGCCGAAATCATCGCCGCCGGCATCGGACGCGCCCTCGGACTTAACGTGCCGGAATTGGTGCTCGTCGAAGTGGACGCCGCCCTCGGCCGCAACGAGCCCGACGCCGAGATTCGCGCCCTGCTGCACGCCAGTGTGGGCGTGAATCTGGGTATGGACTTCCTGCCCGGCTCGGTGATGTTCGATCCCGCCGCCGGCGATGCCGCGGGCCCCGATCTGGCATCCACCGCCGTTTGGTTCGATGCCTTCGTAACCAACGTGGACCGTACCGCCCGCAACCCGAATCTGTTGTGTTGGCACAAGTCGCTCTACTTTATCGATCACGGCGCGGCGCTCTATTTTCATCACGACTGGAAGGACCCCGCGGCCAGCGCGCGATCCCGATTTCCCGCCATCCGCGAGCATGTCCTGCTGCCCCGCGCGGACCGCATCGCAGCGCTCGATGGCCCGCTCCGCGCACGCCTGAACCAGGCGCTCTTCGCGGAGGTGCTCGCGGACGTCCCCAATACCTGGCTGTTGCCCGAGCCCGGCGCCGCCACTCCGGCCGCCAAACGCGCAGGCTACGTCGACTACCTGGCGGCGCGCCTGAGCGCTGCATCGTCATTCGTGGAGGAGGCCATCGGTGCGCACAATGCTCTCGTATGACTATGCCGTCCTACGCGTGGTTCCATCCGTGGAGCGCGAGGAGTTCATCAACGCGGGCATCGTCCTGCAGTGCCCGGAACACGCCTTCCTCGATTGCCGCATCCACCTCGATGCACAGCGCTTGCCCGCGCTCTGGCCGGCGTTGGACCTGGATCTCATCCGCCAGCATCTGGATGCCTTCCCCAGGATCTGCGCCGGCGACCTGGACGCGGGGCCCATCGCGCGCCTCTCGCGCCGCGAACGCTTCCAGTGGCTCGTCGCGCCCCGCAGCACCGTCATTCAAGTGTCTCCAGTGCACAGCGGAGTATGCGACTCGCCCGCAACCGCGCTGGATGAAATCTTCCGCCGGCTGGTCCTCGCGTGACCGGCGCCGCGCACGCCCCCGCGCAACAAGCCAGCCTGCACAAGCCGCTGGGCTTGCCCGATCTGGTGCTGGCGCAAGTGCTGTGCGTGGTGGGCTCCTCGTGGGTGGGGATCGCCGCCAAGCTGGGGCGCGCGCACTTGGCGTTCTGGCTGGGCGGGATCCTGCTGTTCTATCTGCCGCTGGCGGCGGTGGTGATCTGGCTGAATCGCCTGATGCCGCTGGAGGGCGGCCTGTATCAATGGGCCAAGCTGGGCTTCGGCGAGATGGCCGGCTTCCTCACGGCCTGGAACTTGTGGGTGTACGCCGTGATCGTGGCCGGTTCCATCATCTTCGTGGTGCCCACCGATCTCGCTTATATGATCGGACCCGCCGCGGCGTGGCTGCCCGCCAGCAAACTGGGCACGCTGATGCTCACCGGCACTGTAATGGCGGCCATCGCGCTGGCCGCCGTGCGCGGCCTGGAGGTCGGCAAGTGGCTGCATAACGTCGGCAGCGTGCTGATCCTGCTGGCTTACGCCATCCTCCTGACGCTGCCGCTGTGGTCGCCGGTAAAACCCGCGGCGCGTTATGCGGTAGCCTGGGCGCCGCCGCGGCTCGATTGGTTCAGCCTGGCGGTCTTCGGCCAGATGACCGTGGGTGCGCTCAGCGGGTTTGAATATGTCGCGATCCTGGCGGGCGAGTGCCGTAGCGCCGCGCGCACCATCGGCCAATCCGTTATGATCTCCGCGCCGGTAATCTGCCTCATGTTCATCCTCGGCACCAGTTCGGTGTTGGCGTTCGTGGGTGGCCAGCCCATCAACGTGATCGGGCCGATTCCGCAGACCATGCGCGCCGCGCTGGGCACTACCGGCGTGGGCGGGTGGGCCGCGCCGTTCGCCATCGGACTGGTGCTGGCGCGCGCCATCGCGGCCGCCAGCCTGATCTTCACCGGACTCACGCGCCTGCCCATGACCGCCGGCTGGGACCACCTTACGCCCGCCTGGTTCGCGCGCCTCGACGCGCGCCGCGGGACGCCGGTCAATTCCATCCTGTTTGTGGCGGCGCTGGTGATGGCGCTGATCCTGCTGAGCATGCTGGGCGTGCGCGAGCAGGAAGCCAGCCAGTTGCTGGGGAACGCGTCCATCGCGCACTACGCGCTGGCCTATATAGGTCTGTTCGCGCTGCCGCTGGTGGGCCGCGCCCAGTTGCGTGCCACTCTTCCCGCGTGGCTGAAGGTGGCCGCGCTGGCGGGATTGGTATCCAGCGTGGTCTCCCTGGCGATTGCGGTGTATCCGATAGTGGATGTCACCAGCCGCCTGGAATACGCAGCCAAAATCTGTGCGGTAGTATTCGTAGCCAATGCTCTGGGAATACTAATCTACCGTGCAGGCTCCGCCAAAGCCAGCCAGTGGGGCGGCGCCATGCGCCGCCGGGAGCGTGGCTAAAGGCCCTGTGGGACAGGCGGCTCCGATACAATAAAAACCGTGATAAGACTCCGTCGCACGGTCAACAGTTGCGGAACGCTCCTCGCCACGCTCATGATTTTCGCGCCATGTGTTGCGGGTCAATCGGCTTCCCCAACGCTGACCACGCTCTACAGTTTCCAGGGTGCGCCTGACGGGTTCAACCCCGTCAGCGCTCTCGCAATCGGCGGCGGAGTGCTTTACGGCGTCACCGGCGACGGAGGCGTCTCGGACACGGGCGCCGTGTTCTCGTTGACCCCGCCCACTTCCCCAGGGAACCCTTGGACCGAAACCGTGCTCTTCAGCTTCAGTTTCAATGGCAGCAACGGCGCGGACCCCTCCGGGGGCGTAACGATTGGTAGCGGCGGGGTGCTCTACGGCACTACCATCGGAGGCGGCGCCGCGGCGCAGGGCGCCGTGTACTCTCTCGCGCCGCCAGCTTTCCCGGTGGCACATGGACCGAAGCGGTGCTCTACAGCTTCGCCGGCCATGCCTCCGAGGATGGGTCCGAGCCTTGGGCGGGCGTGGCACTCGATACCAGCGGGGCGCTCTTCGGCGCCACCTACTACGGCGGTATCTGGAACAAGGGCACGGCGTTCTCGCTGTCGCCCCCTGCATCCGCGGGTGGCCCCTGGACGGAGACCGTGCTCCACAGCTTTGGTGGCCGCGGCGGCGCGTCCCCAAATGCGCCCCTGTTAATCGGCGGCGACGGCCAACTGTATAGCACCACGGCGGGCGGTGGAACATCGCATAACGGGACGGCGTTTGAGCTGATACCGCCGGCAGCCGCGGAGAGGAGCCAGTGGGCGAACGTGGTGACCCACGACTTCTTGGGCGGAACCGGCGATGGCGCGGGTCCACAAGCGGGAATTGCGCGGGGGAGTGCGGGCGTCCTGTACGGCACCACCTACTCCGGCGGGACTTCGAATAATGGGACGGTGTTCTCTTTGACGCCCCCAGCCTCCCAGGGCGTTGCCTGGACCGAAACCGTGCTCTACAATTTCGCCGGCGGCGCGGGCGACGGCGCGAATCCGCAAGGTGGCGTGGTGATCGGCCCCGCCGGGGTACTCTGCGGTACCACCACGGGCGGTGGCCCCGCGAATTCCGGCACGGTGTTCTCCCTTGCGCCGCCGGCCTCTCCAGGCGGCGCTTGGACGGAGACGGTGCTCTACAGTTTCGCGGGCGCCAGCGACGGTGCGCTGCCAACCTCCCTCACCATCGGGAGCGACGGCGTGCTCTACGGCACCACAGTTCGCGGAGGGACCTTGGATGGGCCGTATTGTGCTCCCTTGGGCTGTGGCACGGTATTCTCCCTCGCCTTCGTGGCGCAGGCCCGTGGCCTGCCGGCGGCCTCTCAGACCGCCCGCGCGCCGTTCACCGATCATCCTGCTCTGCCAAATAATTGAAACCAATACACTTTCTCTCAATCGCTCCTCTCGCTTAGCTGCCGGCCGTGCTACCTTCATGTTGGAAGGATGGAGAGCCGCATGTAACAATGTTACAGCGCCGAAATCCCGCCGCCTACCGCCAAACTCCAGAGACGCGATTACCGTACGAACCCAATCCACAGCGGTGCCGGCAACATACAAATTCGGACTACCATAAACAAAACACATTAGTTACATCCGTTAGGCGGGCTATGTCCACTCGCCGACCGCACTCTCTGGAGTCATCGAAAACTCCGTGTGTTAACTATACTTTATTATTATTGCAAAACCCATCTTAATCAATTATAGTAATCTATAGCGAATGAAACGTTTTCCCAGCCTCGCCGCCCTCGCCGCGTTACTCCTCCTCCCGCCCCCCGCCACCCCCCAAGGCGAAACCACCAGCGCCATCACGGGCCGAGTCGCCGATCCTTCCGGCGCCGCCCTGCCCGGCGCCACCGTACACCTCACCGGCGCGGGCACCGGCATTCAGCGCACAGCCCAAACCGGCGATTCCGGCCGCTTCACCTTCGCCCAGCTCAAGCCTGGCGCCTATGCCGTCGAGGCCTCCGCGCCCGGATTCAACCCCCAACGCCAGCCGTCCATCACCGCCGCCGTCGGCCAGACCCAGACCGTCGATTTCGTCCTCCCGCTGTCCGCCGCCGCGCACCAGAACATCGTCGTCACCACCGAAGCGCCGCTTATCAACACCGATAATGCCAACACGGCAACCACGCTGGGCGCCCAGTCCATCGCGAATCTCCCGAATCCCGGCTCCGATCTTACCTATCCGGCGCAGTTCGCACCCGGCGCGCTCATCAATACCGCGGGCAGCGGCAACGATTTCGTCGGCGCGCAAAACGGCTACGGCAACGTGGAAATCAATGGCCTGCCCGCGCTCTCCAACGCGTTCATCGTGGACGGCCTCGAAACTAACGATCCACTGACTAACCTCAACAGCGGACTGGCGACCAACCTGGTGCTGGGCTTGAATTCCATATCCGAAGTCACCGTCAATACGACGTCCTACGCGGTCGACCAGGGCCGCTACGGCGCTTCCCAGATCACCTATGTGACTAAGTCGGGCACTAATTCCCTCCACGGCAACTTATATGAGTTGTGGAACGGCTCGAAGCTCAACGCCGCGGACTTCTTCACCAACGCCACGCCCGGCAACCATAAACCGCGCTCCACCGTGAACCACTTCGGCGGCAGCCTGGGCGGCCCTGTACGGCCCAACCGGCTCTTCTTCTTTACCGACTTCGAGCAATTGCGCATCGCCCTCCCCATAGTGACTCCGGTCACAGTACCCAGCGCGCCGTTCGAAAGCTACGTCTTGCTGCAATTGCCGCGCGGCGGTGTGGACAGCGTCACGGGCGTCGCCTATCCGGCCCAGCCGCAACTGGTTCCGTTCTACAGCAGCCTGTTTTCGCTGTATCGAGGCGCGGGCGGTACGCCGCTCGCCGTTCTGGGGTGCCCCTTCGATACGGCCGGTGCGCCGGCGGCCGGCGCGCCTCCCGATGGCAATGGGTGCGCCCTGCGCCGCAGCGTCTCGCAATCCAGCGGCGACCACGAGCAAGTGGTCACCGCGCGCATGGACTACAATGTCAATGCGGCAAACACCACCTGGTATCGCTTCCAGTCCGATACCGGCTTGCAAGCGGCCTACACCGACCCGATCAATCCGCTGTTCAACGCCATCTCCTCGCAGCCGCTCTATTCCTTCGCCACTGGTTACACGCACATCTTCAGTCCGCAACTGGTCAATTACTTCAATCCAGCGTTTTCCTGGTATGAGAGCCTGTTCGGCCCGGCGGATCTCGCCAAAACGTTGACCGCATTTCCGATCGTTCTCGAAGGCACGGGCTCCAACGCGCCATTCACCGCCTTGGGCGGTCTGGACAGTAACTGGGTACAAGGCCGCCGCGCCACGCGCTTTCACGTCAACGACAGTCTCTCCTATGCCGCTGGCCGCCACGACTTTCGCTTTGGCCTTAGCGCCCGGCGCCTGCGTATCAACGACTTCGATTTTGGCACTTATACCACCCCCTTGGTCACTTACACGACGCTCCCCCAGTTTATCTATGGCGTGGCGTCCACGGCCACGAAGAGCTTTCCCCTGGCCGCTTCGCAGCCGTTCAACTATCTCAATGCCGATCTGTACGCGCAGGATTCCATCAAGCTAACTCCCAAGCTGAGTTGGACAATCGGTGTGCGCATGGCGCACAATTCCAATCCGGAGAACCCGCACGCTGTAGTCGCGCGGCTGCCGGGATCGTTCGAATCCCTGCCGCATGATGTCGATCAACCCCTCAACGCGGTCATCGAAACCGGCCTGACGCATCTCTTCCCGGCGACCTCCTGGGCCCTGTGGCAGCCGCGCACGGCCATCGCCTGGCAGTTCGCGCCGGGATTCGTGCTGCGCACCGGCTTCGGTATATTCTCCGACATCTTGCCGGGCAGCGTCGCCGACCTGGTCGGCTCCAATCCACCGTACGTGAACACCTTCCAAGGCGGTCTGCTGGGCTCGGCCGGAGGTTTGTCCATCGCCCCCGGAGTCCCCAACAGCGCCATCGGCGCCACGGTCGCCGCCAATCAGTCGTTCTTGCGCGGATTTCAGCAGGGCCAACTGTCGTGCGCGTCCGCTCTCGCCAATGCGGCGCAGTGTCTGCCACCGGTCGCTCTGAATGCCGTGCCCGATGGGCGTCTCCGCGCCCCATACTTCCTGCAATGGAGCTTCGGCATCGAACACCAGGTTGGCAACTCCGGCAGCTTGCGCGCGCAGTATGTCGGCACGCGCGCCATCGATCTGCCCTACCAGACGGAAGTGAATGGCTATCAGACTGTGTGCGCGGGTTGCTTCGCCCCGTTCCCTTACGGCCAGCCAGCCGACCCACGCTTCGCCGCCGTCGATCAGCTCGCAACCGGCGCCAACAGCCACTACCACGGGCTGCAACTGACCGCCCAAAAGCGTCTGGCGCGCGGTCTCGAACTGCATGCGAACTACACCTGGAGTCACTGCCTCGACACGGTTTCGAACGGCGGCTTTCTTTCGTTTTCTTCCGCGGGCATCCTATCGCCTTTGCCCGGCGAGTTATGGCGGCAGTATGGCAATTGCGATTACGATGTGCGCCATAACTTCAACGCATCCTATGTCTACGAGTTGCCCTTCCACACGAATCGCGCGCGCCTGAAAGCGCTGGTGCAGGGATGGCAGATTTCCGGTACGGTGTTCTTACACAGCGGCCTTCCATTCTCGGTTTTGAGCGCGCCTTACAGCGCCAACGGCCGCGGCATCGTGCAGGCCGGCGGTCCGCAGTTCGCGAGTCTGGTGCCGGGCGCGCCACTCTATGCCCACGGCCCGGTAGCCGGAGTGACTCAGCCCGGCGCCATCCAGTGGCTCAACCCGAATGCCTTCGTCTCCGCGGTCGATCCCGGCACCGGCGCATGTTACGGCGGTGACAATCCCGCGAACTGCCAATTCGGCGACCTGGGCCGCAATAGTCTGCGCGGCCCCGATTTTGTCTGGAGCGATCTGTATGTCACCAGGCGTTTCCGCCTGCGCGAGGGACTGACTCTGCGCATGGATGGACAATTCTTCAACGTGCTGAACCATCCCAACTTCGCATTGCCCTCGGTGGTGGCGGGCATCCCCGGCCAGCCCGCGACGCAGACGGGCTTCGGAGCTATTACATCCACCACCTCGCCTCCCACCGGGCTGCTGGGCGTCGGCCTGGGCGGCGACAATTCGCCGCGCATGATCGCCGTGCAGGCCAAGCTGGAATTCTGAGACCTATCTCACAAATAGTCAGCCGGTTTTGTGAGCCACCAGACGGAAGTCCTACGTCTGCGTGGTTTCTACAGGCGACATACTGCGAGCTACCGTGTTTCTTATGTCGGGAGGCTGTTATATGTTGAAGAGATTGATAGGCGGTTTCGCCCTTGGGTTTCTTTTGACCGCGGGGACGGTGTGCGCCGAGGTGATCGTTAAAGTAGCGCCGCCCGCGGAGGTCGCGGAAGCGCGGCCAGCGAGTCCCGGACCGAACTATATTTGGATCGGAGGATACCAACGCTGGGACGGTGCGGCCTACGTGTGGGTACCCGGCCGCTGGGAGGTCCCGCCGCACCCAGGCGCGCGCTGGGTGGCCCATCGGTGGGTTCGCCGCCACGATGGTTATGCCTTTGTGGAAGGGCGCTGGCGCTAGATCGTAGGTCAGTCCCGCCGGTAGGCGTCCGCTTCCCGGCGGACGCCTCTGGCGGCGACTTGCTGCCGCATACCCAGGCACAGCCCGTCTTCGAAAACAGCCCGGTGCTTCCGGGTCGTTGTGGCTAATTAATTAACTGAGCGTGCCGGGCGATATAATGGCGCGCTTATGAAGACGCCCTTGGTTTGTCTGGCAGCCCTCGTCCTCGCCCCGCCCGCACTTGGCCTGATCCCGCAGCCGGTTTCAGTCGACCCGCAGCCGGGCGTGTTTCGCTTGCATTCCAACACGGCCATCGTGGCCCCGCCCGGCGCCCCCGAAGCGCGCCAAGCCGCCGCCTATCTCGCCAACGCCCTCGCCGCGCCCACCGGCTGGCAATTGAAAATCTCCGAGGCGACCTATCCCTTCCTACGCCGCAACGCTATTGTGCTCGGCCTCAGCCGGCAGTCCCCAGCGCCCGCGCATCCCGAGGGTTACGAACTGGTGGTCACGCCGCGCGGCATCCGGATCGAGTCTTCGACCGCGGCGGGCCTTTTCTACGGCGTCCAGACGCTGCTTCAGCTTCTACCGCCGGAAATCGAAAGCCGGACGCGCCGCGATGCCGCCTGGACGGTGCCCTGCGTCCACATCGCCGACTACCCGCGCTTCGCCTGGCGCGGTCTGATGCTGGACGTCAGCCGCCACTTCTTCAGTAAGGAGTTTGTCGAACAGTACATCGATCGCATGGCCCGCTATAAGATGAATGTCTTCCACTGGCACCTCACCGACGACAACGGCTGGCGCATCGAAATCAAGGGCCTTCCGCAACTGACCCAGGTGGGCGCATGGCGTGTTCCGCGCCTGGCCAAGTGGGGCGCCCGCGAAGCGCCGCGCGAGGGCGAAGCCGCCACTGAAGGCGGGTTCTACACGCAGGACGACATCCGCGAGGTAGTCGCCTACGCCCGCCAGCGCTTCGTCACCGTAGTTCCCGAAATCGAGATGCCCGGCCATTCGCTGGCGGCGCTGGCCGCGTATCCCGAGCTGTCCTGCACCGGCGGACCGTTTCAAGTAAACCCCGGTTCGAATTTCTATACCAAGGTGGACAACGCCTTCTGTCCCGGCAACGAAAAGACTTTCGAGTTCATCGACAACGTGTTCAGCGAAGTGGCGCCGCTGTTTCCCTCCGAGTTCGTGCACATCGGCGGCGACGAGTGTTTCAAGGGCTTCTGGAAAACCTGCGCGAAGTGCCAGCGGCGCATGGCCGACGAACACCTCTCGACCCCTGAGGAATTGCAGAGCTACCTGGTCCGCCGCGCCGAAAAGATCCTGGAATCCAAGGGCAAGAAACTGATCGGCTGGGACGAAATCCTGGAAGGCGGCCTGGCGCCGAATGCCGCCGTGATGTCCTGGCGCGGAATGAACGGAGGCATCGCCGCCGCGAAAATGAACCATCAAGTAGTGATGACGCCCACCAATTTCGTCTACCTGGATTACTATCAGGGCGACCCCTCGCTCGAACCCAGCACCTTCGCGCGGCTGCTGCTCAGCACCTGCTACCGTTTCGAGCCCGCGCCCGATGGAGTGGATCCGAAGTTCATCCTGGGAGGCCAGGGTAACCTATGGACCGAGTCTGTGCCCACCCCCCGGCATGCCGAGTATATGACGTGGCCGCGGGCGTTCGCGCTGGCCGAGGTATTCTGGTCGCCCAAAGCCAGCCGCAATTGGGACGATTTCGCCGGCCGCGTCGAAACCCAGTTCCAGCGCCTGGACGCCGCGCAGGTGAACTACGCGCGCACCATGTACGACGTAGCTTTAACGCCCGTGTGGGACACCGCCGGAAAGCCGGCCGTGCAAATGACTACGGAGCTGAGCGGCTGCGACATCTATTACACGTTCGATGGCACCAATCCGGACCAGTTCACTCCAAAGTACCTCGGACAGCCGGTCGAGATCCCCGGCGACGCCTCCGTGGTGAAAGCCATCGCCTGGCGCGGCGGACATCCTTCAGGGCGTATGCTGACTCTTTCCGTAAAAGACCATTGACGGCGGTGGAGGGCGGGCTTGAGCCCGCGCGGGGCTTCAGACTCGCTTCGGCAGCGTACTAGGGATTCGCCCGCGGAGGCCGAAACAGCCTCTCCGCCGCGTACGTCACAAACCGCCGCGGGGCAATCCGCTGCACCTCCACCCCGAGCCAATTGGTGAACCCCGAGATGACCGAATGCTCCCCTGCCGCCAGCGCCCGCAACCCGATGCGCGCCACTTGGTCCGCCTTTTCTTCCATGCCCATCGCCATCTGCCCCGGCACCCCGGCAACCTTCTGAAATTCCGACAGAGTCGGGCCGGGACACAAGGCGCACACGCGCACTCCGTAGCGTTTCACCTCCTCGGCCAGCGCCTCCGCGAATAACAGATCAAAGGCCTTGCTGGCAGCGTAGGTGGCCATATAAGGCACGCCCTGGTATGCGCCGGTCGAAGCTACGATCAGGATGTCGCCCGCGCGCCTTTCCACCATGCCGGGCAAGTATAGATGCGTCAGATGAACTACGGCGGAGCAGTTCACCTGCACGATGCCGAGTTCGCGCCGCGGGTCGCTGTCGCAGAACGCCCCGTAAGAACCTACACCGGCGTTGTTCACCAGCAGGTCCACCGCGATGCCCCGTTCTTTGGTGAAAGCGAAGATCTCCGCGGGCGCATCCGGCTGATTCAGGTCCGCGGCCAACACTTCCACCTTGACGCCGTGCGCCGTGCGCAGCTTCTTGCGCAGTTGCGTCAGCCGCGGGCGCCGCCGCGCAGTCAGCACCAAGTGTGCACCGCCGGCTGCCAGTTCCTCAGCCAGGGCCAAGCCGATTCCGGAACTGGCGCCGGTTACCAGCGCCCATTTTCCACGCCAGCAATCGGGACTTGCCATTGCCCGTAACGTAGCACGTTCCGGGAGTGATCGCTGTGGGGCGGCGCCATGCGCCGCTGCCCGAACATCTGACCTTACGTGACCTCCACGCTGTCTACCACGGTGCTGGGCGTCGGCCCGGGTTCCCCATGCAAACGCATTCCTTCAATATGAAACTCTATCGCCTCGGCAATCAGTCTGCGGGTGTCTTCCAGCGTCGGGCCGGTAGTCACACATCCCGGAAGGTCCGGGACATATGCGGCCCAGTTGTGGGGAGCTTTTTCAAACACGACGGCGTATGTCATTTCAGCCCTGCCCTCTTCAAGATTGAGTTTAGCGCGCCTACGGGCATGTCCCCCCGCCCCTGACAGGCACCCCTAGCGCCGCAGCACGCTCGCATTCGGATCGAGCTGCACCTTCACCGGCGCGCCCGGCAGCGCCACGCTGAACGTCACGGCGCCCTCCGCCGTGCGCACCCACTGCGTCAAGGTCTTGCCATGCCCCAACTGAATCTCCACCGGCGCCAGCACGCTGAAGTCGCTCGCCACATCGCTCTGCGTCACGGTCCCGTTGAGCCGCAGCGCCGCCCCTTTGCCCTTCACCGCATAGCTCAGCTTCAGCGATGGAATCCCCGTCCCGTAAACCCACTGGTCGAAGAAATTCTCCAACTGCGGGTCCGGCGACTTCTCCGGTAAAAACCGCGACGCCAGCAAGCGGAAGTCCTCCGTCGAAAGCGGCTTGCGCTCGTATTCCTTGCGCAGATCCGCCAGCATGGCCAGAAAGCGGTCGTCGCCCATCCGCCGCCGCAGCATGTGCATGATCCACGACCCTTTTCCATAAGTAATGTTGTAGTACGCGTTGGGCGCTTGCGAATTTTCCAGCCGCAGACCCAGCACGATCGGCCCCGTCGATTCCACCGTCTGCCCGTTCGCCGGTTGCAGCAGGTTAGTCTTGTAAGAGTCCAGCGCCAGCGCCACCGGCTGCGAGCCGTTCTTGTTCTCCAGATATAGCAGCGCCGAGTAATCCGCCAGCGCCTCCATCAGCCACTCGTCGTGATAGCCCGCCGATGTCACCACGTTGCCCCACCACTGGTGCGCGGTCTCATGCGCCTGCAAGATATCGGAGAAGAACAGTCGCCCGTGCGCGTCCAGCGAGCGGATGGCCTTGTTCTGCGGCGCCAGATACGACATCGTGGAAAGGTAGATCAGCCCCGGGAAGCCTTGCCCGAACCGTCCCGGCACGGGCGCCACCGTCAACGTGGGCAGCGCCGGCGGACCGAAGCGTACTGCGAAGAATTCCAGCGCCGACGCTATCTCGGAGGCGATTTCCTGCAGCCGCGCCTGGGGATCCGGCGGCAATTCCGGCGGCAGGATCACGATCTCCGGCTCGTGTTCGCGGACTCCTGGCGGCGTATCGGGCGTGGCCGCCCGGCCTTTGCCCTCCAGCGCCGGTTCGATCGCGCGGTTCGCGCACACCTCCAGCGTGTAGCCGTTGCGCTTCAAGCGTACCCGCTCGTATTGCCCCAGGTTGAAGCCCGCGATGCGGATCGGCGCGCTGGTCTTGCGCCGCGTGATGCGCCAATCGCCTTCCACGCGTTCGTCCACCAGTTCGCCCGCCGTCACCAAGTCCAGATCCTTGGGATAGCGGAACGTCAGATCGTATGTCGCGAATTGCAGCCCGATGTTGGGGAACCAGTTGGCGCGCGCCCCCACGTAGTAGACTCGATTGCCCGCCTCGAAGATCACCTTGCCTGCGTGCCGGAACTCCAGCTCGTATTCCTTGCCTGGCTCCAGTGGCGCGGGCGGCACCACCAGGAACATTTCGTTGCCCACGTTGCGCAGCAGTTCCGATCGCATGGACTCGCGCTGCAAGACCTCGGCCGGCTTGCCGTCCACCAGGGCCGCCGAAATGCTCATGGGGTGGGCGATGTCGAAAGCCAGCACCGGCAGCCCCGCCCGGCCGGCCTTGGCCTTCATCCGCGTTACCACGCTCAGGTTCAAGTCGGGATGCAGCGCGGCTTCAATGCGAAAGTCGTTCAGTGTCAGGCCGGCTTCCTCCGGCCGATTGCGATACGATTTCGCCACGAAGCTGGACCACACGTCGAAGTACAGCAGGTTGTCGCGCGCGTTCAGTTTGCCGATCACAATCTGTTCGCGCGCGCTGCGGTCGTAGTACAGGTCGAAGTTGCCCAGTTTCTTGCCGCTCATGGAAACCGCCAGAAAGCCGTGGCCTTCCGGTTCGCCGAGCAGCACATCCCACACCAGCCGCGTTTGAAAACTGCCGGCGATATTGCGCATGACCGGCGTCCAGCGCTCGGCCATCAAGGCGCCCATCTCCGGGACTTTCTTATTGGCGGCATTCTCGCGGATCTGCGCGGTCAGCTTCGCGTACGTATCGTCGGAGAAGATCAGTACCGCGGCCGCCAGATGCTCGTCCAGGTTCGGCGAGCCTGTGTAGGATGCCAGCGACCGCCGCTCGCCGCGATTGGGCGGCAGCAACAACACTTCCGCATCGCCGCCTTCCACGTCCGCCGCGAAGACTGCCGACATGCGTACGCCGGCTACCGGCTTGGCGAAGATCAGGTAGCCGTCGGTGAGGAAGATGCGGGCTTCGTCTTTTGGCAGCGTCAGGTCGCGCACGCGATAGCATTCCCCGGCATCGAGCGCCATTTCGCGTACCTCGCGCGCTACATCGGCCGCGCTCACCGCCCCGCGCGCCAGGCAAGGCCAAAGACACACCCATACCGAGAAGACCCACCGCATGGCTTTAGTGTAACTGTAGGTGGGGCAGGCTCGCAGCCGCCGTCACCTCGATCAAGGCCGAGCCCAGGTTATTTAGGAGCGCTCGCACCGATCCGTGCGGGGAGGGTGCCGGGCGACCGGCATCCCTACCGCGACCGGCGCGGCTTCAGCCCCGCGCCGCGAGTTTTGCCGCGGCTTGATCGAAGCCTCAAAAACGCGCTAGAGTACTCAGAGTTGGATACCATAGCCGCCGCCCCAAAACCGCCGGGTCTTCGCGCCCGCAAGAAGAAGGAGACCCGTAAACTCATCCTGAAATCCGCCAACGCGCTATTTCACGAAAGGGGCTATGCCGCTGCCACCCTGGAGGATATCGCGGACCGCGCCGGCGTTCACAAACAGACGGTTTTGCGCTACTTCGGATCGAAGGAGGGCATCGCCATGGCCTTCCGGCAGGTTGCCCTGCAAAAATTCAGGACCGGCCTGCTGGACCCGGCCAGAACGGTTCCCGTGTTGGAATATTGGCGCACCTTCGTCGAAACCTCGGCCCGGGAGGTCACCGAGCGGGGAGACATCGTGCGCTATGCCAAGCTCGTGGAATCCGAACCGGGCCTGATGGCGGCGTCGCTCGCCATTCAAATGCAATACGAAGAGCTGCTGGCCGCGGAGTTTAGCCGCGAAGCCGGATTGGACCCGGTCACCGATCTGGAGTCCAGATTCCTGGCCGCCTTTCTGGTGGGCGGATACTTCAGCGTCGCGCGGCACCTGCTAGGGCGCGGCGAATTAGGGAACTATGTGGCCGCGGCGCTGTACGTCGTCGATTTTGCCACGCAAAGATTCCCGCGTGTCGCAGGCTCGTAGCCCCCGTGGCGCAGGCTCGTAGCCTGCCGGCGGCCTCTGAGGCCGCCTGGGACCTGCATCTACGCAGCGACAAGCGCATCGAGGATCTGTCCCGGATGTTCAAGGTGGCGGGGCGCAATCCCCGTCACTCGACCCAATCTATACTTGAAAGGATGAGCAGAGGGTTGACCCGCCGCGCGTGGATGGGCCTGATGGCCGCACCCGCGGTCCAGGCCTGGGGACAGGGCGTGTCCACGCGTGGCGTAAAGCCCATGCCGCGCGGGAAACCATCGGGGCTGCCCTGGCACGCCAGATTCGTCGATATCGCCGCGCAGGCGGGCCTGCGCGCGCCCGTGATTTACGGCGGCGCAACACATAAAGACTACATCCTGGAAACGGTGGGCTGCGGAGTCGCGTTCATAGACTATGACAACGATGGATGGCTCGACATCTTCATACTCAGCGGCACGTGTCTCGATAGTCCGCCCCCCGGCGCGCACAACCGGCTGTATAAGAACAATCGCAACGGCACCTTCACGGATGTGACCGAACCAGCCGGACTCAAGCGCTCCGGCTGGGCGTCGGCGGTTTGCGTGGGCGACTATGACAACGACGGGTTCGACGACTTATTCGTCACTTACTGGGGCCGGAACGTCCTGTATCGCAATAACGGCGACGGTACCTTCTCCGATGTGACTGCCAAGTCCGGGTTGCAGCAGACGGGCACGCCTTGGGGATCGGGATGTACTTTCGTGGATTACGATCGCGACGGCAAGCTCGACCTTTTTGTGGCTCACTACCTGCAATTCGATTTCGGGTCGGTACCCAGGCCGGGAGAGAATACCAATTGCAACTGGAAAGGCATTCCGGTGAACTGCGGGCCGCGCGGTCTGCCTGCCGGTTCGGTGGCGCTTTACCACAACAACGGCGACGGTAGCTTTACCGACGTGAGCGCGCAGTCGGGAGTAGCGAAGCTGAAAGGGTACCCCATGACCGCCGTGGCCGCGGATTTCGATAACGACGGCTGGCCGGACATCTATGTGGCCTGCGATTCCACGCCCAGTTTCCTGCTGCGCAACAATCGCGACGGCACTTTCACCGATATCGGTCTGGAGAGCGGCGTGGCTTTGAACGAGGACGGCATGGAACAGGCCGGCATGGGAGTGGGAATCGGCGATTATAATCTGGACGGCAGCCTGGATATCTTCAAGACGCACTTCGCCGACGACACTAATATCTTGTACAGAAACGATGGCAAGGGAAATTTCGTAGACACGACCATTAGCGCGGGGCTGGCCGTGGAGACACGCTTCATCGGGTGGGGCGCGGGGATCGTGGACCTGGATAACGATGGCAATCCGGACCTGTTCTTCGTGACTGGCAGCGTGTACCCAGAGGTGGAGGCGAAGCTGCCAGAGTATGCGTTCAAGACGCCGCGGGTCATTTTCCGCAACTTGGGCAATGGAAAATTCGAGGAATTGCTGGATCAGGGCGGCCCCGGCGTGGCGGCCCCGCATGCCAGCCGCGGCTGCGCATTCGGCGATTTCGACAACGATGGCGACATCGACATGGCGATCGTGAATCTGAACGAGCCGCCTTCGCTGCTGCGCAACGATGTGAGCGGCGGGGGACACTGGCTCAAGGTCAAGCTGGAGGGAGTGAAGTCGAATCGCAGCGCGATCGGCGCGCGAGTGACTGCGCATTATGGCGGCAAGGTGCAGGCGCAGGAAGTATTGAGTCAGTCGAGCTTTTACTCAGCCAGCGACCGGCGGCTGCATTTCGGTTTGGGCGCGGCGACTCAGGCGGATTTGGACATTCGCTGGCCGAACGGCGGCCGGGAGCGGGTGGAGGGGGTGGCGGCGGATCGGCTGGTGGTGGTGCGGGAGGGGGCGGGCGTGGTGAAAGAAAGTCGTTTCGATCGGGGCGGGTAAGGGCGGCCCGAGCGGGAAACATGCAACGGCCCTTCAGTCCATATCGTCCTATACAAGAGGTTCGACGGTGCCCAATCGGCTGAAGGCGGTCTCTGCCGCTGTACCTCCTGTCTTTCTCCTGGCGCTGCTTCCGTTAGGGGCGATGACCGGGAGTCAGCCCGCCCCGGCGCTTACGCCGGCGCCGAACGGCCCGTATCGCATTGTCGGCAATCGCATTCTAGACAGGCAAGATAGGCCGTACCTGATTCGCGGAACCCAACTCGCCCCGCTCACTGCGAACCTGGCGGACGAGAAAGGCTCGGCGGTCGCCTTCGGACCCTTGTCGGCTACGACGCTGATCACCATTCGGCAGCGCCTGAACATGAACGCGGTGCGGCTCCCGGTCAGCGCCACGGAGTACGATGCGAATTCTGAATACCAATCCCGTGTGGAGAGGCTCGTCCGCCTTTCGAATCGGCTCGAACTGCTGGTGATTCTCGAAACCAGCGGACTGCCGCACGAAACCGAGCCTCGCGATCTTGCCGTGTTCTGGCAGCTTGCGGCGGCGCGTTTCAGGGGCTATCCGAATGTTTTTTTCGCCCCGTTGTCCGGCTTCCTGGTAGCGGCCATCCGCCAATCCGGTGCGCGCCAGCCCGTGATTGTGGCAGGACCAGACCAGGCGCCCATTGAGGGCCCCAACATCATCGACGAAGTGACGCCGCGCTACGCCGCCACACATATGGATGCCGATCGCCGGCAACAGTTCGGCTCCGCTGCCGCTACCGTTCCCGTACTGGTTAACGGTCTCGATCCTCAATTGGATCGACCTTCCGACGAGTGCGCCGCATTTCCCAGCGATCCGGCGGAAGCCACCTCCCTCGTTCAGGCCAATCTCGCGTATTTTGACGCACAGCGGATCTCCTGGACGCTGTCCTCCTTCACCGCCGGGAAGCTGATCACGGACTATCGCTATTTCAATGGCACTAAACTGGATGCCGGGTGGACCTGCGGGAAACCGGACGAAACTCCCGCGGGGCTCGGGTTGATCCTGCTGTCGCATTTGTGGGGCACGACGCCGCTCGGCCTGTTTACGGTGAGTCATAGCCGCGGTGGCTTGGTGCTCGCGCGCGGTGGCATCGCTGCCGCCTACGGACCGATTCTGGCGGACCAGGAAATGTCAGCGCACGGACCTTCGCTTCCCAAGGTTCTGGGAAACGTCTCCATCCGCGTTACGGATTCGCGCGGTGTCGCGCGGTTCGCGCCGCTTCTCTACACCGGCGCCGGATGGGCCTTCATCAATTTCGTAGTACCCGGCGAATGCACCACCGGACCGGCCGAAGTTGCGGTAGTGCGCGCAGACGGATCGGTTTCGAGGAGCAAGGTCTTGATTGCCGATGTCGCGCCCGGGCTCTTTACAAATATTCCCGATGGGCGCTCCGCCGCGGATGGCCAGGTAACGCAGCGCTTGGCCGGCAAACCGGACAAGTCGTTCCCAACCTGGCAATGTGGGGCGCAAAGCGGTTGCCGGGCGGTACCGATTCCGCTGTCGCCCGGCGTATCCACCGCAGTCCGCCTGCTGGGGACCGGTTTTCGTTACGCCGGCGAACATCCCGGCGTTCGCGTCACAGTGGGTGGAATTCCGGCGCCTGTTTTGTCGATGAGCCGGAGTACCGAGCCGGGCAACGATCAACTCACCATCCGGCTTCCCGATGCGCTGGAAGGGGTCGGCGAAACCGACCTGTATTTCACGGTGAACGGACAGATTTCGAACGTAGTTCGGATCAACTGCGGATCCGGCCGATGATCCGCCGGGGTGGGCTCCGGATGTCCGCGTCGATGGTGTGCTGGGCCCTTGCGTGGGCTGGTTCTGGCACTGGCGTCCCGCGCATCCCGAAGGGTTTTCCTCGACCGCGCATCCCTGCCGATAACCCTCTGACAGCGGAAAAAGTGCGCCTTGGCCGCTATCTTTTCTATGACAAACGGATGTCGGTGAACGGAGCCGCCTCCTGCGCGACCTGCCACCGCCAGGAACTCGCCTTTACCGATGGCCGGGACCGCGCCAGAGGCGCGACCGGGGAACTGCATCCGCGCGGCGCCATGACTCTGGCCAACGTCGCCTGGAACCGAACGTTCAACTGGGGCGACCCGTCGATTCATTCACTCGAAGAACAGGCTCTGAAGCCGATGATGTCCAGCAACCCGATCGAACTGGGATTCGGCGCCATCGAAAAGCGTTTTCTGGAAGCGGCACGCACCGACTCGGTCTATAGGGTATTCTTCCCCGCGGCTTTCCCCAAAGATCCGAAACCCTGGACAACCGTCAACATTGCGAAGGCGCTGGCGAGCTTTGAGCGGACCATCGTATCCCGCGGATCCGCCTGGGACCGCTTCCACTTCGAAGGAGACGAGAGCGCCATCTCAGACGCCGCGAAGCGCGGCGAGGCTATTTTTTTTCTTGATGGCGGACCATCTTGTTTCCGCTGCCACGGGGGATTCAACTTCTCGGATTCGATCGCTTTCGAGGGTGGCAACGCTCCACCCGCGCACTTTCACAACACCGGTCTCTACAATCTAGCGGGCGAATTCTCATATCCGCCGGGCGGCCGTGGCCTGTATGAATTCTCGAAGCGCGCCGAAGATGTCGGTCGATTTAAGGCTCCCACACTCCGCAACATCGCGCTCACCGCGCCTTATATGCACGACGGCAGTGTCGCCACGCTGAGCGAGGCGCTGGACCACTATGCCAGCGGTGGCCGCACGATCGCGGGAGGCCCCGCGGCGGGCGTCGGACACGATAATCCCCAGAAGGACAAATTGATTCACGGATTCCATATGACCGCTCGCAACAAGGCGGACCTGATCGCATTTCTCGAAGCCCTTACCGATCAGGATCTGCTGCGCGAAGCCGAACTGTCCGACCCCTGGTCCGGCGATGAGCATTCGTCCCACTGAAACATCGGCGTTTGGATCGGCCCAACGGAATTCCCGGCGTAGTGCTAACCGTCAGATTCGATCTTGCAAACGGTACTGCATCCGGCGGCATCGGTCAACAATCGAATTCTCAGCCGCGCGGCCATACTCCTGGCGGACGAATCGCATTGGAACCGGGCGGACACGCGCGAGTATCCGCCGCACGAGTTGAAGGTCAGCCTATATTGCGCGCCGCGCCAGGCGACTGCGCCTTTAACCAGGAGCCGCGGGTCTGCTTCAATAGTGGGGCAGGACTCCAGTCCTGCGGCCGACGTCCACGTCGGCCCCCGCGCAGAGCGGGTCCTGGAGGACCCGCGCAGGACTGGAGTCCTGCCCCACTCTACAGTGTTTTCATAGGCAGCCACAAAGCTCGCCATCCGTCAAGTCGCGCGGGATCCGGATTCGAAAGAGCCGGACGAGCGGTGGGCTTACCGTCGTCCGGCCGCCTCTAGACCGGAAGCGCTTGCGTCACGGCTGTTTTGTATATGTACCGCTGCTATCGGTGGTTACCTGCTTGCCGTTCGGTCCGGTAATGGTGGTTTGCACCGTCTTCTGGTCCCCATTGGGCATCGTCTTGGTGGTCTGCCGAGACCACTGGCCGCCGCCGCCCCCGCGCCCGAACCCGCCGAAGCGTCCTGCTTGCGCGGCGTTCGCAGCCAGGAGAATCGCCAGTGAAGCGATACCTAAGTTTCGTATCCAAGTCATCATGGTTTTTGGCTCCTCTCACTCCTCCTACATCCCTCAAACCAGTGCCGCCGATAGGAGTCGCGGCGCGAACTGTGAGAAACTTCACAGCCGTCCGGTCCAGGGCAGGATCGGGTTGAAAACAGGTGGGTTCAACGGGTGGGAGATTTTTTCCCAAACGCCCAGACAGCGGAAAAATTTGCGCATCACACCGCGGAGTCCAGTTCCGGAAGGGCTGCTGGATAAGTTGGGTCGAGCCCCACATACCCTACACGTACTGGCGCCAGTCCACACCCCGCATATCCCCCGTCCGCAGATACTGCTCGTGCAGCTTGAAGGCCGCCGTGAGCGTCTGCGGCGTGTGGCCGCCTTCCACCATCTCCAGATACCCGTTCAACTCGTCGCGGAAATCGGGGTGCGCGCAGTTCTGAATAATCAGCGTCGCGCGCTCGTAGGGCGACCGGCCGCGCAGGTCGGCGATGCCATATTCCGTCGCCACGATTTGCACCGAGTGCTCGCTATGATCCATGCGGCTGACCAGCGGCACGATG
>JBEKMJ010000132.1:0-20770 GCA_050008575.1 Bryobacteraceae bacterium
ACGCGCCCACCGCGAACTCATCCTCAACTATTTTCGCGCCCGGAAAGAGTTCTCCAGCGGCGTCATCGAGGGTCTAAACAGCAAAGCAAAAGTCACTATGAGAAAATCCTACGGGTTCCGAACCTTCCGCGTCACCGAACTGGCGCTCTATCATTCACTTGGCAAACTGCCCGAGCCGGAACTCACCCGCAGATGTTTCTGACGAATCACCTTTATATATGGGCGTACGGCGATGTCCTGCGGGCGTTTGACTTCGATGCCGCCACCAACCAATTCGCGCCGGATGCCAATCAAGGCGCGGTACCCGCTCCATACTATCCGGGAGCGGGCCTGGCGCTTTCCGCCAACGGGAACAACGCCGGAATCGTGTGGGGCATTGTGGCAACTACGAATACCGCGCATGGCCAGGGAGCCTTATACGCTTTCGACGCCACCAACGCCGGCAATCTGTTGTGGGTCAGCAAGGACTATTGGTTTGCGACCAAATTCACAATTCCCACAATCGCCAACGGAAAGGTGTACCTGCCCACCACCGCTTCGCCCTCAGGGACCGGCCCGAGCTACTCGCCCCAGCTCCGGGTTTATGGACTGACGCATCCGGCAGCCAACTTTGGCGCTTCCGGCCGATAAGGGCATGTGACGGTGCGCTAACTATAGTTATCGCTGGCCGATGTCAACTTGCCATCCCCTCGCACCCTCTGGTATGTGGGTAGATAAGATGCCGCATTTCAATCCACGAAGAGTATCAGCTTCCTTGTCCGTACTCCTGGCTATGGCCGCCGCGCCATTGGCCGCCCAGAATCTGACCGAGCAGCAGTACATCACGTCGGTCAATACCGCCATGAACAACCTGGTACCTACGCTCGGCACGCCTACCCAGCCCATTATCATCGGCGGCAACCTGGTGGGCGCCTATGGCACCAAGATCGCCAATATGGACTTGTCCGTGGTGCTCGACTGGGTGGATGGCCTGAAAGCCGCCGGCGTCCAACGCATCGAGTTCAACCCTTCCATGGCTACCTTGACCCACCCGGACAACGTAACCAAGTACGATGCGATCGTCCGGCATATCCGGGAGCTGGGCCTCCAATTGGCCATTAATCCGGAATACGAAGTCGGGGAGATCGACCCATCTCCCATCACTAACTTCGCGGAGTTTCAGACACAGGCGCTGGCGGAGTACCAGGAACTGGCTTCCCGATATCAGCCCGATAACTTCGTGATCATTCACGAACCCGATACCGCCTCCGCCCGCCTCGGGTTCACCACGACGATATCGGACTGGCAGAATTTCATTCTGGCCGCCGCGCCCATCGTCAAAGCCGCCTCGCCCCACACCCGCGTCGGAGCCGGGTGCGACTATAACCCCGCACTTAGCACTTATCAGAGTGAAGCCGCCTATTTTCAGAGTTTTGTCACCATGCCGGAGCTGGATTTCATGACCATGGACATCTATAGCACGGCGTTCGACCAATTTGCCCAGTGGGCCCAACTGGCGCAGACCAACGGCAAGGGTGTCTATATCGAGGAAGTCTGGACGCCGTTTGACTTACCAAACCCATTGGGGCCATGGAATGGCGAACCGCTGGCGGATCGCGCTCTCATCGGACCGGTGAACGCCGATTTCGCGAGCATGGATGCGAATTGGCTGCATGGCATGATGCTGTTCGCCTCTGCCAACCATATGGAAGCGATGACCGCTTTCACCACCGAAGCCTTCTTCTTCTACGGGCCGGCAGGCGAGGATACGCCGGATAACACCGCCTATCAATCCGCGGATGAACAAGCCATGCAACAGGGGCAACTCTCCACAACAGGGCAAGCCTTTCTAGCGGATAGCCGGCAGATGGGGGTCCAGCGGCTCACGAATATCTCCAGCGCCAGCTATGCCACACTGCCCACGGTATTCAACCCCACTTGCGGCGCCGCCGCCAACCCGTGCAATCCGCAAACGCGCGTAGCTCCCGATTCGCTGATGTCCGCGTTCGGCGTGGACTTGGCCACGGGCTCTGTTCTGAATGGGGCGTTCCCAACCACCCTGGGCGGCACCACTATGACGCTGGTGGATGCCACTAATACGTCATACCCGGTGCAGATGTACTATGCCGGACCCAGCCAAGTGAACTACTATGTGCCGGGCAATGCGCAGCCCGGCCCCGCGACCGTCACTGTTACTAGCGGTGACGGCACCCAGACCACCGGCAACGTGCTGGTTGCGCCGGTGGCGCCCGGCCTGTTTACGGCCAACGCCAGCGGCCAGGGCGCTGCCTCCGCGCTGGCGATTTGCGCGGGCGTCTGCACGGGCTGGCCCAACCGCCAGGCCAATGGGCAATACGTCCAAGACGCTTTCACCTGCTCCGGCAGCGCGGGTTGCGCGCCGCAACCGCTCGGCATGGGTTCATCCGACACGGTCGTCGTGGAATTCTTCGGGACCGGTTTCCGCCACATTTCGTCGCCCGCCGCTCTCACTGTGCAGATCAACGGTCAGAACGTGCCCTATCAATATGCCGGGGCCCAAGGCGATACCGGCCTCGATCAGCTCAACGTGCAATTGCCCAACAGCCTCGCCGGCAGCGGCGTAGTCACCCTCGTAGTGACCGTTCAGGACACGGTGGACAACGTCACAGTGACTTCCAACTCCGTGACTCTCAACATTCAATAACTCGTGGCGCACGCACGAATGCGTGCCGCGTCCCCACTCACGGAGACGCCTGGAGTTTCTACATTTTGTCCGCCGCAGTGGGGCAGGCTCGCAGCCTGCGCGGGCCTCGCAGGCCCGCTGGTAGCACAGGCTTCAGCCTGTGTTGCACAGGCTTCAGCCTGTGTGGGGCGAGCTACGCTCGCCGCAGAGCGGGTTCTGGAGAACCCCCGCAGGCCTGGAGGCCCGCCCCACCAAGAGGCCAAAGTCCAGGGGCGAGCTTGGCTCGCCGAAGAGCGAGGCTGCGAACCTGCCCACCATTAACCTGTGCACGTCTTACTCATGCCGCAGCGCCGCCAGTGGATCCAAATTAGCCGCGCGGCGGGACGGGATCCAGCAGGCCAGAAACGCGATGACCCCCAAAAACATCGGCACCACGGTGAAAGTCACTAAGTCGTGCGCGCTAACTCCGAATAAATAACCGCCCAGAAACTTAGCTGCCGTCCAGGCCGCTGCCAAGCCTAGCGCCACCGCGATCAGCGTGAGTAACATGCCCTGCCGCACCACCAACCCCCGCACCGCGCCGGTCTGCGCGCCCAGCGCCATCCGGATGCCGATCTCCCGCGTGCGCCGGCTGACCGAGTAACTCATCACCCCATATAGTCCGATGGCGGCCAGCAGCAGCCCGACTCCACCAAACACGCCGAATAACGTTCCGGCCAGCCGCGGCAGGAACAGCGCGTCGCGGACGTGTGCTTCCATGGTTTCCGCATTGAAGATGGCCAGCGTCGGATCGAGCGTATGAATCTCCCGCCGCGCGGCCCCCGCCAGCGCCGCCGGAGAACCCGTTGAACGGATCAGCACCGCATATCCCAGGAAGGACGGATCGCCGCCGATGCTCTGCTCCAGCGAACGGAAAAGCACAGGCCGCGGTTCCTCGCCAAGCGTGCGCGATTTGATGTTCTTGACCACGCCAATAATCTCGTAAGTCGCGCCGCCGCCGGTGACCCGCTGCCCGATGGCGTTTTCGTTCGCGAATAGTCGATCGGCGAACGCCTGGTTGACTACGGCCACCTTCGGCCCAGCGGCGGTCTCGTTGGCGAAATCGCGGCCGGCAACGCGCGGGATGCCCATCGTCTCGAAGTAGCCGGCGCTGGCCATGTACAGCTCCACGCCGGGGTCGGGACTGCCGGTATTCGGCCGGCCTTCCACGTGAAACTCGTCGCGCCGGCCACCCTCCGACAGCGGTACCACATCGGTACAAGCGGCGGAGACGACGCCCGGCAACGCAGCCGCGCGCCCGCGCAACTCGGCCAGGAACCGCGCAGTCCGCTCGGCCGTGTACCCATGTACCCGCGGATCGACGGCCATCGTCAGCATGCCGCGCGGCCGAAAGCCGATGTCCATGCCGGTGGCGCTCCGCAGGCTGCGCAGGAACAGGCCCGTGGCACACAGCAGCACGAGCGACATGGCGATCTGCGAGACCACCAGCACGTCGCGCAAAGTCCAGCGGCGCCCGGGACGCGCCAACACATCCTCGCCTTTCAGCGCGCCGGCCAGGATGGGACGCGCCGCCGCCCATGCCGGAGCGGCTCCGAACAGCAGCCCCGCGCCTACGCTAAGCGCAAACGTATAGAGCAGCACGCGCCAATCTACGGTTACATTGAGATCCAGCGGCACCGGCGCGGGAAGGCGGAACGCCGACAGGGCCTGCGTGGCCCACAACGAAAGCACCACGCCGAGTATCCCGCCCGCCAACGCCAGCAGCAGGCTTTCCGCGAGCGTCTGGCGCATCAAATGGCCGCGCGTAGCGCCCAGCGCCAGCCGCACCGCCATCTCCCGTTGACGGCCGGCGGCCTGCGCCAGCAGCAGATTGGCGACATTGGCGCAGGCGATCGCCAGCACCAGCAGCACCACTACCGTGAGTGCTCCGAGGAATATCACCACGGCGCTCCGGTCGCGCGGCGGCAGCGAACCGGCCGGCTCGAAACGGAAACCGCCGTCTTTCTCCGCCGCCGGGTAAGTCTGCGCAAGCCGCCGCGCGATGACGCCAAGTTCCGCCGCCGCCTGCGCGCGCGTGACATCCCGCCGCAGTCGTCCGGCAACCGTGATCCAGTGGTAGTCGCGCGATTGGTAGTTGCCGGTGTTGGGCAGCAATCGATCCAGATTGCCGAGCGGCACCCAGAATTGGCAGTCGAGGACCAGGTCGAGACCGCGGAAACCCGCAGGCGCGACGCCCACCACGGTGAAGGGATGCCCCGATAGCGCGATGCGCTTGCCGGCGATGGCAGGGTCGGCGCCGAAGCGCCGTTGCCATAGGCCGTGGCCAATCACGATCACGGGCAGCCGCTCCTCGCCGCGCAAGAAGCCGCGGCCCAGCGTCATACCCAGTTGCGCGACGTCGAAGAAGTTGGCGGTAGTGGCCTGGCCCCACACGCGTTCCGGCTCGCCCTGGCCGCCGATGGATGCGGGCAACAGTTCGTAATAACCCGCCACACCGGAAAATGCCTTAGTCTGCGGCCGCAGGTTGGCGAATAGAGGCCACGAGAAAGCGTTGCAGCATTCGCCCTCATGCGTAGTGTGCAGGTTCATCAGGGTGCTGGGGTCGCCCACGGGCACAGGCCGCAGCATAAAACGGCTGACCATGGAAAAGATAGTGGAGTTGGCGGCGATGCCGAGCCCGATCGAAACCACGGCGGCGGCCGCGAAGCCGGGTGATTTAGCCAGCCGCCGAAGTGCATAGGTTGACATGGACCTATGACGGGCGGAATAGCGGATTATTGCGCCACTTCTGTCTTACGGCTGTCTTACGGCGTCGTGTTCGCCAACAACGTAATGCCGTTTCTAGTCTGGTCGGCGACCGCTTGGTCCAACTTGCCGTCCCCGTTGAAATCCCCCCCACCGCCGCGACAATGGGAGCGCTTCCTCCGAGGAACCCGCTAAGTCCGGCTTTCCAGCTTTGATTCAGAATACCCCGGTTATGTCTTCTGACTTCTGCCTTCCCATCTTAGTTCGTAGTATTCGTCAACACCGCGACATTGTCCGAACCCGCGTTGGCTACCGCCAGATCCGGCTTGCCATCCCCGTTGAAGTCCGCGACAGCCAGGAAAGTCGGTGCGTCTCCGGCAAGAAAGTTCGTGTTTGCGGTAAGGAAGCTCACGGGCAGGCTGAAGGCGCCCGCGCCATTGCCCAAAAAGATCGAAACACCCGCGCCCCCGTCTAACGCCACATCCTGATTGCCGTCGCCATCGAAGTCACCGGTCGCCGACGCTCGCCCGCTGCCGAGGTAACTCCCCAGCCGGAAAGTGCCGTCTCCGTTCCCTAAGTAGATATTACTTCCAGCGGCCAGATCCAGCTTCCCATCTCCGTTGAAGTCCGCCACACCGATGAAAAAGGCGTTGCTGACATTCAGATAGGAAGATATCGGCGCGCCGAACGTTCCATCGCCATTGCCCGGCAGAACCGAAAGATAACCATTGTAGATGTTGGCGTTGAAGATCGCTAAGTCCGGTATCCCGTCTCCGTTGAAGTCCGCCACCGCCAGGCTCGCGGGAAACTCTCCCGCGCTGTAGGCCACCTGCGTCTTGAAAGTACCATCCCCGTTCCCTAGCAGGATGGAAACCGTTCCGCCCCAATTGACCACGGCTAAGTCGAGCTTGCCATCCGCATTGAAATCCCCAACGGCGACGGTTTGGCCGCCGCCTCCTTCACCCGGCCCGCCGCCTACCGGGTAATTCACCATTGGCTGGAAAGTCCCGTTACCGTTGCCCGTCAGAATAGACACGGCGTTGGATTGATTATTGTAGACCACCGCCAAGTCCGGTTTTCCATCGCCGTCGAAGTCCCCCACCGCCACCGAGACCGGCTGCGGTAACACGGGGTAGTTCACTCTGTCTTGGAAGGCGCCATTCCCCCTGTTTATCAGGATGGAAATACTGTTGGAAAAATAGTTGGGCACGGCCAGGTCCGGCTTTCCGTCTCCATTGAAGTCGCCCGCCGCCACGGAGTTGGGAAAGGACTCGACCGGATAACTCACCGGCCGCTCAAAGATGCCGTTGCCCTGGCCAAGCAGAATGGTCATCGCGTAGGCGGCCACGGCTACGTCCGGCTTGCCATCTGCGTTGAAATCCGCGATCGCCACGGCGTAGCCTCCGGGGCCGTAGTTCACTCCCGGCTGGAAAGTGCCATCGCCTTTGCCCAGCAGAATCGTCACCGCGCTGGAACCGTTGCTCTGGAGTGTCGGCGCCGAGGTCACCGCCAGGTCCAGCTTGCCATCCCCGTTCAAGTCCGCGGCCGCGACGGAATTGGGGGCGCGCCCTACGCCAACGGCCCTCTGCGGCCGGAATGTACCGTCGCCATTACCCAACAGGATTGAGACCGTGTTGGAACCCCAGTTGACCACGGCCAGATCCGCTTTCCCATCCCCGTTAAAGTCTCCCACCGACACGGACGCCGGCCCCATCTCCGTAGCATAGCTTTTCGCCTGCTGGAAGGTCCCGTCGCCATTGCCCAGCAGGATCGAGACGCAATTGGAGCCGCCGTTGGACACGGCCAGGTCCGCTTTGCCGTCTCCGTTAAAGTCTCCCACCGCCACGAACACCGGCTCCATCTCAGTAGCGTTGAAGGTCTGCGGCCTAAACGTCCCATCGCCGTTGCCCAGCAGAATGGAGACGCTATTGGAACTCTTGTTGGTCACGGCCAGGTCCAGTTTCCCGTCTCCGTTGAAGTCTCCCACCGCCACGAACGAAGGATCGTCCCCGGCCCGATAATCCCGCGGCGGCTGAAATGTGCCGTCGCCGTTTCCCAACAGGATTGATACGGTACGGCCGCTGGGCCCTTGCTGCGGGCCGCCCAGCAGTACCGCTAAGTCAGGCTTCCCGTCGCCATTGAAATCTCCCACCGTAAGACAATTCACGTAATGTCCGAAGTAAATAGACGGCAGGGTTCGAAAGGTCCCATCGCCGTTGCCTAGCAGAACGGTAATGTACTCCTCTACCGTTCTCCAAACCAAATCCGGCTTACCATCCCCATTGAAATCCGCCACCGACATACATAACTCGGGGTTGCCCGCATTCGGATTGCCCCCGGACGAAAATGTTCTTGGAGCGTTGAAGTTTACCGTCTGCGCCAGCCCCGGCGCCGCCAGGCATAACATCGCCACGCACGAATTCATGTGTTTGCTATACATATGCTCGCTCCTGGCTTCCGTCCTTCCGACTTCCGCCTTACTGCGTATTATTCGTCATCGCCGTAATCGCTCACTCCCCGCCGAAACGTCCCTCGCACTTGCCCAGCATGGCCGCCGCGAACGTTGTGGCCGACCCCACCAGATCCGACTCTCCATCGCCATTCAGGTCCGCCTCTGCCAACTTCTGCGCCGCTCCTGGGGCCGCCAATACCACCATCGCTGCCCACCACCCGAGACATTCCGATCCGCATATTCCGTCTTGCGGCGCAGCGCATTGTGGCGCGGCACTTACGGCATGGAAATCACCTCGCCACCGGCCGTGACAAGTTGCGCTGGTGGCGCCGGCCAGGTTGGCCCCAGCATCGTCTCCGATGCATATTGCCCTCCACTCTCGGCTGCGCGCTGGGGCGGTTTCGACTGCCTCCCCACCGTATGCGGTTCCGGAACAGCATGCCGGCAAGCGAATTATCGCGCATCCTGCACCCGAAGTGCAGTCGAGCGAGCCCAAGTCGGTTCAAATCAGACGCGAAGGCGTCGCACGCGCCAAGCCTGTGATTCCCAGTATCTAATAGATTCTACACATGTTATAAGAGATCTACTTCGTTTAGGTTCGTTTGTACAAAAAAAGTCCAGCAAGCTCAAAATCCGCATTCCATGCACAAATCCGCCCAATTCCGCCGAGTGCGCCGTCGCCGGCGGTTACCAGTACCGTCCATAACCCTAAATCTTGAACCCCCTGGGAGCGTATGCTAAGATTAAAGCCCGAACAGCGTACGGTACTGGATAACCGCTGCCGGATCGGTAGGCTCCCCTAGGGCCTATCAAGGAGGGGTCGTGTTGAAAATGAAGCAGGTGTGCGCAGTCTTTGCCGCACTGGCGGCCATCCCGCTGGCCGCACAAGTACCGCCCAGCCAGTTTGTTAATTTCGAAGGCGCGCAGACCAATCCTGTGCGGATCTCTGCCGATGGCACTCGCTTGTTTGCCGTCAACACTCCCAACGGAACTCTGTCGGTTTTCGACCTTACCGCCCCATCCAGCCCGGCATTGATCGCCGAAATCCCTGTAGGCATCGAGCCTGTTTCGGTCAACGTCAACCCCAATGTCTCGGGAAACGACGAAGCTTGGGTCGTCAATCAGATCTCGAACAGCGTCAGCGTCGTCTCGGTTTCCAAGGGAATCGTCACCGACACGATCTACGCCAAGGCCGAGCCGTCCGACGTGGTGTTCGCCGGCAGCGGATTGGCCTTCGTCAGCGTAGCCCGCAGCAATCTCGTAAACGTCTACAGCACCGCTTCCGCCCACACTTTGGTCAAGTCCATCCCTCTGACCGGCGAAGAGCCGCGAGCCCTCGCCGTGAGCACGAATGGTTCCACGGTTTATGTGGCCTTCGCGCTATCCGGCAACCACACTACGATTATTAAGGACACCAAGGCGCCGCCCCCTCCGCCGCCCGTCAATCCGGCATTGCCGCCGCCACCGCAAGTTGGGCTCATCGTGGACGCTTCGGATCCGACGTACTACCCCAGCATCATCCATTACACGATGCCGGATAACGACGTCGCCGCCATCAGCACCACCGGCCTAAACGTGACCGGCTATTTTTCGCATCTCGGCACCAATAACATGGGTCTGACGGTGAATCCGAAGTCGGGGTACCTGTATGTGGCCAATACCGACGCACTCAACCTGATCATGTTCGAGACGGCCCTGAATGGCCACGTCGTCAACCACCAAATCACCTCCGTGAATCCCACCTCGGGAAAAAGCACGGTTTTCGACCTGAACCCGAATGTCGACTATGCGCAACTGCCCAACCCGGCGGCTTTGGCGAGTGCGCTGGCCATGCCCACGGCCATCCTATTCGAACCCACCGGCCGTTATCTTTACATCGCTGCTTTCGGGACTGATCGCGTAGGAGTATTCGACACCAACACCGACACGGTGAGCAGCTTTATCGAGATCGACCCGCAGGCCACCGGAGCCACGGCCAACCCCATCACCAAGCGCGGACCGCGCGGCTTGGCGCTGAATGCCTCCGCCAACCTGCTCTACGTACTGAACCGCATCTATAACACGATTTCCATCGTGAATCTCTCCAACAACGCGGTGATCGCGGAAATTCCCACTGGATCCTTCGACCCCACCCCCGTGGTGGTCCGCAATGGACGCGGATTCTTGTATGATCACAAGCTCTCCGGCAACGGCACCGCGGCCTGCGCCTCCTGCCATATCGACGCCGAAATGGACCTCCTGGCCTGGAATCTCGGCAACCCCGACGGGACCATGACTTATTTGCAGGAAGGCAGCAACACTTATGCCTTCCACCCCATGAAGGGTCCCATGACTACCCAGACTTTACGCGGATTGGCCAATGTGGAGCCGTATCACTGGCGCGGAGATAAGCCGGACTTGGCGGCTTTCAATGGCGCGTTCGCGCAACTCATGGGTGGAACGCAACTCTCCACCGGGGACATGGCGGCTTTTACGAATTTCATCAACACCATCGTCTTCCAGCCGAACCCTAACCAGAACCTGGACGGCTCCCTGCCGGATGCGGTCCCGCTGCCGGACGTTCCGGGAACGTCCGCAAATCCGAACACCGGGTTGAATCTCTTCAACAATGTGACTTTTAATGCCAAAGGGCAAACCTGCAATGCTACCTGCCACACCTTTCCCGGCCCTGGCACAGACTTGAAAGTCCTGCCGTCCGGCGAAGGAGATTCGCCCACCATACAGCCGGTTAAGGTTCCACACTTGCGCAATATGTATCAGAAGACGAACCTGGATTTTAACGAAGGGGGCGTCAGCGTCAACGGTTTCGGATTCAATCACGATGGACAGATCGGCGGGTTGGTCGCCCAGATTGACCAGCCTTCCTTTCCCATCTTCCAGAATAATACCGCGTACAAGGAAGCCATCGAGGCTTTCGAATTGTGCTTTGACACCGGCACGGCCCCGGCGGTCGGTTATTCGCGCACGCTCACTGCCGCCAATGTCACCAGTTCTCCCGCGCAATCCGACTGGAGCACATTGCAGAGCCAGGCGGCCACCAGCCCTGCCAATATCGATTTGATTGCGAACGGGACGATCCAGGGCCAGGTCCACGGACTGCTTTACGTCCCAGGCGACGGTACCTACCAGACCAATACCGCCGGCTTGGGACCCTTCACACAGGCGCAGTTAACCGCTTTCATTCAAGCCGGCGACACCTTGACCATCATGGGTGTTCCGCCGGGCTCCGGATCGCGCATGGTGCTTAGCGGAAACACGAAGAGCGCATTCCGCAAGGCGGCCACGCAGCGGAAGTAGCCGCGTCTTAACAATTTGCGCTCGCGGCAATTCGCCCGATCACAGCTCGCGAATCTCCCGCAGCGTCTTGAAAACACGGTGAAATGCCATCGCCCCCGCGATGGCTTCGCCGGCTGCCGTGCTAATGTCACGGCAGATCATGAAGAGCACGAACAACATTCTGTCGATCCGGGGCGGCGGCATCCGCGGCATCATCCCATGCTGCTGCCTCATGCAACTGGAATCCCAACTGGGCGGGCTGACGCGCGATCACGTCGATTTCTGCGCCGGAACTTCCACCGGCGCCCTCCTCACTGCCGCGGTCGCCGCCGGCGTTCCGGCCGGCGACTTATTGAAGGTTTACACCGGCCGCTCCCACGAAATCTTCACGCCGGCCGGCCCGGCGGCGGAAGCCAAGCGCATTGCGGAAGGCTTCATGTACGATCCGCGGCGCCTGCACGATGTTCTTGTGAGCGTTTTTGGCCCGGCCGCGTCCTGGACCATTAACGAGTCACCCATCCCCCTGATGATCTCGGCCACCGCCATGGATGGGCACAACTGGTTCTTCGTGAAGGACAACGCCAAGAACAATCAAACCACTGGCGCGGTGAAGCTAATCGACGCCGCCGTGGCCTCCGCGTGCGCGCCGACTTACTTCGGCCATTGGCCCATCGACGGCATCCTGGGACAAACCGTGTACTTCTTCGACGGTGGCGCCGGCGGGACGGCGAATCCGGTGTACCAGGCTTGCGTGGAGGCGTTCGAATACGATGCCTTCCAACCAGCCGCCACGCGTGTGGTGGCGCTCGGAACGGGGTACTTCCCGGCTTCCGGCGATCCTCCCAAGGGCTTGCTGAAAACTATCGGATGGGTCACCAGCACCCTGGTCGACAGCTCCGAGGATTGGGCCGGGAACGCCGTCAACCGCCAGTGGCCCGGAATCATGCGGGACTTCAATCCGATCCTGCCCTCCGGCATCGACGAGGCGGACCTCTCCGCGGTCCCCACTCTGGTCGAGATCGGCCGGAAAATGGCGGCTGATCTGGACTGGAAAACGATCCTCGCGCCGTAACGTGGCGCACGCCCCCGGCGTGCCGTGTCGGCACCCCTGCGGGCACACGCTGGCCTTCGCTGTTCCACGGCAGTAAGATCGTGTACGGAGGCCCGCATGTTTTCCATCGCGAAGATTCTCCTGCCGGTCGATTTTTCCGAGCGCGCCAACCAGGCGATTCGTTTTGCCGTTCCCGTCGCGGAACGTTTCGACTCCGAAATCGTCTTGCTGCACGTGCTGCCGCCCTACCGCGAGTTCGGCGCAATCGAGATGGCCAGCGCCATGACCGATATCCTGGCCGGCCGCCGAAAGGACGCCGAGCGGCGTATCGCCGGTTTTATGCGCGAGGAACTCGCCGCGCATCGCGTGCGGCGTCTGTTGCTGGATGGCGATCCGGCGCGCGAAATCGTGGATTGCGCACACGCCGAGCAAGCCGGCCTGATCGTGATGCCCACCCACGGCTACGGCCCGTTCCGCCGCCTGCTGCTGGGCTCGGTCACCGCCAAAGTGCTGCACGATGCCGATTGCCCGGTCTGGACCACCGCGCACGCGGACACGCCTCCTTCGCGCCCGGCCGTTCCAAAGCGCATTCTGTGCGCCATCGACCTATCGCCGTCCGGGGCCCGCGCGCTACGCTGGTCGGCGCAATTCGCCGCGGAATTCGGCGCGCAGCTCACGCTCGTGTACGCCATGGCCGAACTCGACCCACGCACCGAGGGTTTCTATTTTTCGCCGGAGTGGCGCAAATTCCTTGTGGATACCGCCGAGACGCGGATTGCCGCCCTGCAGCGCGAGGCCGGCACCCAAGCCGAAGTCGTTCTGACCATGGGGCCCGCGGCCGAGATGGTTTGCGAAGAGGCCCGCAAGGCGGAAGCCGGTTTGCTGGTGATCGACCGCGGCGCGGACACCGGCATTCTGGGCCGGCTCACCGGTCATGCCTATTCCATCATCCGCCAATCGCCGTGCCCCGTGGTCAGCGTCTAGCCCGTGGGGCAACTCGATTCTGCGTAAACTGGAGGGCGGGCAATTATGCCTGGCAATTGTGCCCGCAGCCGGCTTTTTGTGGGGCAGGCTCGCAGCCTGCGGCGGCCTTGTAGGCCGCCTGCCTCGAAGCTCTGCCTGGCTCCTTGCAGGGCCCGAGCTTCGTTCGCCTGTGTCGGCAGAGTGCGGACACGGCACGCTGAGAGCGTGCGCCACGCGGGTTACCTGACTCAAATGGCCAACATCGCGCGGCGAGTCTCCGGATCCGCCCCGCTACTGAATCATGGACACCGTATATCCCGCGCTGAGCCCGGTCTTGGTGCCGCCGGCGTCGGCCAGCAGGTGTGCACCCCCCTGGAAGTTGACCATGTCGGCCACGATGGCCATGGTGGTCCCCGCGGCTGCGGCGCCATTGTTCACGTCCAGAGTGGCATGCGGGAAATACAGCGATCCCGTCAAATTCATATCGGCGCCTCCCGCGAAGGTGCTCGCGCCGGGTGCGGCCATCGTACGATCCTGATAGAACAGCACCCCTTGATAAGCGCCCGATGCCTGCGCCGACAGCGTCACGCTCGCGCCATTGGCGATGTTCACCGTCGCGCCGCCCGTCAGGTAAATCAGCACTCCGCCGGTAGCCGTCACCGTGGACCCGCCCTGGATGCTGAAGGTGCCTCCGTTGACGATGTACGTCCCCGGACTCATCTGCAGCGCCATGCCATTGCCGAGGGAAAAGCCGCAGTAAGTGCCGGGCGGGGGCGTATACTCGGTCGCCTGCCACGCAGTGAAATTGCCGGACGTGCAGTTTGCGGCGGGTGTAGGAGACGGCAAGCTCGCAAACGGATCCACCGCGGACGCGGCGCCGGTGGTGGGCGCCACGCTGGTGGTGCCGCCGTTGTCCTTCTTGAACGCGCCCACCACGGAGATGGTGGAAGCCGTGACGGAGGCGCCGCCGGTCACGTACATGGCCGCCGAGGCGTTATTGGAATCCACATATATCCCGCATCCTACCTGCACCGAGGCGCCGTTGCCCGCTTCGAAGGCGTCGGCCGCGCTCGGATCCAGGACGTAGATGCAGGAGCCCGAGCCTGCGCCCGCGATGGCTCCGGCCGTGGCGATGGCGCCCGGGCTGAAGCCGCCGCGCGCGAAGGCCGCGCCAAACAGCGCCGGCAGCGTCTCGTTCACACGCACCACCGCCCAATAGCCGGCGGTAGGTCCGGAAACCGTGGGCACCGGGTTTGAGGTGCCCGCCTGTACGCTGACCGTGTCGATGCCGGAAGTGGTGAAACCGTTGGCCGACGCCAGCATGCAGGCGTTGTCAAAACTGGTGGAAGGCGTGGCCGGCGCCGTGGCCGGGCAATTGGTGGCCACGGCGTTGCACCACACCGCCGGATTGCTGCACGCCGGGATGGGCGCGGAGGTCACCGCGGCGCGCACTGCCGCCACCGCCGCGGCGTCCGCGGCTGCCTGCGCCGCTTGTTGCCGGTAGTATGCCCATCCCAAATCCACGGCCAAGCCCAGCATTCCCAGGATCGCCGTCAGCGACAGCGTCATCATCAAGGCCGCTTGTCCGCATCGCGAGCTGGTACATTTCCGCATATCAAAATAGGATTACCTGCCGGGACTTCGCCGTAAACGTCACCCCGGAAAACTGCATGCCATTGGTGCCGGGCGCAAACATCGTCAGCATCGAAGTGAAATTGTACGATCCGGAAATGACGATATCCGATCCCGCCGTGTTGCCGCCCGCCGGCGGCCAAACCGTGTTGTTGCCGCTGCATGCGCTTAACGGATTGCAGGTCACACTGCCCGCGTTGGAGGTCAAAGTCACATTCAGGGCCGACGCCGGCATTCCCAAGGCGTATGCCGAGATGGTGGTGGCAATCTGGCTCACCGTAATCGCGCAGCCGGCTCCCGCGCACCCCGCGCCGCGTGTCGCCGCGCTGCGGGACGCGGCCTTTACCGCTTGCGCCAGGCTGTGATAATCCCACATCCCGCGGCAGATCTCGACGATCGAGATCTGGATAAATATGAGCGGGATGGCCACCAGCGTGAATTCAACGATGGCATTGCCTTTTCGGCTTCTCGCGCGGCGCATATCAGTTCCGAATCGGCATCTCCACAGTGCGCGTGATGCTTAGGGAGCCGGCCATCAACCCGGGCAGGGGAATCAGTTGCATGGTATTGTAAGTGACCGATACCTTCACCGTGTTCATGTTGCCGGCCCCTGGAGTTCTGGCCGTCACCGCCACGGTCACCGGCGCGCCGCTGCAGGTCGAGACCCCCGCGCCGACTCCCGGCGCATCTCCTAATTCGCCCAGCGCGTAAGGGCATACCTGCGTCACGATAGTGCCGCTCTGCGCCACCGCCAACGATTGGGCAGCGAACATGGCGGCGGAACGCGCGGCATTCTGGGTCGAAATCAGCGCATACGCGAAGATTCCAAAGTTGAATGCGGCCACGAAAGCGAAAACGATCCAGGGAACCAATAGCATGACTTCCACCACCGCCTGCCCGGATTGGCGATTCCGCAACCGCACCTTCACCACATACTCCCAACAGCCTTATCGGCGGAAAACGTCCCGTGCCCCAGCCCGGCATCTGGTAGGGCAACTTTCTCGTGAATCTCAGCCGAATCCCTTAGACCAAATTCCTGCGGCCCGCCGATCTAGTGAATAGACATATGACCAGATCGCGTGAGCGCGGCTCGCAAGTCGTTGAATTAGCCCTCGTCCTCCTGCCCCTGTGCGCGCTGGTATTTCTGATCTTGGATATGGCCTGGGCATTCTATACGAAAGCGACCCTGCAAAACGCCGTGCGTGAGGGAGTCCGGTACGCCATCACCAGCCAGACCATGACCGGGTTGGGGCAGGACGCCTCCATCAAGACCGTCGTGCAGCAGAACGCCATGGGGCTGTTGAACGGGTCCGCGGGCGCCGCGTTGATCAATATTCAATACTATCTGCCCAACACCTTGGCCCCCGTCTCGGGATTGAACAGCAACCAGGGCGGGAACATCGTGGACGTCTACGTCCAAGGTTACAGCCTGCCTCCGCTGGGGCCGATCCTGCGAAATCCAGCGGCCTTGTCGCTGGGCGCGCAGTCCTTCGACCGCATGGAAGGCTCCCCGGGAGGAGTGCCCCCGGCGCGTTGAGGGGGTCTAACTCTATGCATGCACCGGGAGCCATGGTGGGACAGGTTTCAGCCAGCCCACGCCGCGGCAGCACCATGATCGAATTCTGCCTGAGCGTGGCCCTCTGGACCACTGTCCTCATGGGTCTCAGCACGGTGGGACTCAACCTGATCCGGGCCTTGCAGGTGGAGCAAATCTGCCGCGACGCGGGACATCTGTACAGCTCCGGCCTGGACTTCACGCAGTCCGGAAATCAGAACCTCCTGTTGATGCTGGCGACCGGACAGAATATCACCGCGACGGGCGGCAACGGCGTGTTTATATTCTCCACCGTCGAATACATCGATACGCCCCAGTGTACGGCCGGCGGATTAGCGGGCAACAGTTCCAGTTGTCCGAACCTCGGCCAGGACGTGATCGTTCAGCGCGTCGTGGTGGGTAATGCCAGCCTGTTCTCCAGCCCGTTTGGAACTCCCGGCTCCGGCCTCATCGGCGCCAGCGGGAACATTCCATCGTCGGATTATCTGACGAATTCCTCGGCTCGCGCCGTGGGGTTCGGCAGCGTGATCTCGCTGACGGGAGGCCAGGTCGCCTACCTGACCGAGACATACTTCAGTTCGCCCGATTTTGCGTGGGGAAATTATATGAGCGTGGCGGGGGTTTATGACCGGAAGATCTTCTGAACTACGCGCGGGCCAGCGGGGCATCGTGGTGATCATGCTGTCGATGATGGTGGCGGTGGTGCTGCTGCCCCTGGTAGGCCTGGCTATCGACGGCAGCATTTTGTATCTGGTGCAGGCCAAATTGTCGGCGGCCGTGGACGCGGCGTCGCTGGCCGCGGCCCGCTCGCTCAGCGTGGGCTTGGACCTGCCCAGCCAAACCGCCAGCGCCACCGCCACCGCGCAATCTTTTTTCAGCGCCAATTTCCCAACCGGCTTTTGGAACACGTCCAACCTGTCGCTGAACACCACCGTCGCGCAGACCGCATATAAGACGCGCACCGTTACCATACAAGCGAGCGTGAGCGTTCCGCTCACTTTCATGCGGCTGCTGGGCCAAACACAATCCACGGTAGGCGCCCAAGGACAGACCTCGCGGCGGGACGTGGTCATGATCCTGGTGGTCGACCGCTCCGGTTCCATGCAGGACGCCGGCGTCTGCGGCACCATGGTCGCCGCCGCGCAGAATTTTGTCGGCTATTTCTCGAATGGAAGGGATACCATCGGACTGGTTACGTTTATCGACGGGTACAATTTAACGTACGCGCCTACCCTGAACTTCGATTCCAACGTCCCTTCTTTGTCGACGGCGATCGGCGGGATCGAGTGCTATGGCGATACCGGAACGGCCGGCGCGCTGAACCAGGCGTATGCCCAGTTGCAGTCCGTCAACCTGCCCGGCGCCCTCAATCTGGTGGTCTTCTTTACCGACGGCCATCCCAACGGAATCGCCGCGAACTTTCCGGTAAAGACCGCCGTGGATACCCGGTACGATTACCAGAACACCAGTACGTTGGTGAGCACGCCCGCCAGCAGTTGCACGAGCACCACCACCCTGCAAGGCGAGATCGCGCAGTGGTCCGGTGAGCCGGCTCCTTCCACCGGTTATACGGAGGGCCTGTTTGCCGTCACCAGCAGTTCCGCCAGCACCACCAGCGAACAGGTCGCCGCGGGACTCACCGGCTGCGGCATGTCTTCAAACCAGGCCAAAATGCGGCGGGACATCGCCTATGTTCCCGCCACCGACCTTTACGCCAATGCCACCACCGGCTATCAGTCCATGGCCGGCCTGGTTTATCCCAGCGGCAATCCCTATGTGAACCAGATCCGCGTCGATATGCCGACCGCCCTAGTGGCGGCATCCGTCAATGCCGCCGACAATCAGGCTACCACCATCCGCAACGATCCCTCGCTGGTCCCCGTCATCTACGCCATCGGACTGGGAGGGACTTCCGCGGAGCCTATCGATGCGACTTTCATGGAACGTGTCGCGAACGATCCCCGCAGTCCCATCTACAATTCCACCAAGCCCGCCGGAGAGTATTTTTACTCTCCCACTGCCACGGATCTCGGCGGCGTCTTCCAGCAAGTCGCCTCGGAAATTTTACGAATTTCGCAATGAGCCTTCAGCTCTCACCTTTCAGCTCTCAGCAATCAGCTTCAGATGTCAAGCCTAAGCCGCGACGGTTTTAGCCGATAACTGAGTGCTGAAAGCTGACAGCTTCTTCGCTGCCGGCTTCTCTACGCGCCCCAGCCACAACGTCATATCGTCGTGCTGCGGGCATCCGCCCGCAAATGTCTCTGCGTTTTCCAGAACGCGATCCACCATATCGCGCGCTTTGCGATAGCTGCAGGCTTGAATAGCTGCCATCAACCGCCGGAATCCCCATTGCTCGCCGCGCGGGTTCGCGGTTTCGCATAGGCCGTCGGTGTACGCCACCAGCAGATCCCCAGGCGCCAGCGACACTACATTTTCCTGAAAGCACGATTTGCGGAGCATCCCAATCACCGGGCCGGTCGGTTCCAGCGCCACCGGACAGTGCCCGGTAGCCGTCTCGCGCAGCAGCACCGGCGGCTCATGTCCGGCATTCACGTAATGCAGCAGGCGGCGGTCCGGATCGTAGCGCGCCACAAACATGGTCGCGTACGAACTGTCCGGGCAAACTTCGTAGAACAACTCGTCGATGGCCGCCGTCAAATCGGCCAAGCTGCCGTGCTGGTAGTGGCGCAGGGCGCGCGCCAGGCTGCGTAGCGAGGAAGTCAGCAGCGCGGCCGCCAGCCCCTTGCCGGCCACGTCGCCGATCGCCAGACCGAGGTTGCCTTCCGGCAATTCGAAGTAATCCAGATAGTCGCCGCTCAAGCCGCGCGCCGGCCGCCAGTCGCTGTAGTAGTCCAGCCCGGCGATGTGCGGCCGGGTGGCCGGGAATGCCCGGTTCTGTACTTCCCGCGCCAGTTGCATCTCCCCATCGCGCCAGTCTTCATCGCGCGCCGGAAGCCCCTGGCCGGCGGTGACAGGATATAAGTGCTGTTGAAAAGTGCCGATCATCATTGGATTTATTTCCTTATATAACGAATGACGGCCTGCCGCCTGGAAACGGGCACGCACTTAACAAAGCTTTAAAGAACTGCGCGTGCCAGGCAGTACCATGTGCGTGCCAGCCACAGCGGGCCGGTGGCGCACGCATTCATTCGTACCCGGCCCTATTTAAGCTAACCTGTACCTTGGCCCATGAAACTACGCGAAATCGCCGCCCACCTCGATTGCGAGCTGTCCGCCGGCGATGACCTCGAAATCACGGGAGTCGCCGGCATGGAACACGCCGGTCCCGGCGAGCTGACCTTTCTGGCGAACCCCAAGTACGCGCCCAAAGTGAAGCACACGCGGGCGGGCGCCATCCTGCTATCCGCCGCCGAACGCGATGTGAGCGGTCCCCCCGGCCTCGCGCGCCTGCTGTCGGCCAATCCATACCTCGATTTCGCGCGCGCCCTGGAGCTTTTCTATCAACCGCCGCGTCCGGCGCCCGGCATCCACCCGCTGGCGTTTGTAGCGGAAACGGCCGCGGTAGGCGAGGGCGCCTCGATCGGGCCGTTCGCGGTGGTGGGCGAGCGCGTGCGCATGGGGCGCCATGCCGTGCTGCATCCGCATGCGGTCATTTACGAAGGCGCGCAGATCGGCGACGATTTCCTGGCCCATTCGCACGCCGTGGTGCGCGAGTTCTGCCGCATCGGAAACCGCGTAATCCTGCAGAATGGCGTGGTGGTCGGCGGAGACGGCTTCGGCTTCGCCAAGCGCGCCGACGGCACGCATTACAAAATCGTGCAGTCCGGCGTCACCGTGATCGAAGACGATGTGGAGGTGCAAAGCCTCACCTCGGTGGATCGCGCCACAGCCGGCGAAACCCGCGTCAAGCGCGGCGCCAAGATCGATAGCCTGGTGCAAATCGGGCATGCCTGCGTGGTCGGCGAAGACAATATCATTTGCGCACAGACGGGCCTGGCCGGCAGTTCCGTCCTCGAGCGCAGCGTGTTGCTGGCGGGACAGGTAGGCGTATCCGGCCATCTCACCATTCACGACGATGCCATCGTCTACGCCCAAAGCGGTATAGGCGGCGACGTGCCGGCCGGCGCGCGCATCTCCGGCTCTCCGGCGTTTGCGGCCAACGAGTGGCTGCGCGCCATCACCGCTTTTCCCAAGCTGCCGGAACTGCTGAAAAATGTGCGCGACCTGAAAAAAAGAATCGAGCGACTCGAAAATGACAAACGACAAGACATCTGACGGCCGCAAGCCGGTCGCCTACCTGGACCAGGATTTCTTGAATAGCCCGGATGCGCGCGCCATCCGGCTGCTGGCGGAGTATCTGGAGCCGCTGGCCGTCTTCCGCCACCAGAAGATCCGCGACACGGTGGTGTTTTTCGGCTCCGCCCGGGTGCGCGACGACGGACCCCTGGCGAAGTATTACGACGATGCGCGCAGACTGGCCCGTATGGTCACCGA
>JBEKMJ010000133.1:0-20444 GCA_050008575.1 Bryobacteraceae bacterium
CATCGCGCGGTTGCGCCATCTGTGGCCGACAAAGTCGGTGGATCGATCCATTCCCGAGCGCCCCGCGCCGATGGCGGCGCGGCCGACGTTCAAGAAAATACGTTTTCAGATGATCGGCAACACGATAGCTATTATAAGCGGCTAAAGGGCACGACGAACGGGCAATTCCGGGACGGATTAGACGAGTTTTATAGCGACTACCGAAACCGTCGAATCCCGATGCATAACGGATTCTGGATAGTTCTCAACACCATCGCTGGCAAACCGGAGAAAGAGATCACTGTTATGATCGAGAACTTCCGAAAGAGTGCTGAACAATGAGGCGGATAATATGGCCAGCGACGATGAGCACGCTGCCAAGGCCGAATCCCGCACAAGCGGAAAGTGCAATGTCATGAAAAAGGTTGAAGATTACGTTCCCTTGATCGAAGACGGAATTCCCATTCCTGAACGCAACCCAACTGTCTACACTAGAAAAATAGTCGCTGGAGAGTTGATCCGGATCGCCGAACAGATAAAGGCGGGGCAGAGTGTGGTTCTGCCAGCGGGGTCAATTGGAAAGTTCAAACAAATAGTGAAATCTCGTGGACTTCTTACCGTTTGCTACATAGGGAAATCAGACACGGAAGCGAGAGTTTGGGTGACTTCACCGGGCCAGCCATAAGGCTCGGCCGCTAAATTTCTGGACGGGTGATCCGGGAGTGCCCACTCGTCCCAAAAGGCAACGCCGAAAGCGGGTGCTTGCCGCATTGAAAGATCGTCAACAAGAGCCGCAAGAATTTCGTCCCAGCTCAGCGCCCGCGAGAATAGCACACTACCCCGCCCGCCTCAGCTACAATCAAAGCAGTGTCCCCCGAAGTCTCCACCACCCCGGAAGCCACATCCGTTCCACCGCCCCCCGACCGCATCGAGCAGCTCTTCCAGGAACTCGAAACCAAAATCCGCGAGTACCGCCCCCGCGACGACCTCGCCCCCATGGAAAAAGCCTTCCACCTTGCCGCCGACCTGCATAAAGGCCAGTTGCGCCAGTCCGGCGAGCCCTACATGGTGCATCCCCTCATGGTCGCTCACATCCTGGCCGGCATGCGCATGGACCTGGTCACCATCGAAACCGGCCTCCTGCACGACCTGGTGGAAGACACCCGCATCACCCCCGACGAAATCCGCAAAGGTTTCGGCGACGAAGTGGCGCGCTGCGTCGATGGCGTCACCAAACTCAGCAAACTCGACATCTTCAACGCCGAGGAGCGCCAGGCCGAGAGCTTCCGCAAAATGCTGCTGGCCATGGTCGACGATATCCGCGTCATCATCGTCAAGCTGGCCGACCGCCTCCACAACATGCGCACCCTCGGGTACCTCAGCGCCGAACGCCGCGCACACGTGGCCACCGAAACCATCGAAATCTACGCCCCCATCGCGCACCGCCTCGGCATGGGCAAAGTGCGCGGCGAGCTGGAAGACCTGGCCTTCCGCCATCTGGATCCCGAAGCCTTCGAAGAAATCGCGCAGACCATCGAATCCAAGCGCCACTCCAACGAAGAATTCCTCAACGAAATCCGCACCACCGTCGAGAGCGAGTTGCGCCGCGAAGGCATTCCCGCCCGCGTGGAAGGCCGCCTCAAGCGGCCTTATTCCATTTATCAGAAAATCAAGCGCCAGAAAATCGCCATCGAGCAGGTTTACGACCTGATGGCCCTGCGCATCGTCACCGACTCGGTGAAGAACTGCTACGCGGCGCTGGGCGTGATCCACAACGAGTGGCGCCCCATCCCAGGCCGCATCAAGGACTTCATCGCGATTCCCCGCCCCAATCTTTATCAGTCCCTGCACACCTCCGTAGTCGGGCCGCACGGCCAGCATTTCGAAGTGCAGATCCGCACCGAGGAAATGCACCGCATCGCCGAGGAGGGCATCGCGGCGCACTGGAAATATAAGGAAGGCAAGAAAGGGCCCGCGCCCGACGACCAGCGCATCGCCTGGCTGCGCCATCTGGTCGAATGGCAGCGCGACATGCAGGACCCCGGCGAGTTCATGTCCACGCTCAAGGTGGATCTGTACCCGGAAGAGGTCTACACCTTCACGCCGCGCGGCAAAGTGATCGTGCTGCCGCGCGACGCCACCCCCATCGATTTCGCCTACGCCATCCACTCCGACGTCGGCCAGACGTGCGTCGGCGCAAAGGTCAACGGCCGCATCGTGCCGCTCCGGTATTCGCTGCGCAACGGCGACATCGTCGAGATCATGACCCAGACCGGCCACCTGCCCAGCAAGGATTGGCTGACGCTGGTGAAGACCGCGCGCGCCCGCAACAAAATCAAGCACGTCATCAACACCAGCGAGCGGCTGAAGGCCATCGAGATCGGCGAAAAGTATCTGGAGAAGGAAGCGCGCAGGCTGGGCGTGCAACTTGGCAAGGTATCCAAGGGCAGTCTGGAAAACGTCGCGGGCGACTATGGCTACGGCAAGATCGAAGATCTGCACGCCGCCTTGGGCTACGGCAAATATTCCGCCCGCCAGGTGCTGCAAAAGCTGGCGCCCGGCCAAGTGCTGCCCGAGGTTGCCGAGGTGTCCAAAGCGCCTGCGCCGCAACCGGAGGCCGCGCCCGCTCCCCCCTACGTGCCGCGCGGTCCGGAGGGCGACGCCGTCATCCGCGTCAAAGGCATGGACGATCTGATGGTCTATCGCGCCAAGTGCTGCAATCCCATTCGCGGCGAGGCCATTGTCGGCTATGTCACGCGCGGCAAGGGCGTGGCCGTGCATTCCAAGGTGTGCAGCAACGTGCAGAACCTGATGTACGACGTGGAGCGCAAGATCGAAGTGGAATGGGCGCGCAGCACGTCGGACGCCTTCCCGGTGAAGATCGTGGTCCACACCGACGACCGTCCCGGCATGTTGAACCAGCTCACGTCCGTGCTCATGGATGAGAACACCAATATCCGCAGCCTGGAAGCTAAGACCGAGACGGAGCTGATGGATGGCGCACTGGTGGAGATGACCGTGGACGTGCGCGACAAGAAGCACCTGGAGAAACTGGTGTCCGCCATGCGCCGCATCTCCGGCGTGCGCGACGTCGAGCGCATACAGAGCTGAAATGACCACCGTCACCGACCCCGAACACATCGCCATTTCGAAATCGAAGGGCATCAAGATCGATTGGAAAGACGGCCACGCGAGCGATTACGGCATCGCCTACCTGCGCGACAAGTGCCCTTGCGCCACCTGTACCGGCGCGCACGGCACGCCGCCGCGTCAGCCCGAAAGCGAGGCGCCGGCGTCACCCTTCCAGATGTATAAGCCCACGCTGAAGATGCTCAGCATCGAGCCGGTGGGCAACTACGCTATCCAGATACACTGGAGCGATGGCCACTCGACGGGCCTGTACTCCTGGGAGCACCTGCGCAACATCTGCCCCTGCCCGGACTGCCGCAAATGAAAGTTCGCGCCTCGTGGCGCAGGCACCCTGCCTGCCGCGCTGACACTCATGTCAGCGCAGGCGAGCGCAGCTCGCCTTAGCCGGCTGAAAGCCGCCTGCGGGCAGAATTGCCCGCCCTCCAGGCCTCGCAGGCCGCCAACGCGCTAGCGCGTTGGCACATTAACATACTCAAAGCTGGGCCCCACGGTCTGGCCGCTGCCGTCGCCGCTATCCGTCTGCATCAGCGACACCGCCGTCACGCGCAAATCGTACATCAAGCCAATGGCCGCCTCCAGCCTGCCAGGCTGCCCGTTGAACGTATCGTGCAGCGCATTCAGCAGGCTGGCGTAGCTGTAAGCGAAACGCGCGATCCGTGTGCGCGCCTGCGTACCTACCGCGAAATCGGCGATCTTGCAGTTGGGCCGGAGCGGCCACACACCGGACGGATCGAACAGAACGGCCGAGCCATCATACGCAAATCCGGTCGGCGTCGCGATCACTTCCCGCCCAGCGGCGATCTGCCCGAATTTGTAGTAGTGCGCCGGGTCGCCGGGCGACTGGAACGGCGTCGACGATGTACCCTCGCCCTCCAGCTTCACAATGTCGATGGCGCGGCAGGCGCCCGGCGGGTCGGTGATCGGGAATAACTTCTCCGAAGGGAACCATCCGGTCACAACCTGCGGCGGGGCGCTCTTGTTGACAAAAATCGATGGCCCCAGCTTCTCGATCTGTTCCTTAATCGCATCGTAAAACTCCCCGATGGTGGCGTATTCAGGCTCTGGCTCCGCCGCCAGCAACGACGGCGGCCGGACCGGAATGGGATCTTCCGGCTCTTCGATCTTCATGAAAACGTTTTCCACCAGGCCGATGGAGAATGCTTCGATGCCTACCGTCAGGCCGCCCGCGATGCCCATCGGCAATGGGCCGGGATAATCGGGAACGAATCCTCTCGTGTTGATTTCCGGATCTCCGCCGATCGCGATCAGGATATTGGAGGCGATCGTCATGTGCAGCATCTCCTCCACCACGATGCTGTGAATCTGCCGGGCGATAGCCTGGTTGGCGCCGGGCTTCAGCGAGAACATCGCTGTCAGATAAGGCGGGATCGTGCTGTGCTCCAGCTTGACGGCGTTCCGTAGGTGCACGTATAAGTCGGGACCGGTCTTGGCGGCGCGGATCGCGGTTATGATCTGGCGATCTAGCTTGATCATTTCGCTTCTCCGCCATCCGCCGCGGGCGCAATCTTGCGGCGTCGCTCCAACTGCAGGATTACGGCGGTCTTCCCGGCTCCTTGCGAAGGCAGCAGTTTCGCCAGAGAATCCGCGGCCAACGCATCGGCGGCCGCGGGCGGCGTTACAGCCGGCGACTGCGACGGCGTCCCCAGGTAAGGGAGGCCGTCGGGACCCTTGGTACCGAGCCACTTCAGAATGGTGGCGCGGTCGCCGGCGCCCAGGTCGCGTGTCACCGGCATGTGGTTGGGATCGCCCGGAGGCAGGGAGAAGGCCAGCCCCAGGATGTTGGTCCGCGTTACGACCGACGCATAGTCTCCAAGGTTTACCACATAGCGGCCCATGATCGGGTAAAGGTTGCCGTATTGTGTAAACAGTTGTTGGATGTCGGCATACCAGGTTGGATGATCTGGGATGTCTTTCTTGCTGAAAGCCAGGATACTGACATAGTTCAACGGGTTACTCACATAGCCGGCCGGCTGCGCCGCCAACTGGTAGGCGATGCCATATAGCTGCCCAGCCAGGTAGCCGCGCGGCATCCCAGGCCCGGCCGCCGATGCCGCGATCGCCAAGGCTGCATAACCGTTGCCATCCATCGTGAAGGTGGAGGCGTAGCCGATCGCATCCGCCGGCGTTCCAATGGTGGGAATCGGCGCCGTGGGCCGCGGCGTCGGACTGACCGTATCGCCCCCGCCCGATCCACCCATTAAGCCCGTCGTGGCGCTGCAGTTGACCACCGCGTCGGCCAGCGGAGCGCCAAACCGCGTGGCGTAAAACTCGACTTGCCGCGTTTCGCCCGGATCGATGCGGAATACGTACGAATCCGCGCGCACATACACGCCATGGATGGATTCTTGCAGCAGTACGGTGTATCCGTTGGCGCCTTCGACCGGCGACATCAGTACCAGCGGACACCGCGCCAGAAGCTGCCGCGCCACGGGATTGTTCGTCAGGTCGAACGTCTGCACGCCCGCCGTTTGTGTGTACCAGCCGTCGGTAAGATAGGGCACCTCGCCGATGACCAGCACCTGCGTGTTATCCACCGTTGCCGGAACCGAGTCCGGATCGGACGTCATCACACCCAGCACAACCCGGCCGATGTTCATTAGCGGGCTGTTGGCGTCCAGGATCGGGAACGTGTTTCCGAAGTCGGCCGTTAGCGACAGACCGTCGTCGGACCACCTAGCTTGCAGGTTATTGACGCCTCCATTCGGCTGGGTGAAATTGGGTGCTACGGCGATCATCTGCCGCCCGCGCACGAAATGTTTCGGCTGGCCGTGCCGGTAGGGGCCGATCGTCCCGGCGATGTGACCCATGGTGTAGCGCGGAATCGTGGAGTCCCGGCCATACCCGTAAACGTTGAACTCGATGGAGAGCATGCCGCCCTCCGTAGCCGCTTGCAACGCCTGCAACAGCCCAGAGCCGGAGCTGTCCGGCCAAGCTACGTCTTCCAGCACGGATTGATAACAGGCGGCCAGTTGCTGGTCGCGGCGTACGCCCTGCTTTTGCCTTTGCCAGAGGTTGATGAAGGCCGCGGGTCTGTACTCGCCCCGCAGCAGCGTGTGGTTCGCCGCATCGGTCACACGCACCTGCATGCCCCAGATCTGGGACACCATTTGTTGCTGCGGGTCCAGATCCACGAGCTTGCCCGGCGCACGGTCGGCGGCGTTCTGCACGGTCATGCCCACCACGGGGTCGTCCGATGGGCTCGCCAATTGCCGCCCATTGAGGAAGCCGCCGGTTACCGAGCAGTCCAGCAGCCGGAATATGCCCGTGCCTTCGGGGTTCCAACTGCCGTTTTGGTCCAGTTGCTGGTATTCGGGTACGAACGAGGCATTCTGGTAGAACCGCACATCGTTGTTGATGGTGGAAACATCGGCCTGAAACCAGCCGCTAAAGTGCAAGCGAGGTGCATCGAGGTAGCTCACGCCGGTCGCCTCCGTAGATCTGTCGATTCTACCGCATCTCCGGACTTCCCTCCTCAGACCAGTTGTTCCATCAGGCCCGCCAAATATTCCCTATCCACCGGCCCCGACCGATAGGTGCGCGCGTCGAAGTACCGCCACAGGTGTCGCGCCTTCTCGATCGTATAAAACAACAACTGCTCTTCGATCAGGTCCTTTTCCAGCAATTGCTGGTTGAAACAGCGTACCGCCCCGGAGAGTATATACGGCACGCGGAAATCCTCGGTGGACACCGGCTCCGGCGTAGCTTCGAATTTGATTTGCAGGATGCGTCCGCGGGCGTTGATCTGGAACAGATTGATGCCCGTATCCGAGAAGCTTTCCATCCCATATTCCTCAGGTTGGAACTCCAGCTCGATTTCGGAAAGCAGTTGGTTCAGGTCGCGCACGAAATCGCCGCAGATGCCGTGCAATTCCAGCGCCGCCTGCCGTCGCAAAGAGCCGATCTCGCGCGCCCTGCGCATGCTGACCTCATCCTTGCGCGCCAGCGCGTCCAGACTTCGCGCCAGTTTCTTCAGGCGGTCGCTGCCCGGATGGGAGGGGCCGCGTGCGCCGGCCGCTTTAAATCCCCACTTGGCCTTCACACTAACCAGCATATGCGGACAGCGCCCGCATAATCAAACGCCGTGGGGCAGGCTCGCAGCCTGCGGCGGGCCTCGCAGGCGGCTGGCCTAGGCATTCACAACTGCCGCACCACCAGGCTCACACGCCCCTGGATCACATCCGGAGTCCCGCGGTCCGGCAGCGCGATGGACTGCCACCCGTCCGCGCGCCGGACCCGCAGATACAAATGCCCGCGGACGCGCCGCACTGACCCGATCATGCCTGTGCCGGACAAGTCCAACGCGAAGTAGCCCTCATCATCGGGACCCAGCCGGGCGGCCTCCGCGCGATCCAGCAGAACCACGCCGCGCCCGCTGAAGATCTCCGGGCGCAGCGGGTCCGGAGCCATCCGTGCGGCCACGGGAGACACCAGCCGATCCACGTCCTCCGCCAAGAATGGATATCCTTCCCGCCCTTCCGCTTGCGGAAACGGATGCTCCGGCCCAATCCAACCATCCAACAGCGCCACCTTGCGGCATCCGCTCGAGAACCATCCAGCGGCTTCCTGGGCGGACGGAACGGGCCGGGCGGCCGAATCCGCCGCGGTCAGCAGTTCCGTCAGGTCGATGCGCAGGCGCTGCAGGATCTGGTCGGCCATATCCATCGAGAGCAGCCGGGTGCCTTTCAAGACGTTGTGCATATGCGGCTGCGAAACCCCGGTGATGCGCGCCAGGCCCCGCTCGCTGATCTCGCCATTGCGCACGCGCGCGCGCACGTGCGAAACCAGCCGCATCTGGAGAAACCGGAAATCCACCCGGCCAAGACCCTCGTCCTATTTCTATCAGAAATAGGGGCCGCCGAAAATCATCATATTCCTTAGTTTTCGCTGTAGTACTAGGAATATTACGGGTAATATTACTAGTCATTTAACTTAAGTAATAAGAATGACATGCGTACTATGCCTTCCGGTATTTCCCGAACAATATCCGGACAAATCGGCAGAATTGCCTTGACGATTTCCCGCCCAGCGATAAATTTGAAACAAGTTTTGGTAGCGGCCGCCCCTGCATCATTCGGGTTCGCCGAGAGGACGTTTCAAGCCGATGAACTGGGATCGATCACAAACAATTGCGCTCGCAAAGACGACCTGTACGCATTGCCATGGCTATGGATTGCGCCCGGGCCGTAACGACCGGGAGGTTCCCTGCAATTGCGTCTTTCGAGCCATATTTCGCGCCTGCTATGGGCGCTTTCGAGAGTGCGTCAACAAGGACCGGCACTTGAGCCGGGTGCAGATCGAGTTCTGCTACGGCAAGGATTACCGCATCACCTATGGCCGAAAAGTGGAGGAGTACATCGCCGATTTTTGCCTGGTCAGCCGTAACGCGCTCACCTCCTTCGAGTACGATGTCTTCCGTTTCCATTACCTGTTGGGCGCGGAGTGGAAGCTGTGTTGCTGGCGGCTGCAAACCGATCGCGGCACGTTCTTCCACATTCTTTACAAAATTGAGCAAAAATTGGGGCGCGTATTCCGCGAACTGGAGCCCCACAGCCTTTTCCCTCTAGATGAGTATTTCGGCGGCACGATGCGCAACGATCGCCCCAACCGGGCCGTCGCGTTAGTGCCCAAACCTCCCCCGGCCAGGGTGCTGCGGCCCCCTGTCGGACTTTCCGCCGCCTAGCTGTCCGGCAGCGCCATGCGCTGCCGCCGGACTTTGGCCCTTGGTGGGCAGGCGGTTTCGCGCAATGTCACTTAGTTTTCCTGATCCGGACACTCTGGGCGCGATTGGAGGGCGGCCACTCCTGGCCGCAGCCGCCTTTTGAGGCGGCTCGATCCGGTTAAAAGCCGGCTGCGGGCATAATTGCCGCCCTCCAATTTATGCAGAATCGAACCGGACACAAAGCCGGGAAGGCGGGCCATGCGGGCTGGACCGTGTACATCAAAGCGGTCGGCATCCGTATCCTAACGTTCGCTTTGCGTGGCAATACATCCGCGGTAAGAACCGTGTGCGTTAGGAGCGCCCGCAAGGATCTGTGCGGGGGTACCGGGCAACCGGCATCCCTGAGGCGACCCGCCGGGCATCCCTACCGCGACCCGCGGGCTCTAAGCCCCGCTAGCCACCGGCGCCATGCGCCGCCGCCGCTTCTGGGCGGGCCCCCAGCCGCATCTCGGGCCCGCCTGCCTTCCTCCGCCGTGATACAATCCGGCCTTCGACCCGCATGGATCCCCTTACGCATTCCGCCACAGGCCTGTTTCTGGGCCGCGCAGGCCTAAACCGCTTCGCGCCGCACGCTTCCTGGATCCTCGTGTTGGCCGCCAACGCCCCCGATATCGACATCCTGACGCTCGCCGGCGGCCCTCTCAACTATCTCAACTACCATCGCCACCTCACGCATTCGCTCGCCGCCTGGCCGCTCATGGCGCTGCTGCCCGTATTGCTGGTGCGGCTGTTCACCCGTAAACCGTTTCCCTGGCTGCGGGCCTATGCCATCTCGCTGCTAGCGGTCGCCTCGCATCTGCTGCTCGACTATACCAACGTTTACGGCATCCGATTTCTGCTGCCGTTCTCCGCGCGCTGGTTCCGTCTGGACCTCACCGCGGTGGTCGACCTGTGGATTTGGGCGGTGCTGCTGATCGCGCTAGCGGCTCCCCTGATCGTGCGCCTGGTCAATGCCGAAATTGGCGCGCGCGGCAAACCCCCCGGCCGTGGATTCGCGATTCTGGCGCTGCTGTTTCTGCCGATCTACACTGCCGGCCGCGCCGTGCTGCATGCGCGCGCCGCAGCCACGCTGGACTCCCGTATTTACGCCGGCGCGGCACCCTGGCGCGTGGCCGCCTTGCCCTCGCCCGTGAATCCCCTGGCTTGGCGCGGTCTGGTGGAAACGCGCGATTTCTACACCGCCGTGGATTTCAACCTGCTTGAGGAATTCGATCCATCGCGCGGCGCCATTTTCTATAAAGCCCAGTCCGGCCCCGCCATCCAGGCCGCCAATAATTCACAGGTTTTCCGCGATTTTTTCAATTTCTCGCAGTTTCCCCTGGAGCGTACTCTGCCCCTTGCCGATCCCGGCGGCGCCACCCGCGTCGAAGCCCTCGACATGCGCTTCGGCACGCCCGCTCAGCCCGGCTTTCAGGCCACCGCCGACGTGAATAGCCGCTTGCAGGTCGTCCGCGCCTGGTTCGCCTTCGGACCCCTTTAGTGGGGCAGGCTCGCAGCCTGCGCGGGCCTCGCAGGCCCGCTCTGGACAGGCGAGCAAAGCTCGCCTCTTGAGATTGGCCATTTCAGTGCCAGGCCGCGTGGCGCACGCCCCACTAAAACGGCCTTCTAAACCGGCCAATTCTAGAATTGTGGCCCCATCGCGATGCGGGATTGCTGAGGTGGGCGATTCTTTTTCGGTGGGGATTTTCTTAATTAAGATGAAGGCCTTCTACGCCCGCTAGATATACCCCTGGCCGTCGGGGGCGACCCGAAAGGTGTAAGTTTGTCGTCGAAGGCGGGAAATAGAACCCGCCGTCGGTAAGCGGCGGGGTTCCGGCTTGGCAACCTCGAACAGGTCACCACATCGAATAGTTCTAGCCCGATACGATTGGATTGCCGTTGTCCAGGCCCGGCTGGCGGCGGGCATGGCGGCTCATGGCGAAGCGATTCTCCGTCAGCGGGTTTGTAGCGGCAGCCGGTGCCACGCCGTGTTCCGCATCTGCCCGCACTGCGAATCGCGGGCAGCGCTGATGAAGCGCCGTTATTGCCGCTTGCGCGCGCGGATGCCCGCATACAGCCCCGCGCCCAGCGACACGGCGATGACGCATCGCGGCCCGTCGCCAGCCCACTGAAATTAAACGCCGAGCGCCAATCTGTAGGTTCTGCCAGTCCAATACGAGATTTTATGCACATTCCCGCACCAACCCGAGCCGAACGTAACCCGGCCACTCCAATGCCCGCACCCCGCCGCCCCACAACCCCCAATCGAACCTGCCGCCGCTTGAATTCGTCATTTTTGGAACAAAATGATTCTAAATCACTTATTGGCTTCGTTCCGACCAAAAGGCCTTTCGTGCCAATCCGCCCCAACGCGGAATTAAGCCCAAATCCCGAACCACTACCAGCTCCGTAAGCTGAAAGCCGATGGACGATATGATGGCGGATCGCTTTTGCTATACTGGTTGACGGATGGTTTTTGACCACCCCGCACCGCGGACATCCTGTTTACCAACCGGCCGCGCAGCACCGGGCCGTTATCCCCCGTTTGCGTTTTGCAATCCTTGGAGGTACCCACTTACCACCTAAATGAAAGCCAGTGTGCAAATCAGCCGAGGCGTCGAAAGCCTGTTCGGTACCCGCGATGAAAACATCCGGTTGATCGAATCGGGCCTCAAAGTGAACACGCAACTCATCGACAACCTGCTCGAAATCGAAGGCGAAGCCGAAGCCGTTGCGCGCGCCGAGTGCATTCTCGAAGATTATGTGGCGCTGTGCCGGGAAGGGCACGTCTTCAACAACGGCGACCTGAACAGCTATCTCCGCGTGGTCACCGAAGACCCCGAGGTGAGCTTCCGCGCGCTGGTGCAGAGCGGCCGGCAGCGCAATTTCGGCAAGAAGATGCTGGCGCCGAAAACGGTGAACCAGCGCCGCTACCTGGAAGCCATCGAGCGCAACGACCTGGTGCTCGGCGTGGGGCCGGCAGGCACCGGCAAAACGTATCTCGCCGTGGCCATGGCGGTTTCCGCGCTGCTCTCGAAACGGGTTTCGCGCATTATTCTCACACGCCCGGCGGTGGAGGCCGGTGAACGCCTGGGCTTCCTGCCCGGCACTTTGCAGGAAAAGGTGGATCCCTACCTGCGGCCGCTCTACGACGCTTTGTTCGACATGATGGAATCCGAGAAAGTAGACAAATTGTTGGAGCGCAATACCATCGAGGTCGCGCCCATCGCCTTTATGCGCGGCCGCACCCTGAACGACAGCTTCATCATCCTGGACGAAGCCCAGAACAGCACCACCGAGCAGATGAAGATGGTGCTCACGCGCACTGGCTTTAATTCCAAAATGGTGGTAAACGGCGACATTACCCAGATCGATCTTCCGCCCGGCAAGCGTAGCGGCCTGATCGACGCGCTGGAAGTGCTCCGCGGCGTCGAAGGCATCAGCATGGTGCAGTTCGACGAGCGTGATGTTGTCCGCCACAATCTGGTGCAGCGCATCGTGAGGGCTTACGAGCGCTATAACGAAGCGGTGGGCGGCGGCCGCCAGCTTACCTTGAAACTGACCGAACCGCCCGCCGAAGCGGCTCCCGATACATGTCTGCCTCCGACGACAATATAGTTTTGTTCCGCCGGGCTCCGGCGGAACTGAACCGGCGCAACTTGGAACGCTTCGCCCGGACTCTGCGCGGCGAGGTAGCCAAGGGCGCGGGCTTCACCTGCCTCATCACGGGCGACCGCCAGCTCCGCCGCCTCAACCGCGAGTTCCTGGGCAAGGATTACCCGGCCGACGTCCTCTCCTTCCCGGAACCCGTATCTTTCCCGGAACCCGTACCGAGCCGCGACCGTCAGGGAGCTGTCCTCGGCGAAATCGCCATATCCGCCGCCCGCGCGCGGAGACAATCCGCCGCCTACGGCCACTCTTTCGAAGACGAAATCCGCATCCTGATGTTGCACGGGCTGCTCCACCTCCTAGGTATGGACCACGAAACCGACCGCGGGCAGATGCAGCGCGCCGAATCCCGCTGGCGTCAACGCCTGGCCCTGCCCGCCAGCCTGATTGAAAGGGGGGCGGGCTTCAGCCCGCGCGGGGCTTAACCCCCGCCGCCGCACATATGAATCTGGCCCTAATCCTCCTCATCGCCGCGTTCTCGCTCCTTCTAGGCCTGGTCACCTTCGTGCAATTGCTCTATCTCGAAAGCCTCCGCCTGCGCACCCGCGATTTCCCCGCGATCAAGTATTTTAAGGATACCCTCGAAGACAAAATCGGCTTCGAAACCGACGACGGCGCAGGCTCCTTCACCCTGATCAAACACACCACCATCCTGCTGCTCTCCGTGCTCTACTTCCTGATCTTCGCCGACGGTCAGGCTTGGACTTGGCCGGAAGTGTTGGAAACCGCCGTGGCTTCCTGGCTCACCATGATCGTAATGGCGTACGTGCTGCCGCAGGTGCTCTACCGCCGCACCAGAGCGGAGTGGCTCGCTCCGCTCGCCGGCCTGATCCGCGCCGTCGGACTGCTCGCCAAACCCTTCGTGGCGGTGCTCGGCTTCTTCCAGTCGCTGGTCGAGATCACCGACAATGCCAACGGCGACGAAGAGCCGCCCACGCAGGCCGAAAACATCGAGGCGCTGATCTCCGCCGGCACCGAGGAAGGTCTCATCGAAGAGGAGGACCGCAAGCTCATTCAGTCCGTGGTTGAGTTCGGCGACAAGGTGGTGCGCGAGGTGATGACGCCGCGCCCCAATATCGTGGCCATCTCGGCGGATGCTACGCTCGAAGAGTTGCGCCAACTGGTCATCAACGAGCAGTATTCGCGCATCCCGGTGTACGAAGGAACCATCGATCGGATCATCGGCTTCGTGCATGTACGCGACATGTTCGAGCTGGATGAAGACCAGCGCGCCAACCGCACTGTGCGGGAATTGATCCGGCCGATCCGAGCGGTACCCGAAACCAAGCCCGTCAACGACCTGATGCGCGAGATGCAGCAGGACAACACCCATATGGTCATCGTGGTGGACGAGTACGGCAACACCGCCGGCCTGGCCAGCATGGAAGACCTCGTCGAAGTGATCCTCGGTGAAATCCGCGACGAGCACGAACCCGACTCCGACGTGCAGGAAGACGGGCAAGGCGGCTACATCGTTTCCGGCAGCTTCGACGTGACGCGCCTCAGCGACCTGCTCGAATTCCATCCGGAGGAAGACCTCGAGTCCACTACCGTCGGTGGGCTGGTCACCGAATGGCTGGGCCGCGTGCCGCAATCCGGCGAATCCGTGGAGCGCGACGGTATTCACATCGATGTGCTGGCCAGCGACGAATTGCGCGTTGCGCAAGTGCGCGTGCGCCGCTCCCAGCCGGTGACACCATGATGGAGGGCGGGCGGATTTATGCAATGCCTTTGGAGAGTCCTGTCAGGATGGAAAACCTCGTGGGGCAGGCGTCTACGCCTGCAGCGGGTCTCCAGACCCGCCCCCTTCCCCCCAGCCGGAGTGGTTTCGAAATCAGGCCTGGCTGGACTCACACACGCCGGCGTAAACGCCGGCCCGCACCGTCGAAAACCCACTGCAGCCTATGGAAGGCGGCGCTGCGGCGGGGCTAAAGCCCCGCGCGGGATCAATCCCGCCCCCCCAAAACGCTTGCACGGGTTTAGTCACAACATAATATGAAATCGGGATTTGTCTCCATACTGGGCCGGCCCAACGCCGGCAAGTCCACGCTGCTAAACCAGTTGATCGGCGCTAAGATCGCCATCGTCGCCAATAAACCGCAGACCACCCGCACCTCTATCCAGGGCGTGCTCACCCTGCCCGAAGCCCAAATCGTTTTTCTGGACACGCCCGGCATCCACAAGGCCGATTCGCTGCTGAACAAGCGCATGATGGACACCGTCCGCGCCGCCCTCGGCGAGCGCGATCTGTTGCTGCTGCTGGTGGACGTGTCGCGCAGGTTCGGCGTCGAGGATCGCCATGCCGTCGACTTGATCCGAAAAGCCAACGCTCCCACCCTGCTCATCTTGAACAAGGTCGACCTGCTGCACAAGGATAAGGGCGCCGTGTTGCCGCTCATCGAACAATACCGCGCGCTGCACGAATTCGCGGACTATATTCCGATCTCCGCGCGGAAAGGCGACGGCCTCGCCGAATTGCGCCAGGCCATCGTCGCGCGCCTCCCGGAAGGTCCCGCCTACTTTCCGCCGGACCACATCACCGACCAGCCCGACCGTTTCCTCGCCGCTGAAATCGTTCGCGAAAAAATCCTGCAAGCCACCCAGGAGGAAGTGCCCCACTCCGTGGCCGTCTCGGTGGACTCCTGGGAAGATACGCCGGCGCTGATTCGCATCTACGCCACCATCTACGTCGAGCGCAGCGGCCAGAAGGGCATCGTCATCGGCGCGGGCGGCGCCATGCTGAAAAGCATCGGCACCCTGGCGCGCCAGGAAATGGAGCGTCTCTTCGGCCGCCACGTGTATCTGGACCTGCACATCAAAGTGCAACCTCGCTGGCGCGAAAAGCCGGCCTTCCTCGCGGCGCTCGACTGGCGTACAATGGCCGGAACAGATGAAAATTAAAACGTTAGTTTCCATACTCGTGATTTTGGCCCTCGCAGGTGGCGCATGGGCAGCGGAAAAGCACTTCTCCGACGATCAAATCTACGACTTGGTCAGGCGCAAGCTGGCCGACGATCAGGTGGTGAAGGGCGGCGCGATGGAAGTGGAAGTCAAGGACGGCGTCGTCACTTTGAAGGGCAAAGTGGAATACGACGAGCAGAAGACCAAAGCCGAGAAGGTGGCGAAAAAGGTCTCCGGCGTCAAGAGCGTCGACAACCAACTGGTGGTAGTGGGCAAGGGCAACCCCCGATGATTCCCGTGGGGCGGGCGTCCACGCCTGCAGCGGGTCTCCAGACCCGCCTGGCTGCGCTGTGTGGAACGCTTGCCCTGCTCCTGCTCCCCCTAACCGCCCAGGATCTCCCCGACGCGCCAGCCCTGCAGGTGGAGAAGGTGGCCCATGGCTTCCGCTTCACCGAAGGCCCGGTCTGGTCTCGCGATGGCTACCTGCTGTTCAGCGATATCCCCGCCGGCAGAATCATGAAGCATTCCCCGGATGGCGTCACCGAGGTCTACCGCGAAGCGTCCAATGGCGCGGCCGGCAACGCTTTCGACGCGCAGGGCCGCCTGTATTCCTGTGAGACACACGCTCGCCGCATCACCCGTACCGATAAGAAGGGCCGCGTCGAAGTGCTGGCCGACAAGTGGGATGGCAAACGGCTCAACGCGCCTAATGACATTGTGGTGAGCAAGTCCGGCCACGCGTACTTCACCGATCCGGCATTCGGCAACCAGCAGGACACGCGCGAGCTGGATTTCTACGGCGTCTACCACATCTCGCCCAAAGGCCAGTTGTCGGTAATCGCCAAACCCGCCGGCCGCCCCAATGGCATCGCGGTGTCGCCGAACGGACGCGTTCTCTATGTCGCGAATTCCGATGAACGGAACATCCGCGCTTACGATTTGGACCGCGACGGCGAGGGCTCCAGTGAGCGCGTGGTGGTTTCCAAAATCGACGGCATTCCGGACGGCATCCGCGCGGGCGAGGACGGCAAGCTGTACGTGGCCGCCAAAGGCATCCTGGTTTACAGTCCCGGCGGCAAGCTGCTGACCACGATTCCGGTCGCCGAGACGCCGTCCAATTGCGCCTTCGGAGGCGCCGATTTGCAGACCCTCTACATCACCGCGAGGACGTCGTTGTATCGCGTCCGCCTCAAATAAGTGGAGGGCGGGCTTTAGCCGGCGCCGGGCTTGAGCCCCGCTCCCCCGAGGCAGTACCAGTGCGCGTTGACACCGCGATGAGCGGGAACTGTAATAGATGTGAGGCAATCATGTTCCGAAAATCCCTCTTCCTATTCGCTCTCCTGAGCGCCACCGCGGCGATGGTGGCGGCTCAGAACTTCCCGCTCGATGTAGTTGACACGCAAGCGATCCCCACAGGGCCACTGGTCAACGGCCTAGCCAACATTAGCACCGGCACGGATTCGCAGGGGAACCTCTACGTCTTGGCCAACGGCTTGGTACAAGGTCCGGCCGCGGCCCTGGCCCCCCTCTCGTACCTAGTGAAGCTGAACTCCGCGGGGACCGTCCTTTACCAGAACACGCTCCCATCCCTGGCCGTGGCGATGGTGGTCGATCCGGCCGGAAATGTTTATCTGGCCGGAGGCAATTCAGTCGAGAAGCTGGGCCCGGATGGCAAGACTGTACTTTACAATACAGTCATCGGCGGGCCCAGCCTGGGCGCCGCTGACATGGCTCTGGACTCAACCGGGCGCGTGTACGTCAGCGGTGCGGTCGGGGCGGGCGACCTCCCGGCTACACCCGGCGCCTTTCGACAGACGGCTCAAAGCGCCAGCGGATTTGTAGTGCGTCTGAACGCTGCGGGCGGCATTGATTACGCCACGTACCTGGGCGTCGCCGTCAATAATCCGTATGGTATCGCCGTGGATTCATCGGGGTCCGCGGTCGTCATGTGGACCACTCAATCGACGGATTTCCCCGCCACGCCTGGCGCGTATCTCACCAGCGGCCTCTCGATGCTCGCACGCCTGACTCCGGACGGATCGGGGCTGATCTACTCCACCTTTACCGGTGGACTGTTCGATACGGCTGAATATGTGGCCGTGGATATCGCCGGGAACGCGGTGGTGGCTCTATCGAATCGTCCGGGGTATAGCGGCTCGGTCGTTCGGTTCAATCCCCAAGGGACTGGTGTGACGTATTCAAAGACCTTCCCGATCGTCGGCCCCGGAGGCCTGGCAGTGGATAGTTCCGGCAATGCCTACGTTTACAATCCCGTGAACGCTGGCAACTATCCGGTCAAAAACAGCCTGTCGGCCTGCGGCACGGGAGCCGCGTTGACTGTCATCGACAGCAGTGGAGCTATTCTGCAGTCGACTTACCTGCCGGGCGGGCAATCGACCCTCGGCATCAACGTATTGCCGGATTCGACGGTCGATTTGTTCGGCGTCCCCTCGACCGGTGCGCTTTTGAGCATGATGCAGCTCTCCCAGAACCCGCAAGCGCCAATCGTCCAACTCGCGTGCTACGGTAATGCAGGAAGCTACTACAATTCAGCGATCTCACCCGGTGACGTCGTCAGTTTATTCGGATCCGGCCTTGGACCGGCCGCCGGCACACAGCCGCAGATCGATATCGCATCCGGGTTTCCTACCAAAGTGGCGGATGTCCAGGTGACCTTCAACGGCATCCCCTCGCCGTTGTTATACGTGCAAGACAGTCAGATCAACGCGATCGTTCCATGGTCGCTCGAAGCCGGCCAACAGGCACAAATTTGCGTGGTCTATAACGGATCGGCGACAAACTGTCTGAATGCGGTGGTGGCGTCTTCAGACCCCGGTGTTTTCATGGTGACGCCCGTTTTCGCCGCGGCCCTCAATCAGGATGGGACTCTCAACTCGGCTTCCAATCCCGCGAAAGTTGGTACTGTTGCGTCGATCTTTGCCACCGGACTGGGGGCCATCGATCCACCGCAGCCCGACGGCGCGATTATAGGTCTGCCGCTACCCGCCAACGTCTTGCCGGTGAGCATGTACACCATATCGTCAACGGGCGGGTCCCCCGTTCCGATAACCGTACTCTATGCCGGCCCGGCGCCGGGCGAGGTCGCGGGTGTAAGTCAAATCAACTTCACCGTCGATGCGAACCTGGGCGGACCCTACGAAACTTTTGTCGCCGTCGGCTTGCCTGGTAACCCGGTAGCGACCAATGGATTCTCCATTTATGTAGCGCCGTAGCGAGCGCAGCGTCCAGAGTATGGTCACCGCTGGAGTTTGGACATTTACAGTCGGGGGCCGTGGTGGCGCACGCACTCTGCGTGCCGTGTTCACAATCCTGTGAACAAAAGGTAGCACGGGCTTCAGCCGGTGGTGCGCGAGGCTTGACCCCGCGAACTGGGTTACCCTATAGAGCATGGCTCCATTGGAGGTGCTGAAATGACCTTCGGATTGGTGTTCGTGCTGCTCATATTGACCGGTTTCACATTCTGGGTCTTGATGATCGTCGATTGCGTCACCCACGAGCCAAGCACGGGAAACGACAAAGTCGTTTGGATCATTGTCATCGTGTTCACCTACATCGTGGGCGCGCTGATCTACTACTTCGTCAGGCGGCGCCCAAGGCGTTTCGCGCAATAGTGGAGACTTTGGCCGATTTGGGCGGCAGCGCCATCCTTAAATGTCCGATAACCGCCGCTACCCCCAACGCCCCGTCCTCGGAGTCGGCGCGCTCATTTTCAATCGCGACAAGATCCTCCTGGTCGAGCGCGGCAAGGAACCGCTAAAAGGTTTCTGGTCGCTCCCTGGCGGAGTGCTCGAAATTGGCGAGACATTAGAAGAAGGCATCATCCGTGAGGTGCGCGAAGAAACCGGCCTGGAAGTGAAGCCGCGAAAAGTGCTTGAAATCTTTGAGCGGATCATCCGCGACGCACAGGGCGCGCCCGAATACCACTACGTCCTGATCGACTACATCTGCCGCGTCACCGGCGGCTCCCTCCGTGCCGCCGACGATGCCAGCCGCGCCGCCTGGGTGCCCCGCCGCCTCCTGTCGACTTACCGGATAACCACCGGCACTCTTCCCGTCATCGAGAAAGGCTTCCGCCAGCGCCGGATAACCGACAATAGAAAGTGATGAAGGCCACCAGCGCCACTACCCTCGAATACGAATCGCTCCGCGCCCTGCTGGGCCGCTACGTATCCAGCCCGCCCGGCAAGGCGGAGCTCGCCCGCATCGCGCCGCACACCGATGCCGCCCGCCTGACCGCCGATCTCGCCGATGCGGGCGAGGCCGTCGAGTATCTGCGGTCCGCGTCCCGCCCCCAAACCGCGGCGCGCGGCGCGGCCATCCGTATCGACTTCGGCGATTTCCCCGATCTCACCGAGGCCGTGCATAAGCTCCGCATCGAAGGCGCCAGCCTGGATGGCAAGGAAACCTTCGCTCTCTTCCATGTGCTCGACCGCGCCGCCGACGCTAAGAGCGTGCTCAACGCCGTCGCCGAACGCTTTCCCCGCCTCGGCGCGCGCGCCCAATTCATCGGCGATTTTCGCGCGCTGCTCAAGGATCTCGAAGGCAAGATCCAACCCGATGGCTCCGTCGCCGACCACGCCAGCGTGGCCTTGGCGCGCCTGCGCCGCGATATCGAGCGCCAGCGCCAGTCCATCCAATCGTCGCTTGAACGCTTCCTGAAATCGCATCGGGAAGAAGGCGTCCTGCAGGAGGAGTTCGTCACCATCCGCAACGAGCGCTTCGTGGTCCCCATCGTGGCCGGCCAGCGCCGTAAAATCGACGGCGTGATCCACGCGGCCAGCGCCAGCGGCCACACCCTCTTCGTCGAGCCGCTCGAGACCATCGATCTGAACAACGAACTCGTCCGCCTCACCGAGGAAGAAGCCCAGGAAGTGCACCGCATCCTGCGCGAGCTGACGGCGCGCCTGCGCGGTTACGCCGAATCCATCCGCCAGACCATGGAGACTCTCGGCGAGTTGGAAATGATCTTCGCCAAAGCTCGCTTCGCCGTGGATTTCGATTGCGC
>JBEKMJ010000134.1:0-20430 GCA_050008575.1 Bryobacteraceae bacterium
TGCCCGGCATCGCTGCGCTCGTGCTTTCGAAGATGAACCTGGGTTACGCCTTCCCTCTGAAAGCCACCGGCGGCCCGGACTACGATCAGGCCCTCACCACGCTTATGGCTCAGTTCTATCCCGCGGGCCTGTTGGGCGTCGGCATGACCGGACTCATGGCTTCCTTCATGTCCGGCATGGCGGGCAACGTCACGGCGTTCAACACGGTATTTACCTACGACATCTACCAGAGCTACATCCGCCCCGGCGCACCCGATCGCCACTACCTGACGGTGGGCCGCGTCACGACCGTCGTCGGCGTGCTGCTCTCCATCGCCGCCGCTTACCTGGCCACCCGCTACAACAACATCATGGACCTGCTGCAGTTGGTCTTCGGCTGCGTGAATGCGCCGCTGTTCGCCACCTTCCTGCTGGGCATGTTCTGGAAGCGCACCACCGCGCACGGCGCATTCTCCGGATTAACCCTGGGCACCCTCGCCGCCGTCCTGACCCTCTCGTCCACCACGGCCGAGGGCAAAGGCGGCTGGATCGCCAACCTTTATACCTTCCCGTCGCAAATGGCGCAGAACTTCTGGATCGCCATCGTCGCGTTTACCACCTGTCTGGTCATCTCCCTGGCGGTCAGCATGTTCACCACGCCGCGCACCGATAAGGACATGGAAGGCCTGGTCTACGGCCTCACCAAGGTTCCGCACGACGCCACCGCCAAGTGGTATCAACGCCCCGCGCCGCTGACTGTTATCGTAGTGATATTGCTGCTCATCCTTAATATTTGGTTTAGATGATATGGATCTGAGAGTGCCTTCGGGCTGGTTCTTCACTCTGGTTGGCCTCATCCTGATAGGGATGGGCCTATTCGCGCCGCACGCCTACGCCGCGCCGCTCACGACTGACAACGTGAACCTGTATACCGGCGCTTGCATGCTGGTCTTCGGGCTCTTTCTGCTGCTGATGGCCTGGCGCGCCACACAACGGGGAACGGGGAGCAATCCGTGATCGACGCCTTCCGGCGGCTCTATGGATCCGCGGATGGCATCCGCGTCTTCCGTGCCCCGGGCCGCGTCAACTTAATCGGCGAACATACCGATTACAACCTGGGCTTCGTGCTGCCCGTGGCGCTCGATCTGGCTACCTATGTGGCCACCGCGCCGGCGAGCGATGCCAAACTGCGAATTTATTCGGAAGACCGCGACGAATCCGCCGAGTGGCCGATCGCCGATATCGCCACACTCAGTCCGCGCCGCCACTGGACCGACTATCCGATCGGCGTGGCGCAGGAATCGATCCGCGCCGGACTCGCCGTCGAGCCGGCCAACCTCCTCATTCGGAGTACAGTGCCGGAGGGATCGGGCCTAAGTTCCTCGGCCGCGCTGGAGGTGTCTACGGCGCTGGCCCTGCTCGGCAGCCGGCGCATGGCTCCTCTCGAACTGGCCCGTCTCTGTCAGCGGGCCGAGCGCAACTTCGTCGGCATGCCCTGCGGCATCATGGACCAATACATCTCCGTATTCGGCGAAGAGCGCGCCGCTATCTGCATCGACTGCCGCAGCCTGAAGCATCAGGTCGTGCGGCTTCCCCAAGGCGCGGCGTTCGTCGCCGTCAACACCATGGTCAAGCACGAACTGGCCGGCTCCGCCTATAAGGAACGCACCGAGCAATGCGCGGCTGCCGTGGATGTGGCGCGCCGCCGCCATCCGGGCGTCGAGAGCCTGCGCGATGTGACGCCGGCTATGTTCGAGGTGACTGAATCCGCCATGGAGCCCATCATCGCGCGGCGCGCGCGGCACGTGGTGACTGAAAATGCGCGCGTCGTGCAGTTCGTGGCCGCCTGCCGCGAGGGCGCCATCGAGCGCATGGGCGAGCTGTTCGAGGCGTCGCATCGCAGCCTGCAGCACGATTACGAAGTCAGTTGCGACGAGTTGGATTTCCTGGTGGATGCCGCGCTGGGGATCGAAGGAGTCTACGGTGCGCGCATGACCGGCGGGGGCTTCGGCGGCTGCACCGTCAACCTGATGCGGCCCGACATCGTGGAACATTTCGAGCGCGAGATATCCCGGCTATACCACGAGCGTTTTGGCATCCAACCCCGGATTTATCCCTGCAGGCCCTCCTGGGGTGCGGAAGAAGAAAAGAATTTGGAGAAGATTCCGGCCGTCGCGCAACTATTAGGCTAAAGAAACATCCTCATGGACGGCTCGACCCCGTCCGAAACGTCGTCTCGTGCGCTGAGGGGCCGGCTTCGTAACCGGTCCCTCCTTCTCACCAGGAGGGCGGGCAGTTCTGCCCGCAGCCGGCTTTCAGCCGGCTTAGCAGGGCTGAAGCCCAGCGCGGACTAAAGTCCGCCCCCCACGTGTTATTTTTGGTACAAATAGGCGAGGGCACCGGTGAAGATCAGTCTGCCGATTTTTTTCGTTGCAGCCGCGCTGTTTGCGCAACAAAGCCCCCCAAAGCCCGAAGACCTCTGCGGAATCGCCGGCCAGGCGACCAATGCCGCCACCGGCGCGCCAGTGAAGAAAGCGGAACTGGTTCTGACACGTATCGATGCGGATCCTCAGACCACTTACTCCGCCGCCACGGACCGGGACGGGAAGTTCGCCATGCGGGACATCGAGCCAGGTAAGTACCGGCTCTCGATCAGGGCGAACGGATTCGTGGAAGTGAACTATGGCGCACGCGGGCACAACCTGGTTGGCACGGCTCTGGCGCTGGACGCCGGACAGATCCTAAAAGACGTGAACCCAAAATTGACGCCGCAGGGAGTCATCGCCGGACGCATCGTGGATGAGGACGGCGACCCGGTGGTGCACGCCGAGGTGGCCGCGCAGAGCTATCGCCGCGTGGCTGGGCGCAAACGCCTGGTTCCAGCCGGCACGGCAAGCACTAACGATTTAGGCGAATACCGAATATTCGGACTGGCGCCTGGCCGGTATTATGTGAGCGCTACCACGCTGAGGCCAAGCTCGGATCGCTCGGCCATACCGCCGCCCGACGAAAGTGAAGTGCCGACCTACTATCCAGGCGGTATCGATATCGCCACGGCAGTCGCCGTAGACGCGCCCCCCGGCGCGGACCTGCACGCGATGAACATTATCCTCGCGAAGACTCACACGGTACGCGTGCGGGGACACGTAAACAACCCGGGCGGCGGAAGGCCGAACGTGATCATCCTGTTAACGCCGCGCGACCGGTCAGGCTCGTGGGGCGTGGGGGACAAGAGTGGCGCGGACGCGCAAGGCAACTTCGAATTTCGCGGCGTGCGGCCGGGCATTTACTGGCTGGAGACCAGGTTTCTTGCCGAGCGGACTTTGTTCATGCGGCAGGTCATCGAGGTGGGCAACGGTAACATAGACGACGTCGCCGTGACCCTGACTCCCGGTGTGGACTTGAAGGGGCTGGTCAAAGCCGAGGGGCCGGACGGCGGGGTTGACCTTGCCGGTATCCACATCGTACTGCAAGCCCGCGACGCGGCCGACTCGTACCCCAGGCCATACGGCCGCGGCCAAGGCGACGGGACGTTTACGCTGCTACAGGTTGGACCGGAACATTACGACTTCTACTTAAGCGGCCTTCCGGAAGGCTACTATGTGAAGTCCGTCCGCGCGGGCGACCAAGAGGTGCGCGATTCCGGATTGGATATGACCGCCGCTCCGGCCGGGCCGCTTAGCGTGACGATCGCGCCGGGCGCGGGCCGGATCGATGGCATAGTGGTGGACGATCAGCAGGCCGCCGCGGGCGCTTTGGTGGTCCTGATTCCGGACGATGCCAGACGCCGGGCGCGCCGTGACTCATACCCTGTCGCCACCACCGACCAGTACGGCCTGTTCACACTCAAAAACATCAATCCCGGCGAGTACAAATTATATGCTTGGGACGATATAGAATCCGAAGCCTACATGGACCCCGACTTCATGAAGCCATTCGAAAGTCGGGGCCTGCCCATGAGTATCCACGAAAACAGCAAGGAAACCGCGCAGTTGGCGCTGATTTCCGCAGTCCCATAACACCTGTGTCGAGCCGCGGCCGATCCCTCGACGACCTGTCGGTGCGAACGCCCGATCCGCCGCATGCGAATCGTTCCACCAGACTGACGCGCCGGCTCGGGCGTTCAGCGGAACCGTAACCATCTGGGATACTCACGGCAAAACCATCGCGCTGCACGCAGAGGTTTTGATCTCGAGTTGCCGATTCGCGATGGGTTCCGGTGCAGCCGATAGAAACGTTCCAGGCGCTCAGGGCTGTTCCGTCGCGGCCTGCATCTCTTGCAAGAGCCGTTCGCGCTGGCGCCGCAGCTTGCCCACGGCATATATCTCGTTAACCCACCAGACGATGCCGAACACGCGGTGTAAACCGCGAACGAGGCCAGTTGCGGCCAGGCTGGCTGGCCGGCGGCCCTGTTCGCCATCACGATGCCCGCGCTGGCCAGCAACAACCCCACATAAGGCGGCAGCAGGTACCAATACTTCACATTCTTGAGCAGGCGAATCTGGTGGTCGTACTTGCGCAGCAGCGCCCGCTCGAAATCGGCGGCGCTGCGATCCGGCGCGGGCGGCGGCGCTTCACGGCCATAGCGCAGCATACAAAAGACGATCCACAAGCCGCTGGCTGCCACCACGAGGTGCCCGGCGCGCGCCAGCGCATTGGGCGACTTCCATGCTACAAAGGCAAAAAAGGCAGCTACCAGCACAGCCGCCAGGCACTCGCGCAAATTGCGAGCTTTAATCTTGCGGTCGAACCGCTCCGCTCTCTCCATCGCAATGGTTAACATGTCTTCTCCTTTTGTGGGCGGACCAGTGGTCTGGCCGCACCAAAGTTCATCGAGTTCGTCTTTATCGGCCATCGCCCGCCTCCCGCGCCCGAATGGCCTGGCGCAATTTCTCCCGGATGCGCGTCAGGCGCGTGGCCACGGCGCCCTCGGCGATGCCGGTCACGGCTTCGATTTCGGCGCCGCTCAAGCCTTCCAGGTGCAGCACCGTGATTTGCCGGTCCGCCGCTGCCGGTCTCCGGATGGCCGCGAACAGCATGCGCCGCTTTTCCTCCAGCAGCAGATTCTGTTCCGCGCCGGCGCCGGCCGACGGCCGATCAAACGGCTGATCGGGCGCGACTTCTCGCATCGCACGCTGCCGCTGCTTGACCGTAGCCGTGATCGCCACGTTGTGCGCGATCCGGTACAGCCATGTGCGCTCGCTCGATTCGGCGCGATAGTTGGGCAGCGCCCGCCACAGCGCTGCGGCAATCTCCTGCACCAGATCCTCGCGGTCTTCGCGGGCATCGACGTAGGCGCCCGCCAGTCGCTGCAACGCTGGAGCGTACTGCTCGAACAGCCGCAGGAACGCGGCCTTGCGGTCCTGCCCGGCGATTTCTGCCACTCACTTCCTTTCTAAACAGGTAGTCTATCGAGCGGCGGATTCCTTACCGAGCGGGCCGGCGTGGACGCCGGCCGCAGGACTGGAGTCCTGCCCCACTGCCTCCTGAATCGCATCCAGCGTGGCGTGGGCGGTGGCGGACCAGGAAAAGGCGGCGGCGCGTGCCGGTCCGGCTGTCGATAGCCGCGCGCGCAAGGCTTCATCCGCGACGAGGCGCACCATCGCGCTGCAAATCGCTTCCACATTAGCCGGTTCAAACTGCAGCGCGGCCTCGCCTGCCATCGCCGCGAGCGGCTCGATATTCGAGCAGCCGGTGGGTATGCCCGCCGCCAGAGCCTCCACCACGGGCATGCCGAATCCCTCGAAGGTGGAAGGATACAGGAACGCCCACGCGCGCGCGTATAGATCGTAGAGTTGCGCGCGCGGAATCCAGCCCGTGAACTCGACCACGTCTGCAAGACCCAGATCCGCCCGCAGCTTTTCCAACGCCTCCGCGTGGAAACCGCGCAGGCCGGCGACTACCAGGCGGAAGTTCGGCCGTTCGCGGCGGAACTGCGCGAACGCCTGCAGCAACGCGTCCAGGCCCTTGTGCGGGTGCAGTGTCGAGACCGTCAACAGCAGCTTTTCCGGCGCGCGCCGTAATCCGAAGAACACCGGATCCACGCCTAATCGAACCACCCGCACGCGCGCCGGGGGCAATCGGTAGTAGCGGAGCACGTCCGCGCGGGTGGCGTCGGAATCCGCCAGCAGCACGGTGGCCCTGTGCGCCGACGCAAACAACAGCACGCGCCAGAATGGCAGATCGAACCAGCGGAAATGTTCCGGATGGCGCTTGTGCTGCATGTCGTGGAACACGGTCACGGCCGCGCACGGGCAGTATAGCGGTGCCGTAAATCCCGGGTTCAGCAGCACGTCCAGGCCCAGGCGTGTGGCCGCCAGCGGCAGCAGGGTTTGCTCCCAGACGATGCGCGCGGACCGGAATCGCGCGCGCACGGGTTGCGGCATGGCGTGGAAATTCGGCTGGGCGGGCACCAGATCCGGCCCGGTCTCGCGATTGGTGAAAACGAAATACTCGTTGCGGGCATCCACCTCCGCCAACGCCCGCAGCAACTGGTGCAGATAGATCTCGGTGCCGCCCACGCCGCCGGGAATCAGGTACAGGGCGTTCACGCCGATGCGCAGCGGCCGCATGTCAGTGCCCGGAATTCATCTGCCCCTGCACGATCTCCAGCATTTGCCGGGCGTGTTCGTTCGATGGATTGAGCTCCAGCGCGTGCCGGTAATCCGCGGCGGCTCCCGCGAGGTCGTTGGTATTGGCGCGTATGCCGCCGCGGTTGTCATAGATCATGTCGTAGTTGGGGTCCAGCTTTTCGGCTTGCGCCAACGCCTCCAGCGCCTCCGGCCAGCGCGACCGCTTGGCGTAGACCATGGCGATTTGCGTGTAGACGTGCGCTTTGGGATCGAGCGCCGCGGCCTCCCGCAGCTTGGCCACCGCGGCATCGGGTTCGTTCGCGCAGTCGTAAGCCAGGCCCCAATCCACCAGCACGCCGTAATCCGGCTTCTGCAGCCGGGCCGCCTCGGCATATTGCGCGATGGCATCGGGGCATTGGCCGTTAGTGTAGTAAGTGTGCGCCAATTGAAAATGTACGCGCTGCTTACCCGGCGACTTATGCGCGGCGTCTTCCCAGAGGGCGATGTCACTGGCCCAGACTTCATTGCGCCGGTAAGTGGCGAAAGCCAGCACTAACACGATGACGCTGAGCGCGGCGGCCAGCTTGCGGCGATCCATGCGAAAGCGCGCGAGCGCGTCGACGACTACCAGCAGGATGCCGATCATCGGCAGATACAAGCGCCGCTCGGCGACCGGGTCCGCGATCGGCACAAAGGAGGAGGTGGGCGCCATCAACAGCAGATAGACCAGAAAGCCGTAAGAAGCCAGCGGATAGCGCCGCCGGAAATAAATGGCGGCGCCCGCCAGCAGCAGGATGGCTGCCAGTCCGAAGATGGCGCCGTGGTCCAGTATATTTCGCGAGACCGGATACTCCCAATCTATATTCTGGCCGGCGGGGAATACCAGCAGCCGCAGATAGACGAAGAAGGCGCGGCATTGGGTGAAGAAGTATTGGTACCAGGTGAAGTCCTTCAGGCCGAAGCCCGCGCTGGGTGCGTGCGCCAGAATCCTGGCCACGAAAACCAAGCCGCTCGCCGCGACCAAAGCGATGGGGACGTAGAGGCGCCAATTTCGCCGGATGCCGCTGAATGAGAATCCAGGATTCCAGTAGTAATCCGTTAGCAGCAACAGGGCGGGCAGCACCACAGTGTGTTCTTTGGTGGCGACCGCGGCGCCGAACAAAACCAGCACCGCGATGGAGGTCTTCCAGGAAACCTCGGGTGGCCGCCGGTATAGGAAGACGGCGAAGGCCGCCAGGAGGAAGAAGACGCTCAACGATTCCGACCTGCCTGCTACATAGGACACCGATTCGGTCTGGATAGGATGGAGCAGGAAAACCGCTCCGGCGAAGGCCGGCAGCAGCCAATCGGACGACTGCGGCTGGAGCAGTTTCCGCACGATGACAAATATCAAGAAGGCATTCAGTAAGTGGATCAGGACATTAATGGCGTGAAAACCAAACGGCGCTTGCGAGAACTGGTAGTTGAGCCAGTAGCTGAACATCAGCAGCGGCCGAACGCCGGTGATCCAGGCGCTCAGCGCATTCGGAAAACCCGGCGTGCGATAGGGCTGGAAAGTGTCGTCGAAGACAAACGGTCCGCTGAGTGCGGGCGCGTACACTTGGAAGGCGGCGTACGACGCCACCGCCACGATTGCGGCGTAGATCCACCAACGCGCCGGCGGTTTTTCCGGAGCGCGTGGCTTAACTTTCGCGTGGCCCTTACGGGCTTTCGCGCGCGCTTCAGACATGTGTCCGTCCATCTCGTAAGGTTTGTAAGTGATATTCCAGAATTGCCAGACGCTGGGCGAGTGCAATGTTATCGTCGCGCAGCTTGGAGATAATTACGGAGAACCGGTAAAACATGACTAAAAATAGGCAGCCGACCACCAGCAGCAGCGCCAGTGGCGGATCGGAAAGACCCAGCTTATGCGCCGCGGCTTCCAGCAAGCCGCGCGAGCGCGAGAGAATCAAGAGGGCAGCCGCGGCCAGTAACCAGCTTACCGAATATTCGACGCGAATGTGCGCGCGCCGCACAGAGACCAGTACGAACAGCAGCAGCACGCCGCTTAAAACCGTCAATGCGTTTAATAGGCGGTCCATCCATATCCTCCGTTATGATTTTCCCGGTTTGCCGGAACGCCGCTCAGCGGGACGCCGCGCCCGCTGATCGAATTTGAGCACATTCACGAACACGCCGAGCAGCACGTGCACGATGTAGTAAATCGAACGCAAGGCCGTGATCGACGAGCGGCCGGTGGTGCGCGGGTGCATCTGGCAAGGAATCTCGAGGAAGCGGAATCGCTTGCGCTGCAACACGACAAGCGCTTCGATTTCCGGGTATTCCAGCGGAAAGCTTTTGCTGAAAACCTGCAGGGCGTTGCGGTTGACTCCCACAAAACCGGAAGTCGGATCGTGGACGCGCTGTCCCAAGATGGGGCGCAGCACCATGCGGAAGAAGCGTATGCCCAGTCCGCGGAGCGCGGCCGGACGGGCGCCGTTTCCGCCGATGAAGCGCGATCCGATCACCATCTCGCAACCCGAGGTGCGCAAGGCCGCGAAGACGCGGGGGATGTCGCGCGCGTCATGTTGCCCATCGCCATCCACCCGGATGACGTATTGATATCCCAACTCGAAGGCCAGCTTGTAGCCGGCTTGCACACAGCCGCCGAGTCCCAGGTGGTGCGGCAGCGGCAAGACTCGCGCGCCAGCCTCGCGGGCCACCACCTGCGTGGCGTCGATGGAACAATCGTCGATCACCAGCACGGGCGTTCCGGGCATGGCGGCGCGGATGGCGCGCACCACGCCTGCGACGGCGGCTTCCTCGTTATAGGCCGGCACGATGACGAGCAGCGAGTCGAGTGATGTGGACATGGTCAAAGCTCGGCTACACGCCGCGCCGAAATGGAATGCGAGCGCAGCAGGCTCCGGTAGATATGCGGCGTCACGCGCGGCGTGCGGCGGATCTGGCGGCGCTTGCGCCACAAGGCGGGCGCATGCAGCAGCAGCGCGCCGTGCGCGCGCAGCACATACCAGGGCATGCGCCAGGCGGACGCGCCCTCCAGGCGAAAACGGGCGGCGGCGCCGCGTCCGCGCAGCAGGAACAGGAAATGCCACCAATATCGCGCCAGCGACACAAAGGGCGCGGCGGCCAGCATGCGCGCGGGAAAATTCTTAGCCAGTACGAACAGCCGGTTGCGCTCCACGTAATAAGCTTTCAGCCGCGAGGCGCGTCCCGCCGAGTGGGAATAATGGTGCTCCACGACCGCCTCCGGCACGTAGAGGCAGCGCCATCCGGCCCAGCGCGCGCGCAGCCCCAGGTCGGTGTCTTCGCAGTAGAGGAAGAAGTCTTCGTCGAACAGGCCAATCTGTTCCAGCATGGTTCGGCGATAGAGCGCCGCCGAGCCGCTGGGAAACAGGACTTCTTCGGCCACCGGAAAGAACTTTGGCGGAAGCCCGTGGCCGCGCTGCTTGCTGCTGCCGTCTCCGCAAACCAGCATGCCGGCGGAATCCAGCGCCTCTTCGCCGTAAAGCCGCACCTGGGAGGCGCACATGCCGGCATCAGGCCGCGATTCGATGGCCGCGACCAGCGCCTCCAGCCAGCCGGGATGCGGGGCGGCGTCGTCATTGAGCGTAGCCAGATACCGGCTGCCCGATTGGTGGAAAGCATTATTGATGGCCGCGCCGAAGCCGACGTTGCGTGGTTCCTCGATGACGCGTACACCCGCGCGTGCCGTCCCGTTGCGCCGCACGGCGCCGGAGCCGCTATTGTCCACGACGATCAGTTCAAAGTCGCGTTGCGTCTGCTTCTCCAGGGCGGCGATGCATTCCTGAAGCTTAGCATCCGCCGATAAGGTAGGGACCACCACCGTTACGAGGAGATCGGGCAAACTAAGATTCTACGACAGTGGGGCGAGCAGCGGGACTCGGGCGGCCGCGTGTAACATGTTGTAACATCCCGTGTCGGAGCGGAGCGGGTCCAGGGGGAACCGCGCAGACCAGGGGGTCTGCCCTACAGGGTGGAGATTGGCTTTCGTTTCCTGTTTTTGTTGAAAACAAAGGATCAGATTGGGTTCGTATGGTAATCTGTGTTGGGTTCGGCATGGGATTTCAAGGAGCGCGGGCGGAGCCAGGCTTCACCCGATGTAAGCGTAGCATGGCGGCGGCGGGAAGCCGGTTGACGGATTGCGGCCGGGCGTTTGTTTTCAGCGTGGCCGAGCGAGCGCGAGATGCGTGAATCGCGGGATGGCGGCCTGAGAGGCCGCCGGCAGGCCACGGGCCTGCGCCACGGGCAGCGTCACGATATTGCTGTAGTAGCTATTGAACGGGATGTTCGGATCGGACCCAAGGTCAGGCCAGCAGCCCGGCAATATAATGTACAAGTTGGTGTCGCCCGCGGGCGTGGATGGCGGGACCTGAATGTTCAACTGGTAGAGGCCCACATATCCTGGCGTAAGTCCCGCATACAGGATGTTGGCAGGTGTACCCACGGGCACAAAAAAGCTGTAATCGGCGCCCAGGGTAACGATGAGGGAAAAGCAGGCGGGCTGGATCGCGGCGGGGCCTGGCGCCGGCGCACCGTCGGTAATCTGGCCGCTTACCGGGCCCAAACCGGTCGCGTAAACGACGATGCTTTCGCCGGGCGCGGCTGGATTCGCCTCGGTCACCAGACTGTAGTCGGATGCGTGCTGGATTGCGCCTGCGCCGCCGGGCAAGGTGAAGATCCCGGGCGCGACCTGTTGCGGCAGAAGAAACGTGGAAAGGCCCTGGTAGCGGACCTCCACCTCATTCGTCACCGCCTCGAAAGGCACCTGAAAATTGATCTGCTGCATGCCCACCGGATTGTCGACCGGAATGTTCGCGACGGCCAGAATGGGCGCCGGTATGCCGTCGACCAGGATCGACACGCCTGCGAGTTCGGTGGGCAGCGGGTTGCCGGACGCGACGACCGTACCCGTTACATTCAGCCCGTGCAGAAATAAGCTGGCCAAACCACCCGGAAGCGGCAAGCCCGGATTGAACGATGCGCCGTTAGTCAGGCCGTTAGGGTCGAATTGGAGCGGGTTGCCTTGTGGGGCGATCTTCATCACTCCGACAGCATCGGTGGGGCTTGCGTTTATTATTCTGCCCGTGACATCAGCGCCAAGGCCGGTCACGTATACGTTTCCCGCACTGTCGAGCGCCACCGCCGAGGCCGAACTGCCTATGATGAGCGCGCCTTGATTGATTATGCTGGGCAAGGCTGTGGGGGCGCCCAGAAACGTCGACCAGAGCAACGCGCTTCCCGCGGGATTCAACACACTGAGGAACCCGGCGGAAGAATAGTAGCCTTCTTGGGAAGACTCTGCGTAGACAAAAAGAGGGGAGTTCGCAAGACCGACCTGAAGGGCGTTGAGTATGGGGAAATCCGGCGACACCGTGCCTCCGGAGATATAGGCATTTCCGGCGCTATCCACGGCAATGCCGGCTCCCGTTTCCGCTGTACTTCCGCCCAGGTAGGTCGCATAGATCAGCTTGGTGGCGTTCGCATTGAACTTGGCCACGAAGGCGGTCTGACCTGCCAGGATCGGAAACGCCGGGGAGCCGGGTGTCCATTTCGTCTGGAACGCTCCACTGGTGACTGGAAGATCCGTCGATGTCGTCGTTCCGCTGAGATAGGCATTGCCGGAGGCATCCACGGCCAGTCCGCCGACGGTTTCCACGCCGGAGCCGCCGAAGTAAGTGGCGTAGAGCAGTTGATTTCCGTTGGGATTGAGCTTGAGCACGACGGCATCCGCGCAGGTTTGGCCGGCGCATTGCGGTTGGACCGCGCCGGCAGTGACGGGCCATGCGGCATAGCTTGTGGAAGCGGCGACATAGGCATTGCCCGCCATGTCCGCGGCAACCATCGGCGCAGTACCCAGCCCGAGGTAAGTCGAATAGAGGATCGGTTGATTGCCGGGGAAATTGGAAAGCAGTATTCTCGGATTGATCTTGATCAGGAAGACGTCGGAGGCCGAAAAACTATTAGCTGCTACCTGCAGGCCTACAAAGACCGTGCTGTATGCGCCCGGAGTGGTGGGGAAGTTGAGCGATTGCGTGGTGCCGGCGAGGTAGAGGTCGCCGTCCGGGCCCAGTGCGATGGAGGTGCCCGCGTCGCCGGCGCCTCCGAAAACACCGCTGTTCTTGAGGATGCCGTTCGGATCGAGCGCCGCCAGGAAAGCGCCGGCGTGGCCCGCGGTCGACGCACTGCCGCCCGGCGCGATTGCGAAATCGGTGCCATCGGTTGTGCCTGTGATAAAGGCATCTCCGGCTGCGTCAACCGCAATGCCGGCGGGCAATGGCATGGGGCCGGGGCCTCCGCTTCCTGTGATGTAGGTGGAATATAACAACGTGCTTCCATCCGGACTCACTTTCGCCACAAACACTCCCTCGGTGTAGAGAGGCGGGGCCTGCTCGGATGAATTCACCAGGGGAAAATTGTTGGAGTATGTGGTTCCCGTGGTATAGGCGTTGCCGGCGGCGTCGATGGCGATGGCCCGCGGGACGTCGTTATAAGTGGTTTGGAATATCTCGAAGGATACGACCCCGCTGGCGCCGAAGCCGGCTGAATACACTAGCTGCGGATCGATGACCAGGGCGCGGTGGTGGTCATAAGCGCCTACGTGGAAGCGTACCTGTCCGCCGCGGGCGAGCACAAAGCTGCCTGAGATTTCGCGGCGATGCCCGTCGGCGATCTGATAGATGCACGGCTTTCTGTGCCGGATCTCTCCGCCCGCCGTTTGCAGCACCAGATCGCCCGCGGCATCCAGGCGCAGGCGCGTGGCGCCGGTGAACGAAAACCGGATCAGCGAGGGATCGGCGCCGGGCGCCACCAGCCAGTCATATTCAATCTCCCGCTGGTTTCCATAGACGGACAGTTCTACGCCGGGAAACACGGACCGATAGCGGATGCGCGCATAGTTAGGAACGCCCGTGCGCCAGCCGGACGGATCGTCGCCGGCGTAGTAATTCGTTTTGCCGGGAAGCAGATCGACCGCGGCGGGGGAGGTGCGCGGCAGATGCATGCGCAGCGATCCGCCGTGCAGGAATTGCATATCGATGGCTGTGTCGGAAAGGGCCAGCTTGTACTGTGGCGCCACAGCGACGTAACGGAATTGTGGCTCGGATGGCTCCCGATATGGCTCAAAGTGCAGCGGAATGGAAAGAGCGAGCGCGGCAAGTGCCAGCATGACGGCGGCTATTGGAGCAACTCACTGGCCATGTATAGTGGGGCAGGCTCGTAGCCTGCGCGGGCCTCGTAGGCCCGCTCTTCGGCGAGCGGAGCTCGCCTTCACAGGCTAAAGCCTATGCCACCTGGCAGAGCTTCGCGGCAGGCGGGCTACGAGCCTGCCCCACCGGGCATCTGAAACGGTTCGTCGGCACTGCCGCCGTAGATGCCTGGAACGTGCGCGTTCATGGCGCGCAAATACGTGCTGAGCTGGCCGCGATGATGCACGGTGTGTTTGATCCAGAAATCCATATACAGCACCGCCGGCAGATTAAACACGTTGAAGAAACTCACCGGCGTGGCGAGGTGCTCGCCGGACAGTCCGGCGATTTTCGCGGAGAGCGGGGGAACCTGTTGATCGTAGTAGGCCAGGATTTCCGCGGCGGTCGCGGGCGCCGGTGGGTCGGCCCCTCCCGTAAAACTGCCGGCGGCGATGCCTTCGCCGAAGAAACTCTCGCTGTGCGCAATGTGCCACATCAAATCGCGTGCAGTGCGCCCCTTGTCGCCCAGCTTGAAATCGAGCTGCGCTTCCGGAACGGCCGCCAATATGCGCCGCGTGGTGGGAACTTCGCTGCCCAGGCTTTGCAGGAAAACCAGGGACAGACCTTTGGCTTGATCGGGTGTAAACATGAATGCCCCCTCCCGGGGCCATGGGGCTATGGTACAACGAACGATGGCCGAACGGCATGGACTGACGCGCGGGTTGGGGCTGCTGGAGGCCACCGCCTTGAACATGAGCAACATGGTCGGGGTGGGGCCTTTCGTGACGATCCCGCTGCTGATCGGCGCCATGGGCGGGCCGCAATGCATGCTGGGTTGGGCCGTGGGCGCGGTGCTGGCGCTGTGCGACGGGCTGGTGTGGGCCGAACTGGCCGCCGCCCTGCCGGGCGAAGGCGGCAGCTTTCTGTACCTGCGCGAAGCCTTTCGGCGCACCCGCCTGGGCGCCTTGCTGCCATTTCTGTTCATCTGGCAATTCATTTTCAGCGGGCCGCTCGAAATTGCGTCCGGCTATATCGGCTTCGCGCAATACCTGACGTACTTCCGCCGCGGTATGGGCCCGTGGGAAATCCGCCTGGCGGTGCTGATAGTGGGCGTGCTGGCGATCGCGCTGCTTTACCGCGGGATCCGATCGGTCGGCCGCCTGACGGTGGTGCTATGGATCGGCATGCTGATCACCGTGGCGTGGATCGTGGCTGCCGGCTTCGCGCACTTCGATGCCCGCCGCGCCTTCGATTTTCCGCCGCACGCGTTCACGATTTCGCCGGCTTTCGTGGCGGGACTAGGCAGCGCGACGCTGATCGCCATGTACAATTATCTCGGCTATTACGGAATCTGTTTCGTGGGCGGAGAGGTGCGGCGGCCGGAGCGCACCATGCCGCGCTCCATCGTGCTTTCGGTGCTGCTGGTGGCGGCGATGTATGCGTTGATGACGCTGGCCATCATGGCGGTGGTGCCCTGGCGGGAAGCGGCGCAATCCAAGTTCGTGGCAGCGCGCTTCATGGAAACGCTTTACGGGCCTTGGGCCGGCCGCGTGGTGACGGTGCTGATCCTATGGTCGGCGGTGGCGTCTGTGTTCAGTCTGCTGCTGGCGTATAGCCGGGTGCCCTATGCGGCGGCGCTCGATGGATACTTCTGGAAGCCGTTCGCGCGCCTGCATCCGAAGGGAGATTTCCCGCACGTGTCGCTGCTGGCGATCGGCGGGCTGGCGATAGCGGGCGGGATGTTAAGCCTCGATTGGGTGGTTTCGGCGATCCTGACCGCGCGCATCCTGATTCAGTTTATCGGGCAGATTGCGGCGGTGGAGGTGCTGCGGAGATCGCGGCCGGACGTGCGGCGGCCGTTTCGGATGTGGCTGTATCCGCTGCCCAGCGTGCTGGCGCTGATCGGGTGGTTGTACGTGTTTGCCACATCGGGGTGGACGTTCGCGTTGTGCGGGCTGGGCGTTTTGGCGAGCGGGGTGATTGCGTTCGCGGTGTGGCGGCGGTAGACGTGGCGCACGCACTGATGTGTGCCGCGTCTGTTTAGCGGGCGAGACAGATCCGCTAATATGAAGCCGAGGGGTCAAGCGAACAAAAAGGAAATCGTCGTTGGTTTTGCGGTTTGCGCCAAAGTTATGAAAGTCCTCATCGTCGGCAGGGGGGTGGTCGGAACAATCCATGGCTGGGCCTTATCGAAGGCGGGTATCGATGTCACGCATGTCGTGCGCAAGGACAACCTTCCCAGCGCCGCAACTCTGGACCTACTGGACCTTCGGCCTGGCTACCCAAAAAACACCCGGGCGACCTATCTTCCCAAGACAGTTCGGCAAATCGGCCCCGCGGATGCCTTTGACCTTGTGATTATCGCCACAAAGCACTATCAGGCGGCCGAGGCAATCCGCCAATACCTGCCAGGCGCGCCGCGCGCTACCTTTCTATTATTCACCGCTAACTGGGAGGGGACGGCGGAGATCGACCGCCTGCTACCGCGATCCTCGCTGCTTTGGGGTTATGCCTCTGCCAGTGGCGGCCCGGACGATCGGGGCACGCTCGTTGTAACTGTGAACCCCTCGGTACGCTTCGGAATGTTGGAAGGCTCCGATCCGGAAAAGTTCAATGCCGTAGGGAAATTGTTCGAACGGGCTGGTTTCACGTTGGACATTAAAGCCAATATCGTGGAGTGGCTCTGGGTGCACCATGCGATCAATGCCGGCGGCATAGGCACCGCGCTTTGGGCCGGCGGAATCGCCGAAGCGACCCGCAGTTTCAAGACCTTGCGGTTGGGGACATGGGCCACTCGGGAAGCATTGGATGTGGTGGCGGCGCGGGGCGTCTACCTGGAGCATTACCCCGACGCGAAGAGTGTTTTCAACACGCCTATCTGGCTCGCGGGCGTTGCCATTACTTATTTCGTCCGGTTCACCGGCAAGGGGCGGCGTCTGCTGGGGGCGAGTCACTTCGCCAACAGTCCGGACGAAATGAAGCGCTATTACTTCGACGTGCTGAATACGGGGGAGAAACTGGGCGTGGCCATGCCGCACTTATCCGCGCTTCGCGAAAGGATCGAATGCTATCCGGCGGTGACGACACACTTATCCAAATCGTAGACGCCGCGCTGGCGGAAGCGGCGCGCCGCAGCGGGCCCTGGCTGCCGTGCCGTGCGGGGTGCATGCAGTGTTGTTTGGGCGAGTTTCCCATTACGCAACTTGACGCGGCGCGGTTGCGGCGTGGACTGGCCGACCTGGAAGCGCGCGAGCCGGAGCGGGCCGCGCGGGTGCGCCGGCGCGTACGCGAAGCCGTCGCCCGCCCCGCGCCAATGGCCGACGACGATGCGTGCGCGGCGCTCGATCCCGATACTGGAACGTGCGATCTGTACGCGGCGCGTCCGATTACCTGCCGCACGTTTGGCCCGCCGGTGCGCTGCGAATCCGGGGATTTGGGAGTGTGCGAGTTGTGTTTCGAAGGCGCCAGCGATGCGGAAATCGCGGCCTGCGAAGTGGAGTTCGATCCGCAAGGTCTGGAGGCGGTGTTGTTGCGCGAGTGGGAAGAGGCTGCCGGCGCGTGTGGCGAAACCACGGTGGCGGCGGCGCTATCCGCCTAAGGCGTTGTAGAGTGCCCGCTTCCAGCGCGGCACGTCGATTGCCCAACAAATCCGGGCCCTTCGGCCGCCATCGAGCGCCCGCTTCCAAATGCCGCGATTGCGATCGTTGCCCGCGATGTCGAGACGGTCCACCACGGTCATGCCGCGGGTCAGATCGCTGGCGGTTTCGATTTCGAGATAGTGCTGGCTGGCCGATGTGCAGATCGACGGATCGAGCGCGATCGACATGGCCACCGGGTCGGGCAGGGAAATGCCGATTTCGCCGGTTTGCACCTTGTAAGCCGCCATGGCGGTGCTGTTGCATTCGATGGCGAAGCGGGCCAGCGGCGTGCCGATGCCGAGCACCTGCGCGATATCCGCCGGGTTGAGCGCTGCGACGCCGCGGCACAAATGCCAGCCCACCAGCTCGAGGGGAAGGCCGGAGCGCGCCACCATGCGGGCGGCTTCCGGATCCACCCAGACGTTGTACTCGGCCGCGGGCGTGACGTTGCCCTCGCAGCATGGCGCGCCGCCCATCACCACCGCGCGCGCGACGTTGGCGGCGATCTCCGGTGCGCGGGCCAGCGCCAGCGCCACGTTGGTTAGGGGACCGAGCGTGACCAGGGTAATGCCGGGATTCGCGCGGATGGTTTCGACGATGGCCTCCACCGCGTGGGTGGGCTCAGGCGCGCGGCGGGGCGCCGGATAGTTATGGCCGCCCAATCCGTCTTTGCCGTGGAACCATTCCGCGTGCATGTATTCGCGCAGCAGCGGCTGTGGCGCGCCGGGATACACCGGCACATGGGAGCCGCACAGTTCGGCGGTGTACAAGGCATTGCGGGCGGCTTGCGCGACGGGCACGTTGCCGGCCACGATGGTGATGGCGCGCACGTCCACATCGGGCGCGCGGAGGGCCATGATCAGAGCGACGGCGTCGTCGGAGGCGGTATCGGTGTCGATCAGAAAGGCTCGCGGCACGTGGATAGGGTAGCAGGTGGCGCTAGAGCGGGCTTGATCCTTGGCAGGCGAAACCGCCTGCCCCACATGGGCGTAGACGCCTGCCCCACTCAGTTTGGTTGAGGCATGTTATTTATAAAGGACAGTGTCATTTACACGCACAACACTTGGCGTTGCCGCGTTACTGAGCGCGGCATGCACCACGCCGCCGGCCGCGCCCTTGCGCATCGCCGCGGCGGCCGACCTGCGATACGCGCTAGAGGATGTGGCGAAAGCCTTCCGGCAGCAGCACGGCGCGGTGCGCATTGAGCCGGCCTATGGCTCCTCCGGAATGTTCTATGCCCAGTTGGTGAATCACGCACCCTTCGACCTGTTCTTATCGGCGGACGTACAATACCCGCGCAAGTTATCGGAGCAGGGGCTGACGCTGCCGGGGAGCGACTTCAACTATGCGGACGGGCGCATCGTGCTGTGGACCGGCAACGCATCGGGGGTGGACCTGGCGCGCTTGGGAATGGAGGCGTTGCGCCAACCGGCCGTGCACCACATCGCCATCGCCAATCCCGCGCACGCGCCCTATGGACGAGCGGCCGAGGCGGCCCTGCGCACGCTGGGGATTTACGATGCGGTGAAGGACAAACTGGTGATGGGCGAGAATATCTCGCAAACGTTCCAGATGGCGCAAAGCGGCGCGGCGGAAGTGGGCATCGTGGCGCTGTCGCTGGCCATCGCGCCTAGCGCCGCGGGACAGGGCCACTATTGGGAAGTCCCGCGCGGCGCATATCCGCGCATTCAGCAGGGCGGCGCGATCATGAAGTGGACCAAGAATCCGGAAGCCGCGCAGGCTTTCCGCGCATTCCTGCTGGCGCCGGAGGGACGCGCTATTCTGAAGCGATATGGATTCTCGGCGGAGTAAACACGCGGCGGGTCCTGGAGGACCCGCGCAGGACTGGAGTCCTGCCCCACAATGATGGAGTGGCAAGCGCTCTGGCTTAGCTTCCGTTTATCGCTCTGGACCACGCTCATCCTGCTGGCCATCGGGATGCCCGCCGCGCATTGGCTGACTTTCTCGCCGCGCCGCTGGAAATTCCTGGTGGAAGCCGTGGTGGCGCTGCCGCTGGTGCTGCCGCCCACAGTCCTGGGATTCTACATCCTGCTGGCCATCGGCCCGCACAGTCCGGTAGGACGCTGGTACGCGACGCTCACCGGCGGCATGCTGCCGTTCTCCTTTCAAGGACTGCTGGTGGCGTCGGTGCTTTACAGCTTGCCGTTCGCGGTGCAGCCGTTCGCGGCCGGGTTTGCGGCGGTGGATCGTAAACTGATCGAAGCTTCCTGGTGCCTGGGCGTTTCGCGCGCGGCGACGTTCTTTCGCGTGATCGCGCCGCTATCCGTGCCGAGTATCGTCACCGGCATGATTCTCAGCTTTGCGCACACGCTGGGCGAATTCGGAGTGGTGCTGATGGTGGGCGGCAACTTGGCGGGCATCACGCGCACGGTATCGATCTCGATCTACGACGACGTGCAAGCGCTCGACTACAGCGCCGCGATGCATACTTCGCTGCTGCTGCTGGGCATCTCGTTTCTGGTGCTGGCGGCTACTTACGGGCTGCGGCGGAGGGTCTGGGCGGTGTGGCCGATCAACTAAGCGTAGACATACGCAGACGGCACGCCGGCGGACCCGAGATCGCGGCTGCCCTACGTTTGCCACTGGACACGCATTCCGTGACAGTGCTGTTCGGACCGTCCGGGGCGGGGAAGACCGCCGTGCCGCGCTCGATTCGCGCCGTTCCGCCAAAGGCACGGACGTGGGTCAGTTTGGATTTGGAGGGCGGGCAATCTTGGCCGCAGCCGCCTTTAGGCGGAAAGAGCCGGCTGAAAGCCGGCTAAGGCGAGCGAAGCTCGCCCACTGGACATTGGCCTTTTTTGTGGGGCAGGCTCGCCGCCTGCCTCGAAGTTCTGGCTGGCTTTTTGCAGGGCTTGGTGGCAGAGGCTTTAGCCTGTGGAGGCGAGCTATACTCGCCTGTGTCGGCAAGAGCACTGGCGGTCCCTTCGGGAACCTCTCTGGCGCCAGAAACCGGGCTCCACTTGACAGGTTTGCGATGATGGAATTGGATTCGGCAAGCTAAGGCCGTCAACA
>JBEKMJ010000135.1:0-20354 GCA_050008575.1 Bryobacteraceae bacterium
GCTCGCGCGGCGGGCTTCCAAAAGGCGCCGATGGCGATGGCGAGGGATACGACTGCCGCGCAGTACGGCCAGAACACCTGCGGTGGAACCGAGAAAATTGTGGACCTCCCGGACTGCAAGGGCTGCGCCAGAAACTGGTGCGAGTTTCGGCGGCGCGGCTACGTATTGTCCAGCTTATCCTGGAATATGGAGGTACAGGTAGTCCATTTTGAGCGAAGCTCTTGTACCATTCCGGGCTGCTCTTGCTGATTCACTGACGCGCGGCCGGCTCGTTCTGGGCCGTTTTCTTCCTCCGATATGAGTGACAACGCCGCGTATGCCGCCGCACCTGCCTGAAACCAAATCGGGGAAACTGCTTGAATCGTTGATCGTGAAACGTGACGCAAACGTGACACAAACGTGACACTCTCCAGGCCGAATCTCTACAAAGATCGCTTAATGTGGTAGGTGGGGAGGCCTCTGCTGGGGCCGGAAACGACGCAGGCCACAGGCTTCGAGGAGGACACCATGAAGCTTCATACGATGACGATTGCTCCGACGTTGGCTTTGGTTGGAGCCCTGGCCGCTTTGAGCTTCGGCCAGGACACCTCGCAACCGGCTACCCCCGGCCCCAGCCCAAGCGCTGGTACTGGTCAGGGTTTGCCCAGAGTCGGTATCCAGGCTACCGCCGGGACGCTCGGGGCAGGCATTCAGGCCGCCACCGCGGTGACGCGCCGTTCGAACGTGCGGTTTGGCTTCAACTATTTCAACTACAGCGCCAGCACCAGCAAAGACAATATCGTTTTCAAGGGTTCATTGCGGATGGAGTCCGCCGAAGCGCTCTATGACCAGTACATCGGCGCGGGCTTCCACATTAGTCCGGGTGTGGCGATTTACGATGACAATCAGGCGACCGGGAAAGCTTCGATTCCCGGAGGCCAAAGCTTCACGCTGAATGGCGTCGGCTACTATAGCGCGGCCGCCAGCCCTGTCACTGGCACGGCATCCGTCACTTCGCGCAAAGTTGCGCCCGAGATTCTCTTTGGGTTCGGCAACCTGCTGCCGCGCAGCGCGCGGCACTTTACGCTCAATTTCGAAATGGGAGTAATGTTCCAGGGCACCCCGAATGCCAAGTTGAATCTGACCGGCAGCACCTGTGCCATTAGTGCTACCGCCGGTTGCTTGCCCATCGGCATCGACTCTTTGGTGCAAAGCAACATTCAAGGGGAACAGACCAAGATCAACAACGCCCTGTGGCCTTTCAGGTATTGGCCGGTGGTTCGCGTGGGCTTCGGGTATAAGTTCTAGTAACATCCTGCGTGCCCCGCGCACAGAGAAACATATGGATCGACGCGTGTTCATGCAGAGTATCATTGCTGGCGGGCGGCGCTGAAGGCGGGCCGGCGGGCGCGGGGTGCCGATGGTCCGGAACAGGAGCCGCTGTTCGCCGAGACTGAAAGGCGCTATGCTCCTTTTGTGCGCTAGCCCAGGACTCCTTGCGCCCTCCTGGATGCAGCAGGCGAGCAGGAGGACTTTCGTCCGTTCTTCGCCTACGTGCTCGCTCTTCGCCTTGAGATAGTAAGGGCCGGGGCTTGCAGCCGCATAGACCGTAGTTCTAGTTTAGAATTTCTCAAGGCTTCGGGGGCCGCCCGCGGTGGATGGGCTAGCGTTCCGCGCGCCGAGTTGTTTGAATCGGTCCTCCGCTGGCTGGCGAGGTCGCGCGAGACAAGAGGACCTAAGCCAGGCGGCCACAGGGCTAAGAGCGGCACCGGGAGACGGGGGATTGGCCTTTTGTGTTCAATCGCGGCTTAAATCCGTGGTGTGCGGCAAACGCCCGTAGCGTGCGGCCAACGTCCTATGTTCGCACAGGCGACCGCGCCACCCGTGGCCGACACCGGCGTGGCAAGCATAAGTAGCCTATGATGCCCATGGAATCCCTGTAATCATTGACGTTTGTGCCCGCGAAGGCGAGCTTTGAGATTTCAAAAATGGGGGGTCCAAGAGGACCTAAGGGCGACCGCTATTGGCCGGAGGCGAGAGCGCGCCTACTCTCCCGGCGCCACGCAGATCCCCGCGCCATCAAACGAGATCTGCCCACCCACGCTCACCGTCAGGTTCGACTGCACCGTCCCGGAGCAGGCCGGCACGCCCACGGGCGGCCGCAGCACCACGAAGTTGATCTGGTACAGTCCCACGTATCCCGGCACCAGGCCGGAATACAGTGGAAAGCTGCTTGTCGGCAACGGCTGCGGTGCGAGTTGCAAGGGCCGCGTCGCCAGAGCGTTCGACCGGAAATTGAAATCGAGGACGAAGGTCTCGCTCGTCGGCGTTGCTGCCGTCGCCGCCTGGCCGGTCTTAACGGGCGGAGTGGTCAAGCCCAGCCCGACTGCATAGGCGACGATCTCCTCGCCGCCTTGTGCCGGGCTCCCCGCCGACACCAGCGACCCATTGGCGTGCGTCACCAGGGGCTGGCAGGGCAATGCGTCATATGGCACGGTTCCGCTCGCGCCGGGAACCACCGTGTCGCAAGCGGTCAGAATGTGGACCTGGTCGGCCAGCGGGGTCAAGTCAACCGGCGTTCCCGCAACGCCGTCCACCGTTACGACCATCTGGGTTAACACCACTACAAGGCACACCGGATTGATAAACCCGCACCCAGGGTTCAGCTCGTAAGGGATCTGGATGGTGATGCCCGTCACCGAGGAGCAGATCGTCGGCGCCGAACAACCAGACGGCGGAAGCACTTCCAATACCGGCGCCACGATGTTCTGTACCGTGACGCCGATCGTGCCCTGGACGTTCCCCGCCAGGAACACCGTAATCAATTGCCCAGGAGCCACGCTGACGGGTGGATACGAGTATCCCATGCCTGTGACCAGGTTGGCGGATGCGCTCTGGCCGAATGCGTGGGGCGAGAGGGCAGCGCACAAGATAATAAGTGCCATTAGTCGCTTCATACTTCTAAGACCTAGTGTGCTTCATTTTCCCGACGCTGCGCAGAGGGAAGGGCGGCCTGCGAGGCCGGGCGCAGAGGGCACTCCGGCCAGGAGCCTGAGGACTTCTACATTTGCGTGGCGCAGGCACTCTGCCTGCCGCGACCGCACTCCTGCGGTCGCCAGCGAGCGGGCCTACGAGGCCCGCGCAAGCTACGAGCCTGCCCCACGGCGCAGAGCCGCCGGATCGGCACCTGTAGGAAGTCCAGAGGCGCGCCACGAAGTTCAGAAATGCAATCGCAACAGCAGTTGCAATGATCGCGGCCCGCCCGTCTGAAACGCTGGCGTGAGACCGCTCGACGGCGTGCCACTGCCCAGCATCAGGTTTTGCATGGAGGGGGAGAGCCCGAACAGCGGGTCGATCAGAAACCGCACCGGATCGGCGAACGCCGGCTGATTGAGCGCGTTGAACGCCTCGGCGCGCAGTTCGACCGAGTACTTTTCGGCGATCCGGAACGTGCGCCGCACCGCCAGGTCGATTTGCGACATGCCGAAGCCGGTAATGGCGTTGCGGCCCAGGTTGCCCTGTCCGTCAATCGCAGAGAACGCGGCGGGATTGAGTCGCCGGCCTCCCGGCGCCTGCGGGTCTGCAATCCAAACCGGCGCCCCGGCCACCAGGTTAGGACGATAGATATCGGCGAAGCTCAAACCCAGCGCGGTTTCGTTGTCGAGCACGGTCACCGGGAATCCCGTGCGCGCGCGAAACAGCCCGTCGAGCGCCCAGCCGCCCGGCAGATCCACCGAGAAGGCCGCTGCGAGCGAATGCCGCTCGTCGAAATCCGACGAGCCCGCGTCGGACGGGGCGGATGCCGCCGGTGGCGCCCAGTATATCGCGGCGTCCGACGAGCTGTTGTCGATGGAGTGCGCCCAGCTATACGAAACCTGCGCCTGCACGCGCCGCGACAGACGCCGGCGGTATTGAGCCTGTAGCGCCTCATAACGGGACCAGCCGTGGTTGGTGGCAAACACGATCTCCACCGGCGCGCCGCTGGACGCCTCCGCCTCCTGGCGCAGCAAATCGTTCGACGCCGATCCGACCCAGGCGACCGAGAGCAAATCGTCGCGAGTAAGAGCCCTTTCCAGCGTGACATTCCACTCCCATGTGGACGGCACGCGCAGGTCAGGCGCGAATCCGTAGGTAACGAGGGTGGCCGCCGAAATTGTGGTCGATGGGGTGGTTGCTCCATTGTTGAACAGCCAGGAGTTGTACGGCGCCCCGTTGATGCCGTCGACAGCCGCGCCGAAATCCGCGTCGAAGTAACGGCCGGCGCCCGCGCGCAGGATGGTGCGCCCGTCGGCGGTCAGCCGGTACGCTATCCCGAGGCGCGGCGCAAGGTTGCTGTAACGCGTCTTCCAGATCGGAACCGCGCCGTTCGGTGCGCCGGCCAGCAGAGCGGGTTCGAGCGGCGGCGCAGACGCCAGCGGCGACGGGTCGAAATCCCAGCGCAATCCGTAGGCGATCGTCAGCCGCGGACTCACCCGCCAGGTGTCTTCTCCAAACGCCGCGAACTGCGCGATCGACGTGGAATTCTGCGCGGATTCGAATAAGCCAACGGAGAAGCCGGAATTGAGGAGCGCCTGGAGGCTCGCGGCCGTGACCGTGACGCTCAGCGGCGGTTCGTTCTGTCGCAACCCGAGGCGCAGGTAGTCGATGCCCGCCCGGATGTCGTGCGCACCTTTGCGAATCTCCGCGGCGTCCACCAGATTCCATTGCCGCTGCGCGTTGCCGGTGTTGGCGCCCGCGATCAGCGGCTCAATTCCTCCGATCTCGAAACGAAAGAACGAAACGCAAGGCGTGGCGCCGCCGAACAGAGCGGCATCGCTATAGCATCCCGCGGCGCCCGGAATGCCCGCGACCTGCCAGGTGGAGATGCCGCTGGCGTCGGTCGCATTGATTCGGAATTCATTAGCCGTGGACGGCGTCAGGGCGGCATTCAGCCCGACCGTCGCGGCGCGGTCTTGCAAGGTCACGGAATTGGTTTCGGAAAAACCGGATGCGGTCGAAGAGGGCGTGTCGCTGAACCGGCCGAACAGCAGCAGCCGGGACGTCAGGGCATGATCGATGCGGACGCTCAGGCCATCGAAGCCGGCTGGCAGCGAGCTGTAACCGGTCCATTCCGCGACGCCTCCGCCGAGGTCCGGCCCGTTCGGCGCCGGAAAAGCGTCCAGGATGGGCTGAAATATCGGCGGAGCGCCGCCGCGCGCCGCGAGCGAGGGAACCGTGGATTGCCAAGTGTAGGGCTGGCGCAGCCGTAGCCCCTCGTAGGACAAGAAGAAGAAGGTCCGGTTGCGGCGGATCGGACCGCCCAATGCGCCGCCGAAATCCGCGAAGCGCAGGGGCTGCCGCGGCTGGCCCGTGCTGTTGGCGAACCAGTCGTTGGCGTCCAGCGCTGCGTTGCGAAACGCGCCGAAAGCCGCACCGTGAAAATCGTTCGATCCCGAACGGGTGCTCAGCGCCACTTGGCCGCCCGGTGTGGGGCCGTACTGTCCAGCGAAGGTGGAACTGCGCAGTTGAAGTTCATCGAGGGCCTCGAGGGAGGCCAGCGCCTGCAGGCTGCCGAAAGCGGTCATGTCCGGCAGAGAGCCGCCCGGCATTTGCGCGGGCAGTCCGCCGCCGTTGGCGCCGGTGTTGGCGCTCACGCCATCCACCGTGAAGTAATTCGCGTTGGGACGCTGCCCGTTCACGCTGAATTGTCCGGCTTCACCCGCGGCGGCGGGCGTGATGACAGTCCCCGGCGCCAGCTCCAGCAGATTCAGGATGCCGCGCCCGTTCAGCGGGAGGTGCTCGATCCAGTTGCGGCCCACCAGCGTGGCGGTCGAAACGTCGCCGGCGTTCATCGTCGCGGGCGGACCGGCGACGGTCACGACTTCCCGCACGTCGCCAATCTGCAGGTGAAAATCCACGCGGGCCGATTCGCCCGCATGCAACGGCACGCCAAACTGCACGATGGTGCGGAACCCTTCCCGGCGCACCGTAAGTTTGTAGCGGCCGGGGTAGAGATACGGCGCTTCCCATGAGCCGGCTGCGTCCGTCTCTGTCACGCGGCGGAAGCCGGTGTCCTCATTCACGGCCGTGACGCCTGCGCCGGCCACCAGCGCGCCCGATGGGTCCCACACAAAACCGGAGAGCCAGCCGGTTTCCTGCGCTGCGAGTGGGGTGCAGAGGCAGAGGGTCAACGTGGCGCACGCACTCCTGCGTGCCGTGTCGGCAATCATGCCGACACAGCGTGTCGAGACGAGTCCCGACACGGCACGCTGGAGTGCGTGCGCCACAGTGCTCGCCACATTATTGCGCCACATCGGACTCCAGCTTGGCCAAGGCCGCCGACAGCAACGCCGGACGGGCATCGCCGGCGATAGAGCCTTGCGGTCCGGCGAATACGGCGGCCAGCAACTGGTCGACCCGTTCGGCCTCTGCGAACACGCGCATCGCGCGCGCCTGCCAGGCTTCGCGAACCGGATTGCCGGCTGGCGTCGGCGCGGGCGGCGGCAGATAGGGTTGCGCGGAATGGTCCAGCGCAGCCACCTCGTGCTCCAGCGCAGTCTCATGATGCTCGCGGATGGCGGCCAGCAGCGTCTTCGAATCCGCGCCCATGGATGCTTCCACATCCGGCGGGAAACGCATGGCCAGCCGGTGCAGCGCGTGTGCCCTGGCCATCATCGCTTCGCTGTTCTTCAGCAATCCATCGACGAACTTCTCATACGCCGCAGGGCTATCGAACTGCCGCGTAACCTCGGTGCGCATGGCGGCGCGCGGCGCGCCGACTACTTCCAGCGGCGATCCTGCAGCGGAGACGTCCGGTTTCGGCGAAAGCTCCACCTCGACGCGCGACAGTCCCGCCAGAGCTGCCCGCACTTCGCGCATGCGCCCCGCGTCGAGGCCGATGCAGTTGACCACAATGCGATCGCGCGTGCGGACTACCTCAATCGGATCGCCCAAGTCGGCGCCGATATGTTCGAGCGCCGCTATGACGCGCAACTCGTCCTCGGGGCCCGCCGCCAGCGCGTGGCGAGGCGCGGGCGCGGGTATCGCGACAGGCCGCCCGGCCTGTTCCACCGGCGGCGCGGCCGCCCTGGAGGTCTGTCCCACTCGCGGCGCCACAGGCCGCCCGGTCTGTCCCACGTAGAACAGAATACCGGTGCCCGCCGTCAACGTGCATGCCACCAGCCACACGGCGCGACGCTGGAAAATCCGCCTCCACGCCGCGCCCGAATCGTCCGCCACGCTCATGCGCGCGAACTCCCCGCGCAGATTATTCCATGGCCGCGGCGGCTGTGGCAGCGCCGGCTCCAAAACATCCCGCCTGTAGCGTACGTACTCGGCAATGGTCTGCCGCAGGTCGTCCCGCCGCGTGCGGCAATCCCAGCAGGCCACCAGGTGCCGGGCGACGCGCGCAGAGTCCCGCGCGCGCAATTCGCCGTCGCAATACCGCAGCAATTCGCCCTCTTCGGGATGCGTCCGCCAGTTAGCCATCGAGCGCCTTTCTGAGCCTGACGATCGCGCGCCGCAGAAACTCGCCGACGCTCGAATCGCTAATTCCCATGATCCCGGCGATCTCGCGATAGCGAAAGCCCTCGGTGCGCAAATGCAGGCATTGCCGCTGCTGCGGAGAGAGCGATGCCACCGCATGGCCGAGATTCACCCGGCGTTCCCGCTCGATCAGCCGCTGCTCGGGACTGCCCGCGCCGTCCGGAATCCGCATCTCCATTTCCGGATCGAAAGGGCGCCAGCGCTGCTCCTGGCCGCGCAGCGTCAGCCCGTGGTTGTGCGCCACGCGGAAGATCCAGGCCCGCATGTTGCCGATCCGCTGACCTTTGCGCAACACGGCGTACAGGCGCAAGAACACCTCCTGGGTGGCTTCCTGTGCCTGGGCCGGAACGATGCCCAGCGTCAGCAGATAGCGATACACGTCTTCCCGCGCGGCTTCGAACAGTTCGGCGACCGCCTCCTCGGGAGTCAAGCGCCGCCGCTCCTGGAAAGCCGCGATCGAATGCAGTTGTCCATAAGTGAGGCCAGCGGTCATGGTGCGGCCACTCGTAGAACTAGCATGGCATATACTAAGACTCGCACGGCGGCGTTTTCCCGACACCGGCTCTGTGGGACAGGATGGCATCCTGCCTTGGAACTGCACCTGATTCAAGATGGTCTTAACCGCGTAGGTGGACGGCCCTGTAAAACAGGGTCAGAACAGGGCTGTTCCGTCCCTGTTTAACAGGGCGGTACCGTACTGCGCTGTCGGCTGTGCATGCGAGTCTGTCCCGCTCGAATACACATCCGCGAGGGTTGGGTGTTTTTCGCCAATGTGAGGCAGTCGGATCCGGTCCCATGGAGCGACGGCGTACCGCCAAAGACTCACTGCTGTCGAAGGTGCTCTGCGACCCGATAACCGTCGTTGGTAACGGCGAATACCTCCCTCTTATTACCCCGATCTTCAATGAGGCTTAGCCGGTGGATCTCATCGAGAGCGCCTCTCCAGCGTGCCTCGGACCTTGGATCCCCGGGCTCGACGAAGCTCCGACCGTTGGTTTGAATCATGCGGCCTCCCCTGGTCGGTATGCTCATGATTATGCCGTTCTTGTCCTGAGCAGCCTCTAAGAGAAGGTCGCGAGCTCCCTCCGAAAGGGGCGGGATTGGCGGAGCTGCAGGGAGTTCCCGGAGGTAGCCGGACCGGCTGAACGGGTGGCATTGGGGTCCGAGCAGGAAAAGTCCGGAGTTTCGTTCGCGCCATCGAAATCCCCGGCAGCGTGCCAATCAGTTCTATTTTCGGTCATCACGGCAGCCGTTGCGATCCTCAATCGGTCGGCCAGCGCTTGTCGCTTCGTGATGTCATTGGAGATGTAGACCGCGTTCCTTCCCGCGACATCGCTGAATGGTCGTGTTTTGCCGAGGTGAACTAAGACCGTGCGCTCGGGGTATTTGCCGAATGCCATACCGGCTTCAAACAGTACGTTAGGCCGGGCTTGCGGAGTCAATTCGGTTTCTCCTGGAGGCTCCGAATACCGAGTGCCCTGCGATTGAATGACCGTCGGGCGACCAACGGGGAGACCACATCCCCTGCGTTCCCGGCAAGCGGGAGACACGGTTCGTCTTCAGGTCAACGCCTCCGGCGCCAGCCACTCGGACGTGGTCACCGCGTCGAGCGGCAGGCGCCTCGCGGCCGATGAACGCCCCTGGGCTCGCACAGCGTCGCGTCGCCAATCCGCACGTCGACGGACAACAGGTTGGCCGTCAAGCAAGGCTATCATTACGGACACAAGGTTCCGAGCAGAAACCGATCGTCCCGGCTGGTTATTGGGAGCTGGCTGCGTTGGTCAGCAGCGCCGGCCAGTTGACGATCACCGTCAGCGGCTGCGCCGCATGTTCTGTGGTCTCCAGCACCAGGAAACGCCGCCCATCGCGGGCCACGTCATAGGGGCTGACGTCGGTATCGATCACCAGCAACGGAAACAATGCGTGTGGCGCCGCAGGCTGCAAGGAGCCGGCTCCCGGCTTGAGACTGACCGACATGAGCATGGAATCCGGAGAAACGTAGAACAACTCGCGCCCGCCGGCGCCCCATTCCGGCAGAACGCCTCCAGCCTCACCCATGCGGCCTCTCGCGCGCCCGCCCCCCGTCGTCGCCGTTTTCACCATTGTACGTTATTTCAGGAAAGATTCTCGACCTACCCTTCAAGTTTTGGGCCGCGGTCATCGCTTATTCCAAGTGAAGGGCCGGATGCATTTGAAAAAGCATGGCGCGGCAGGTCACCGGCTGGAAGCGCTCAAGGCGCTCGTGCGCAGCGACCCGCGATGTCTGTAGAGTCATAAGCCTGGAAGCCAGGCTTGGATCAAGGGCAGCATGCAGGCCGGACAAAGATAAATTTGAGAAAGAGGACGCCAATGAATCGAAGCCAGTTCACGCAAATAAGCCAATTGGATGCTTTGGAGCGCATCGCGGTTTTCGCGGCCAAAGTCCGCGGCCATCAACTCACCGGCTGGAAGCGTTCGGCGCACTCGTCCACGGCGGCCTGCGAGGTATGCCGCCAGGCGGCGACAGTGTATTGTTCTTTGGTCCAGCCCGAGATGCAGGGCGACGCGATCGAGCGCGAATGTGAAGGCCAAGTCCGCCAGGCGGCAGCCTGAAGCCGGAAAAGCGGAAATACGATGAGGAGAAACAATCCGGTCATCTTCATACATGGAGCCTGGGTAACGCCGCTGTGCCGGAGATACTTTGCGCCGCATTTCGCGGCCCAGGGATTCCAAACACTCGCGCCGGCCTGGCCGTACGAGGAGCGGCCCGTGGCCGATCAGCTCGCGAATGCCGATCCGCGCCTGGCAAAAACCGGCATTCCGCAAATCGTCGAGCACTACAAAAAAATCATCCGAAGGCAGCCAGTTTCGGTGCTGCTAACCCTCACGGCCCCTGCGTGTAATACCGGCGGAGGTGCTCTCGCATCTCGCGCCGATTTCGCATGCCGCCCATCCGTATATAACGCAAGCGCGGCAGATCAGGCGCGGCCGGCAAAACTTCGGCTCTCGGTCGATACTGTAACCTTTTCGCCTTCCTTAATAAAAAGGGGGACGCGGATTTCGAGGCCGGTCTCAAGCGTGGCGGCTTTTGTGACGCTGCCGCTTGAGGAATCGCCTCGCACACCCGGTTCCGTGGAGGCAACTTGCAGTTCGACGAAGGGCGGCAACTTGAGCCCGATGGGGTTGCCGTTGAACTTGAGCAATTCGAGAAGAGCGCCCTCAATCAGGAAGTCCAGAGCATCGCCGACGACGTCGCCGGCAAGGGAGTGGGTTTCGAAGCTCTGCTGGTCGAGGAAGTGGGAGCCGGCGCCGTCACTGTAGAGGTAGGAGGCGTCGACCAAAATTAGGTCCGGCTCGCGGAACTTATCGCCCGCCTTGAATGTCTTTTCAAAGACGGCGTTGGTAAGCAGGTTGCGAATCTTGAGGCGCACCAGAGTCTGGCCGCCCCGAGCGGTGGGCGTGTTCACTTCGGCTTCCAGGCAGGCGTAGGGAATGTCGTCCAGTTCAAACAAGGTCTTTTTCTTTACGTTGATTGCGTCGATTAATGCGGCCATAGACTGGAAGTGGGTTCTTCTAAAGTATAAAGGGCGGCGGCGGGTTGCGCGGGTCGGCCTTGGATGGAGAACCTCTATGAAACTCTCCGAGAACGCCATCTTCATCACCGGCGGGGGCACGGATACCACCAGCAGCGCGTCCTTGGCCGCGAAGGCCAGCCCCTCCAGGGCATTGGCGGTGGAGGCAAAGTTGGCGGGCAGACCGCTGCCGTCCATGGCCGCGCCGAAGTGTTGTTGGGCCAGCGCGGCCAGGGCGGTCTTAAAGACTCCGCTGTTCCCGCTCAAAAAGAGACTGAATGGCACCGCTCCCAATGCGGCTCGGTACACGCCGGCCAGCAGCGGGAAGCTAATCCGGTCCGGCGCTGCGGACAGCAACTGCAAACTGGCACTCACCGCGCGCACCACCTCGCCGCTCGCCGCGATGAACGCGCCTGACGACTGGCGCTGGAGCGCGTGCGAGCCGAAACTCCGCGCGATACGCCGCCCGCGCCGACGCCCGGGCCCCTTCCACACCGCCCCGCTTGCCGTCCCGCCACCCGACGCGACCCATCGCGAGCGCCGCGGCCTCGGACTGGCGCTTTCCTGATCGTCTCGCCGTTACTTGCTTGCGCCAGAACCGGTTTGTTGCTAGCGGGTCTGTAGAAACCGTGCCAGGTTATCTGCCGCTTGCCCCACCGCACGCGCCAGACTGAGTTTCGCGACGTTGTGCGCGAACACGCTATTGATGTAGTCCAGATCCGCGCCTGCGACGGACTCTTGGGACTGAACAACCTCAACGTTATCGGTCACCCCGGCTTCATATCGCTGGCGGGTCAGGTTAAGATTTTCTTTGGTCACCTGAAGATTTTCCGCAGCAACCCCCACTTGGCTCCTGGCCGCCTCCAGGTCCAGGTATACTTTCCGGACATCGGCCTCTACTTGCCCGCGCAGGTCTTCCAGTTCTGCCAGCCGTTGTGACCGGGCCGCGTCGGCCTGCTCGATATCGCCCTCGATCCGGCCACTCTGCCAGATCGCAAACTTCAGGCTTCCAACAACCGAGAACGTTCCATGAGATTGCGAAGGGTTCGTCCCAATCGCGCCATAGTCGGCGCTCAGAGAGAGGGAGGGAAGGCGCTCCGCGCGTGCCGCGGATCGCGAACGCTCGGCGGCCCGGACCTGTGCTTCCGCCGCCTTCAAGTCCGAACGTTGGCTGAAGGCTTGCTTCAGCGCATCTTCTATTGTGATGGCGGGCGCCGCTCGAAACGGAACGTCATCGACGACGTCGTACCGATCGTTGGGCGGAAGGCCAGTCATCCGCGCCAGGTTGATTTTCTGTTTCCCAAGGTCATTTTGGAGCGACGCCAGGCGCTGCTGTTGCGTCAGCATTTGGATCCGGCTACGGTTTACGTCGATCTGCGCGACCAAACCGACATTCCTCTGCTGCGATGTCTGCCGGTAGAGCGCACTGGCGGTTTCCAGTTGAGCGCGCGCGGAATTCACTCTGGCCGCGGCTGCGATCGCCTGGAGGTAGGCGCCGCCGACGGCTAAAACCACGAGGTCTCGTGCGTCTTTCCCCGAGAGCTCGTTGGCGCGCAGATTTTCCTTCGCCGAACGATAGTTGTCCCAGGCGGTCATGTCCGCAACCGTCTGCGTTAGAGTCGCCCTCAAGTCGAAATAGTTGAAGGGACCGACTATGGTGGGAATCGAGAACCCCAGGGAGGGAGGAAGATTGAACTTCAGACCACTCGTCACCAAGGAAATCTGTTCGACTGTCTCCGAAAGATAGCCATTGACGTTGGGTAGCAGGGCGCTTCGAGCTACTCTGCTTTGACCATGGGCTTGCCGGACTGCTTGTGTGACTCCGACGACTCCCAGATTGTATTCGAGACCGCGGTTGACCGCATCCCGCAATGAAAGCTGGCCGGAAAAGGGGGTCTTGCCTGCGGCGCTACCGGCATACGGCCCCTCCACCTGAACCGTTGGGTTGATGGTATTGACGCTGGTTGTGGTTCCCGGCACGGGCGACTCCGTGGCAGTAACGGACCCGCTCTGCCCCGTTCGGCCAGACAGCGGCTCCTGGATGGCGCGAGTGGTTTGCCCGAACGAAACGATTGCGACACCGGTGGCAATGACGAACATCGCGCCAGGCGCGCAACTCCTATTGGCGAATCGTCCCCAAACCGTTGAGTAATTCACGTCGCCTTCCGTTCTAGCTGAGCTGTTTTCGAAAACGCCACACGCTCACTGAGCCCAGCACGAGCGTAATAGCTAATAGGCCCAGGAAATTGGGCCAAAGATCCGCAAAGCCGCTGCCTTTGAGCATGCTCCCGCGGGCGATGACCGCGAAGTGGTGGATTGGGTTCACGACCGTGAACGCCTGTAACCACTTGGGCATTGCCTCCACGGGACTCAGCGCCCCGGACGTCGAGGCGAGCGGAGGATTGATGAAGAAGGCCATCAATTGGGCCTGCCCGGCCGACTTGGCGAAGGTCGAGTTTACCGTTCCGATGCTAATGCCCGATAGAATGCAGAGCGCGGCTGCCGAAAGCACCAGCAGCAGCTTGCCATGGAAGGGCACGCCAAACGCGAGTTTCATGACCGCAGCCCCCAAAATCGCCGTCATGAACAGCAGCACAAACAGCGGGACGACTTTCGCGATAATGATTTCGGAATTGGCTGCCGGCGACATCAGTAACTGTTCCATGGTGCCGGCCTCGCGTTCTTTCACCATGGCGGCAGACGCAACTAAGCAACTGTTCAGAATCAATAACATCCCCAAGACACCCGTCACGATGAACCACGAGTCTTTCAGTCCGGGGTTGTATAAATACGCCGGGTGTAGTTGCGCCTGGCCTTGGTGGCTGTAATCCTGCGCTCCGATCGGTTCAAAGCTGGCATGCAGTCCCCCGGCCCGGAGACCGGCGTTGTAGGACTCAATCACACCCTCCGCGTAACCTTGGCTGATGGCTGCCGTGTTGGCGTTGATGGCATTCAAAAGGAACTGCACGGTAGTTGTGCGGCCCCGTTGCAAGTCTTTGTCGTAGTCGTATGGAATGACGACTCCAGCGTCCACCTCGCCGCGGCTGATTGCGTCGCCAAGCCGGTCGATGGAAACGTAATAGCGGACTAACCGAAAACTCTTGCTCTCGCTGAGGGTGGCAACCAGTTGCCGGCTTTCGTCCGTTCGGCTATCGTCCACGGCTCCGAGATGGATGTTGGTCACGGTCGCGCTCAACGCAAATCCCAGCAGCAACAACTGTAGTGTGGGAGGAAGAATCAGGACCAACGCCAAGCGCCGGTCGCGCCGGATTTGGCCAAACTCCTTGCCGAGGAGAGCGCCCACGCGATAATTGAAGATCGGAGCCATAGTCTACGTCTCAAGCTGCATGCGGCGCATGGTCAGCCACGCGATCGCGTAAAAGATCCCGCCGATCAGTCCGACCATTGCGACTTTGTACCATGTGGCCGGCCAGCCGCCGCCTTGAAGCATCGCGTCGCGCACGATGTCGATGTAATACCTGCCCCAGACGAAGAACGAGATCCAGCGAATTCCCGCCGGAATATTCGCGATCGGAAACATCAGGCCCGAGAGCAGGAACACCAATAGAAAACCACCGAAAGAAACGGCTTGAATGGCGGCCGCCTGATTCGGAATTGCCGCCCCCACCATGATTCCGAACGACGCCACGCAGAAAGCGTACAACACGGTAGCAACGATGAAGGGAGTAGGGTCCCCGGCAATGCCCAGGCCGAAGTATGTGAACATCGGGATAAGCATGAGCAGAAATTCCGCCACTGCCACCACCATAAACGCCAGGACCTTCCCGAGCAGGAACTCGTGGGCCGTGATGCTGGAAACATAAACCTGGAGAATGGTCTTCTGTTCACCTTCCTTTGCCATGGCCAGCGACGCCAACAGGCAGGGAAACATGGACAGCGCGAGGACAAATATTCCGGGCGCCAGGAACTTCTTGGACGAACGTCCGGGGTTATACCAGAACCGGATCTCCGCTTGCACAGGGTCGGCCTGAGACGAGCCGGCTGTTTTGTGGAAGGCGCGCGCAATCCGGTTCGAATAGCCCGCAATCAGCTTGGCCGTATTGGCGTCGGAAGCGTCTATCAGCAACTGTACGGGGGCGTCGAGGCCGCGCGCCATGTCCCGGCCAAAATGATCCGGTATGATTAACACCGCGCGAGCCTGGTTCGAAACGAGGGCCTGTTGCGGCTGCTTGTTGACGGGCCATGCCACGACATGGAACGTGATGGAGGCGCGAAACGCATCGATGAAGTCGCGTGACGCCGGCGAGTCGTCCAGGTCCTGGACAATGATGGGTAAGTCGGTCACTGTGAGCGAGAGCGCCGACGACACAAGTAGCAGCAGCGCGAGAGGCAGCACGAGTGCCAGTGTGAGCGTGCGCCAATCCCGAACGATCTGAGTCAGCTCTTTGCGGCTTTGCGCAAATATGCGTCTCATTATTAATCCTCCGAGGCGGCGACTTTGCCCTCGCGCCGCGCCTTTTCCATGACACTAATGAACACATCCTCCATGGAAAAGCTCCCTTCCCGTATCTGCAAGACGCGAATGCCATTCGATTGCAGCTTCTTCTTCGTGGACTTCTCGCCACTCGCCGCATCTTCATCGGTAACCACATGCAGCCGATCGCCAAACAGCGAGATGCGCCAGGGTTCCGTATCGTCCTTTAGCACATCCGCCGCCTTTTGCGGTTGGTCAACTACCACCTCCAACAGGTGACCTTTTTGCCGACCCTTGATATCGGTAGGACTCCCCTGGGCGACCAGTTCGCCGGCCGCCATCAAGCCGAGGCGATTGCATTGCTCCGATTCCTCGAGGTAGTGGGTGGTCACCAGAATGGCGGTGCCCGCGTCGGCCAGCCGATTGATCATGGTCCAAAAGGCGCGGCGGGCTAGAGGGTCCACTCCGGACGTTGGTTCATCCAGAAAAAGGACGGTTGGCTCATGCAGGATTGCCGCGCCGAATGCCACACGCTGCTTCCATCCCCCCGGCAGACTTCCCGTGATTTGGTCCTGCTTCCCCTTCAGCCCGGAAAACGACAGCACCCATTGAATTTTCTCCTTGCGTTCGCTTTTGGGTACGCCGTAAACGCCTGCGAAGAAATTCAGGTTCTGTTGGATCGAAAGGTCGTCGTACAAGGAGAACTTCTGCGACATGTAGCCGACCCGCTGACGTACGGTTTCCGACCGCACATCTCGCTCCCCTGCTAATTGAATATTCCCTTCCGTCGGATCGATAAGCCCGCATAACATCCGGATGGTTGTGGTCTTGCCGGCTCCGTTCGCTCCGAGCAAGCCGTAGATCTCCCCATATTGCATCTGTAGGTTCAGGTTCTTTACGGCCGTGAACTTCCCGAACTGCCGCGTGACGTCGGTGGCGCGGATCGCGACCCGACCTTGCAGATCCTGATGCGAGTGACGCCCTGGAAACGGCGTTTCGTCGACCGTTTGGCCCAAGCTGCGGAGTTTCGCGACAAACACGTTCTCGAGTGTGGGCTCATCCTCCCGGACATCGCCAGTCGCCAACCCAGCCGACTTCAACTTCTCTTCCACAATGCATTTCGCCGCGTCCGGGTGATGCACCAGCAGGTCCAGGCGGTCGCCGAAGCGCTGGACGTCAATGATCTCTTCGGTAGCACCGCTCGACTGCGAAAGAACCCGCTCGGCTTCCGCCAACTTGTCCGCGCGCAGTTCCAGCCGTTTTGCATCCAACCCCGCTCGCAGCTCCGCTGGGGTGCCCATCTCTTGAATGGTGCCCTCATGCATCAGCGCAACGCGGTGGCAGCGCTCGGCTTCATCCATATATGGCGTGGCGACGAGGATGGTCAATCCATCTGCCGCCAAGTGTGCCAGCGCGTCCCAGAATTCGCGGCGCGATACCGGATCTACGCCGGTGGTCGGCTCATCCAGCAACAATACGCGCGGTTGTGGCACCAACGCGCAGGTGAGCGCCAGCTTCTGCTTCATCCCACCGCTCAATTTCCCGGCCAACCGGTCCGAAAAGCGGTCCATGTCGAACATTTCCAAATAATGCCGGCCGCGCTCGGCGATTTCGCCATGAGCAACGCGGCGCAGATCGCCGATGTAGCGGATATTCTCCAAGACCGTGAGATCCGGATAAAGACTGAACGCCTGGGTGAGGTATCCGGTTTCAGAGCGTGCGGCGCGTGCGGGCTTGCCAAAAATTTCCGCAATGCCACCGCTGGCTTCCATCACGCCGGCCAGGATTTGGAACGTCGAGGTCTTGCCGGCTCCGTCGGGCCCGATCAAGCCGAAGATCTCGCCATCGCCGATTTCTAATTCGATGCCGCGAACCGCTTCCACGGCGCCGTAGTGCTTCGAAAGCTGGCTGATTCGGATGGCCGTCTGCTTCGGCGCATTGTCAGCGTAGTCTGGCGGAGCTGCTATTTCCCGATCCAGCGTTGTCATTTTCTAATACTGGCTTTCGGCCATGTATCGCCTTGCGTGAGAATTTCGCCATCCACGGGCATGCCCGGTTTCGCAAACCCTATTGCGCCCTTCAGTTGCAGTTTGACGCCAAACACCTGCGTCACCCGTTCGTCCTGAAAGTAGGTATTCTCGGGCGTGAATGTGGCCTGGGGATCGATGCGGGCCACCCAGGCATCGATGGGCTGCTTCGTGCTGGAATCCAGATACACGTGCACGGGTTGTCCGAGCTTGACCTTGCCAATTTGACCTTCCGGCACGAAGCCTCGCAGGTACACCTTGGTAAGATCCACCATTGTGACTAAGGCAGTTCCAGCAATCACAACTTCTCCCGGCTCGGCCGCCCGCGTTACTACCACGCCGGTAAACGGAGCCCGAACCACCAGATCCTGCCGGTTTGCCTGAGCCTCCAGCAATTGCCCGCGGGCTTGCTGTGTACCCGCCCGGGCACTCGCAAACTCCGACTGCTGCCCTATGATCTGCCTGCGAGTCATCGCGACCTGGTCCTCGCGAATGCCGGGATTTTCAAGGTTGGCCTTCGCTGTCGTCAGCGCGCCTCTCGCGGACTCGACCCGGCGGCTCGTCGCACTCACCACCGCCGCTTGTGCGCCAGCCGTTGCGATCGCCTGTTTCGCCTGACGCTCGGAGGCTGCTCCCGTGTCGGCGAGCTTGGTGTAAGCGTCCCTGTCGAACGCGGCGATTTGATAGGAGGCCTGTTGCTGCGCCAAATCGGCCTCAACGGCTGCCACCTCTGCTTCGGCCTGCCTAACGCGCCCCTCCGCGTCTATTTTCGACTGGGCGGTTTGAAGCTGATTCTGTTGCATCTGCTTTTGTAAGACAGCAATCTGGTCCAGAGCCGATTGGCTCTTGCCCTCCATTATCGAAACCCCTGCCTGGGCCTGGCCCTCACGCGCGCGGACCTGCTCGTCGCTCAATATCGCGATGACATCGCCGGCATTAACCGCGTCGCCTTCGCGGAACCTGATTTCGAGAATGCGTCCGGTGCTTTTCGCCGCGATCGCGGAATTATCGCCTTCAATCCGGCCGCTCAAGGTCACAATACTATCGGGCAGTTTGGGCTTGGCAAAAAATACTCTCCAAATAATGTAGGCGCCGGCCGCGAGCGCCACGAAAGCCACGGCAACCAAAAGGATTTTGCGTCGAGAATGCGGAACCTCTTTCGGCGGCGCAGCTTTCGAATCGGGTGATTTCTGTTCAATCTTTTTGTTGGTGGCATCAGGCGGCAGTTTGGTATCAGGCGGTGACGGCTGGGGTTGCTGCTCGTTTTTCTTGTCGCCGCTGGCAGTCTCAGCTGGTTCCTGAGGCTTCAGCTCAGCCCCCTTGGCGCCGTCGGCAGCCGGAGCCGATTCTTGAGGCTTCTGGTCGGTCTTCTTGTCGCCGTTGGCGGCCGGAGCTGGCTCAGGGGGCTTCTGCTCTGTCTGTTTGGCGCCGTCGGCAGCCGGAGTTAAGTTATTCGCTTGTCGCTCATCTTTATTGCCGTTCGTAGCAATCGTTAGCTGTTCGCCGTTCGTGTCGGTTATTAGCAGCTTCATCCTCGGTTCCTCCTGCCCGCGGCTTTCGCCGCTTGCTGTTGCATGCCACGCGCTTGCCGGAGGTATGCGAGCGAAAAGTCGGCGACGTGGTCGGCAATCCGGTCCAGGTTCTCAGGCGTCATCTTCATGTCCGGCCAAAGGCGTGCGAGAACTGGGCCCGCGAGCACATAGATAATGACTTGGCCCATAACGCTGTGCGCACAAAGACGGGTCTGTTCGTCAGTGGCCGGCAGTCCAATCAGCGCGCCTACGATTTCGTACAGTTGGTTGTACCGTGGCCGCAGAACAGTATCGATGACGCGTGTCATGGCCGGCGTGGGTTCTGCGACCTCATGAACGAGAATTTTAAAAAGCCAACCATTCTTGTCACCAGAGGCGACGCCACGCAGCCGTGCTTTTATTGCTTCGCGCAATATCGTCTCGGGCGGCGCTTTTTGGTTGAGCGCAGCGCGGACCGCCTCGATTCGAGCAACGCTGACCAGATGCTGCAGCACCTCGGCGTACAACTCCAACTTGTCTCCAAAGTGATAGTTCACGAGTGCATTATTTGCACCGGCGCGTGCACAAATTTCGCGGATGGTCGCCCGCGGATACCCGACCTCGGCAAAAACCTGTGCAGCCGCGTCCAGCAGCTTTGCCCGAGTGGACTCGGCGGCAGGCTCACTGGCAGGCCTTGTCGATCCGTTCTTTGCTCGCGTCGTTCGGCTCGCCATTAAGCAGTGGTTTTAAGCAATTGTTTAACCGTAGCGGTTTCCAACCTAGGAAGAGCCCCCGCTTGGGACTTTCTTGGACCCCTATTTTGGAGTTCTCAAAGCTCGCCTTCGCGGGCACAAACGTCAATGATTACAGGAATTCCATTGGCATCATAGGCCATTTATGCCACTCCGGTGGTCTCGCCTTTGCAGACCGGAACTTGCGCCCTTTGCGGAACCGTCGGAAAGCTGCACGACAGCCATGCGCGCGGTCTATGCCAACGGCCCGCTCCGGCGCCCGCTGCCTGTTGCCCGGCGCCGCGACCGCCAGCGGGCGGATGGGCGACGCGATCGGCGAGGAGATGCTGTCCGAGACTGCCAAATAATTTCTTCGAGTGAGCTTCCGTACCGTCTCCAGTTTCCGCGTTAGCTCTCCGATTTACTGTGTAAGGTTGCGCACGATTACGCAGCCGCCTCCTGTGATATCGTTATCAGAGGATTCTGATATGGCCACCATCAGACTCATCGGTACTCCCGATGGGAAGTATTGGATTCGCGTCCTCGATGACACTTGGCGCGAGACGGTCCGTCAACTCCGCGGGCCGTTTCACGAC
>JBEKMJ010000136.1:0-20331 GCA_050008575.1 Bryobacteraceae bacterium
TATTCCATCATGCAAGTGTTCCTGATCCTGATGCTGTTGCTGCCGGTGAAGATGCTGTTGCGTCTGGTATTTCGCATCAAATACGTCTGGATTACTCCCTGGTTCAACATATGACCGATCAAGAAAAGGACCCAGTCGTTCATTCCTCTTTAAGCAAGCCGTTGTTCATTTCCTCGGCGCTGCTGCTGCTTTCGCTCGGCTGGGCATTGTACGACGAAGTGTACGGCACGCGGCCCTGGAAAGGTTACGAAGCGCGCTTCGCGAAGGTTTATTCCAGGTTTCTGAAGGACACGCTGCCGCAGGAAGCCGCTTCCGAGCAGAAAATCAAGGCGTCGGCGGAGTACAAGGATCTGGATCGCCGTGCGCAGGCCGCCGAAGACGCGGTCAAGTCGCAAGTCGCGGAGATCGACAGGAAAGTAAACCTGGAACTGGTGCCCCGGTCCCTGGCGCTGAACGAGCCGTTCCAGGAAGTCCGCGGGCACGTGGGCGCGCTCACCTATCAGATCGAGATCTCCAAGAGCGAGAGCGGCAAAGAGTCGATGCGCAAGGAGATCGAGGAACTGAAGAAAGAAGTCCACACGGTGAAGCTGCCTACCGCCGATGGGTCCACCGAGAAGCTGCCCATGGACTTCGCCACCATGGATAAGGCCCTCCAGGATTGGAAAGCGGAGAAGGCCAAACTGCTGCAGCAGCGCGTCGACCTGATGAAGCCCGCCACGGAACTGCGAGCCAAGCAGATGAAGTATTTGACGGATCGCATCTCCGACGTCAGCGAGGCTACGCTCGAAGGCTTGCGAAACAAAATGGCGACTTTCGAAGCCGGCATCCGCCAGATCCACGTGAAGGATGTGGACTTGGTGGATCGCTGCGAATCCTGCCACATGGGCGTGCAGGAGCCGGTCACGCTCACCAAAGCGGCCATGGGCGGCGAAGAAGCTTTTATCAGCCATCCGGACCGCGAGTTGCTGAAGGTCCACGATCCGGAAAAATTCGGCTGCACGCCTTGCCATGGCGGCAATGGGGTAGCCCTGACCAGCGTCGAGAAGGCGCATGGCTACAACGAACACTGGCTCTGGCCGTTGCACGCCAAGGAGAATCTGGAAGCCGGCTGCCAACAGTGCCACACGCAGGAGATCGTCACGGAAATGGCGCCCACGCTGGATGCGGGCCGCGAGATTTTCCGCCTGCGCGGCTGCATGGCCTGCCACCGCTATGAAGGCTTCGACCGCGATCCCGACGAGCTCTCCGGCGTCAATCAGGATATCCGGCAGAAAACCCAGGAGAGGGCTGAAATGATGCGCGAAGCGGGTTTCAGCGCCGACAAAGGCGACCGCACCCGCAATAACGACGAAGCGCAGAAGCTCTACCAGCACGCCAACGATCTGAAGGTGCGGGCCAGTCTAATAGACGCCAAGATCGAACAGGACGACGACCGCGCCCGCAGCCTGGTGCGCGAGATCAAGAAGGTCGGGCCCAGCCTCAAAGAAGTGCGCATGAAGATGCACAAGGAGTGGCTGCCGGAGTGGCTCAAGGATCCGCACAAGTGGCGGCCCGGCACCAAGATGCCCACTTTCCGGCTGGATGAAGGCGAAATCAAGGCCATTGCCGCGTTCATATGGCAGTCCGGCGTCACGGGCGATCTGCCGCATCAGCCGGCGGGCGATCCCGAAAAGGGCAAGGAAGCCTTCGAAACGCGCGGCTGCATGGCTTGCCATTCGATGGGCGAAGGCGGCGAGAAACAAGGCGGCACGTTCGCCGCGAATCTGAGCCGCGTGGGTGAAAAGGACAACTACGATTATCTGGTGCGCTGGGTGCACAACCCGCGCCAGCGCACGCTGCCGTATTGTCCGTTCGAGAAGAAAGATGTCACCGCGGAAGATTACCAGCGTGCCGGCCTGCCGTTCGTCTTCGACACCGAGCACAGCAAGTGTCCCAACGACGGCCACGAATTGCTGGTGATGCAGATGACCCCGATGCCCAGCCTGCGGCTAACCGAAGCCGAGGCGCGCGACATCGCCAGCTATCTGGAGACCCGCAAACACCCGGACGCCACTTACGCCAACGCCGACTACCTCGACGATCCCAGCCTGAAGACGCACGGCCAGTTCCTGGTGCGCTTCTACGGTTGCGCCGGTTGTCATGAAATTTCGGGCCTGGAGGAGGAGCAGCGCATCGGCACGGAATTGACCAAGGAAGGCTCCAAGCCGATCGAGCGCCTGGATTTCGCGCTGAAGGGCCACCAGGCGGAACACGACGGCTGGTACACGCACAAAGGCTTCTTCGAGCATAAACTGGAGAATCCGGCGGTCTACGATCAGGGCAAGGAGAAAGCCAAGCTCGACCGGCTGAAGATGCCTAACTTCAACTTGTCGAAGCCGGAGATTGATCAACTCGCCACGTTCCTGCTCGGTTCGGTGGAGCCCAGCATACCGTCGCGCTATTTCTACGCGCCGGCCGACCAGCGCCGCGACATTATTGAAGGCTGGTGGGTGGTGCGCAAATACAACTGCATGGGATGCCATCAGGTGCACGTGGGGCAGACCACTGTGTTCATGACGCTGCCGCGCTACCAGGATCCCGACTGGAAGGATCAGCGCCCACCCACGTTGATTGGGGAAGGCGCGCGTGTCAATCCGCAGTGGCTGATGGGTTTTTTGAACAATCCGTCTCTGACTGAGAAGCCGGACGAGATGGATCGCGACGGCGTGCGGCGATATCTGCATGCGCGCATGCCCACGTTCTATTTCTCCGATGGAGAGATCCAGAAGATCGTGCGATTCTTCGCAGCCATGTCGTCGCAGGCTTCGCCCTACATCGCCGACCGGCTGGATCCGCTCTCCGATCAGGAGCGCACCATGGCGCGGCAGTTGTTTTCGAGCGAAGGCGCGCCCTGCCTGAAGTGCCACGCGACCGGAGATCCGAAACACGACAGCCACGCCACCGCGCCGAATTTCCTGCTGGCGAAGGAGCGTCTGAAGCCCGGCTGGGCGCGGCGTTGGATGCTGGACCCGGCCATGATGAGTCCGGGGACCGCCATGCCTTCCGGATTGTTCCGGCCTGAGGGCGACAAAATGGTGTTTGCCGGTCCCACGCCTGCCAGCTTCAACGGGTATACTAAGGACCACGCCCAATTATTGGTACGCTACATGTTCCAGTTCACGCCGGAAGAGCTGACCCGCCTGCGGGCCAGCGGCGCCGGCAATTAAAGGAGCCATTCAAACAATGACGAAACTATTGATTACTTGCGGAGCGGCTGCCGCTCTGCTGCTCGTAAGCTGCGGTGGAAGCAAGGAAGAAGCCAAGAAAGAAGAAACCGCCGCGCCTGCTGCCGCTCCGGCCGCCGCCGTGGACGACGCGAACGCCGCCACCGTCACCGGGAAGGTTAGTTTCACCGGTGCAAAACCCACGCCGCGGACCATCGATATGTCGGCCAATCCGGTCTGCGCGCGCGCTCACACCACGGCGCAGAGGTCCGAAGAGGCCATCGTGAACGACAACGGCACGCTGCGCTATACATTCGTCTGGATCAAGTCGGGGCTGCCCGACAAGCAGTGGCCCGTACCCGCCACCAATGTCTCCCTCGAACAGGACGGCTGCATGTACAAGCCGCACGTGATCGGGGTGATGGCCGGCCAAGGCATAGAAATCAAGAACGACGATGCCACCAACCACAATATCCACCCGCTGCCCAAGATCAACCAGGAGTGGAACGAGTCGCAGCCGCCCAAGGGCGATGCCAAGATCAAGAGCTTCGCGCGGGAAGAAGTGCTGATCCCGGTGAAATGCAATGTGCATCCCTGGATGCGCGCCTACATCGGCGTGGTCTCGCACCCGTTTTTTGCCGTGACAGGCGAGGACGGGACGTTTACAATAAAAGGATTGCCTCCGGGGACCTATACGCTGGAAGCCGTACACGAAAAATACGGCACCAAGGACGTGCAGATCACAGTCGGCGCCAAGGAAAGCAAGACCGCCGATTTCACAATGGGCGGTTAGTTTAGAGCCGCCGGCTTTCAGCCGGCGAGCCGCCTGAAAGGCGGCTGCGGGCATAATTGCCCGCCCCACAGGAATGAAAGACTACATCGATCTCACCAAGCCGCGCATCACCTGGCTCATCCTGATGAGCACCGGCATCGGCTATTACTTCGGCCTGCCCAGAGCCGGGAGCTGGTGGGCTTTTGCATCCGGCATCCCGTGGCTGGGGTTGCTGCACACCATCCTCGGCACCGGGTTGATCGCTTCCGGGACGGCCGCCCTCAACCAATGGTACGAGCGTGGCGCCGACTGCCGCATGCGGCGCACGTCCGATCGTCCGATCCCTTCCGGCCGCGTCACGCCGCTGCGCGCGCTGGTATTCGCGGTGGCGCTTTCGCTCGCCGGCTTCGTGGATCTCTGGCTGGGCGTGAACCTGCTAACCGCGCTGCTGGGACTCTTCACACTACTCAGCTATCTGTTCATCTACACTCCGCTGAAGAGCCGATCGTGGCTTTCCACCACGATCGGTGCCTTCCCCGGAGCCATGCCGCCCATGATCGGCTTCGCCGCGGCGCACGGGTCGATTACCAGCGAGGCTTGGGTGCTGTTCGCCATTCTGTTTCTCTGGCAATTCCCGCATTTCTACTCGATCGCCTGGATGTACCGCGAAGATTACGCCCGCGCCGGCATCCGCATGCTCCCCGTGGTCGAACCGGATGGCCGATCCACCGCGCGCCAGATCGTGCTCTATGGGCTGGCCCTCATCCCGGTCAGTCTGGTGCCCAGCATCCTGGGCATGTCCGGACGCATCTATCTGGTAGGCGCCCTTCTGCTCGGTCTTTATTTCCTATATTCGGGAGTGCGCGTGGCGCTGGATCGCACCATCTTGCGCGCCCGGAACGTTCTGATGGTTTCCGTTTTCTACCTTCCGCTGATCTACGGGCTGATGCTGTTGGATAGACCTGGATTGTGATTCTCGCCGACAACCTGAGTCATCGGTACGGACCTCGCCTGGCGCTTTCGAATGTCAACTTCGAAGTCAAGGCGGGCGAGATCTTCGGCTTGCTGGGGCCGAACGGAGGCGGGAAATCCACGCTCTTTCGGATCCTCTCCACCATGATGGCGCCCACCGGCGGCCGCGCCGAAGTGGCTGGTCACGATGTGGCCCGCGATCCGGCTGCCGTGCGGTGCGCGATCGGCGTGGTGTTCCAGACGCAGAGCCTGGATAAAGCCCTGACGGTTGCGGAGAATCTGCGCGCCCAGGGCCATTTGCACGGCATGTCCGGCCCCAAGCTCCGCGACCGCATGCAGCAGGTGATGGAGCGGCTGGGCCTGGCGGACCGGCGTAACGACCTCGTGGAGACGCTCTCCGGAGGATTGAAGCGCCGCGTCGAGATCGCCAAGGGATTGCTGCACCGCCCGGTGGTGCTGTTGATGGATGAAGCCTCCACCGGCCTCGACCCTGGCGCGCGCCGCGAGCTGTGGCAATACGTCGAAGAACTGCGCAGCCGCGAAGGCGTTACCATACTGTTAACGACCCATATTCTGGATGAGGCCGACCGCTGCGACCGGCTGGCGTTGTTGCATCAGGGCCGCGTGGTGGCCGAGGGCACGCCCGCGCACTTGCGATCGCGCATCGGCGGAGATGTAGTGGTGCTGAAGGCGACGGACGGGGCGGAAGCCGCCGATCTGGCCGGCCGGATCGAGACCCGTTTTGGTCTGCAGCCTTCGCTGATGGATGGCGTGCTCCGCGTGGAGATCGCCAATGGCCATCGCTTCATCACCGAAGTGGTGGAGGCTTTCCCCGGCGCGATCGATTCGGTGGCGTTGCACAAGCCGACTTTGGAAGATGTGTTCGTGCACGAGACTGGAGCTTTGATTGAATAATTTTTGGTTGCCGGTTGTGACGCTGTGGCAGCGCGAGCTGGTGCGCTTTTGGAGACAAAAAAGCCGCGTGCTGGGCGTGGTCGCCTCGCCGCTGGTTTTCTGGCTGTTGATCGGCTCCGGCTCGGGCGACCTCGGCCGCTTCTTCGCCGGCGCGTTGGTCTTGACCGTGCTATTCTCGGCCATCTTCTCCACGATTTCCATCATCGAAGACCGCCGCGAAGGCTTCCTGCTCTCCATGCTGGTCTCGCCCGCGTCGCGTACCAGCCTGGTGCTGGGCAAGATTCTAGGATCCGCCACGCTGGCCTGGATTCAAGGGCTGATCTTCCTGGCCTTCGCGCCGCTGGCGGGGGTTTCGATCGGCATCGCGGACGTGCTGGCGGTAATCGGCGCCGTGTTCCTGGTTTCCTTCACGCTCACCGGCCTCGGTTTTGTAATCGCGTGGCGCATGTCTTCCACGGCCGGCTTCCACGCCATCATGAACCTGCTGCTGGTCCCCATGTGGATGGTTTCCGGCTCGCTTTTTCCCATTGCCACCGCGCATGGCTGGATCAAGATCGTTATGTGGGTGAACCCGCTGACTTACTCCATCACGCTGCTGAACGGCCTGTTGAAGCTTAGTTCCGGATCGCCGGGCATCGGTGTCAGCCTGCTGGTTACCGCATGTTTCGGAGTAGTACTGCTGCTGGCTTCGGGCGTGGTGGCCAACCAGAAGCGTCTCGTAAGCAACGCATGAGATGGTTCCTCGCATTCACGCTGCTGATCCCTCTCGCAGGCTGCCGTCAAGAGCCGCCGCTGCCGGTCTATTGGCAGCTCCCCGCGTTCCAATTGACGTCGCAGTCGGGCCAGCCGTTCGATAGCAAATCGCTGGGGGGCAACGTCTGGGTGGCCGATTTCATCTTCACGACTTGTCCCGGCCCCTGTCCCCGCATGAGCTCGCAAATGCGCGGCGTGCAGACCGCCGTCGAGAGCATGCCCGATGTAAAGCTGGTTTCGTTCACGGTGGACCCCAAGAACGATACGCCCGCCGTGCTGGCCGCCTATGCCACCCGCTACAAGGCCGAGCCGGGCCGCTGGTTCTTCCTCACTGGCAACCAGGCCGCGCTCGAAACCCTCTGCCGCAACGGTTTCAAACTGGGCGACGTGGATGGCAGCCTGGTGCACAGCACGCGCTTCGTGCTGCTTGACCGGCAAAGCCGCGTGCGCGGCTTCTACAGTACGTCGGAAGATGGCGCGGTGCCCAAGCTGCTGCACGATATCCGCACGCTTGTGGGGCAGACCTCCAGGTCTGCGTGGGTCCTCCAGGACCCGCTCTTGCCGCTCGCCGGCAGGCCGGCGTGGACGCCGGCCGCAGGACTGGAGTCCCGCCCCACATGACCGTACACGATCTGCCAACCCTGAACGCCGCGCTAAACGCCCTCGCGGCCATCCTGCTGGTCTGGGGCTATACGCTGATTCGCCGCAAGCGCATACAAACCCACCGCAAAGTGATGATTGCCGCGTTCGTCACGTCATCGGTGTTTCTGGTCTGCTACATCGTCTACCACGTGCAGGTGGGCGCGAAATCCATGCACTTCCTCGGGACCGGCGCGATCCGGACAGCATACTTCACCCTCCTGACATCCCACACAATCCTGGCGGCCACGGTTCCCGTGCTGGCGATCATCACACTTAGCCGCGGTCTTGGCGGCCGCTTCGAACAGCACCGCAAAATCGCCCGCTGGACGCTGCCTATCTGGCTCTATGTCAGCGTTACCGGCGTGGTGGTTTACATGATGCTGTATCACATGTAACTAACCGGCCTTGGGTTGCCGCGTCTCAAGTACATGCAACACTGGAAGCTCGCACTGCGTTCGCTCACCCGCCGCAAGCGATTCGTGGCGGCCGTCGGGATCATCCTGGCGCTGGGTATCGGCGCTGACACGGCGGTCTTCTCGGTGGTCGACGCCGTCCTGCTGAAGCCCCTTCCCTTCCCCGATTCCGACCGCCTGGTGACGGTGCTGGAAGCCAGCCCTTCGAAAAGCGAGCCGGAGAGTCTGATCGCGCCGGGACGCCTGGACGACTGGAACCGCATGAACCACACCTTCGACGGTATCGCCGCCAGCTACAACGAGAACGTCACCGATACCAGCGGCGACCAGCCCGAGCGGCTGGCGGGCCGGCGAGTTTCACCCGGCTACTTTCGCGTCTTTGGGACACCGCCTCGGTACGGCCGCGCGTTCACGCCCGACGAGGAATTGGCTGGCGGTCCCAACTCAGCCGTGATCGGTTATAGCCTTTGGACCCGGCGCTACCATCAATCGCCCGGCGCCATCGGACGGCGGCTGGTCATCCAGGGCAAAGGCTACACCATCGTCGGAGTGATGCCGAAGGATTTCCAGACCAGCAACATCGACGTCTGGATTCCCGCGCAAACGCCGCCATTCCTGATGCGGATTCGCGAAGCCCGCTTCTATGCCGGCGTGGGACGCATGAAGCCCGGGGTTAGCATCGCACAGGCGCACGGCGACCTGGCGCGCGTGCAGCGCCTACTGGGCGAGCAGTTCCCGCAAACCGACAAAGGCTGGTCGGCGGTCGTGCGCAGCCTGAAAGAGGCGCGTGTCGGGCAGTACCGCAAGACCCTGCTGTTTGTCTTCGGCGCGGTGGCCATGCTGCTGCTCATCGCGGTGGCCAACATCGCCGGGTTGATGCTGACGCAACTCCAGCAGCGCGAACGCGAGATGGCTATCCGCAGTTCCATCGGCGCCACGCGTACGCAGATCCTGGGCGCGGTGATGCGCGAGATCGTGCTGATGGCGGCGATAGGAGTCGCGCTGGGCTGTGTCGTTGCCGCCTGGCTGGTGGAAGCGGCGGGAAAGGTATTCACCACGCTGCCTGCGCCCGGCGGGTTCCAATTGGGATGGCGCGCGCTGGCATTCGCGGCGTTGGCGGGCGTGGGGGCAGCCATGCTGTGCGGCTTGTTGCCGGCGATGCAGGCCACCCGCGCGAATCTGTCCGCCATCCTGGCGCAGGCCGGACGCGGCGGCTCGGGCGGCCGTCACCAGTGGCAGCGCGGTCTGGTTATGGCACAGGTCGCGTTGACCGTTCTCCTGCTGGCCAGCGCGGGACTCATGCTGCGCAGCTACTACAACCTGTCGCATGTGGACTTGGGTTTCGACGCCAACCGCACGGTCACATTCCACATGAGCGCGGCCTGGGATGAGGACCGCCCGCGCATCGGGCAGATGCAGGAGAATCTGCTGGACCAGCTTGAGCGCACGCCCGGTGTGGAAGCCGCTGGGTTCGCCAACTTCCTGCCGGCGTCCTCGGCCACGCTGCGTTATCAACTGGCGCTGGTGGAGACGGCCCGCACCGAGGAGACGGGCAAGATCACCACCGGCGAACGCAGCATCAGTCGCGGGTATTTGAGGGCCATGGGCGCGCCCATCTTGGCCGGGACGGACTGCCCAGACCTGCGCACGCTGGCCACGCCGCCTCCCAAGGCGCTGGTGAACCGGCGATTCGTGGAATTGTTCGGCAAGGGACGGAACCTGATCGGGCAGCATATTCAGTTCCTCGCGAATCTAGTCACGCCGGACGCGCAGGCGATGGAAATCGTCGGCGTGGCTGGCGACCTGCGCGAGGATGCCGTGAACGTGGCGCCTGGGCCGTATCTCTACGTGTGCCTCGCGCCCGGCGGCTGGCCCGATCCGGAATATGTAGTGCGGGCTTCGGGTAGTCCCACGGCGCTGGAGCAGGCCATCCGCCCCATCGCGCGCCAGATCGATCCCACGCGCGCGGTTTTCGGAGTGAAGACGGTGCCGGAAGTGTTGAACGAATCGCTGGACGAACCGCGCTGGAAGAGCCGCGTGGTGACCGTGTTCGCGTTGGCGGCGATGCTGCTCGCGTCCATCGGTCTTTACAGCCTGGTGACCCTGGTGGTGGCGGCGCGCACGCGGGAGATTGGCGTGCGCATGACACTGGGCGCGGAGCCGCGCCGGATCGTCCGGCAACTGGTGGTGAGCGTGGCTCGATTGCTCGCGATCGGCGGGGCGGCCGGACTCCTGTTGACATGGATGGCCAGCCGATTGTTGCGATCGGTCGCGTTCGGCGTCAGCGCCATGGATTCCGTGACGCTGGCGGGCGCGATGCTGGCACTCGCGGTGGTCGCAGCCGTGGCGACTTATGTGCCGGCGCTCCGGGCCGCGCGTATCGATCCGTTGGCTGCGATCCGCGGCGAGTAAGCTCCTAAGATCGTCTGAGAAATTCGCGCCGGCCGGCGCACTTCACAAACGGAGTCCTTTCCAGCGGAGATTTGGAAGAGCAGGTTCCCGAAGGAGTACTCGATCTCCAATTGGGAAAGCGCGGTAACCGGCCGGGCCTTCCAATTCGAAGCGGAAAGGAGGGTCAGAATATGATCCTGATTCTAGTTGGCCTGCTGTTCCGCAGCAGCGTCACGATCATTATCGTATGGCGTAAACGCCGCCGGTAATGACCGAGCGGGGCCGGGGCCTTGCACCCCCCGGTCCTGCTACTAGAATACTCCAAAAGACTTGCTTTTGGGAAATCTTTTCTTCGGCAAGTCACAGTCAGCGGGATGGGGCCAGCGTGTTACCTTTCGATTGATGGCTAAAATCCAACGCGTCCTGATCAGCGTCACCGACAAAACCGGCATCGCGGAGTTCGCCCGCGAGCTATCCGGCTTGGGCGCGGAATTGATCTCCACCGGCGGCACGGCCCGCCTGCTGCGCGATGCCGGCGTGCCCGTGCGCGATGTCTCGGAAGTGACCGGCTTCCCCGAAATGCTGGACGGCCGCGTAAAGACCATGCACCCGAACGTGACCGGTGGAATTCTGGCCATGCGCGGCAAACCCGAGCACATGCAGGCGCTGGCGGCGCACGGCATCCAACCGATCGATATGGTGGTGGTGAACCTGTATGCCTTCGTGGAAGTGGCCGCAAAGGCCGATGCGAGCCTGGCGGAGCTGATCGAAAACATCGACATCGGCGGACCGACGATGATCCGCTCCGCCGCCAAGAATTACCAGGATGTGGCGGTGGTGGTTTCGCCATCCGATTACGCCACCATAGTGGATGAGATGAAGGCGCAGGGCGGCGCACTCTCGCCCGAAACGCGGTGGCGTCTGGCGCAGAAGGCGTTTCGCACCACGGCGAACTACGATCGCGCCATCGCCACGCGCCTGTCGCTGGTGGATGGCGCGGGGCCGCTGCCCGCGATGCTCGACCTGCGCGCCGACAAAATCCTGGATCTGCGCTACGGCGAGAACCCGCACCAATCCGCGGCGCTGTATGGCACGCGGGGGACCGGAATCGCGGGCGCTACTCAGCTTCAGGGCAAGGAGCTTTCCTACAACAACCTGGTGGATCTGGATGCCGCCTGGCAACTGGTGCATGAATTCGATGCGGCGGCCACCGCCATCATCAAACATACCAATCCTTGCGGTTGCGCGGAAAAAGGCACGCTGGCGGAAAGCTACCGCAAGGCGTTCGAGTGCGATCCGGTATCGGCGTATGGCGGTGTTGTCGGATTCAATCGCACGGTGGATGAAGAAACCGCCCGCGAGTGCGCCAAGACGTTTCTGGAGGCCATTGCCGCGCCGGATTATACACCGGAGGCATTGGCGGCGCTGGCCGGCAAGAAGAACTTGCGAATGCTGAAAGTGGCGGCGGGCGGCGAGGGACTGGTGGTGAAATCCATTTCCGGCGGATACCTGGCGCAGACCCCCGATATCGCGCGTCTCGATCGCGCGGCGGCGCAGGTGAAGACCAAGCGCGCGCCCAGCGATGAAGAATGGGTCGCGCTCGAATTCGCCTGGAAGGTCGCGAAACATGTGAAGTCGAACGCCATCGTGTTTGCGCGCGCCGGACAGACGGTGGGCGTCGGCGCAGGCCAGATGAGCCGCGTGGACTCCGTGAAAATTGCGGCGATGAAAGCCGTGCTGCCGCTGGCCGGCTTGGTGGTCGGATCGGACGCATTCTTCCCGTTTCCGGACGGTGTGGAGGAAGCCGCGCGCCATGGTGCGACCGCAGTGATCCAGCCGGGCGGGTCGGTGCGCGATGCCGAAGTGATCCAGGCCGCCGACCGTTTCGGCCTGGCGATGGTGTTTACCGGCGTGCGGCACTTCCGGCATTGAGCCGGCACTAAGAACTAAGCATCATCGCGGCAGCCGGCGAAGAAAGAACACCGCTGCCACGATAGCCAGAGCCACCGGCACGCCCAGCGTGGTGGCGCGTGCCCTCCAGCCGGGCAGTGCGCCATCGCGCACCCCCAAGAAAACCAGCGCACCGGTAAGCGGCAAGATCGCGCAGCAGGCCGTGACCACTCCCGGCGTGTACGCGTGAAAATAAATTGTGGCTGGTAGATGAGGGACGAAGACGTTTAGAAGCATGATGGCGGAGTACGCCAGGAACAGACGCGTCCAAGAGCTGCCGAGACCCTTCTTGAGGCTCAAGTCGGTAACAAAGAAGGCGGCCAGGGTTAGAACGAGAAGTATCGCCCTGAACTTGAGCGGCTTCGGATGCCAGGGCAGATAGGCGGCGTGGGCGGCCGCCCAGCCGGGCAGCCAAAGCCCTTCTTCCAAATTGTGCAGCGCGATGGCCAGCGGAAACAGCCTTTGCAGCCGCTGGAAGTGGGTCACAATGCCATCTTACTCTCTCAGTCAGAACTGAAATCGGAGTTGTATGTCGATGCGACGGTTATCGGTCGGATTCTGTTCGGCCATGAACCCGCCCGCGATGCCCGTGGACTCCAGGAAATTCGACGATCCCATGCTGCCGAACGGCGGCGCATAATTCACATGGTTCAATATATTGCGGGCGCTGAGGGAAAGCGTCAAATTGTAGCGATGCTCGGTGGTCCCGCCGCCAAAGGGTCCGCCCCGGCCGCCGCCGCCGAAGCCGCCAAAGCCGCCACCGCGCGGCCCGCCACCGCCGGGGCCGCCGCCTGCATTGGCGCGCGCTCCGCCGCTTGAGCCCGCGAATTTCGTCGTGCCGAATCCCCACGTCCGGCTCAACCGCAAATTCAGACTGAATTGGCCGGGACCGTTGCCCAGATTGCGCGGGACCAGTGGCGCACCGGGGCATCCTTCGGGACAGGAGTTCAGATATCCGTAAGGAGTTGAAATAATATTCGGACCGGGTCCGCTGGCGAAAACCGGCCGGGCATTAAAGATTCCATCGGGCAGGCCGTCATACAGGTAGAACCCGCCAGTGGTGATATTGAAGGGCGCGCCGGTCTGCGCCACCACAAATGGCGAAAGCTGAATCTTCAAGGGCGCACTCACTGAGCCGAATATGAACATTCTGTTTTGAACGTCCAGTGAGGACCGGCTCCACTCCGCGGAGAGATCGTAGGGATTCACCGGAGTGGATGTGCCGCAACCCGTCGAGAAAGCGCATAAACTGCCGTCCGTGTTGCTATGCGCCGTGCCCCAGATGTAGGCGCCGCTCAAGGTCACACGGCTGCCCATCTGCGTGTTTACACGGGTAATCACTTGCAACTGTTTCAGCAGGCCGTCGGATTGATATTGGAAAAGGTCGGCCGGACCCGGCGGGCTCGCATCGTTGGTGACAAATTGGTGCACGCCGCGCGTGTCCGTCACATTCACGGCGAGCGTCGTCCGGCGATTGATTTGCCGCTCTACGCCCAGCGCCGACTGGATCAGATATGGCGCGCGCAAATTGCCCGCCGCGGCAAACTGAACCGAAGTCGAAGACGTCAGCGAGGACGGAATGCAGCCGGCCAGGACAGTCGGACAGTAGAAGTCGGGATTGTTCACCTCATAGGTCTGTTGATTCTTGCCGTTATATTCCTGGGTGACGAGGTTGTACGAATTCTGATACCGGACATAGAACATGCCGAATCCGCCCCGGATCACCGTGGACGGAGAGCCCTTCGACGAGGAACGGCCCGGAGCCCAGGCAAACGCTAAGCGGGGGGCGGCGTCGTGCCAATCGTGAATATTCGTCTGGCCTTCCCAGCGCAAGCCGGCGCTGACCGTTAGACCTTGCGCCACGCGCCAATCGTCCTGCACAAACGCCCCCACGTCGAACATCGTGGAACTTACCAGGGGCCGGCCCTCGCTCACGGAAAACTGCGTGGGGCCAATTCCACTGGGAAGCGTACCGGCCGGACACCCGTTGCCGCAGGTCCCCACTGCCATCACCATGGCCTGGTAATCGGCGAAAGACGCGAACGTAAATGTGCCATTGAAGTTTGTCGGCGTGATGTAGTTGAGAAGATCGTTTCTAGTACGCGCGCCGAACTTGATAGTGTGCTTACCATGGGTCACGGTCGTATAATTCTGAAACTCGTAGTTGCTGTCCGTCTGCACGGTGCGGTTAATGCCCGCGCCGCCGAAATCGAAGTCACCCGGTACGATCACCTCGGGCGCGTCGGACTGGGCGGTCTGGCTTGTCAGGTAATGGTTGAATTGAAAGCGGGTTTCGTTCACCACACTGGTGGAAAGGACAGCGGTATCGGTGACTTGCCCCAGTTGCTGCAATTGCACATAGCTATAACCGTTTCCGGGAAGATTGAACAGACCCACACCCCACAGGTCCCGGTGCAGGTCCAGATACGAGTAGCGCACGCTCAACGTGTTATTGCCGCTCAAAGCCAGGTCTATGCGGGGACTGAAGGTCGTCCGCTGCTGCGGAGTGGGAGTGAACCCCCGGTCGTTGACCTGCGCAAATGTGGTGGGGTCGAGAACGGTGGCATTCAGAATGCCGTTGTCGTCGATCTGCCGCCTTTCGACATCCAGGAAAAAGCTGGCATGCTTGCTGAGCGGGCCGCTCACGTTGCCGCCGTAGGTCTGCGCCTTGAATCCGGGAAACGGCGTGAAGGTGATGAATGGGTTGCGCGCGTTCCACACGCCGTCGCTAATGTCATAAGAAGCGGTGCCATGAAATCTGTCGGAACCCGGCTTGGTGAAAATCTCGATCCGTCCGAAGCCCAGCTTGTCGTATTCGCCTGAAAACGGATTCTGGTTGATGCGAATCTCGCGGATGGATTCCTTCGGCGGCAGCCGTCCGCTGGAAAAGCCGTCGATGAAGATTTCGCCGCCATTGGGTCCGGCGGAGGGTCCCGCCAGCGCCTGCAGATCCTGCTGCAGATCGTCCGGATCGTCCGGCAGTGCTTGCAGATCGGCCCCTTTGAATACCAGCGCGTCCACGTTCTGCGAAGTTTGCACGCTCAACTGGGTCGTATTCTCTTCGGCAACCGTGACTTCCTGCTTCACTTCCGCCAGCTTCATGGTCACGTCGCCGCGCGCGATTTGCCCCGTGCTCACCGCCACCGCCACGCCGCCGGACTGCTGCAAGCCTCTGGAGGCCGTCGAAACCGAATAAGTCCCTGGGGCGACTCCACGGAAAGTGTATACGCCGTCCGGCCCGGTCTGGACTTGCTGCGCCGAGCCATCGTCGCCGGTCAGCGTCACCGTGGCGCCTGGAATAATCGCCCCCGTGGTGTCCTTAACCGTGCCGGTCACGGTGCCGCCATTCGGAGACGGCCTGACGGGCTTGGCGGTCTGAGCCAGGGCGGACACTGCCGCCAGGCTCAGCAAAGCAAACGTGAAGAGACACGGTTTTAGACCCACAATGTCTTGGCGCATGTTAATGGCCATTCGGTTACACCCTTTCGGCTCTTTGGTGGGGCAGGCGGTTTTCGGCTGCCAGGCCGGCGCGTGTCAAGCACTTTGAGACACCCGGCATAGATATTTAGTGACTATCTTCTTTTGTCTTTGGGTCGGTTGGAACCGGCTTGTTAATCCAAACCTCCGAGGGTAAAGGCAGCGGTTTTGGAGGCTGCCGAAAGCGATCCGGGTGCGCCAGGTAAGCAGCATCCAGCACCACCTGCCGGTGGGCCAAGACGGTCGGTGCCTCTCCGAAGTGAACCATGCCAGGAGTGAGCAGCCCGATGCCGGAGTGCCGATGCTCTTCGTTATACCACTGGAAAAACTGCTGACAGAAAGCACGGCTGTCCTGGATGCAGCCGAAGCGATCCGGGAATTCCGGACGGTACTTCATGGTGCGGAACTGGCTTTCTGAATAGGGGTTGTCGTCGGAAACGTAAGGCCGGCTGTGGGTTTTGGTGACGCCCAGATCGGCCATCAAAAAGGCGACCGGCTTGGAAGTCATGACCCGGCCGCGGTCGGCGTGAATGGTGAGTTGGCCGGCGGGGACCTGGTGTTTGCAGATGGTTTCCTCAATGAACTGTCTGGCCAATTCGGCGGCTTCCCGTGGCGCGACCATCCAGCCGGCGACGTAGCGGCTGAAGACGTCCAGGATGACATAGAGGTAGAAGTAGGTCCACTTGGCTGGACCTAACAGCTTGGTGATATCCCAGCTCCACAGTTGGTTGGGGGCGGTGGCCAGCAACTCGGGTTTGTGATACGACGGGTGCACGAGTTGATCGCGCCGTTCGCCGGACTCGCCTTCCTTTTCGAGGATGCGGTACATGGTGCGCGTGGAGCAATAGTAGTGACCTTCGTCCAGCAAGGTGGCCTGTACGGCCGCCGGAGAGCGGTCCTGAAAACGCTGTTCATGTAAGACAGCCAGCACGCTGGCGCGCTCGTCCGGACTAAGGGCCCGCGCGGGAGCGGGCCGATCCGCGGGGAAGGCGGGCTCCAGTTGGGACGAGGCGGATGGGCCCAAGAGGGGCCGCTGCCGATAAAAGGTAGCGCGGGCAACGCCCAGGAAATCGCAGGCGGCCACCACCCCCACGGTGGGTGACAGATGGGTGACGGCATCCATCAGAGTGTCTCCTCGGGGTCCGCCTTCGGCAGGGGCCACCCCAACAGAGCACCCACTTTTTTTTGAACATCAATGACGATCTCGGCTCTACGCAGTTGCTCGGTCAGGCGTTGGTTATCCTTCCTGAGCTTTTGGTTTTCTTCCTCCTGCGGACTGCGCTTGGACTTCGGGCCGCGTTTATGCGGGGTCAAGCCCTGGAGAATGCCGGTGCGCCGCTCGCGCCGCCAAGTGGCCAGGTGCGAGGAGTAAAGGCTTTCGCGCCGCAGCAGAGCGCCGATGGCGCCGGGTTGAGCGGCGGCGGCGTCGGCCTCCGCCAGGATGCCCAGTTTGTACTCGGCGTTGAAGGTTCGGCGTTTGGCATTGGCGACCACCTCTGGGTCCGGTCGGGGCGGGGCGGGCGCCTCGGAGGCGCCGGTTTTGCCCACCGCTGCACTCCGGTCGGCCTCGCTCCGCTCGGCCTCCCTACGTTGCGCAGCGGCGGGCAAAACCGGGGGAGAAGCAGGAGAAGCCGAAGATATTCCGTTGTTCTTCACATGGATTCCTATTCTCGCCCTGCTCAGTAATTACGACCAGGAGATCTGTCTCATCCATGTTGGCACGGAGGGTCGGCAACGCGAAATCGGCAATCAGGACCAGGAGCATGAAGGTGGACCAGAAAATCCTTCGCTGCATTGGCCTAGGCTCGGGTCGTTCTTGCTCCAGCATAACGCCGCTGTCCAGCGCCGCCGAATCGACCGACGTTAATTTAAGCTGGTTAGCGTTACGGGCAAGAATCCATTCGACGAGCGTGATATACTTCCCCGCTGGGACAAAACGGAACCCAAGCAGGAAGGAGCACCTTCATGAAAAGAATCCTCAGCGCATTGCGCGGAGTGAACGGGAGGACATTGCGGCAAGCTGTTTTTGTCTTGTACGCTGGGGCGACGATTTCCCTGCCTGCGCAGACCTTCACCACGCTGTTTAGCTTTGATGGCACGAACGGCGTAAACCCCTTCGCGGCGCTAGTCCAGGGTAGCGACGGCAGCCTGTATGGGACAACGGATAGCGGAGGCGCCAACGGCGGTGGGGTAGTTTTCAAAATGACCATGGGTGGAACACTCACCACGGTATACAACTTCTGTGCGCAGCGGGCCGCCGGAGTGTGCACGGACGGCGCTGGACCTGAAACTCTCGTCGAGGCTCTCAATGGGGAGTTCTACGGGACAACGTTGGGGGGCGGGACCAAGAACTTTGGCACCGTCTTCAAAATTACTCCAAGTGGCATACTGACGACGCTCTACAGTTTTTGCTCCCAAACGGATTGCACGGACGGCATGCAGCCCTACACGGGACTCGTACAGGGGACCAATGGAGACTACTATGGCACGACTAATCGTGGGGGAGTCAACGGCTATGGCACGGTCTTCAAAATCACTCCGAATGGCATACTGACGACGCTGTACGACTTTTGCTCAAAAGGCGGTGACAATTGCACAGATGGCGAACTGCCTTACGGGGGACTAGTCCAGGGTATCAGTGGGGACTTCTACGGTACAACTCAGTTTGGCGGGACCAATCTCGCACCCAATGATGGCAGCGCGGGGACGGTTTTCAAGATCACGCCAAGTGGCACACTGACGACGCTCTACAGTTTTTGCGCCCAAGCGAACTGTGCTGACGGCTATGTCCCTTACGCAGGGCTGGTCCAGGGCACCAGTGGAGACTTCTACGGGACAACGTGGGGCGGAGGGGCTAACGGCGATGGCACAGTCTTCAAGATCACTCCAAACGGCACGCTCACGACGCTCTACAGCTTTTGCTCCCATACCAATTGTACGGACGGCCTGTACCCAATGGCCGCGCTCGTCCAAGCCACCAACGGGAGTTTCTATGGAACAACGGGGGGCGGTGGAGTCAACGGCTATGGCACGGTCTTCAAAATCACCCCTGGCGGCGTGCTGAGGACGCTATACAGCTTTTGCTCAAAAGGCGGTGACAATTGCACGGATGGCGAAAACCCCGCCGCCATGGTTCAGGACACCAATGGCAACTTCTACGGGGCAACGTACGGTGGCGGGGCGAACATCAGCATTACCTGCCCCGGCGGATGTGGGACGGTCTTTCGCTTATCAGTAGGTCTGAAATCCTTTATTGGAACACTGCCTACCTCCGGCAAAGTAGGAGCCTTCGTGAAGATTCTCGGAACGAACCTGATTGGCGCGACCAGCGTTACCTTCAACGGCACCGCCGCGACGTTCAAGGTGGCTTCGCCTTCCTTAATCACTACTACTGTGCCCATTGACGCGACCACCGGCACGGTCCAAGTGGTAACGCCCAACGGTACGCTTTCTAGCAATGTGCCCTTCCGGGTGCGATAAACATTGGATAGCAGACTGCGCTTCTCGCCGCGCATCGCCAATTGAATTACGCCCCGCCGCTTTTAGGGCTTCTCCAGTGTAATCTTCGCCAACGTGAAATTGATTGAACTGGTGCTCGCGCCGGACTGATAGACCAACTCGATCACGTTGCTCTGGCCGGCTGTGACGGTCGCGGTGTTTAGAATGGCTGTTTTGCATGTTCCGGACAATGCTCCCGAACTCGTTGCGCAGACGACCATACCCCCGGATACAGCGCTGGGGAACACGGTAACCGTCGCCCTGATCCAAATCGGCAAAGTGGTGACGCTGGCTGTAGCAGCCGCAGCGGCGGACACGATGACATTACCGGACAGTGAGGTGGAACCAATTTCGATGGAAAAGGTATCGTTGCCTGGGCTTGTGCTGGTCGTTTCCGATCCCCACGCTTCGATTGTGTATGTGGTGCCGACTGCTAAGGTGCCGGTCGGGACGGCATAACCGATCACCTGGGCGGCGGTGTTGGAGATCGTGCCGGTGGCCGCCGTCAGGGCTGCTACAACTCCCGCTGGACCTCCACCGGTTGGCGTGGGCAGGCGGCCGAAGCCCAGAGTCCCATTGCCAATATTGGAAGCGTTCGTTGCGTCGGTGGTCGCGGAAGCCGCGAAGCTGACGCCGTTCGTCTTGGTGCAGGTCATCGCCAGATTCCCGGCTGTGTTCGTGCAATCACCTGTATGCGCCGGCTCCTGGGCGGCCTGCAAGGTCCCGCTTACTCCGCTCGAAAGCGGGATGGTCGGGATGTCGCCGGCAACCAAAGAGCAGGGTGCAAAGGACGTGGCCGATCCACACGTGCCGATGACTTGGTGAGAGGTTTGGCCGGTGGCAGCACCGAGCGTCAGGATGGGGCCGGAAATTGTGCAGTTCAGCCAGTTGGCGCCGGTGGCAGAGCAGGAAGTGGCGCCGGATGAGGACGGGGGGAAAGCGCCGAATCCTTGGGCGATGCAGTGTGGGGCGAGCCAGGAGGCCAGGATCGCAATGAAAAGGAAGCGGGTGAATCGGGCGGCGGCGTGGTTAATCATAGGTTCCTTCTGTCTCACGACGGTAGGTTACAGTTACTATCTTACAATGCCCATTGGCGACCGTCCCCAATCTCAGTCGTGGGCGAGTTTACGCGGTGGTCTCGTCGCATCCGATCATGAACCGAAAAGCCTGTCGCGCATTTAGCCCAAAAAACGAGATTTAGGAAATAAAGCGAATGCGAATTGCGAGCGAATCGCCAATAAAGCGGATATTCAACACTGCCTCAAGACCGATCCGGGTCAGTACCGTGCCGACGACGACGTTACGGAGCGAGGGCCAGAATGCACTCGGCCGACGCGTGCGGCTA
>JBEKMJ010000137.1:0-20238 GCA_050008575.1 Bryobacteraceae bacterium
CCCAGTGCATCTTGTTCTGAACCACAGCAAAGAACGTCTGCGAGGCCTCCGCGCGCGGATCGTAATCCACACTCGTGGCGTAGATGTCGAGGACTTTCCGCCAGAACACGCGCTCCGAGGAACGGATATCGCGGATGCGGGCGAGCGGTTCGTCGAAGTAGTTGCCGCCGCCGGCCTGCTTGAGGCGTTCGTCATCCATGGCGAAGCCTTTGACCAGGTATTGCTCCAACTGGGCGGTCGCCCATTGGCGGAACTGGTGTGCCGCGCGGCGAGCGCACGCGGTACCCGACGGCAAGCACGAGCTTCAGGTTGTAGTGCTTCAGCCGGCGGCTCACCTGGCGGGGGCCTTCCTCGCGAACTTGTAAGTATTCCTTACAAGTTAGGTCTTCGCTTAATTCGCCCTCCTGGTAGATCGCTCGAATGTGCAGGGTGATGTTCTGGGGCGTCGTTTGAAAGAGCTCTGCCATGGCCGCTTGGGTCAGCCAGACGGAATCGTCTCCTAAGCGGCATGAAATGCGGGTGCGCCCGTCCTCGGTCCGGTAGAGCACCAGTTGTCCGGTGCCCTCCGGCGGCATGGGTGCGGGCGAGGGCGGCGGGTCCTCATCGTTCATTGTGGCGGCCCCCGGTGAGGTGGATCATGTTGGGCTGGGGTCTGCGCGGGGGCAGGATTGTAGTGCTCCATTGTAGCGGCTTTTGGGCCGGTCAAGCCCAATGAGATTAAGTCTTTTATGAATCATTGCGCTGCGGCTTGAATCCGGGCGGATGCGGGTGCCCCGGGGCGGGTGGTGTGACGGGCCGTCGGAAATGGCGATGCGCGAACTGCCTTCGTTCAGGGGCCCGCTCTCTATGTGACCGATGTCATTTCCAAGCGGGCCTGACAGAGCTTAGCCCTCGACTTTATCCTGAGCGCCAGCCTTGATATTGCCGGGTGAGACAGTCCCTCGGCCTCGATCTCCCTTTGAATGGTCGCGATCAAATCCGGGAATCCGGCCGCCATCGACCTGATGCGATCTATCAGCGCCGCCGCGTCGGTATGCACGTCCGCCGCCAGCCGCTGCCAATGGCGAAGGCCGATCGTCCGGAGGCGGTATTCGCCCCCGATCTTCATCGCGAGCTTCGCTTCGTTGATATTGATGCCTCGGTAGGGGAGGACGCTCGCCACATCATAGAACGGAGCCAGGCGGACAGCGCCATGCGCGCCGAGAAGCAGGGCATAGTTCTTCGCGTGAGCGTCGGTTCCGGCGATGAGCCAACTGAATGCGATGGCGCCCAGGAAAGACTGCACATCGTCCTCCGGATGGGTTGAGTGCTCCCGCACCAGATCGACGATCTTGCGGACTCCCGGCCCGCCGTCATTCTCGTATTTCCGGGCGGGATGCAAGGCAAAGGCCTGCCACATATCCTCCTGATGCACGCGAATCCGTTGGCCGCGGCTTAGAACGCGGTCACAGCGCTCGATCACGATGGCAATCTCGTCGCGAAAGTGCCGCACACTGGAATTCGGCACCACAAGGCCCGAGGCTCTCGCCAATCGCAGGCAGAAATGCTCGTTCTCCGCGTGGCCATCCCACTCGCCGGCCGGAGGTTTCAGGATATGAGTCGTCGGCGTGCGGCCGGACGGAATGCCCCAGCGGTCCCCTTCCGAGAGAAGGGCCGTCTTCGGTTGGGCGCCCGCAAGACTGAACTGTCCCGTATCCGTCGCGGCGCGCCATGCGGAGTGATCGGCTCGCAGGGCACGGAGGCGCTCGACCATATCGTCTTCTGTCAGCCATGCGATTTCTCGGGCGGCGGGTTCGGTGCGCAACGATTCCAGCCGGTCGGGGCGGACAAACTGGACGGCCCCGGCGCAATCTTCGCCGACATTGGCAATCAGCCGGAACGCGTTGCGCGGGGAGACCTGAAACTTTCGTGCCCAGCTTTCGAGAATCCGATCATTGTCGGGCAACAGGCCCCACAGAAACGCGTCGATCTTGGCATGGCCGTGCTCGCCGACGGCGAGCGGCATGGAGAGCGACAGGGGATAGGAACCCCGATCTTGTCTCCATGAGTCTGCATAGACGAACGAGAGCCGTTCCGGTGGATGACCGAACCCATTTCCCGGCCATTGGCCAGGGCTATGAGCTGGTTCGTCATTGCGGTTTCTTGAGGGAGGCTATGACCTGATCGATGTTTACCGCCTCGGGCGCGGTTTTAGTGCGTGCCGGCGGACCAGCGGGTGCTGCGTCACTGACCGCAAGCGCGACGCCGAGAGCCTTGAGCGTCCGCAGGATGAGCCCAATTTCCGCGCGCGGCTTTCCGCTCTCGACCTCGATGAGCCATTTGCGGCTGGTTCCCGCTTTCTTGGCAAGGGAGATCTGATCGAGCCCAAGCTTGATCCGCCGCTCCTCGGATCAGGGCCCCCAAATCGGATGAATTTCGGATCACCATCATGGCTCCGGTGCTTCCGAATTCTTATGGTAACCGATCGGTTACATTTTGTAAAGTGTCCGAACGGTGACATTTTGTAGTGAGAGCGAACGGTGACATCCGGCTGACGTTAGAGCGCTCCCTGTGTGCATCTCCGGGTTTGCCGACGAGCCGATTCGCCGTCGATGGGTACCGTCCAATAGACTCTGGGGTACCACCCGTCGATGGGCCTGTCAGGCGCCGCGCGTTCCGCTCGGCATGGACGATGCAGAGGGCCGCGCCAGCCGCGCTTCGGAGTTGCACATGCCTTATAACGTGACCGGCTACGTACCCTGTTCACCTCGTGAGCGCTCACGTATAGTGGAGAAATGCCTGTTGCTGCAAGAAAGAAGAAAGATCCCGCCGCCGTCGCCCTTGGACCCAAAGGTGGCAAGAAGGGCGGTCCCGCCAGAGCCGCCAGCATGACACCGGCACAACGAAGTGAGAGCGCGCGCAAAGCTGTGCAGGCACGTTGGGACAAATTGAAAACCAAAAGACGCAGCGACCATATAGTAAGTACCATGGGAACGCCTTTGGGAATGAAGACATTCAGTGAATTCGCAGTAGAACCGCAAGGCGACGGTCTTTTTGAAATCGCTAACATCTCACCCAAACGTACAGGCTTGCCGTTCGTGGTATGGATTTCACCAAGAGCCGGTGCCCCACACGATGTTCGTGTAAAGGTGTCTAAGGGGCCGAAAGTCCATAGCTCTGAATTGGTGTCGGTGGCGATTAGTCCGGATGTTCAGGTGGTTAGTGGAGGTAAGATGACGGCCCACGATTTGGATCTTCTCAAAAAGTGAGTTGGATTGAATCGTGACGCGATCATCAAGTATTGGGACGGGGATATCGAATACACGGAAGACGCCATCGCCCGACTGAAACCCATTCGCTAAACGTTCGCGGCTAGCTTAGCAGGCTGCGGAAAAAGAGGTCGGCCAGACCGCTCCCTCACGGTCGCGGCTCGGTAAGTTGCGGCAAGCACGTGCGCACGATTCTGAGCCGCGCGCTTTAGCAAGCGGTCCTTGACATTTTCCGCAGCCTGTTAGTACTACTGGTCACAAACTGCTGGCGGCCCGTGGCGCGGGCACTTTTGCCTGCCGGGTCGAGACTATTCTCGACCCTCGTCTTGGCGTGCCCGCCAAGCGCCGGCACGAGTGTCGGCGCGGCAGACTGAGAGTCTGCGCCACGACGTTTCGATCAGTTTTGTGACCCAGTAATATTAGGCGTATAGAGGACCGCCAGGCGATTCCATTCTTCTTCCGGCACAAAGAAGGACCTCCACGAGACGGCCGAGCGCGTCGATTCGCGCGCTTCAGGTACCCATGTGGGCTCTCGACCGATCCCGCCGCGGACGCGATCAGAAGGTGAAACGGCCACCGACTGTCGGAGCAAGGTTGTTGTCGTACTTATAGGGGACGCCGGGGCCATGCGGAATGGCGATGGCCAGACCGCCGCTCACGTAGGAATACGCAAACCCGGCAAAAGCGTCGAAACGCTTGGTGAAGTGATGATCCGCATAGAGCGACCACTCGTTGAGGGTGCCCGCGCAGGAACTGCGGAAGCCGGCTTCGGGCGAGCAGGCTGACGGAACACGGAAGTCGTTCTGCAGTTGATGATACCAGGACAAAGTGATGTCGGTTTTGCCGTCTAAAGCGTATTTCACGCCCGTCCACCGGATCTGCACGATCTTGGGAGCATCAAGATTGGTGTCTTCGACGCCGCTCATGATATAAGCGCCCTGGTCCGAGGCGCCAACGCCCAACGGGTTCGACGGGTTAGTCTGCCGGATGTGTTCGTAGCCGCCAAAAAACTTGAACGGGTCCCACGCATACTTGGCGGCGACCATAATGGCGCTGTTGTCGGTCACGATGCCATATACGGTGTTGGCCGTTCCGATCAGATTGGCCCCATTGATGGGGTTTGTATCGATGCTGTTGGTGGTCGACTCATATGGCTGCGTCGGACTCTGAGGCCCCAGCAAGGGGTTCAATACGCTGATCGCCTGGTTGTAATGTTGGTAGACGACGTCGGCGGAGAACCTACGGTACTCTCCGCCGAAGTCGAATCCATAGGCGGTGTTATGCGGCGCTTCCGGCGTACAGGTGGCCGCGGTCCAGGTTGCGGAGGCCGAGTAGCAGCCGCCAGAACCATCGGCGAACTTATACATCGCGCCGAAATGGACCGGGCCATAGGTGAGGCGATACTTCAGGGCGTCGTCCCAACGGGAGTCCTCGGTGTCGCCGCCGCCAGCCATGGTGCCGTTATACCCGATGTACGAAAAGGCATAGCTGCCGCCGGCCGGATCGTAAGCGAGCATCGCATCGGTACCGAGAGCGCGCTGACGACCGAAGGTCAGCGTGCCGAGAGACGCGGACGATATACCGGCATAGAATTCGTCATTGAAGGGTTGGCCCGCGCGCGCGCCGTCGATGGCTTCGGAATAGCTGCTCCGGGGAAGGCCGTTGTTGACGGTGTCGGTGGCTGACGCGTTGGCGAGCTGGCCGGACTGCGGATTGATGCCAGTTGAAGCGTTGAACACCACGAACCAGCCAGGCAGAAACTCTTCCTTGCCCCGGATGCCCAAACCCGTCTGCGACAGGTTGTTCGGTGCGATGAGGAATCGATGTTGATAGCCGTTTCGGTTCACCAGAGATTCGCCTTCATAGTTAATGGCGTTTTCCGGTAAGCCGTGGCTGACCCAGCCGACGCCGACGTCATAGGCGCCGTACAGCGTGATGCCGTGCCAGGTGAGCGTGCAATCGGTGGTGGCAAACTCGTGGCCGCTCGCGCAGGCGTCGGGGGTGCTCAGGTGCATCTTCATGTCGACCGTGGCGTCCTGGCCAGCCGCCAAGCTGATTCCCGTGCGCGTTTCATCGGCGAACCCTTGTTTTGCCGCTCGAATGTCGAAGCGCCCCGGAGGCAGGCCGGACGCCTGAAAGTGCCCCCCGGCGTCGGTCGCGATGGTGCGCGTTGCACCTGTGGCGACGTTCTTGATGGTCACCGCGACATCGGGAAGGGCTGCGCCGGGTTGGTCCGTCACCAAGCCGGAAAGGCTCGCTCCCGTTTGGGCCCACGCCGGGAACGCCCCCATCACAAGCCACAAAAGCAGCAAGAAGGGTTGGGCCAGCGGCGGTGAGGCAGCCGTTGGAACGTAGCCGGCGCGCGTCAAAGTTTTCCATCGCCTCCCGTACCGGAAGAGGATCTGCGAGCGGTCGGAGCGTTTCACGATGGACCGCCTTTCCCGGGAATCCGTCTCGACGAGGCCGATGCATAGGCCAAACGTAGCTTGCGAGAGATCATCATGTTGTCTTTTTAAAAGTTAAGCGTCCTTTAAAAGAGACTACCGCATTCCGGGACGATTAGGCAAACGATATACTCGGTCGCGATGGCGCGATGGAGAACCATGCGACGAGGACTATTGAGAACAACCTGGCGTCTCTCCGGCAAAAGCGAGGATTGTCCGTGGCTGGCCTGGCCACGACCGTGGGTATGGGGCGCCAGACGCTCTATGCCATAGAGGCGGGAAGCTACGTTCCCAATACGGCAGGTGCCCTGCGATTGGAGCGGGCGCTTCAGGTCAGGGTGGAGGATCTGTTCGCGTTACCGGAAAGTTCCCAGCGGCGGACTTTCTCTCCAACCACGTCGCGCTTCTGCCGGGTTCCGGCCCGCCCTCGCCAGGCTGCCCGTCCAGGAGTGCAGATCTATCACGATGGCAATTTTGGGAGCCCATCCCGATCGCCGGGTGCGATCCGGGCATGTCCGTGCTCTCTCGCCACCTGCAATCGACCGGTATTGAGCTGCTCCTCGTGCATCGAAACAATTCCCAGGGCTCTTGCTCCTCAAGCAGGGCTTCGTCCATATTGCCGGTACGCATCTGAGAGACGAGGCGAGCGGCGAATCAAATATGCCGGCGATCGGCCGGATCTTCCCGAAGAATGCGGTTGCCGTGATTTCATTTGCTGTTTTGGAGGGCCAACCAGGAAGAAGGCTCGGGTGGCCGTCTCCTGCTGGATTCATATGTTCGGCCTTGATTTCATGCCTTTGGTCACGGCGCGATATGACTTGGTCATGCGCCGGCAGCATTTGGATCTGCCATCGATCCAGGCGCTGTTGGACACGCTTAGCCAGTCAAGATTCCGCAAGGGCTGGAGAGGATTGGCGGTTACGATACCAGCGTATCGGGTCAACGAATGCTTTATCGGAAGGAACCCACCCGTCTGTTCCGGGCCAGCGACATGACGGCATTGTCAGGTAATATCGCTAGCGGTCTCTGTCACTTCCCAGAAGCAGACCACTAACGGCTCCTCATTGCGCGGAGCGCGCCTATTGTCGATGGCACGACACGTTGCCAGTGTGCATCTCGGATTGCAAAATGGAGCTCAATCCACCAAGGCATCGTAGGCCAACCTCTTAAACTGGCCGGCGGCCACGACCTCGTTGCTGGGCAGGACATTGACCAGGAAGACGCCGACCATGTGTTCCTTGGGGTCGATCCAAAAGCTTGTTCCCGCCGCGCCTCCCCAATTGTATTCGCCCTCCGAGCCGACGTTCGCCGACTTGCCGGGGCCCAGATTCACGGCAAACGTCAAGCCGAAACCGTAACCTTCCGCCGGCATGCCGCCGGTGCGTGCGAGCGTGCCGAGGTGGTCGCTGCGCATGAGTTCGACCGACTTGCGGCCGAGGATGCGCACGCCTTCCAGTTCGCCGTCGTTCAGCAACATGGTGACGAATCGCGCATAATCGTCGAGAGTCGATACCGAGCCCGCTCCGCCCAATAGCAGCGTTGGCTTCCGCTTGAAGTTCTCTTGCGCGGGGGCGGTGGAAGGTTCGATGCCGCCGCCCTTTTTAGGCGTATAGAGGACTGCCAGGCGATTCCATTTTTCTTCCGGCACAAAGAAGGCGGTATCCTTCATACCGAGCGGACGGAAAATCCGCTCTTCGAAAAACTGGTCGAGCGGTTTGCCGGAGAGGACCTCCACGAGACGGCCCAGCACGTCGATCGAGAGGCCGTAATGAAACGTCGTGCCAGGCTGGTGGTTTAAGGGAGCGGTAGCCAGACGCCGTACCGCTTCCCCCAAATCGAAAGGTACCCACCCGTTTCCGCCCGTCACACCCAGCTTCTTGTAAGCCGGCTCGCCGTTTTCGTCCTTTGGTCCGTCGTAGTCGAGGCCGCTGGTGTGGCGGAACAGGTCGCGGACCGTGATGGGACGATCGGCGGGAACGGTGGAGTATGTCCGGTGGCCGGCGGCGTCAAACGATTCTTGAGCCACGCTCATCTTGGTGAACTCCGGCAGGTACTTCGATACGGGATCGGCGAGCGAAAACTTGCCCTCTTCGTAGAGAATCATGGCGGCGACGCCGGTGATGGCTTTGGTCATCGAATACATACGCACGATCGTGTCGGGCTTATAAGAACCCCAAGTCTGGCGGAAGACGACCTTACCGTTGCGCGCGATGAGGCCGGAAGCGCCGTTCAGGCGGCCAGTGGCGATGTGTTCCTGCATGACGGTGTTGATCCGGTTCAGGCGATCGGTGGAGAAGCCGGCCTGTTCCGGAGCGGCGGTCGGCAGACTTGCGCCGAGCGCCAACGATGCGACCAAACAGAAAACGAAGAGTATCCGCATGAGCGCAAATCTACCACAGAGGCAGGCAGCGCGTCAGGAGCAAATCAGAGCAAATCAGAGTCATAGACGCAACAGCGAGTCCGTTTGGTTTTGGAGGGCGGGCGATTCTGCCCGCAGCCGGCTTTCAGCCGGCACTGGCCGCCTAAAAGGCGGCTGCGGCCAAGATTGGCCGCCATCGAAAGCTAAACGACCGCTACTGCGCGTGGCTTGGCGGCGCCGGGACCTCATCGCGCGCCACAGCGGCCTGGGACACTCCGCCCGGCATGATGGCCGCCGCCAGCAGCACAACGCCGGCGAAGAGCAACGTATCGCCGACATAGTTGATGCCCTCGAGCAGCGCAGGCTGGGCCGCGGTGAGCAAGATGGGCAAATAAAGGAACAAAACCAGCAGCGCGAGCAGTGAGCCGAGTAACGTGGCAGCAAGGCGGGCGTGTCTACTGAGTACCAGCATGGCCGCCCCGGAGATGAGCAGGGCGGCGCCCGTCAGGCATCCCCAAAAAGCGCGGATCGGGACCCAGTCCGGTGTCACCATTTCGAGGGGCACGCCGGGCGCGGATTGCGGATGCAGGAAGTGTTCGACGGCGAAGAAGAGGAGGGGCACGGCAACGAAGAATCTGGCCACGATGCGCAGGGGCTTCACCGGCGTGGCGGCCAGCGCAAACGCGCCACCGGCGAAGGCCAGGTCTCTGAAAGCGATTGCCCAGAAGATCCGGTTATGCGGGTTGGCTACGACGTTTGGGATTTGGATCACGAGCACGAAGCACATGAACATGATTCCCAGGAGCATCGCCGCTGTGCGGACGTGGATCCGCAGGGCGATGCCGACGGCCGCCGCGATGAGCGCGATGCCGACAAACCAGGTCCAGAACATATGCGCCGGCATCCACGGTGGAACCAGTTGGGAGATCGACCGCGAATTTGTGAGGTGCTCAGCTCCGAATTCCGCGAGCGGCGCTGCAAAGAAGATAGGTCCAAACACGATTACCTTCTCCAGCCCTGCGGCTGCCGAGAAGGACTTTCTAGTGGCAAACAGACCGCTCAGCAGAGCCACGAGGCCTGCGAACCATGGCCAAAAGATCAAGCGCGACAACACAAACACTCCTCGATTCGGATCTACTGATCAAAACTATTGTACGGGGAAAAAAGTCGATGTGTTCGGGATAGCCTGCCGAGCGCCAGGATCGCCTCCGGGCGGTAGAATTCGATTTCCGCGTTACGGACCGGCCGCCCTCGGTTCGAACTGTTAACTTTGCAACAGTTCGTTGCCGGTTGAGTTCGCCGGTGTCGAAGATGTTCTTGATGTGCTTTGAGATGACCGATTTGCCGCGCTGGAAGAGGTCCGCGATCCGATTGAGGGTCAACCAAACGGACTCCTGGATCAGCCTGACGTTGATCCGGGTGCGCCCATCCTGCGTGCGATAGAGCGCCGTTGCCTGTTCCCTCCGGCGGCATGGGCGTGGGGAGGGGGCTCTCGTCGCTCACGTGGCCGCTTTTGGATAGGTTCGTCCATCAGTGCTTCGTCCAGCAGGTCGGCGAAGACGGTGCGGCCGGAGAGGGAGAGACCTTCCTGGGGCAGGTAGCCGACGCTGGCGCCCTTCATGGTGACGATGGAGCCGGCGTCGAGCGACTCCATGCCAGCCACGATTTTAGGGAGGGTGGATTTGCCGGTGCCGTTCGAGCCGACGATGCCGGCGCGTTCGTTGGGGGTGACGAGCCAGTCGAGGTTTTCGAAGAGTGTTTTGGGGCCTCTAAGCGTTTGGCGGCCCTGGTGAGTTGGATCATGGGCGGGGAGTGTAAAGAACAATTGTAGCGGGATGGGGGCGGATGGTGGGCGATCGGCGGGCTGGAGCCGAGTGCTTGTGGCCGCGATCTCGACCCCAAGCATCGCGCAGGCCGCAACTCGGCAAAGAAAGCCCCGGCTTCACGGAGGGCCGTCATCCGGATATGCCCCATTTCCCGGCAGCGCAATCTCGCAAGGACCAGCCTCGAAGCCGCCATTGGTGAACGTGGCCGAGGCGGCTACGAACTTGTTAGTGGAATCGATAGTGGTGGACGGACCGCGTGTGCACGCAGCCCGTCCGTTTTGGCCCGCGACTGGGCCGGGGAATTACCTGGTTTGCTCCGGCTTAGAGTTCAGCCGGCGCGTAGGAATTGATTTCGCAGCTTACTGCGATTACTTCGAAATCGGGGCTCGTCCAATTCACTTTATACCTCCTTTACTCGACAGTGAAGCTCCCGCCTGCGTGGATGCAACCAGTCCGCCGGGACCGTGTAGCCGGCACCGTAGGCTGGCTGGCCGATCCCGCCGCCTGTCCAGCTACTGCATGCCCGGTAAAGCAAACACAATCACTGCATCGCCCGATTTGTTCGCACTGCCTTCATTCGGATTGCCGCCGAAGGCATTAGCGATAAACTCGCGGCCGTTCACCATGTAAGCGATCGGCGCAGCCGTGGGACTTCCGGCATCGTTGATCGTGGTAGCGTCAAAGGTCCACAGTAAGTCCCCCGAAGCCGCACTTACACTTCGAAAGTTCCCGCTTGTCTCGCCGAAGAAGACCAAATCGCCGGCTACCAGCATTCCCGAACCTGCCGCGTCGGTAACCTTGATCTTCCAGGCGATTTTTCCGTTTGCGGTGTTGATGGCCCCATAAAGACCAAATCCGACGATGCCTGGCACGTTGTCGGTTGTCGATCCCCAACCTGGGAGCGTACCGCCAACGCTACCTGGAGCGGTTTGAAATACTTGGGGGGCGTACCGGGTCCCGTGGTAGACGAACCCCGTCCGCGGACTGAAAGCCATGGGCTGCCACTCGAGGCCGCCTGAAGACGCCGGCTGAATCACTAAAGGCGCGTTCTGCGGAACTGTCCACATAGGAGCGGCAGTGAAACCTGGAGGCACCGATCCGATCGAGTGGGGGGTCAGCGATTCGATCCCGGACTCTGGCTGCGTAGGCCAAGGGTGTTGCCAACCGGGTGTCGTGGGCACCGGCACCTCCGCCACTGGAAACAGGGGAGTACCGGTCTTGCGGTCCAGGATGAACATGACTCCCGCCTTGCCCGCGTGGCCCAGGGCGGGCGTATTATTGACCGTGAACAGGATTACCGGCGGGGTCGAATCGTAGTCCCACAAATCGTGGTGTACTTCCTGGAAGAACCATCGCACCTCGCCGGTCTGAATATCCAGCGCGACAATGCACGCTGTGAAGAGGTTCGTGCCCTCTCGTTCTTGTCCGTTAATATCCGGCCCGGCGTTCCCCGTGGTCACGTATAGCATACCTAAGCTCGCATCGAATGCCGGCGTTTGCCAGATGGGACCACCACCCGTTTGCCAGGAATCGCCCGCGAAGGTCTTGGGATCGGTGGTATAGAACCGCCAGAGGCGAGTTCCGGTCTTGGCGTCGTATGCGTCCAGGTGGCCCCGGATCAGATACTCGCCGCCGGCAACGCCGACGATTACTTTTCCGTCGATGAATTGGGGCGCCATGGTTATCGAGTAACCGTCCGTGTAGTCATCCACGACCGCTCGCCAAAGCTGGGCTCCCGTGTCGGCATCCAAGGCTACCAGGGTGGCATCCAGCCGTCCCAAAAATACTTTTCCAGCGCCCACGGCCACGCCGCGATTGTTCCTGGAGCAACATAACGGCAATTGACCGAACGGCGGCATATCGCTGGGATGGTACTTCCATGTTTGTTGTCCGGTCGCAGCGTCGAGGGCGAACACTTCATCGTCGCCGTCGGTTATATACATCGTCCCGTTTACCACAATCGGCGACAGCTCCATCGACGCTTTCGTATCGTGATTCTTCGTGTGAAATATCCAAGCGGGCTGGAGATTCTTGATGTTAGACGGATTGATCTGGTCGACATTCTGATAACGGGTATTGGCCGAATCGTTGCCGTAGAACGGCCAATCCATGTTCTTGGGTCCCTGCGCGTTTGCCGGGCCTATAGTGCGCCACAACAGAAACAAAACCACTCCGGCCGAGACTAATAACATGCCAGCCGCGCGAATGCGCGCAGGTATGTTCTTCACAATTCGCATGCGATTTACTCCGCTATGTTATGAGTATCTGTTTGTTAGGGGCGGGCGGATAGATACCCAGCATTTCAGTTGGAAGGCTGCGTGTGGCGCCGGTACACACACTCCCGTTCCCTGTTGAATCGTGTTGAAATGGTCAGTCGCGTTGCGAAGCCGTCACCCAAGATCGAATCTCCGGAGCAAATAGTTCACGGCATTTGGTGAACGAGTGTCTCGGTAACTCCAGTCGAGAACATTTTTGTATCGTTCCGGTACACGCCGGAGCAGGCTGTACCTTGTCCACGGAATTCGCCAACTGGCCGAATGCGACAACACTCTATGATAATGCTGGTTATCGAATTAATTAGCAACTGGCTGTGCCGCATTTTTAAATTCATGAATCAACTGCCGTGTGTCGAATAGAACATCCTGCAATCTCTCCGGCGTTCAACACTTGTACGCGAGGGTTTCCCGTTCTGTTCGAGGGCGAGGACGCCGGCGAAGACGCTCACATATTTGGCGAAGACGCCGCGGCCGTAGAGGGAAAGACCTTCCTGCGGGAGGTAGCCGACGCTGGCGCCCTTCATCGTGACGATGGAGCCTGTTCGGGGTCAGAGTACCAGGATTGGGAAAACTAAGTGACATTGGCCTCCGAGCCCGCCCCACAACGGCGGTTCGATGTATAATTACTCGTGGTCCGGACAAAAAATGCGGCAGATCGGTCGTAGAGAGTTTGGCGGCCTAGTCGCCGTGCTGGGCGTGGCGGGCGCACGACTGCGCGGCGCCACCAGCCAAGCAGCCAGGATCGATGACGCGTTGCGCTCCGGAATCGCGCAACGAAAGATCCCGGCGGTCGTAAGTATGGCGGCTAACGAACGCGGCATCCTTTATGCGGGCGCTTTCGGCACACGGGATTCATCGGGGCTGCCGGTCAACGCCGATTCTATCTTCTCCATCGCATCGATGACTAAGCCCATCACCACCGTGGCGGCTCTGCAACTGGTGGAGCAAGGCAAGGTGAAGCTGGATGAGCCGGTTTCAAGACATCTGCCGCAGCTCGACAAATTGGAGGTTCTCGAAGGCTTCGATGCGGAGACCGGCAAACCGAGGCTGCGGCCCGCCCGAACTCCCGTGACGCTGAAGCACTTGCTCACGCACACGTCGGGCATGTGTTACGACATATGGGATCCACAAATGTTCCAGTACACATCGAAAGCCAAGAATGGCGTTCCGGATCCGCCGCCCCTGATGTTTGAACCGGGCACGCGCTGGCAGTACGGTATGGGAGTCGATTGGGCCGGGCGGTTGGTGGAAGCGGTGAGCGGCATGAACCTGGAAGAGTATTTTCAAGCCAGGATTCTGGGACCGCTGGATATGCGGGATACGAGCTATCTTGTGCCGGCGTCAAAATTCGACCGGCTGGTTAGTGGCTACGCGCGGCAGGCGGATGGGTCGTTGCGGCAGAATCCGCGGGTCCCGCCGCGGGCCCCTAAAGAGTTCGGCGGGGGCGGCGGATTGTATTCCACCGCCGGCGATTATGTGCGGTTCATGCAGACGATCCTCGGCAAGGGGCGCGGAAGCAACAACGCCCGGGTCCTGGAGCCGAAGTCGGTGGAGAGCATGGAGATCAACCAGATTGGCGCCGCAACCGCGGGCAAGATGAAGAGCTACCGCGCGGACTTTTCGAGCGATGTAGACATGCAACCTGGAGCCAGCGAGAAGTGGGGGCTGGGATTCCTGCTCAATACGACCGCATACGACGGGGGACGCTCGGCTGGAAGCCTGGCGTGGGCAGGTCTCTTTAATACGTTCTTCTGGATCGATCCGAAGCGCTCCCTGTGCGCGGTGGCGATGATGCAGTTCCTGCCGTTCGTGGATAAGGAAGCGGTCGGGATGCTTGGCGATTTCGAGCGCGCGGTGTACGGCGGTCCGCGGCCAAACGCCTGATGCCGCGGCGTTCAAGCCTACGGTATCGTTTTAAGCCTAACGCCGATGAAATGAGCTTCGGCGAGCAGATGGCCCACATGGCCGGCGCGCTGGTTGGGGGTGACGAGCCAGTCGAGGTTTTCGGAGAGTGTTTTTGGGCCGAAGCGTTTGGCGGCCCCGCGAGTTAGCTCATTTGGCTGCGGCGGGCTGCGCGAACGCAGAGGTGTCGAGGTTGTTGTAGCGAGGTCGAGATGGCGATGAGTGCGGGCGCGTGTTGATAAATTGGGCAGTTTTGTGCATTTTGTTGCATCAGCCTGGCCGCTCATCGCTGTGCAGCGGCGAGCTGCTTATATCGCTCCGCGCAACCGATGGGCCACGGGCCTGCGCCATGAACGGCGCAAGGCGTCCGTTATTCGGTACACTGTCAATTTACAAGGGCAGTCGAACGGCAGTTGGCATTGGAGGCGATGGGCCTCGAACACCCGGCTGGCACCGAGCCGAATCGGTGCATCAAGGAGGGATGACCATGGCGTCTGCATTAGCGAATGTCGAAACCCCGGTCGCCATTAAAGCGACCAGACTATTGATCAACAACCGGTGGGTAAACAGCGAATCCGGCAAGACATTTCCCACCGTTAACCCCGCCACGGGAGAGGAAATCGCCCAAGTGGCGGAAGCCGATTCAGCCGACGTCGACAAGGCCGTACGCGCCGCGCGCGCCGCCTTCGATGGAGGCGCGTGGCGGAAGATTTCGGCCGCCGAACGAGGCCGCCTGCTGAACCGGCTGGCCGATCTGATCGAGCAGAACGCGGATGAATTGGCACTGCTGGAGTCGTTGGATAACGGCAAGCCGTACCAGGTTGCCAAGGCTGCCGATCTCCCGCTGACCGTGGCATGCTATCGCTACTACGCGGGCTGGGCGGACAAGGTGCAAGGCAAGACCATACCGATCGCGGGCGATTACTTCTGCTACACGCGGCACGAACCGGTGGGTGTAGTGGGACAGATCATCCCGTGGAATTTTCCGTTGCTGATGCAGGCGTGGAAATTGGCTCCGGCGCTGGCCACCGGAAACACGGTGGTGATGAAGCCGGCCGAACAGACTCCGCTCACGGCATTGCGCGTCGGCGAGCTGATTCTGGAGGCTGGCTTTCCGGAAGGAGTAGTGAATCTGCTGCCCGGTTACGGTCCCACGGCCGGCGCAGCCATCGCCAATCACATGGACGTGGACAAGGTTGCGTTCACGGGCTCGACCGAGGTGGGCCACCTGATCATGGAGGCTTCCGCGAAATCCAATCTGAAGCGAGTCACGCTGGAACTGGGCGGGAAGAGTCCCAACATTGTTTTCGCCGACGCCGACATGGATCAGGCCATCGAAGGATCGCACTTCGCCCTGTTCTTCAACCAGGGACAGTGCTGCTGCGCCGGCTCCCGGCTCTTCGTCGAGGACAAGTGTTACGACGAATTTGTGGAGAAGAGCGTAGCCCGGGCGAGAACGCGCAAAGTGGGCGACCCCTTCGATGCCTCGACGGAGCAGGGGCCGCAGGTCGATCAGGCGCAATTCGACAAAGTGCTGAGTTATATCGACGCCGGAAAGCGCGAGGGAGCGTCCTTGTTATGCGGCGGTGGACGGTGGGGCGACCGGGGTTATTTCGTGGAGCCGACCGTGTTCGCCGATGTGCAGGATCACATGAAGATTGCCGAAGAGGAGATCTTCGGCCCGGTGATGAGCATCATCAGGTTCAAGGACATGTCCGACGTCATCGGCAGAGCCAACCGGACCATGTATGGCCTGGCGGCCGCGGTATGGACGCGCGACATCGGTAAGGCGCACGCGATCGCCAACGGGGTGCGCGCGGGCACGGTATGGGTGAATTGCTACGACGTATTCGACGCGGCGGCTCCCTTCGGCGGCTTTAAGCAGTCCGGGATTGGCCGCGAGTTGGGCGAATACGGCTTGCAGCAGTACACTGAGGTGAAGACCGTCACGGTCAAGCTCTGAACGGGACGTGAAGGCGGCGGACCACGCGAGGCGATGGTCTGCCCGCCTGACTTTCCAAGCGGCGCGGAACAGCGGAATGGCTGAACAGCTTACGCTTCCGGAGAACGGTACGAAGCTGGAGATTTATCGCGAGATCCTGCCTCAGATCGAGTCGGTGATGGCTGGGACGGACGATCTCATCGCCAACCTCGCCAACATAGCCGCGATCCTGAAGCAGGCATTCAATTTTCACTGGGTAGGGTTTTACAGAACGACAGCGCCAAACCTGCTGACGCTCGGCCCTTTTCAGGGACCGCTCGCGTGCGGCTCCATTCCATTCGACCGAGGCGTCTGCGGGGCGGCGGCCACAAGCCAACAGACCATTCTGGTGCCGGATGTCGAAGCATTTCCAGGACACATTGCATGCAGCAGCCTATCCCGTTCGGAGATCGTGGTGCCGCTGGTCGATCACGGAGCCACCCGCCTGGTGCTGGATGTCGACAGCGATAAGCCGGACGATTTCGATGCCACCGACCAATATTACCTGGAACGGATTGCCGGCCTGATTGCACGGCGGCACTTTGCCGTCTGACTTGCGCCGCACAGTAGTGATTGCTTTATCGTCCCGGCGTACCGGTTTGCAGCTCCCCGATTCAGAGCGAACCCGGCTACTTTCACCAAACCGTGGACCATCGAATATCCGGTAGTGGGTCAATTTGGCTCTGGAGGGCGGCCAATCCTGGCCGCCCTCCATTTTGTGAACAAGGTGGCGTTGGCATTATCTGCGGCACAAAAGCAAACTGACCCACTACCAGGATTTTCGTATATGCCTGTCACGAAGGAAACTCCTGGGTGGAATCCCACCTCAGCGCCGCACGGAACAAAGAGGGAGAGGCGGGCGCCAAGCCAGATAGGTAGTTCACTACGGTATCGTAGATCAGGAGGGTTCAAGATGTATCGATTGACGACGGCTTTCTTATTGGGCGCGGCCTTGGTGCTGCCCGCGCTGGCGCAGGATGCGGGCGTTACAGGCGCCCTGGTGGATCATTGGAAGACTTCCAAGAAATACGTGCTCGCCTTAGCGGAGCAGATGCCCGCGGCGGACTATTCTTTTAAGCCCAACCCCGATGAAATGAGCTTCGGTGAACAAATGGCCCACATTGCCGGCGCCAACTCGTTCTTCTTCGCCACGCTGTCCGGACAGAAGGACCCGATCGGCAAGCCCAAGGATTTCGACAAGGCATCGGTGCTGAAGTTGCTCAACACGTCTTACGATTTCGTCATCTCCGCGCTCGAAAACCTGCCGCTCGAGCGCTTCCACGAATCCTTCGACTTGCGTAGGGGTAAGATGACTGGAATGGAATTATTGCTGCTGGCAACCGATCACACAGCGCACCACCGCGGTCAGTGCATCGTATATTTGCGCGCCAAGAACATCAAGCCTGTCGATTATCAATTTTGAGGATTCGTTTGCGCCGTGGGCTTGCAGCCAAGATTAGGCGCCCGCCCCGCAACGCGTGACTATCCCGCCCAAATAGCGTAAAATCAACCCTACTACGATGAAGTGGAGAGAACTTTATGACGGTCACGCTTGATCTTGCCCCGGACAAGGAAGCGACGTTCAAGGCCCAGGCTTTGGGGTCGACGGTCGAGCAATGGCTGCGGCTTGCCTACCAGGAAGCCGGCTCGAACGGCTCGAACGCGGCATCTCGGGCGGACGAGCGACCCATTTCGGAGGTCATGCGAGAGTTTTGGGGTGACATGCCTGCCGACGTGCGGGCCAAACTTCCCCGCGACGGCGCCCGGCAGATTGACCATTACGTGTACGGCCTGCCCAAGAGAGATTAGTGACCAAGGTCTTCGCCGATACATTTTACCGGGTTGCCTTAGCGAGCCCGGACGACTCCAGCTATGCGGCTGCGACCGCCGTGGATGCTGGCCTCGCCGGCGTTCTGATTTATACGACCGACGAAGTCCTGGTGGAATTTCATGACGTTCTATTCCGCCGACCCCTGGCACCGCGGACGTGCGGCCACGACCGTGCGCCGTCTTCTGACCAACCCGAAAATTCGCGTGATCCCGCAGAGCCGGGAGTCATTTCTTGCCGGACTTGATCTCTACCAGTCGCAGCCGGACAAGGTCTACAGCCTCACAGACTGCATTGCCATGCAGACAATGCGCCGCGAAGGTATTACCGAGGCTCTGACCAATAACCGGCACTTCGAGCAGGAAGGCTTTCGCGCTCTGTTTCGGGATTCTTAAACTCCGGCCCTTTCCCTTCATTAGTCGCCCCGCGATTTGCCGCGCGTCCAGGCGGTCTGGTAGAATGTTTCCCTCTAGGAAACCAGCGTGATCACTGGGCGTCTCACTCCAATCGCAGCGCTGGTCTTGACGCTCGCGGCAGCCTGCACCGCGCAGCCTCTGCCGCGCGCTCCCGACGGGCATCCCGACCTGCAGGGGACTTGGACCAACACCACCCTCACCCCATTGGAGCGCCCCGCGGAGTTTGCCGGCAAAGCCACTCTCTCCGAGGAGGAAGCACTCGCTTTTGAGAAGAAAGATCACCGGATTTTCGAAGAGCGGCCGGATCTGCCCGCGGACGCGCTGGCACACGAGAAGGAATCCAACGCCATCGGCGCGGAGGAGAGTGAGGCTTGGGAGATGGGATCGGCGCTCGCACGCGTCAACGGATTGAAGCGAACCTCGCTGATCGTCGATCCGGCGGATGGAAAAATTCCGAGCCTCACGCCCGAGGCCAAACAGCGTGCAGCGGCCCGAAGGGAGAATCGCGATCGCGCCGACAGCGTGAAAGATCTCCCGCTCAAGGACCGCTGCATGGCCTTCAGTCCCGTACCCATGGTTCCGCAGGTTTACAACAGCAATTATCAGATCGTCCAAACGCCCGGCTACGTGATGATTCTCGGCGAGATGATCCACGACGCGCGCATCGTTCGCATGAACGCAACGCATGCGGCGCCGTCCGTCCGCCAATGGCTGGGCGACTCTATCGGCTCTTGGGAGGGCGATACGCTGGTGATCGACACCACCAACTTCAACAGACTGGGCGCGTTCCATGGCGGCACTGAAAGTCTCCACGTCGTCGAGCGTTTATCCCGCGCCGGCGCGGATACGCTGCTCTATCGGGCGACCATCGACGACCCGGCTACATTCACCAAACCGTGGACTATCGAATACCCTTGGGCCGCCACCAGCGACCGGATTTTCGAGTATGCCTGCCACGAAGGAAACTCCTGGGTGGAATCCCGCCTCAGCGCCGCCCGAAAAGCGGAGGGCGCGGCGGGCGCCAAATAGGAGGTTCGCCGAACTGGCGGAGAACTTCTCCCGACTCGGCTGCGATAGCATATTAGCAATGCTCAAGAGACTACTGATCGCGCTGTCGCTGATGTGGCTGCGCTTGCCCGCCGAGGCTCCCACCGGCGATCCGCGGTTCACCGCCGACGGCCAGCTTATGCGCCCGGACAACTATCGCGAATGGATCTATCTGAGTTCGGGTTTGGGGATGACCTATGGGCCTATCGACTCCGCCGCCGCGCCCTCTTCCGAGCGCTTCGACAATGTCTTCGTGACGCCACTGGCCTACACGGCATTTCTTCAAACCGGCTCCTGGCCGGATAAGACCATGTTTGCTTTGGAGGTCCGCTACTCCGCCACCAAAGGCTCCATCAACAATGGCGGCCATTACCAGGAAGGCTTGGCCGGACTGGAGATCCACCTCAAAGACGCGGAACGCTACCCCACAAAATGGGCGTTCTTCGAATTCGGCGGCGCTCAACGGACAGCCAAGCCATTTCCCGCCAACTCAGTCTGCCAGACGTGCCATGCTAAGAACGGCGCGGTAGACGAGACGTTCGTGCAGTTCTATCCGACGCTGATCCCGGTGGCCAAGGCCAAAGGGACGTTGAAGCCGTAGCTGCCAAGCCAGCGCGGCGGCCGGACCTACAGTATGGTAGATGAGGAGGGATTCAAAATGTATCGATTGACGACGGTCTTCTTCTTGGGCGCGGCCTTGGTGCTGCCCGCGCTGGCGCAGGATGCGGGCGTTACTGGCGTGCTGGTGGGTCATTGGAAGACTTCCAAGAAATACGTGCTGGCGTTAGCGGAACAAATGCCCGCGGCGGACTATTCTTTTAAGCCCAACCCCGATGAAATGAGCTTCGGTGAACAAATGGCCCACATTGCCGGCGCCAACTCGTTCTTCTTCGCCACGCTGTCCGGACAGA
>JBEKMJ010000138.1:0-20156 GCA_050008575.1 Bryobacteraceae bacterium
GGGTGTCTATCCCGGCAGCCCGGTGGTGCGAGATACGGCGGGCAACCTTTATGGAACCACGCAGATCGGCGGATCGGGAGGCGAAGGCGTGGTGTACAAGTTGGATGCGGCCCGCCATGTCACGACGCTGTATAACTTCACCAGCACACAGCAGCTCAGCGGCGGTGTAGTTCGTGACGCCGCGGGCAACCTTTACGGCTCCGCCCAGAACGTAGTGTTCAAGCTAGATACGGCCGGCAATTTTACGATGCTTGCCAGCCCCTTCAATCCCTCGCCGCCAACCCTCGACCAGGCGGGCAACGTCTACTGGACCACGAACTACCAGGAGCAGTGTACACGGTATGGCTGCGGCGGCATTTACAAACTGGATAGCGCTGGCAATATCACGGAGCTGTACAACTTTTCAGAAGAGGATTTATATCCCACCTCCGCCGTAACCGCCGATGCCGCTGGTAATCTTTACGGAACAGCCGGTTACTCGTTGTATAAGCTGGATGCGGCAGGCCATTTCACCGTGCTGTATGCGGGTGCGGTTGGCGGAAACTTTCCGTTCGGCACGGTCGTGCTCGACCTGAAAGGTGACATCTACGGCACTGGAGAAGGCCCTGCAGGCAGCCCGGGATTCCTTTACAAGTTTGATACGGCGGGCAGCTTCACGGTGCTGTACACCTTTACGGGCGGCGCGACAGGCGGCGCGGATGGCCAGTTACTCAGTCCCGTGGTTCGCGATTCGGCCGGCAACCTGTACGGAACGGCCTTGGGTGGCAAACGCGGCTGTGCCCAGGGATGGGGTTGCGGGGTGGTTTACGAACTGGATGCGGACGGCAATTATGCGGTGCTCTACACCTTCACCGGCGGAGCCGATGGGGCGACTCCGAAGGCAGGTGTGCTGCTGGCCCCGGATGGCAATCTGGATGGCACGACTTATTACGGCGGCACAGAGGGGTACGGCGTCGTGTACCGAGTCGATCCGCGGGGCAACGAAACCGCGCTGTACAGCTTTAGCGGGGACAATGGGAGCGGCCCTACCAGCGGGCTCATGGCCGACCCTTCCGGCAATCTTTACGGGACGACGTACGTAGGCGGGGCCGCCAATCAAGGGGTGGTCTACCAGGTGGATGGCGCAGGCCGCTACGCGGTGCTGCATGAGTTCAGCGGCGCAGCCGACGGCGGGATACCCAAGGCAGGCGTGGTCCGCGATGCGGCAGGCAATCTTTACGGGACAACTGCTACCGGGGGCAGCGCGGACGCGGGCGTCATCTTCAAGTTGGATGCCGCCGGAAACGAGACGGTGCTGTATAACTTCACGGGCGGTGCGAATGGGGGCGGTCCCGCGGCGGGAGTGATCCTCGATCCCGAGGGCAATCTCTATGGAAACGCCGGTGTGATTTTTAAGCTGGATACGGCCGGCAATTACACCGTGCTGCACACCTTTACCAGCGGCGCCGGCGGCACCGGTGCGTCTTCGGGCGTGACCCGCGACTCGGCCGGCAATCTTTATGGGACCACTGCCTATGGCGGCGATCTCAACTGTCAGTTCGTGGGAGCGCCGGCCGGGTGTGGAGTGGTATATAAGCTGGATCCGGCCGGAAACTACACTGTGCTGCATAGCTTCGCGGGCGGTTCCGATGGCGCCGTACCCGGTTTCGCCGGTGTGGCGGTCGATTCCGACGGCAATCTCTACGGGACTACCGAGTATGGCGGCAAGGGCGTACGCTGTTATTATTTTGGTGTGACCGTGAGCGTGGGCTGTGGCACCGTCTACAAGGTGGATGGCTCCGGCCACGAGACGATCCTGCATCGGTTTACGGGAGCCGACGGGGAGGAACCGTTAGGTGTGACCATCGATTCCGCCGGCGGCATCTACGGGACCACGTTCTTCGGCGGCAGCGGCGGCAGCATCATTTGCGTGGAGACCGGCTGCGGCGTCGTTTTCGAGATCGACACGTCCGGCCAGTTTTCGGTTTTGTACAGCTTCACGGGCGAGTCTTATGGGTCCTTCCCTAACGCCGGTTTGGTGCGCGATGCGACGGGCGCCGTTTTTGGAACCTTCGGAACCAACAGCGGCGAGTATGAGTTGGAGTCGTGGATAGGCGGCGGGGTGTTTAAGCTGACCCGGTAGAGGTCTGGCGTTTGAGTCGCCACGGGCCCAGCATATGTTTCAATGGTTTGCAGCCGGACACTGCAGGATCTCAAATTGAGACCCGGCCGACCAAGAAGCCCAGCGCGCAGGTTACCATGAGCACAGCCACGTGCCACACGATGACGTGGATGGCTTTCAGGTTTGGGCAGTGCATTTCGAGCATAGCCAAACCAGCTAGTCCGCCAAGGACTCCGGCGGCGAGGCCGGCAGCGCTCCAATCGAGCACGAACCCGCGGCGCAGGAGCAGGCCGATCGCAAAGCCGGTGGGGACGGCCACGCTCAATCCGGCGACCAGACAGGGGATGCCATCGTGCACAAAGTGAAGAAGGTCATAGCCGCCAAATAACAGTGCGAAGACAAGGGCAAGGAGTGAAGTCGCCAGGAGCCAGGCCAGAGGACTGAGATTTCTTCCGGACGCCGGACGCATTTGGCGGGAGCAAGCCACGGCAGCCAGACTCGCAGTGCCGAAGAGGGCGCCGAAAATCAGTGCGCGCTGGGGCGGGCTGAGGGCAAACAGACCTGCCATTCCCAGAACCGACGCGCTGTCCACGGCGGCGGCCGCGAACAGCAGCACTAAAATTAGGATGTACAGCCAGGAGGGCGCCAGCGGCGTGACGGAATGCAAATCCTTCAGGATGGCAGCCTCGGCGCGCGCGGCGGCGCGATCGTCGCCTCCACCCTCGGGAAGGGCGCGATGCGCGGCCTCTGCGAGTATTCTGCCGATTTCGTCGGGCGTCATGGTGTCCTCCTAGGGACAGACAGGATTTCCCGCAGTTTCTGATACGCGCGGTGAGCTTTCTGTCTCACGGAACCGGGGCTTGACGAGGTGGCGCGCGCCACTTCGTCAACTGACATTCCGGAAATCTTGAGCATGACAATGACTTCGCGCTGCCGCTCGGGCAATGCGGACAACATGGTATCGATATCCGGGACATCCGACGGCGGCGCGGCCGGGCCAGGGGGATCCGGAAGGACATCCACCTGCCGCTCGTGCGCATCCCGACGGCTGGATTTACGGTAGTGATCCAGGTTGGCGTAGCGCGCGATGGCGAGGACCCAGGGAAGAACCGGTTCGCCGGGCCGGTAAGTATGGCGGGCGCGATGGAGGCGCATCCAGGTGTCTTGAAGCAAATCGTCGGCGTGAATCCGATTGGAGGCCTGCGTGAGGAAGTAGCGGCGCAGAAGCGGCGTCACGCGCCTGACGAGCGCCGCGGCCGCCGCCTCATCCGCCTGCTGGTAGCGAGACATGAGCGATTCCAGACTCTCCGCCTGATCGGTTACGGACAGAGAGCCCATTATCGCCGTGCTCCTGGAGTTGTCCTCATTCACCAAGCCGATCATTACTACCGGCGGCGCGATTCATTATCATAACGAGAAGGCGGAGCTGCAACTCGCGCGGGCCGAAGCCGGCCTCCATCCTAATTCTGGGCGGGCACGACGGCTACGCCGTTGGCGGCAGCACTGATGGTCGTGGATCCTTTCAGCGTCAGATTACCGTCTTCGTCGACATTGAACACCGAGAGGTGCGAGAGGGACCCCGAGCCGTCAATAACGGCGATCAATCTGTTCGCATAGGCGATATCGGTGGGATCGCCGTTGAGGGTGGCGGCGACAGCGGCATCCTGGACGATCTCCGCGCCGTAGACGGCATAGCGGGAAATGCTCATGCTGGGGGAATTGGACGAGAAGAGGAAGGCCCCATCGAGGGCCAACCAGCAGGGGGCCATCTGGGTTCCCGATCCGGTGACGGTGAGTACATCGTCATTTCGCACCAAACTGATCTCGTTGGCATGGGCGATGGTCACATAAGCGTCGTTACCGCGAGTTACCAGGCCGAAGGGCGTATTCACGTTGGATGGGATATTCGCGACCATGGAGGCCGGAGCGATTACCGCGCCGTCCGCACTTAGGTTTACGGTCTCGATGGCGTTGGTCTTTTCCGTGAGGATCAGTTGGCCGGGCAGCACGCCGACCTGGGCCGCGGAACCATCCGCGATCAGCAACGGGGAGACGCCATCGGGGCTGGCACTGACACCGGTACTGAATATGCCGTGCGATTCCACTGCGGTCGTACCTAGAATATAGAGATGATTGTTGCCATAAGTCACGCTCACGGGGCTGGAGGCGGCCAGAATATTCTTGCTGAATTGGTAGCCGTCGCCGGCGCGTTCAAATAACGCAACGGAGTTCGATCCGAAATTGACCACGGCGAGTTGCTTTCCAGACGTGGCGATCCCGCCGGCGTTGCCGGACACGCCGCCGACGCCCTGGGTGGAGATGGTCTGGACCAGGCTGGCATTGGTGTTGTAGACCAGCAACTGGTTGCTCGTCGCGTTGGAGGCAGTGACTACAAGGGTCTGGGCTTGCGCGGCGGCCGCGGCGGCTGCCAGCAATACTACGGTTTTCGCGTTTAGAATTCTCATCGGTATTCTCCTGAGCTTGATTTCCGCCGGAATAAGACCCCGGCTGTCATTGCAGGTTCGTGTGATGCGGCGGGAAAGTTACGGTGGAGCCTCAAAGTTTATTAGGATAAAGGTGTACGTAAGAGTACGCTGCCACTTGGCGGTTTATATTTTCGGCGACCGGGGAGCTACGAAAAGGATTTGCGGCGCGCCGCGAGGTGACCCGTGGCCGCATTTGATATCGATGTGTCCAGCCAATCCGGAGGTTAAAAGATTACAAAGCGGCCGCCCCCCGCATTTGGGAGCGCATTCAGGGACTCGCCGAACCTGTCCCGCCGCCGGCACAGCCCGCCAAGCCGCACGCCGCACGCCACGCCAAAGGCGGCGCACGGGTCGCCCAAGGCCCACCCGTCAAGAGCAAGGCGGGCCACAAGGCCACTGCCGCCAATAACGCGCCCCCAGGACGCATAAAATCACCACACCGCGCCAGGGCAGTAAGACGGCCCAGGTGATCGCCATGCTGCAACGCAAGAACAGGGCGACCTTGGCCGAGATTATGAAGACCATGTGAGTGGTTCGCCTTAGCGCGTCGGGCGGTGGGATGGCCGGTGGTGCGTTGTGGAGGGCACGGCCGCCCGGCGCGGGCGGCGAATCGCGCGCGGCCAACGCCTCGTACGCCTCCAGCGCCAGTCGCACCGGTGTGGTCATCGCGTCGGGCGGCTGGCGCCCTCGCGGCGCATGAACGCCTTGGCCGCGGACAGCATCTCGTCGCTCATCGCGCCGCCCATCCGGGCGCTGGCGGTCGCGGCGACGGGCGGCGGGCCGCGAACACGTTCAGAACGGCAGCGGGCGGCCCTTTCGCCGATCGCCGAGGACGCACTTGTGGTTGCGCTGCCGCGCGCGCGCGAGCGTCAAGGCGCCGCACGGGCACCGCGCCCACACGCGCCAGCCCGGCGGGTGCCCAGGGCCTGCGCTTGACGCTGTTTAATTGTCAAGCGAAAAATGGAAATAGTCTCGCGATCGCTGAAAACGCGCCGCATAGAGTTTCCGCCCAGCCGTGACTATTTGTGACATTGGGGGTTGGGACGAGAGCGGCTTGATTCGACTCGGGTTCAAAGCGTGTTCCAGGACATCGTCACCGACCGACTGATCCTTCGGGATCTTGGGCCCGCCGACGCGGAGTTCATGTTGCTCTATCGTTCGGACCCGGACGTATCTCGCTACCAGTCTTGGGAACCCGCATCGGTGGACCAGCTCCGATCCTATTTTGAAGAACTGGCCGGCATGGACCCGGACGCCCTATGGGCCGGGCCGCCTGCTAACAGGCCAAGAGCAGGCTGAACTGCTTTGGGTGTAATTCTCCTAAGCATTCGATAACATGCTTGTTACCGCGTAATTGCGTAGCTCTAAAAGATGAGAGAATTACCAGTAGCCGCGTGTTCCGCAGGTGCTTCCAGGAGGAAATCTCGAGCTTTCGATGGCCGATAAGGGTTTCTAACGAGAAAGATACAGGCCCTTGGTCGTCGCAAGGCGTGTCGTCATCCGGCGCCGGCTTGAGCTGTTGTTTCGTCATGCGGCACGGCGGCAAGAGCTACCGTTGTGCGCTGTCGGCGGATCTCCCGCACGTGTGTGTCGCGCGGCTCAGGAAGGCTCCGGCTAGAACACCAATTGTGCCTGCAGCGACCAGGGAGCCTGTCAGATGCCGGCGAGCAAACCGCCGCAAGCCGGTGACTGCGTCCCCCAAGTCGTGATTTTCGATGTACAATCCCGTAGCATCCAGCCGGTCCGCCGTGTGGGTTGAGCAGTTGTCGATCGCCGCGGAACTTTCGCGTCCGGTGCTGCGCACGGAGGAGGCGGCCGAATGGAGCGTAGCACCTGTCTGGTCTCGCGCTTCATCCAATTTCCGGCCGGCTGACCGGCCCAACTCCTCGATTGATTCTCGCGTCTGTTTGCCCAACTCCGACGCTGTTTCCGTTACTGTCTGTAATGTGGTCAAGATATTCCTCCCAAAGTCTGGGGCCGTTTTCCAGCCGCGGCTCCGACAGACAATGCAGGGCACGTTGGCCTCCATTGCGATCAGGAGGCAGGCAAGCAGAGTCGCTTGTCCGGCGCGGCGTGCCGAAACAGCGAACACTGCACTTTCCGACGCAGTATCTGCACTTGGAAGGGTGCCCGTGCTGCCGCGTCTTTTCCGGGGCCAAACCGTCAGATGGCCAACTGCGTGCTCAGTGCTTACTTATCGAGAACGCCTGCAAAAGTGCCTTGAGGCTTTGCTCTGACGGCCCACGGATACCATGAGACCCATCCCGCCGCCTGAATTGGCGTCAGATCCCCGGCCTCGGGCTGCGGTCGTCGTCGCCCATCCGGACGACGAGACGCTGTGGTGCGGCGGCTATATATTGACTCATCCGGAATTCCTTTGGCGCATCGTGACTTTATGCAGAGCGGCGGATCCAGACCGCGCGCCGCGGTTTCGCCGCGTTTTACAGCGACTGGGGGCGGAAGGTGAGATGGCGGATCTCGATGACGGACCGGACCAGGCGCCGCTACCCGTCGGCCAAGTGCAGGAGACCATCGCCCGGCTACTGGCTGGAACCACCTACAACCTGGTCTTGACCCACGGTCCGATGGGCGAGTACACGCGGCATCGCCGGCATGCGGAGTGCTGCCAGGCCGTGGTTGAGCTTTGGAGTGCAAGCCGCCTCGACACGCGGCGATTGTGGCTATTTGCTTACGAAGATGGGAACCGGGCGTACTTGCCCCGCGTGTGCCAGGATGCCGACCGGCGCGAAGTACTGACAGACGGCGTATGGCTCGAGAAGCGGCGAATGATCACGGATCTGTACGGGTTTGGGCCTGAAAGTTGGGAAGCACAGACCACTCCGCGAGAAGAAGGGTTCTGGTGTCTTGCCTCGGCGCAGGCAGCCGTAAAGCGCGCCACACCCTGGGAGCTACCAGCATGAAAGTGCTGGTGCTCACCGAATACCCACCGTCGGCGGCCGGCCTGGCGACGCAGGGCGAGCTTTTTTGCAGGGGCCTGCGCGAGATCGGAGTGGATGTCCACCCGGTGCACTTTGAATCGCCCTTGGAAAAGGAATGGTATTACCGCTGGTTCCGGCCGGACGTGGTGGTCGGCGTGGGTTTCTGGGGCCATATTCCGCACCTGGTTCTGCACCCGCAACAGTTTGGGATGATGGCTGTGCCATGGCTCGTGGCCGACGGGTATGTCGCGGCGCACCACGAGGCGCTCAACGCTCTACCGCTGATCCTGGTCACCTCCAACTGGGTGAAGGAGACATATATCAGGGATGGTATCCGGGGAGACAATATCGAGGTGCTGCCGGTAGGTTGCGACACTGATAGCTTTGCGCCACGCAGCCGCGATGACCTCAAGGTGCGATCGATCCGTGAGGCTTTGGGTGTGTCCGATGACCAGATCATGATCCTGACCGCCGGCGGCGACGCGGCGTCTAAGGGCGCCCAGGAAGTCATGAAGGCACTGGCGCTGATTGATGCCGAGGCGCCCGGCTGGAGATATATCTGTAAGGTTTGGCCCCAGCCGCGAACAGTAGAACAGAACCTGATCGACCTCGAATTAGCGGCGCATCTGGGCATCGGTAAGAAGGTCATTTACTCCACCAACGTGGTCTCGCACAATTTCATGCCCTATCTGTTGGCCGCCTGCGATATCTACGCTGCACCTTCGAGGCTTGAGGGTTTCGGAATGATCCAGGTGGAGGCTAACGCCTGCGCAAGGCCGGTGATCGCGATCAACGCTATGGCATTTCTGGACACGATGGTCCACGGGGAAACAGCATTCCTGGCGGAGGTGGGCGAAGAGCGGAAGATCACAGAGGCGGTATTTGGGGAAGGCCATGGTATCGACGATAGCCACCGTATCGTGTTTCCAAACCCGCGAACAGCGGAGTTCCGAGCCAGCGTACCCGACATCGCTAAGTACCTCCTGGCGCTCATCGAGGACGGCGGTCTGCGGCGGCGGATGGGTGAAGCGGGCCGAACGCACGTGGCCGGGTTGTTCGACTATCGCCAGGTTGCCCGGCGATTTCTAAAGATAGTGTCCGACCGGTTGGGAATTCAATAACTGGCTATGCTCATTGACGACAAGTCGCTGGCCTCCATTGATCGGGCTAAAGAGGCGGCCCTCCGCGTCCTGCTGCATAACGCACGGGGACCGTGTCAAGGACTTCCGCGGACCGCCGGATGGGGATATCCGGAACCCTACACGCGCGACCTGATGATTTCAGCCCTGGGCTTCCTGGCCACCGGCAACGGAGAGCTTGCCGACGCGCTACGGCGCACCTTGGTGGCGCTGGCAACCAATCAAACGCCGCGCGGTCACATTCCATCGTTGGCGCACGATCCGGCTGACCGCGGCTCCAGCGATACCACGCCGCTGTTCCTCTTCGGCCTGGCATTGTACAGGAAATCGGCCAAAGAGCCGGAGTTTCTCGACGAGGCAGCGCGGAAGGCCCTGATTTGGATGCAGTATCAGAGCCCCGACGACCTGGTGATGGTCGCTCAGTTACCGACCAGCGACTGGCGTGACGAGCAGTGGGTAATGGGTTTCGGGCTGTACGTGAATACGCTAGTTTACGCGTATCTGGTTCTTTATGGCGAACACGGGTCAGCCGGCCAACTGCGCCAGTTGATGAATCGTCTGGAGGTCCTTGGCAATGCGAAGAACCCCCATGAGCACGAGGGTCTTGTGGTACTATCCAAGCCTTATTACGCTCTCTATTCCTACAAACTCTTCAACAGCGACCGTTTCGACCTGCTGGGCAACAGCCTGGCGATTCTGACTGGCATCGCCTCGCCCGATCGGGCCCGAAACTTGGTGGCATGGATTGAGGCCGAGTGCGCGGCTATGCGGGACCGCGGCGAGTTAGCCGTGGATTTGCCGCCTTGTTTGTTCCCCTATATCTTGCGCCACGACCCCGACTGGCGGCCACGGTACGAGCAATACAACCGGCCCGGCGAGTATCACAACGGAGGCGTGTGGCCGTTTGTCTGCGGCTTCTATGTGGCGGCGTGCGTCGCGGCGGGGCGGATGGAGCTCGCAAAGCGGAAGCTGTCGGCTCTGACCGAACTGGTGAAGCCCTGGCACGAAAACGAGGCGGAGTGGGGTTTCAACGAGTGGATAAAGGCGCAGACCGGTCAGCCTAGCGGGCGCGATTGGCAGACCTGGTCGGCTGCGATGTACCTCTACGCTGTTGAGTGTGTCGAGCGGCAGGACACGCCATTCTTCGGCGAGATGCGCGCCGGCTATGCGAACCCCTAGCCGCATTCGAAGTAGCGGTGGCTGGCGCCTACGATGCAAGCATCCCAGGTTACCCCTCTGAAAGCGAGCAATCCGGATGAGCGCATATAAGGTGCTTACCTGCCAAAGATCGCCCGGCCCGAGGCCTGCTAACAGGCCGAGAGCAGGCTGAAATACTTTTGGATGTAATTCTCCTAAGCCTTTGATAACATGCTTGTTACTGCGTAATTGCGTAGATCCGAACACGGCGAGCAGGCAGGCGCCGAGCAGGCCGGGAACAGGCCTTCTAAATTCGGGTGGCCCCTCGGCACCTCGGTCTTTGGGCGCCTGCTCCGGGCCTGCTAGATACCGGTACTGAGCGCCCTTCCCGTGTAAACGCCTAGAGCGCCGACCCCACGCCCTCCTGGGTGCAGCAGGCGGGCAGGAGGACTTTCGCTGGTTATTTGCCTGCCACTAGCAGTGCGTCGGGACTTGCGATCGGCACCGATGCGTAAAGGATTGCGTATCGCTATGCCGTGCCGTCCGGCCTCGCGCACCTGCCCTTACTATCTCAAGGCGAAGAACGAGCACGTAGGCGAAGAACGGACGAAAGTCCTCCTGCTCGCCTGCTGCATCCAGGAGGGCGCAAGGAGCGCCTGGCGCCGCTTGATACAGCTCCTCGATCTGCTTGCTTTTCTCAGCGGGAAAACGCTCTGGGTCAGGTTGCTTTCCTCAACGATCGTGTCGCCCCAGACCGCCTTCATCAGCTCCTCTTTGGTGAGCAGCCGCCACGTGTTGCAGGCCATAAAGAGGAGCAGGTCGAAAGCTCGCGAAGGGATTGAAATGGGCGTGCCGGCAAGCGCGAAGACGTTGCCGGCGGACGTCTTCCAATTGTCTTTTTCGCCTCGAGTGCATCCCTCTCGAGCCTGGGAATACCGCGGCGGGAAGCCGCCGCGATGACCCCATCAATGGCTCGCATGGCTTCCGAGCGGTGTCCCGTGTGCGCCAGCAACAGGCAGCGCGCTATTTCAAACTCGATGACGCTTCGGGCCGGAAACCTGACGGCGTCAGGTGATGGAAACTGTGCCAGCAGTGTCGACGCTTCAGTGGTGCTGCCCTTCATCATTAGAGCCTCTGCCAACACGGCTGTCGCCAGGTAGCGGTCGCTTTCCCGCCCGGAAGCGGTGAAGCCGCTCAGCGCCAAACGTGCGCGAGAAGCTGCATCGGCGAAATTCCCTTCGGCGAAACTCAGATGCGCAAAAGCCAGTTCGGTTTCCGGCAGGTTGACGCCGCCCGGAAAACTGCGCCCCAGGGTGCGAGCTTCTTCGAAACTCTTTCGGGCGCCCATTAAATCGGCCCGATCGAGTTGCGTGCTCCCGAGTCCCAGCAGCGTCTCACTCACTTCGTATGGACCACGTACTTCGCGCAGAATTTCGAGCGCCCGACTGTATTCACCCAGCGCGCCTTCGCTCTTGCTTTCTAATTCCAGCGTGTGCGCGAGGGCTGCCTCTCCCATGCCGGCGCACTCCCGCTCGCCGGTCTGCTGCGCAATGCGAAGCGCCTGCTCGATTGAACCGTGTGCCTCGGAAAGACGCCCGGATTCCGCCAGTACATCCGCCAAGCCCAGACCCACTTCGAGGAATTTCTGCGGACCAAGATCGGCGGTGACGGCTGCGGCCGATCGATAATAGCCTTCCGCTGCGGGCAAGTCCCCCTTCAGCCTCGCGGCGTTTGCTAGGCCGTTCAAGGCGTTTAGCTTCTCCATGAAGTTCCCGATTTGATTGGCAATCTCGAGAGCGGCTTGATATAGACGTTCCGCAACCGCAAGTTCGCCTTCGCCTGCCATTTGGTTCGCTTCGATGCGGTACGCGGCGGCTACACACAGGCGATCTCCCAATTCCGCGCAGATGCGCCGGGCCTCAGTTCGCACCTCCTGGAACCCCGCTACATTCAGGTTTTGCATCGCTCCCGATTCGAGCAGCCGGGCCTTGGCGTATAGCAGCCGGGCCCCCCGCGCGCTGGCCTTTGCCGAGGCCGAGCGAGCCGCGGATTGCGTGTGCGTGAAATCGCTGAGCGCCCCGGCGGCTTGCGCCTCGGTCAGATCGATGCGCGGATCGTCGCCCAGGGGAGCCGGGAGGCTGCGTAGCGCTTGCACCGTTCCCAGCGCCTCCTGCGCCTGGCCGCCGCGAGTCTCAACTGTCCCGAGCAGCAGTCCATATTCCAAATCGTCGGGCAAAAGCGTGAACAGCGCCTGATAGACCTGAATGGCCCGCGGCCAATCGTGAATGATGTTGCGGTAACTCCCTTCGATCTCGAGTTGCTCCACCCTCCCCAAGCCTGGCGAGGAGTCCAAGGCGCGTTTCGCTTCCTGGCCGGCTTGCGTGTCCAGACCGAGAGCAGACAACCCCGCCGCCAAGCCCGAATGAAGTAGAGGATAGGACACGTCCGCCGCGACCGCTTTTTCCAAATAAGGCCGCGCGCTCAGTGCATCGCCCTGGCGCAGGCGTTCCATCCCTTTGGCATACTGTTTCCATGCCTTGCCCAAGTTGCTCCGTCGAAGCGGCTCGGAGGGATGGGGATGATCCGGTGTCAGGCAGGCGCACGCCCAACTGCGCGCGGACTCGCCCGGCGCACCGCCTGGCGAGATCCGGCAGCGCGTCATCCTGTGATTCGTCGCCGATCGCTGCCGCTTGCCGGCCGGTGCGTACATCGAACAACATCACGTCGAGATGAATGCGGTGCCCCCGAAGTAAATAGGCGCCGGTAACTATATAATCGCTTCCCAGATCGGCATGGATGCGCTGCAACACCTGGAACGGATAGGAAACCAGCGGGGTGAGCGATAACTCGGCCCTCATACGGGCTACGTTCTCCAGCGATGGTTCAGCGCGGCGGCCGCGCGGGCTTCCTGCTGAAATCGCGCCAGGGGCTGCGCGTGCTTGCTATATTCGTCCGGCAGGAACTTCAACGTGCGCCACGAAGGAAAAGTGCGCCGGCCGCGGTTAGACGAGGGCTACCACATCCTTGTAGCGCTCGGACTTCAGGTAGGCGTTGGGATCGTGATAGAGAGCACCCTCGGGAAGCCACTCCATCAGCGGTCCCAGATCCTGACGCACTATATTTTTGTAGAACTGGGGAAGCACGCTGCTCTCTTGCTCGAAATAGGGCGGGAATTGCGGGTCGGTGTCCAAGCGATGGCGAATCTCCCGGTAGTACCGGGCCCTGCCGAAGCCCTCCGTCGAAACCGCGCGCACCAGGTTCATCCAACGTGCAGTCACCCCTTGCGTCGCCAGGAAGCGGCGGAAGATAGCGCGCGTGGAGAAGGAATACTGGGTCAGGTCGATGATCTGGTCGTAGAAGGTCTGCCAGGAATAGTTTGCCGGCTTGACGTTCATGGCACCGTTATTGTTGAGGAAGTGGAATGGGAAGGGCAGCACGCGGTTGGATCGCTGGTAATCCAGGTTGAGCGGCGCGGCCCGGCCGAATGCGGAGAGCAGGGAATAGGCCGGAAAGGCGCCCGGGGTTATGTCCAGGAATCGTTTGGTGAGTTCAAAAGGATCGGGCCCCTCGTCGGTATCGAGTCCCAACACGAAGTTGGTTTGGATGTAGGGTATGTACTGCAGGATCAGATTGACGTGTTCGGACACTTGGCGAACTTTGGCCATCCCCACCAATGCGCCGGTCTTCGATTTGTCGCCCAGGGCGAACCAGGATTCAATGCCGGGAAGGACGCCTTTGAACGAATTGCGTTTGAGCCGCTTGAGGTGCGGTTCGGAAAGCAGGGACAGACTGCTTTCGGCGACGAAGTCGATGCTGCCGGCAGGGACCGCGTCCTCGATCATGTCCAGGTAGTCGTCGAAGCGGACTCCAAAATTGGGATCGTGCCAGGCTACCAGGGGCCGTTTGAACCTGGTCAGCAGGAACCGGAGATCCTCGCGGAGTACCTCGAAGTCCATGGGTTGATAGGGCACCGTGGAATCGATACAAAAGGCGCAAGTGTACGGGCATCCCAGGCTGCCGAGCATGGGAACCATCTTGAGGAGGGGCGCTTTTCTGAGCGTCGGTTCGATAAACTGCCAACGTTCGCGTACCCCCGGAAGGGTTCTGGGCTGCTGGGAGGCCGCGAGCTGGACGCCCGCGGGCCGATGTTGCGAGCAGTCCCGCAAGACGTCACGGAGCGTACCCTTATCCGTGAAGCCCAGCACATAGTCGAAATAACGCGCGGCGTCTTCGGGGTAACAGCGGGCGTGCGGCCCCCCGATCGCGGTGACCGCTCCTCTCTCGCGAAAGAGATTACTCAGGGCGTACGCCGTGTGCGCCGCTTCGGTGAACGCGCCGATGAAGACCACGTCCACGTTATCCGGCAACTCCGTCAGGAGATCTTCAAAGCCGGTGTAACAAACGAAGGCAACCTCATGTCCCTCCTCTTTGCACCAGACCCCAATGACCTGGGGCATGATACTGGCGAGGCTGGCGTTCATTATGCGTGCGTACAAAGCCCGAGTGGGGCCCTGGGAGACGATGTCGATAATCCCGATCCGCAGCTTTTTCATGACTCCCCCAATGGCAGCTTACAAGCCTTCCGCTCGGTACCTCACGACGCGTGCCCCCAGTCGTGGCGGGTACCTGCCGCAGCGGCGTCATTGGGCTAAACCCCGCTTGCCGTCGACTGCTAGCCAGTTTCTCCGAGTTGGCCCCCAGTATACACCTCGATACGGCCCGACGTCGCGGCGCCTGCTTCGCTAAGCCGATGGCACGGCGGAACGAGATGCGGGAGTTCTGATCGTGGACGACCTCCGACGCTGCCCCACGCCCTCCTGGGTGCAGCAGGCGAGCAGCAGGACTTTAGCTGGTTATTTGCCTGCCACCAGCAGTGCGTCGGGACTTGCGATCAGCACCGATGCGCAAAGGATTGCGTATCGCTATGCCGTGCCGTCCGGCCTCCGCACCTGCCCTTACTAGCTCAAGGCGAAGAGCGAGCACGTAGGCGAAGAACGGACGAAAGTCCTCCTGCTCGCCTGCTGCATCCAGGACGGCGCATGGAGCGCGGGTGGTTGGCGACAGTTTGCCGCCCACATCGCAAGAACGGATCAGAATCCATCCCCGCATCCACCGTAGTTCTCGAACCCGGTTGGCAGTCCCGAAGGACATTCCTGACGCTCATCGTTAAGGCGCTTCTCGAACACATTCGGTTTCCTGAACTTCTACCGAAAGCATCGGAATCCAACAAACCTCTTGTGTAGGCGTCCAGATAAGACTTGACTAAGACATTTCAGGGGGCTTGTATTCGACCAGATTGTGCAGCGTGACCTCCCGTTCATCCGGCCCCTCTTCGATAATCGGCTCCTCGATAATCCCGAACCAGTCACCGTATCCCAGAACCTTCTGGCAGATTCGCCGAGCATCGGACCACTGAGCGTCCGCACCGTTACTGTGGACGACAAATTGGTCGCCGAGGTAGTGCTTGATGATGAGAAGAGCACTCGTCACAGCAATATCGTATGGTCGAAAACCCGTCTTCACGTATTCAATGTACAATCCGTCTGCGTCTGGCTCTTTATCCGAAGTGTCCATTGATTTGTCAAACTCAAACGTTTCGTAGCAGCACGAGCCGTCGCAGCAACGATGCTTGACCGTAACACCGAGGCCAAAAAAGTCGCCGTCGATTGCGGTTTCGCTAGGACCGATCCCCTCGCCGTCCTTAGACGGGTACGGAATCACGAGTTCGTCGTTTGGTAGATGTCCGCACTCCTCCGGCCCATTGAATCGTATCGCTTCGTTAGTGATTTCTGGCGGTCCCTTGCCCAATCCACCGGCCAGCACAACGCACGCATCGCTCAGTGGGAGAATGAGCTTGTCGAAGTCGCTACGGATACGGTCCCAGAGAGGGTCAGGAATCGTCCGCGGTCTGTGCCAGTAATGCGTGTAGCCCATCGATGCCGAGTGTAGCATCGAAATAGGCGTCCAAGCTCGTCGACGCAACTCACGATCTGTCCTCACTGAATCGTCGGCTCGAACCCGCCGTCATCGCCGTTGAACCCAACCCCGTACCTTCTGACCGCAGGTCCCATTCCGCCGCCAATCCATCGGCGGTCGAATCCAAAAGCTCCAGGAGTGCGTCCATCTTCCTTGCGAATCCCCAAACGTCGAAAGAACCCTTTGCTTCAGTCTTGCCGGGAATGCGGAACACAGACTGGCCGGGATCGACTGAGTTCACTCCCTCAACGACCGCCTTGAAATCGTTCAAGTTCTCGATGCCCTGGCACCTAAACTCCGGTTCCCACTTCAGCGCCGTTACGCTCTGGCAAACGAACTGCCCCAACCATGCCACCGAATGGGTTTTGTAGATCGACAGGGGATCGGGCTTGGTTGCCAGGAAGTCCCCGCCCTCTCCGAGTACAAGCACCTTCAGGTGCAGTTCCAAAGCATGGCGGTACATGAAGACCACCGGGCAGAAATCAACGTCCGAAACCGGGTCGCCGCCACGCAGAGATCCGGCCAGGGCTTGCGCAGCTTTGTCGAAAGAGCGGGCGTAGCGGAACAGATCGTCCACAGGGATGTTGCGTCGGCGCAGCAGGGGCCTTGCAGATTGATCTTGCCGCCGAAGCCTCCTGGACGCTGACGTTTTTCGTTTCATGGCTGCCACGCTTTGATTTTAATCGGTTCAGGTGCAGTTCGATTTGCATTGGTGTATAATGCTCTGCCGAGTCCGAGGGGGAATTCTCATGAACAATACACGTCGATTCGCATTGTTGGCCGTCACGGTTATGATGACCGCCGTCCTGCCGTGTCGTGCCCAAGAAGGTCAAGAGGCTTCCACGCCAACCATTTCGGGAACTGGAGTTGCTGGACATATCGCCGGTTGGAAAAACAGCACGACGCTGACAAGCTCGACCATTTTTGACTTCGGCGGAAACGTCGGCATTGGGACGACGGCGCCAGCGGCAACTTTGGAAGTGAACGGGAGTGCTCAGGTCGATGGGAATTTCAGCTTTAGCGGGAGCATCTTGGAGAATGGGGCCGGTCAGTTGTTGTGGGCACCAAATGATGGGTCGGGGAACTTCAGTGCGGGCATAGGGGCATTGCCGTCCACTACGACCGGCACTGACAATACAGCGCTCGGATATAATGCGCTCAAATTAAACACTACCGGGATCTGGGACACTGCCAGTGGTTATGAAGCGAGTTATTCCAACACCACTGGATACTCGAATACGGTAACAGGTTATCGGGCACTCTACTCTAACGACACGGGATTCGACAACACGGCCACGGGTTCGACAGCGCTATACTATAACAGCACCGGGCCGCAGAACACCGCCGTGGGTTCGTATGCGCTTCACGCCAACACCACTGGCGGCGGAAATACAGCAGTAGGTTTAGGTGCTCTCGACGGCAATTCCATCGGCAGTCTCAACATCGGCATCGGGATCTATTCCGGGCTACTCGTCGCCGGCAGTGGCAATATCGATATTGGCAACGCAGGTACCAGCAGCGACAGCGGTGTGATCCGCATCGGGTGCTCAAGCTCCAACAACTGCACAACCAGTCCCGCTTCCCCTCAAACCGCCACCTTCATCGCCGGAATCTACGGCTCCTCGACCAGCCTTGCCAATGTGCCTGTCGTAGTCGATGCCAACGGCAACCTGGGCACCGTCTCATCATCCCGCCGATTCAAACAAGACATCGAAGGCATGGCTGACGCCAGCGATGGACTGATGCAGTTGCGCCCGGTGACCTTCCGCTACAAGAAACCTTACGACGATGGCTCCAAGCCGGTCCAATACGGCTTAATCGCTGAAGAAGTTGCCGAAGTTTATCCGGATTTGGTTGCACATTCAGCCGATGGGCAGGTTGAGTCTGTCAGATACCAATTGCTCGACCCGATGCTGCTCAACGAACTTCAGAAGCAGCACGCCACAATTGACTCCCAGAAAGAACAGATCCGATCGCTGGAAGAACGGCTGGCACGGATTGAGGCGATGTTGGCGACTGGAGCTACCGGAGCGGCGGGACAATAGACTCGGCATTTCTATCAACGGAAGTGCTGGTCTACGACAAGATAGAGCGATTCATTGGGGCGGGCCGTTCGTGGTGCAGACATCAATGGACCACGCTCCGAAGCCGAAAAACTCCGGTAGAATACCAGGGAGACGACCATGCTTAACATCGACGATCTTCCGGTCGGGGCCACTGCAGCGTCTCAGAAGAGCAGTGGTTTGCGGCGGGCGTTGACGAATATGGCGAGATCGAGGGCGACCGTGACTTTTGCCCGATTGTCGATTGCGCCACGTTCGAGGACGCCAGGGAAGCGGCGCTACAGGCCGGTGACGTCCGGGGCCGGATCTACATCGACGAGATGACCAAGGGCGAAAACAGTTCGGGCGGCTGGCCGGTCTTCGCCGGGTACCAAGCTGAACTCCAGGCCGATTTGCGGATGCCGGTCCAGAGCGCCGTTTCGAGCGATATGAGGGCACGGCAGGCGGGCTAATTGGCGAACTCTGAACACCTTGCACGCTTGGCCACTGGCGTATCGGTGCAGGCAAATAACCAGCGAAAGTCCTCCTGCTCGCCTGCTGCACTCAGGAGGGCGTGGGGTCAGCGCCCATGAGTTGTTCGAGAGGCGACGACGACACGGTGATTGCGTCGATGTGGACATTCACGGACCTGTCCAGCGCGAAGGCTTACTCCCTTTGTCTGTTGGTCCGTTGGCATCACCTCACAAGTCCCAGGTGCCCCGTCCGCCGCTCGCCGTGCCCCGGTTGAACCATCCCCGCACCTTCTGCGCGGTGCTCCGCATCCAATCGAAATGCCAAGACAATCAGGAAACGGAACCCCCGCGGCATCTTCTTCCCGAAGCGCAGCATCCCAAGTCCGCCCGCCGCAAACGGACTTGCCATTAAATTAGCTGCAGCCCGTAGTAGGCGGCTGGGACTTGCTCAATGAATCCCGGAGGGCCCATGTGGATATACCCAAGTTCCACCAGTTGGTAATATACTCCCGGTAGACCAGGCGGATCAGCCCCGCCAAGCCTATCAGCGAGCCCGCAAAGAGAAGACTCCCGGCGAGCGCGTAATATGCCATCACAATGCCGCCCAGTGCCAGCAATAGCCCCATCAGCAACTGCGACTCCGCCGAAGCCCAGGGGAAGTCCGAACAAAGCGACCAAAATGCCGCCCAAGACATACATTGGCAGGTTCCGAACGCCCCCCCGATCGTACCATTGACCCCGGCAGCCTGTCTGCCACCACGTCCACGGGCTCGCCAAGATTCCGTAGCACTGCCAATATCCGCGCTTCGTGATAAGCCTCGTAGATGTGCGACCGGATCTCCCACAGAAACTCTTCCTGCTCGCTCGCCGGAAGCAGCCGCAACTGGGCCTTCACGCGTTCCAAATGGTCATCGGCGATTCTCGCCACAGTTTCCGGATAGTTAGTCATTTCCTCTCATCCCAACAGGGAGGCGGCCTGCTAACAGGCTGAGAACAGGCCAAACCGATTTTGGGTGGATCCACTGAAATTATTGATAAAAGGAATGTTAACTACATAAGCTTCGGGAAAGCACGCTCTGCGTGTCGGCGCCGAGCAGGCCGGGAACAAGGCGCGGTGAGCAGGAGGAAACGGCCTTGGAGCCCCCGGCGACGACCGGGGATCTTGCAGGTCGCCCGGGACCGATGCGCAAAGGATTGCGTATCGCCAGGTGGCATGTCGGCCGGTCTCCCAGCGCCGTCTCCGCTGGACGCAACCAATGACCGCTTCATGATGTGGGCGGCGTTTCACCGGGTGGTCCGCTGTGGGGCGCGTGGGTGCTATCTCCAGCGGATTGACCTGACAAGCGACGTGGGACGGCGGAGTCCATCCTGGATGAAGCTGGAAGATCAGTTCCGCCGGTTCCGCTCGGCTCGTTTTTCGCGAGAAACTGGGAGGCCCCTTACCCCTACCACTCTGGGGGACGCCCGATTCAGATATTCGCGGAATGCGCTTCGGGCGTCTGACCATTCCGCTGGATGCCACGCCGGAGTACCGCAAAGGCCGCCTTTACCGGCCTTGTGTGTGCGATTGCGGTGCGGAACCATCTGTTAATGGCGAGCTTCTGCTGAGGTCGGCAGAGAAACAATCGCTCACGAGCCGGGTTTTATTATGTTAGGGAACGACAGGGCGGCGGCAAATCGCGAGCCGGCGCCGCGTCTAGGAGGACTAAAACGAGTGAAACGCTTACTGATCTTGATCTTCCCGGTCGGGCTATGGGCGCAGACCTGCACGATTAACAATACGGTCAACTGTCCGGCGAGCGGATCGCCAACAGCGGGGGACCAGTTCGGCGATACGGTCACCTGGACCAGTTCGCCATCCGG
>JBEKMJ010000139.1:0-19960 GCA_050008575.1 Bryobacteraceae bacterium
GGTGAACGAACCTCTTGTGTTCCAGTTGTCCCGCCAGGGGCATAGCTGGGTAGCGAAGTTCGGTTAGGATAAACGCTGAATGCATATAAGCGTGAAACCTTCCTCAAGATGAGATCTCCCAACCGTAAAAGGTAATAAGAGCACTGGTAGACTACCAGTTTGATAGGACGGGTGTGTAAGCGTAGCAATACGTTGAGCTGACCGTTACTAATTGCTCGTTCGGCTTGACCATAAAATGTGCTGTTCATGCAAAGGTTCAGGTAGCGCAGGCTTTAGCCGGCGTTGCCTAATAATGAAGCGCAGCCCGTCAAATACTCAATCCCGATCTTCTGGGTGATTATAGCGAGGGGGACCCACCCGTTCCCATCCCGAACACGGCAGTTAAGCCCCTCAGCCCCGATTGTACTGCACGCGCGAGTGTGTGGGAGAGTAGGAAGTTGCCCGGTTCAAAACAAGCGGCTTGTAGCCGTACGCGCTCACCTCGCAAAAACGTGCTGCGTAATGGGGCCGAGGTCCTTGAACTGATTCCGGTAATTCGGCAGGAGGCCGACATTATAAAGCGCCAGTAATAATGCCAAGTGGGACGCAGCCGACGGCAAGCCGTTCGGCGCTGCATCCCACTGGACGTCGTTGCCTAAGAGACGGCACCTATCCGCGATTGCGCCTCCGAGGAGGGAACCGGAGTGTGGGGCCAGTCTCCCAGCACGGGCGTCGTCGGAATCACTCAAATATGCAACCCCACCTGTACGCAGACGGCGGGTGTCGCTGGTCTGTTTTCTACCGCCGCGGGCGGAACCGTTCTCAACGGATACGCCGGTGCGAATCGCGTGTTCTACGTCACCGGCGCCGGCAACGGTTATTTCGCCGGCAATCTGAACGTGACTGGAACCCTGACCAAAGGCGGCGGCTCGTTCAAGATCGACCATCCTCTCGATCCGGCGAATAAGTACCTCTCGCACTCCTTCGTCGAAAGTCCCGACATGATGAACATCTACAACGGCAATGTCACCACCAACGAGCGCGGTATCGCGACCGTGGTCCTACCGGACTACTTCGAAGCTCTCAATGGCGATTTCCGCTACCAGCTCACGGTGATCGGACAGTTCGCGCAAGCCATCGTTTCCCAGGAGATCGCCAATGGCCGCTTCACCATCAAGACTAACCGGCCCAAGGTGAAGGTTTCCTGGCAGGTCACCGGCATACGCCACGACGCTTATGCCAACGCGCACCGCATTCCGGTGGCGGAAGACAAGCCCGCCGACGAGCAAGGCACCTATCTGCACCCTGACGTGTTTGGCCAGGGTGAAGGCCGTCAATCCGGCGCAAGCACTAAGGCCGCTTCCGCCGGCTTGCCCGAATAAGCCGCGATTCGCGTGCCTTTCGGCAGCCGCACGGGACGCAGGAAGTAGTAAGTGCGCGCCCATTGCGGGCGCCAGCCGCGGATCCAGATCAGCCGCTCCACGGCGCCGTCAGGCTGGTAAGCCGTCACTTCGAGTGACTCGCCCGCCGCCAGCCGCAACGGCCGCAGGCCGGCGAATGCGGCCGGCTCGTTTAGCATCCGCGCCGCATCGCTTGTGACGGTCACCTCGCGGCCGCGCGCAGGCGTCTTCGCTTCGGCGCTGAAATGCGGCGCCGGCGGCAGGTAAACATCGTCGCCCTTGGGCGCTCCGCCTTCCACCCAGTTCACGATCATGTCGATCTCGATTTGCGACAAGCTGGGATCGCCGCGAAATTCGCCCACGCCTTCCACCGCGCCCCAAGGCGGCATGCGCCGCGCCAGAACCTCGTCGCGGATAGCTTTCGCCCATGGCCGCGCTTCCTCGTAGGTCGCCAATGACATCGCCGCGCCACCGTCGCGATGGCAGCTCACGCAATGCCGGTACACGATCCGCGAGATCTCCTGCGTCCACAGCAGCTTGGTGGTGATGGTGTCATGGGCTTGGGCGGCTGGCGCGACCAGGAGCAGGGCTAAAGCCCCGCGCCGGCTAAAGCCCGCCCTCCAACTCATATGACTTCCCCGCGCACCAGGTCCGCATACGTCTCCCGCTCTCGAATAACCCGGAACGTATCCCCTTCCACCAGGACCTCCGGCGCGCGCGTTCGCGAGTTGTAATTCGACGACTGCACGAACCCGTAAGCCCCCGCCGTCTCGATCGCCAGGTAATCGCCCGGCGCCGCGTTCGCCATCTTGCGCCCGCGCGCCAGAAAGTCTCCGGTTTCGCACACCGGACCTACGACGTCCGCCACGATCTCCGGCCGCCCAGTCTTGCGCAGCGGGATAATCTCGTGGTGCGAACGGTAGAGCGACGGCCGGATCAAATCGTTCATGGCCGCATCCACCACCACAAACTCCTTCTCCGCGCTCTTCTTGCGATACAACACGCGGGTCAGCAGCACGCCCGCGCGGCCCACGATAGAACGGCCCGGCTCGATTGTCACCCGTAGTCCCCGGCCCTCCAACTTCGCCCGCACCTGCGCGATGAAGCCGCGGATTTCGGGCGCCTGCTCATGCGCCTGGTAGGCCACGCCCAATCCGCCGCCCAGGTCGATATGCCGAATGTCGAAGCCCTTGGCGCGCAGCCGTTCGATCAGCGCCAGCACGCGGTCGATGGCTTCCAGAATCGGGTTGGTGTCCATCAACTGCGAGCCGATGTGGCAGCTCACACCCTCGGGCGCCAAGTTCGTCAAGTCACGCGCGCGCTCATACACGGCTTCGGCGTCGCCTATGTCGATGCCAAACTTGTGCTCGCGCAGGCCGGTCGAAATATAAGGATGCGTGGAAGCATCCACGTCCGGATTCACGCGGATCGCGAAGCCTGCCTTAGCGCCCCGCCGCGCCGCGAGCGCGTCGATCAGCGCCAACTCCGGCTCCGACTCGCAATTGAACGTGTGGATGCCGCTCTCCAGCGCGTAATCCACCTCCGCGGCCGTCTTCCCCACGCCCGAAAACACCACCTTCGAGGGATCGCCGCCCGCCTGCAGCACACGATACAGTTCGCCGCCCGAGACGATATCGAACCCCGCGCCGGCCTTGGCCAGCAGCGCCAGAATTCCCAACGACGAATTGGCCTTCACTGCGTAGCAGACGGCGTGCGGCAACTCGCCGAGCGCCTCGTCGTAAGCCCGGTAATTCTCCAAAATGGCGGCGCGCGAATACACATACGCGGGCGTGCCGGCCTCCAGCGCAATGTCCGCCAGCGGCACATTCTCGCAATACAGATCGTTTTTCGAATAATGGAACATGCAGTTGTGGGGCAGACCTCCAGGTCTGCGCGGGTCCTCCAGGACCCGCTCTTCGCGTCCGACCTGGCCGGCGTGGACGCCGGCCGCAGGAGTGGAGTCCTGCCCCACGGCATCGCCCCTCATTTCACCTTCAGCACCAGCAGCGTCTGGTCGTCGAACAGCGTGGTATTGAACCGGTCCAGGTCCGCTAGAATCTCGGCCACCATAGCCTCCGCCGTCTGGTCGCACGTGCGCCGCACTACTTGCGCCAAACGGTGGCGTCCGTAGTCGTGCCCCTCCGCATCCAGGTGATCGGTCACGCCATCGGAATACAGCACCAGCGTGTCGCCCTGGTGCGCCTGGAAAACCACCTCCTCGTATTCGCGCTCGTCCAGCAACCCCAGTGGCACGCCCTCCACCTTCGTCTTGAGGACCTCGCGATTGCGGCACACCAGGGGCGGATTGCTGCCGGCGTTGGCCATCACGAACTGGCGGATGTGCGGGTTCCACAGCATCACCAGCAGCGTCACATAGCGGGCTTCCACCTTGCGCTCGATCAGCGCTTCATTCAGCGCGCGCATGAGTTGCCGCGGATCGGTCCGGCGCGGCGCCAGCGATCGCAACAAGCCGCTCACCAGCGCGCCGTAGAGCGCGGCCGCCGCGCCCTTGCCGCTCACGTCGCCGAAGGCCAGCACCGCGCGGCCGTCCTGCGCCTCGAAGAAATCGTAGATGTCGCCGCTGATGCCGCGCGCGGGGCGCAGTCCCGCGGCCACTTCCAGTCCTTCTATGCCCGGATCTCCGGTGGGCAGCATCACGCGCTGTAGATCGCGCGCGGCTTGCAGGTCTTCCTCCATGCGCCGCTCGCGGATCGCCACCTCTTCATACAGCCGCGCATTCTCCACCGAGCTGGCGATCTGCGGCGCCAGCAGCATCAGCATGCGCACGTGATCGTCCGTGAAGAAGCCCACGCGCTCGCTTTCCAGATCCATCACGCCCGAAACGCGGTCGAGCGTCATCAGCGGAATGGCCACCTCCGAGCGGATGCCGGGATGCGACGCGATGTAGCGCGGGTCTTGGTTGGTGTCCTGCACGCGCACGGGCGCGCGCTGTTCCACGGCCGCCCCGGTGATGCCCTTGCCCAACGGGATGTTGTCCAGGTCTACGCGCTGGTCGTAGCGGATACTGAAACGGTGCTTCAACAGCTTGCGTTCCGCATCCACCAGCAGGATATTGAACGCGTCGTAATTGATCAGGCCGCGCACCGTGCTGGCGATCTTGTTCAGCAGCTCATCCACGTCCAGGATCGACGAAAACTCCTGCGAAATGGATGCCAGCGCCTTCAGCGTGCGGTTCTGCCGCTCGACGCGCCAATAGAGCCGCGCGTTGTCGATCGAAATGGCCACGCGCGCCGCGATCAGCCGCAGCAGCGCGCGGTCCTGTTCCGTATAAGCGTTGGGCCGCGTGGATTGCATGTCGATCACGCCCACCAACCTGCGGCGCGCGATCATGGGCACGGCCAGTTCGGTGCGCACGGCTTCCACGGCGTTCAGATAGCGCGGATCGCTGCGCACGTCGGCCACCAGCACCGGCTCGCGTGTCAGCGCGGCCGCGCCCGTGATGCCTTGCCCCAGCGGGATCGACCAGTTCTGCACCACCTCTTCGCGATGGCCCAGCGCATAACGGATGCGCAACTCTCGCCGCTTTTCGCTATACAGCAGGATGGCCACCAATTCGCCGGGGATCACGCGCTTGACGATCTCCGACACGTTGGCCAGCAGCTCGTCGAGGTCCAGCGTTTGGGAGGTGACGGTCGACACTTCCAGCAGGAAATCCAAGAGTTCGGATCGCTCGCGAAACCGCACCGCCTTGCGCGTACTTAGCATGTTGTGGGGCAGGACTCCAGTCCTGCGGCCGGCGTCCACGCCGGCCTCTTTGAGAGCGGGTCCTGGAGGACCCGCGCAGACCTGGAGGTCTGCCCCACGGCTTCTTTAGTAACCATCATTTCCCCGCCGCCTCTACAATCTTCACGCTCGCGCTGGCCCCCACGCGGCTGGCTCCCGCCGCCACCATGGCGCGAAAATCGTCCAACGTGCGGATTCCGCCGGCGGCCTTCACCCCCATGCGCGGCCCTACGGCGTGCCGCATCAGCACGATATCCTGCACGGTCGCCCCCGCCGGTCCAAAGCCGGTCGAAGTCTTTACGAAATCGGCGCCGGCTGCCTGCGCCAGTCCGCAAGCCGTGGTCTTCTGCGCGTCATCCAGCAGGGCGGTCTCCAAAATAACTTTCACGATCGCGCCCGCATCGTGGCACACGCGCGTTACGGCTTGGATATCCAGCTTCACCGTGTCGACATCGCCCGATCGCAGCGCCCCCACGTTGATCACCATATCGATTTCACGCGCGCCCGCGCGCAGCGCCGCGGCGGCTTCCGCCACCTTGGCTTCCGTTGAAGTCGCGCCCAACGGAAATCCCGCCACCGTGCAAACCTTCACAGCCGTTCCCGCCAGTTCGCTCGCCGCCAGCGGCACCCAATAGGGATTGATGCACACAGTCGCGAACCCGTACTGCCGCGCCTCCCCGCACAGCTTTACGATATCCGCGCGCGTGGCTTCCGGCCGCAGCATGGTGTGATCGATGAGCGATGCGATCAGCCCCTCGCCCCCCGCCACGCGTGTTACCGGGCCGCGACCGCCAGGGAGCGCTTCCGCCCGCCGGCCGTACTGCTCCTCAATCCGCGTAATCTTCTGCACTCGCGCCGCATGCCGGCCGCCCGCAAACGGAGTCTCCAGCCAGGTGCGCAGAACCTCTTCCGCTTGGCCCGCCGTCAGCAGTCGCGCGCCCAGCGTCAGCACATTGGAATCGTTATGTTCGCGGCTGTTGCGCGCCGACGCGCGATCGTAACAAAGCGCCGCGCGGATCCCGGAGACCTTGTTGGCGGCGATCGACGAACCAATGCCCGCGCCATCGATAATCACCCCGCGTCCGGCTTCGCCCCGCGCCACCAGTTCGGCCACCTTCTGCGCGATATCCGGATAGTCGGCCGGCATTTCGTCGAATACGCCGGCATCGCGCACCTCCAGCCCCAATCCCGCCAGCAAAGGCTTCAGAGCCTCCTTCAGCCGAAAGCCGCCATGGTCCGCGCCCAGCGCGACCACCCGCTCGACCGGCGCCGCGGGCGCCGCCTGCCCCTCCCGCAATTCGATAATGCGAATCGCGCGCGCTTCCGCCAGTTCGCGGGCCGATGGCGTGAATATCGCCCCCGCCGGCACGCGCAACTCGCCTGAGCGCGGCACATCCTCTGAGGTCACCCAGCGCATAAATCCAAAACCGTCGTAGAATTCGTAAAGACCTATTGTAATGAAACCTTGCGCCTGGCCGCTCCTTTTCGTACTCGCCGCTACGCTGTCCGCCCACCCCATGGGCAATTTCAGCGTCAGCCATTACGCCCGCATCGAGGTCTCGGGCGGCGGCGCGGAGATTCGCTACGTACTCGACCTGGCCGAGATTCCCAGTTTTCAATTGTTGCAGCAGTGGGGCTTGAACGCCGATAGCCCGCGCAATCTGCTGGACGCCAAGGCCGCCGCGCAAGCCCGCGAATGGGTGCGCAATCTGAACATAACCTGCGACGGCCGCGCCGTATTCCCGCGCTTTGAAGGCGCAGTGCTGGCCATCACGCCCGGTGCGGGCGGATCTCCCGTCATGCGCATCACATCCAATCTGAAGCTGGCCGTGGCGGCGGGCTCCCTGTCTTACGAAGACCACAACTATCCCGACCGCGCTGGCTGGAAAGAGGTCGTAATCGCAGCCGGGACCGGCGCTTCCATCGAGCGCGCCAGCCAGGACGACACGGACCGCAGCCAGTCCCTCACCGCTTATCCCGCCGACCCTACGGTTGCGCCTCCGCAGGATCTGAAAGCTTCCGTCGATTGGATCGCGGCCGGCCCGCTGCTGGGGCAAGTCGCGAAAAAAGCGCCGCCGAAGATCGTGCCACTGCCCAGCGCAATGCCGCCCCGCGCCACCTCCCCGATTCCGCCGCAGCCTTCCGCTCCGGGCACCGTCGTGCGCGGCGATTTCCTGTCGCGCTTACTGCATCGCGGCGATATCGGCCTCGGGCTGATCCTCCTGGGAATGGCGGTCGCCTTCGGCCTGGGCTGCATGCACGCGCTCTCGCCGGGCCATGGCAAGACCATTGTGGCGGCCTACCTGGTGGGCTCGCGCGGCACCGTCAAACACGCCATTTTCCTGGGCGGCATGGTGACCTTTACCCACACCATCAGCGTGTTTTTTCTCGGCCTGACCACCCTGTTCCTTTCGCAATACGTTTTGCCCGAGAAGATATTCCCGGTGCTGGGCGCGATCTCCGGGCTTTCCATCGTCTGGATCGGCGGCCTGATGCTGTACAAGCGCGCCCGCCGGCTGCGGCATGCCCACGATCATGATCACGACCACGGTCATGACAACGATCACCCCCATCGTCACGATCATGACCATGACCACGCGCACGGCCACCATCACGACCACGAGCACGGTCCGCACACCCACAGCCACGTGCCGGAAGGCGACATCACGCTGGGTAGCCTGATCGCTCTGGGCGCGAGCGGTGGCCTGGTTCCGTGCCCTTCCGCGCTAGTGCTGCTGCTCAGTTCGATTGCGTTAGGCCGCGTAGGTCTGGGGCTGCTGCTGCTGATCGCTTTCAGCTCTGGGCTGGCCGTCGTCCTCATGGGAATCGGCGTGCTGGTGCTCTACGCCAAGCATTTCCTGCCCGACAGCCAGAAGACCGCGGCCCATCCCGCGTTCCGCATCATCCCGGTGGTCTCGGCGGCGTTGATCGTCTGCATCGGCCTGCTCATGACCGGAGTCTCACTAGGCTGGATTCAGCCCAATCGCCTGGCGGGTTAGGTTCACTCACTCCGCAACGCCACTACCGGATCCACCGCGGTGGCCCGCCGCGCGGGGATATAACACGCCAGCAGCGTAATCGCTCCAAGCAACAGCGCTACCGCCGCGAGCGTCGCGGGATCGGCCGGCCGCACGCCATACAGCAAACTCGCCAACAATCGCGTAAGCCCCAGCGCCGCCGCCAGTCCGCCGGCCACCCCGATTCCGGCCAGGTGCATGCCTTCTCTTAGGACCATCCCGGCGATCTCCCGCCGGGACGCGCCTAAGGCGACGCGGACGCCTAGTTCATGGGCGCGCCTGTTAACTGCGTAAGACATGACGCCGTAGATTCCGATCGCAGCCAGCAGCAGCGCGGCCGCCGCGAAGACGATCAGCACCAGCATAGTGAACCGGCGCTCGGCCAGGGATCCCGACATGATCTGCTCCAGCGTGCGCACCGCATAGATCGGCTGATCTTGCGTCGGCCCCGCGACCTGCGCCCGCACGGCCGAAACCACGCTCAGGGGATCCGGCACGGTGCGCACCACCAGCGTCAATCCCAGGGCGCCCTCGGTCGCGAATTTGTCGGGTACCTGCGAAATGGGAAAATAAATCTGATCCCGTATCTTGGCTTGGTCGTCGGCATCCAGGCCCCAGAACTTCACGTGCCCCACCACCCCCACGATCCGGGCCGCGCCCAGCACCATAATCCCGATCTGCTTGCCAACCGGGTCCTGGCCCGCAAAGACGTGCCGCGCGAGAACGTCGTCGATCACCACCACCGGAGGCGAAGCCAGGTTATCTTGCGGCGTGAAAAACCGGCCGCGCCGCAACGGAATTTGCATCGCACTGGGATAGTCGGGTGTGACGATCGAGAACATGGCCGACGTCATCCGGTCTTGGGCCGGCTGGGGTCCGCCGCCGGGCCAGAAAGGATTTTCGGTGTCGCTTTCGCCCAAGGGAACCAGCGAAGTGATGGCCGCCGACTGCACCCCCGGGATCGCCGCGACGCGCGCCAGCAATTGCTCGTAGGCCGGCCGGATAGCCGGCGGGTTAACCATCACTTGCGGCGAGAGGGCGACCTGCGCCGTCAGCACGTTGCGCGGGTTAAACCCAGGATCCACACGCAAGAGCCGCCAGACGCTCTGCATCATCAGCCCCGCGCCCGCCAGCAGGATGACCGCCAGTCCAACTTCCGCGGCCACGAAGACGCCTTCGGCGCGATGCCGTCCGCCGCCCGCGCCGCGCGTGCCTTCTTTCAACGATTCCTGCGGATTGGCTTTCGCGCCGAGAAATGCCGGGGCCAAGCCGAAAAGTACGCCTGTCGCAAGCGAAACCGCCAAGGTGAACAGCAGAACGTACGGATCGATTCCGATCTCGCTCGCGCGCGGCAGGCTGCCGGGCGCGGCGGCCAACGCCAGACTGGTGCCCCAACGTGCGAGCAACAATCCGATCGCGGCGCCGCCTACCGACAACAGGACGCTTTCCGTCAATAACTGGCGTACGATTCGTCCGCGCGCCGCTCCCAGCGCGGCGCGAATGGCGAACTCACGCTTGCGGGCCGTGGCGCGCGCCAACAGCAGATTCGCGACGTTGGCGCAGGCGATGATCAGCACGAAGCCGACGGCGCCCACCAGCAGCATCAGCGTGGGCTTGATGAACCCTACCGTGTCGTCCATGATGCGCACGGCTTTAGCCCCGTGCCCGGCATTCGTCTTCGGGTACTGGCGGGCCAGAACGGCGCAGATCGACGCAATCTCCGCTTGCGCGGCTTGCATGGTTACGCCGGGCTTGAGGCGGCCCACGGCCACGAGTCCCATGTGGGCTTCCCGCGTGCGCAACTCAATCGAGTTGTATAGCTCAATCGGCACGTAAACCTGCGCACTCTCACGGAAGCGAAAATCCGCGGGCAAAACGCCGGTCACGGCGCAACTCATGGCGTTGAGCGTCAGCGCCTTGCCCAGGATGTTCGGGTCGGCGCCCAGCCGCTGCTTCCAGAAACCGTAGCTCAGCATCACCGCGCAGCCCGCGCCCTGGCGGTCCTCCTGGGGAAGGAAATTGCGTCCCATGAACGGCGCGACGCCTAGGGTTGAAAGAAGGCTGGCCGAGACATACTCGCCCGAGAGGTGCTCAGGTTGTCCCCTTCCCGTAAAGTTGAAATCGTCGCTGCGAATTGCGCCCATCTCGGTGAAGGACCGGTTTTCACGGCGCCAATCGAGGTAATTCAGGTACGAGACCGAGGATTGGCTGAAGTCCGAGTTGCTTTCGAAAATCATGAGCAGCCGGTCCGGGTCGGGATACGCCAGCGGCCGCAGCAGCACTCCATTCACCACGCTGAAAATCGCTGTGTTCGCGCCAATGCCGAGCGCCAGCGCCAGCATCGCCACGGCGGTGAAGCCGGGATTCTTGCGCAGCGTGCGAAAACCGTAGCGAAGGTCCTGCCAGATGCTGGCCAGCACGCCTCCCTTACTCCCCGCGCCCAGCACGAAAGGCTCCGGCGCATTCGGGCGCTCGACGGACCGCAGTTCTCGGGCCAGCCGTTCGTGGCCGCTCAACTCCTCGCGCGCGGTGCGGCAGGCTTCGGCATCGGTAGCCCCGCCGCTCCGCAGTTCGCGGTAACGATCCTCGGCGTGCTGGGCGAGTTCTTCCGCGATTTCCGCCTCGCGCACCGGCGCCAGCTTCAAGCCCGCCAGTTGCCGGCGAATCTCCGCTTTCCAGTCAGGCATTTTCGACTCCTGTGATGCGGCCGATGGCATCCACGAACGTCCGCCAGCCCTGCCGCTGGGAAGCCAGCATTTTCCGCCCTTGCGGCGTCAGCCGGTAATAGCGCCGCCGCCGCTGGCCGCTCTTCTCCACCCATTGGCCGTGAATCCAACCGCGCTTTTCCAGGCGGTACAGCAACGGGTAGAGCGACGCCGCGTGAAAACGGAGCGCGCCTTCGGAGCGCTGTTCGATCAGTTTGCCGATTTCATAGCCGTGGCGCGGCACAGCCTCCAACAGCGAAAGCAGCAGCAGCTCGGCGCTGCCCTTCTTCCATTCGCGGTCGATAGATTTATCTTCCATATGTGGCAATGCCATATATTATGACGAAACACCACGTAACGTCAAGGGGCGGCCGAGACGGAAGCCGCCGGAACCTTGGGCCGCGAAGTTGCGTCTTCTATTGGGTATGAAGCCATTGCTGTGCCTGCTCCTTTCTCTGCCGGCGCTCGCCCCGATAACCGCCCTGGCTGCCGGGAACGCGGCGTTGGGCCAGTGGGTATGCGTCGCCACCTCCTCGGACCCGTCCGGCCACGACGTCAAATTCGATCTGAATGTGAAGGAAATCGAGGGCAAACTCTCCATCGTGTTCGTTCTGCAGGACACCGGGGAAGAACTGCCCGTCACCGACCCGAAGGTTGACGGCGGCAGCGTTACTTTCAAGGTCAACGTCGACGAGGTGCTCTACAAGGTCGAGTTGCAGATCGATGGCGGCAAGGCGGCCGGCAAATACAGCGGCGAAAACGACAGCGGCACGATCGTGGGGTCCAAAAAGCCATAGACGAGCGTCGCGCGCCAATGGGCCGATGTCGTATCATGAGGGCGTGCCAGATAGCCCGCGCGTCCTGACCATCGGCCACTCGAATCATTCCATGGAGAAATTCCTGGAGCTGCTGGCACTCTATTCCGTGCAGGTGGTGGCCGACGTGCGCTCCAGTCCGTATTCCAAGTACGCTACGCAGTTCGACCGCGAAGCGCTGATCGCGGCGTTGCGCACGGCGGGATTTCAATACGTCTACCTCGGCGGCGAGCTCGGCGGCCGGCCGCGCGGCGACCATTACTACGATGCCGCCGGCCACGTACTGTACGACAAAGTAGTGGAGTCTCCCGGTTTTCAGGCAGGCGTGGCCCGCTTGGAGGATGGCCTGCGGCAATATGTCGTGGCGGCGCTGTGCGCCGAGGAAGACCCTGCCGGCTGCCATCGCCGGCTGCTGGTGGGGCGAGTGCTCGGCGAACACGGTATCGCGGTGGATCACATTCGCGGCGATGGCCGCCTGCAGACCGAGGCGGAGTTGGCCGCCGCCGAGCCGCACAGCAACCAGCTTAGTTTGTTCGATGAGATCGAGGCGTCATGGAAATCTGTTCCATCGGTTTCACCCAAAAAACGGCAGAGCAGTTCTTCACTCTTCTGAAAGGCGCGGGCATCCGGCGGTTGTTGGACGTACGGCTCAACAACTCCTCGCAGCTCGCCGCCTTCGCGAAGCGCGACGACCTGCGGTTTTTCCTGCGGGAAATCTGCGGCGCGGACTACCTGCACGAGCCGTTGCTGGCGCCTACGCAAGAGATGCTGGACGAGTACAAAAAGAGCAAGGGGCCGTGGCTGGAGTATGAGACAAAGTTCCTGGCGCTCATGGCGGAAAGAGAGATCGAAGACCACATCGATCGCGGCTTGTTTTCGGCCCCCACGGTGCTGCTCTGCAGCGAGCCCACCGCCGAGCGCTGCCATCGCCGCCTCGTACTGGAGTATCTGCGCGATAAGTGGGGCGATCTTAAAATCGTTCACCTATAGGAGGCCTCTGTGCCGTCAATGGACCTGATCTGCCTGGCGAATTCGAACAAGTGGGGCTCCCGTTGCCTCGCCGGGCTGCGCGTGGATGGAGGCGGCTGGGTCCGGCCGGTCTCGAATAACGAGCACGGCAAGCTGCAATATAGCCAATACCATCTTCCCGATCATTCCGAGCCGCATTTGTTCGACCTGATTCAAGTTGGACTATCGCATCGCCAACCCACGCCCCATCAGCCCGAGAACTGGCTCGTGGACGGCTCGGCGTGGACATTATTGGAACGTCCGGCCTCCGCGGACCATGTGCGCGTAGTCTGCGATGCCGTGTCCGGCGGGCCGCTACTGTTCGGAAACGCGGGGCCCTCGGTGCCGTTCGCCCGGTTCCGCAGCCAGCCGGCGCAGGAGTCTCTGGTGCTCGTGGAGCCCGCCAATATCCGATGGCACACCGAATTCAATACCTATCGGCTGTGTAACATGCCGCGGGTTTCCTTCCGGCTCGGCGATGTTCCATACGATCTGCCGCTCACCGATCCCACTTATGCCGGACCGCTGCAGCGGCGCGACGAGGGCAGCTACTCGTCCTCCGATCTCGGCATTCCGGAAGACGGCAAGATTCTCTTTACCGTCAGCCTGGGCGATCCGCTCGACGGGATTTGCTATAAGTTGGTCGCGGCCGTGGTTGTCGTGTGACCGGTCACAAGTTTGCTTTAATTGTGTAAGCCTCCATCGATAAGTGATTTAACTAAGTTTAACCGCGCCTGTCGGCGCGGCTGCCGGGCGCCGCCATCGTAGTATGGAGGTAGGAGCAGTCACCCAGCATGGCGGAGTTTCAATCAGCCGTAACCATTACGCTACGAAACGAGGGCGGATTCTCGCACAACCCGGTCACCGGGGAAATCGTGAATTACGGGATCACCCTGAAGTTCCTGCGTAGCTCCGGTTACAAGCCCGACGCCGACGGGGACTTCATCCGTAACCTCAGCATCGCCGAAGCCACCGCGATTTATCGCACTTACTTCTGGGATCGCCAGAATATCGGCTCGATCGACGATCAAAGCCTGGCTGACAAGACGTTCGATCTGACGGTGAACATGGGGCCGGCCGCGCTGAAATTGCTGCAATCGGCCGTTAACGCCTGCGGCGGCCAGTGCGCCGTGGATGGCGTTTTGGGGCCGGTTTCGATCGCGCAAATCAATAGGCTCGATGCGGTGCGGCTGCTGGCGGAGTTCAGGGAACTGGCGGCGCAAAGGTACCGGCAGATCGCGGCAGGCAATCCGGAATTGGCGAGCGATCTTCCGGCGTGGCTGGCGCGGTTGGACTCGTAGTGGGGCAGGCTCGCGGTCAGGCTCACAGCCGCGCGGGCCTCGCAGGCCGCTCCGCCGGGACCGGCACTGCGGGAGAGGGGAAAGGCGGGTCGGGGGACCCGCCGCAGGCTGCGAGCCTGCCCCACTCACTACAGCACTTCCAGAATCAGGCACTTCAAATAGTGCGTCTCCGGAACGGTCAGCAATATCGGATGGTCCAACCCCTGTGTGCGCCGTTCCAGTACCCGCAACTGGCGCCCGGCGTCCAGCGCGGCTTGCGCCACCAACTCCAGGAACGTCGCTTCGCTCACACGCTGCGAGCACGAACAGGTCACCAGGATCCCGCCCGGACCCAACAGCCGCAGCGCGCGCAGGTTGATCTCCTTGTAGCCGCGCAGGGCGTCTTCCACGGTGCTGCGCGACTTGGCGAACGCCGGCGGATCCAGAATTACCGTATCGAAATGGCGGCGCGCGGAAGCGTATGCGGCCAACACCACAAAGATGTCGGCTTCCCGGAATTCGATATTGGAAATGCCGTTGAGCGCGGCGTTGCGCGCCGCCGTGGCCAGCGCCGCACCGGAGCTGTCCAGGGCTTCTACCGATTCGCAGGCGGGCGCCATGTGCAGCGCGAAGCCGCCCGTGGAGGTGAAACAGTCGAGTGCCTTGCCGCGCGCGTAACGTGCCGCCGCGGGGTAGTTCTCGCGTTGGTCCAGGAACATTCCGGTCTTTTGCCCGTGCAGCAGGTCGGCGTGCCAGCGCAGCCCGTTCATGCCGAATTCGACGCTATCGGGCACTGCGCCCCAAATCACGCCGGATTCGAGCGGCAGCTCTTCCCTGGCCCGCACCGCCGCATCGTTGCGCGCCACGATGCCGCGCGGTGAAAACAGCTCCACCAGGCTGTCCACGATCCAGTGGCGCGCGCCGTCCATGCCTTGGTTGAGGGTTTGCAGAACCAGCCAGTCCGCGTAGCGGTCCACCACCAGCCCCGGCAGCAGGTCGCCTTCGCCATGCGCCACGCGATATGCATCCGTGCCGCGCACCACCAGGCGGCGATGGGCCTGCGCGGCGGCCAGGCGCGTGGCGAAGAATTCCCGGCCGATCTCTTCCACGCCGCGCGACAGCATGCGCAAAGAGATTTGGGAAGCGGCGCTGAAGTGGGCCGTGCCCAGCGATCGACCCTTGAGATCGATAACGTGGACGGCCGCGCCGGCTTCCGCCCCCTCGCTATCGATCACATCGCTTTGGAAAATCCAAGGATGGCCCGAGGCGACCCGCCGGGCCGCTTTACGGTTTACGCGTACTTCATGCATGGACTATAGGCCGCGCCGCAATTCATCGTTGCTGGGCACCGCCGAGGAATCCCATCCGCCGCCCAGCGCCTGAATCAGCAGGACGCTCGCAGTCAGGCGGCGCGCCAGCAGATCCACTACCGTCTTGTCATTGGCCAAGGCGGTGGCCTGCGCGGTGATGACCGTCAGATAGTTCACAGTGCCCGCTTTGTATTGATAAGTAGCGATCTTCAGCGAGTCGTGCGCGGCCTTTGCCGCTTGATCGGCCGCGGCGGCTTCCTGGGCGAGGATGCGCAAAGCGGCCAGATTGTCCTCCACCTGCTGAAAGGCGGTGAGCACCGACTGCCGGTAAGCCGCCACCGTGGAGTCGTACTGGGCTTCGGTCATATGCACTTGCGCGCGCCGTTTCCCGCCTTCGAAAACCACCTCCGACATACCGGCTCCCAACGACCAGAAACGGCTGGGCAGCGAGAACCATTTCGCGATGTTGGTAGCTTCAAAACCGCCGGACGCGCTCAAGGTCAGCGTGGGATAATAAGCCGCTACCGCGATGCCGATCTGTTCATTCGCCGCGGCCACCGTGCGCTCCGCGGCGGCGATGTCGGGACGGCGCTCCAGCAAAGCGGACGGCACCGCGACGGGCACGGCCGGCGGCGGCGTCTTCAAAAGCTCGGCGGCGATGGTTACGGCCTCGGGCGGTTTGCCGGTGAGGATGGCGATGGCGTGCTCAAACTGGGCGCGCGCCACTCCCAGGTCGATCAACTGCGCCCGGGTAGTGTCCAATTGCGTTTGTGCCAGGGCTACATCGCCGCCCGAAGCCACGCCGGATTTGTAGCGGTCCTGCGTCAACTTCAGATAGTCTTCGTACGACTTGACGGTGGTACTGAGCAGGTCGATATCGCCGTCGGTCCCATGCAGCTCGAAGTAGTCTTCCGCCAATTCCGACTGGTACGAAAGCCGGGCGTTTTCGAGCAGCGCGAAATCCGCCTGCGCGGTGGCCTGGCTGGCGCGCACTCCGCGGCGGACGCTGCCCCAGATGTCCGCCGTCCAGGAAGCGCTGGCCGGCGCAGTGTAAGTGGTAACGATACTGGGACTAGCCGAAACCAGTCCCCCGCTGACGAAGCCTCCCGACGACCGCGAGGTGGCGATCGACGGGCTGACCGAAACAGTCGGGAACAAACCCGCCCGCGCAACCCCTACCGCGTAGCGGGCCGCCCGGAAATTAGCCTCGGCCACCAGCACGTTCTGGTTCGAGATACTCACCTGTTCCTCCAGGGCGTTAAGCTGCGGGTCGTTGTAAATCTCCCACCACTTCCCTTTCAGCGCCGCGTCGCTGGGCTGCGCTTCTTTCCAACCGTCCGGCAAAGGCTCTTTGTAGGCCGCCGCCGATGGCGCGGCGGGACGCTTATAGTTCGGGCCCACCATGCACGCGCTGGAAAAGATCAGTAAGGCGGAGAGCGGGAAAATCTCAGGGTTTCTCATCGGATTTCGGATCCCACCGGCTGGGCCTCTGGCGGCATCTTGTGCCGCACGCGATACCACCAGTGCTGCAGCCGGTCGAAGTAGAGATACACCACCGGCGTGGTATAAAGCGTGAGCATCTGGCTTACCAGCAGCCCGCCGATGATGGTAATGCCCAGCGGACGCCGCAATTCCGATCCGGTGCCCGAGCCCAGCGCCAGGGGCAAAGCTCCCAGCATGGCGGCCATGGTGGTCATCAAGATGGGACGGAAGCGCAACAGGCACGCCTCGAAAATCGAATCGCGGGAGTTCTTGCCTTCGATCCGTTCGGCGGCCAGGGCGAAGTCGATCATCATAATGGCGTTCTTCTTCACGATGCCGATCAGCAGAATAATGCCGATCATGGCAATGATGCTCAGATCGGTATGGGTGATCAGCAGCGCCAGCAGCGCGCCCACGCCGGCCGAGGGCAGCGTGGAAAGAATCGTGACTGGATGGATGTAACTCTCGTAGAGGATTCCGAGCACGACGTACACCGCCGCCAGGGCCGCCGCGATCAGGATGGGCTCGTTGCCCAGCGAATCCTGGTAGGCCTGCGCCGTTCCCGCGAACCGGGTCTGGATGCTGCGCGGCAGCCCCACATTGGCCGCCGCCTTGGTAATCGCTTCCACCGCATCTCCCAGCGCCACCCCCGGCTGCAGGTTGAACGAGATGGTGGTCGCGGGGCCCAGCCCCTGATGCGTCACGGCCAGGGGCGCGGTGGTTGGGGCGTAGCTGGCGATCGCGCTTAAAGGCACCTCCGTTCCGCCCGGCGATTTCACGAAGATGTCGCGCAGCGACAGCGGATTCTGCCAGTATGGCGGCGCCGCCTCCATCACCACGTGGTATTGATTCAGCGACGTGTACATGGTGGATACCTGGCGCTGGCCGAACGCGTCGTACAGGGTGTTGTCCAGCAGTTGCGATGAGATGCCGAAGCGCGCGGCCGTCTCGCGGTCGTACACCACCAGGGACTGCAGCCCGCGGTTCTGCTGGTCGCTGTTTACATCCGCGATGATCGGTATGGTTTTCAGTTCCGCCAGCATGCGCGGCGCATAGGTCGTCAGGTCCTGCAGATTGTCGCACAGCAGGGTGTATTGATAGAGGGCGGCGCTCGAACGTCCCCCGATTCGCAGGTCCTGCGAGGATTGCATGTAGAGCGTCGCGCCGGGTATGCGCGCCAGTTTGGGCCGCAGCCGCGCGATGATCTGGTCCACCGAAACTTTTCTCTCCTGCAACGGCCTGAGCGAGACGAACATGCGCGCCTGATTGGCGGTGCCGCCGCCCGGACCGCCGCCGCCGCCCGTGAATCCGTTCACTGTGTCGACGCCCGGGTCTTTATCCACGATGTCCACCATCTGGCGCACAATCCGGTCCATGGCCTGAAACGACGTATCCTGGTCGCCCGTGATCTGGCCCATCATGCGTCCGTTGTCCTGCTGCGGGAAAAAGCCTTTCGGCACCCGCACAAACAGGTAACCGTTCAAGGCGATCGTCGCCAGCAGGATGGTCAGGGTAATGGGCGCAAATTTCAGGGCGACGGAAAGCGTTGTCCCATACATATTGATGGTCCAGGTGAAGAACCGCTCGCTGGTGCGGTATAGCCAGCCGTGTTCCTGGCGCTCCTTCAACAGGTGCGCGCACATCATCGGCGTGGTCGTCAGCGACACCACCAGGGAAACCGCAATGGCCACCGACAGCGTGACCGCGAACTCCCGGAAGAGGCGGCCCACGATGCCTCCCATCAGCAGCAACGGAATGAACACGGCGATCAACGACAGACTCATCGACAGGACGGTGAATCCAATCTCCTTGGCCCCCTTGAGCGCCGCTTGGAATGGATGCATGCCCTGTTCCAGATAGCGCGTGATATTCTCGATCACCACGATGGCGTCGTCCACCACAAAACCGGTCGAGATGGTCAGCGCCATGAGGGACAAGTTGTCGATGCTGAAGTGCAGCAGGTACATCACGCCGAACGTGCCAATCAGCGATACCGGAACCGCCACGCTGGGAATCATGGTGGTGCGCACGTTGCGCAGAAAGAAGAAGACCACCAGGACCACCAGCAGCACGGAGATTAGCAGCGTCCTTTCCACGTCGTTCACCGAAGCGCGGATGGTCACCGTCTGGTCCATGGCGACCTGGATATGAATGGATTGCGGAACCGACGCCTGCAACAGCGGAATCATGGCGCGGATGCGGTCCACCGTATCGATGATGTTGGCGCCCGGCTGGCGGAAGATGACCACCAGAACCGATGGCTGGCCGTTGGCATAGCCCGCGTTCCGCAGGTCCTCCACGGAGTCCACCGCCTCGCCTATATCCTGGATGCGCACCGCCGCGCCGTTGTGGTACGTCACGATCAGCGGGGCATAGTCGATGGCTTTGAAGATCTGATCGTTGGCCCCCACTTCCCAAGTGTGGTTCGCGTCGGAGAAGTGCCCCTTGGGGCTGTTGGCGTTGGCCGCGGCCAACACGCCCCGCACCTGCTCCAGGCCGATGCCATATTTGTTCAGCGCGGTGGGGTTCAGCTCCACGCGCACGCCCGGCAAGGCGCTGCCGCCCACCGCCACTTGGCCCACGCCGCTGATCTGCGCCAGCTTCTGCGCCATGATGGACGATGCCGCATCGTACATCTGCGCCTTGGAGAGGATGGGCGAGGTCAGCGCCAGCAGTACAATGGGAGAATCCGCCGGATTCACTTTCCGGTAGGTAGGGTTCATCGGCAGATTGGCCGGCAGATAGCCGCGCGCCGCGTTGATGGCCGCTTGCACGTCGCGCGCCGCCGCGTCGATGTTCCGATTGAGATCGAATTGCATGGTGATGCTGGTCGATCCCAGGCTGCTCGAGGAAGTCATCTCGGTGACCGACGCGATACGGCCAAACTGCCTTTCGAGCGGTGTGGCTACCGAGGAGGCCATGGTCTCGGGGCTGGCGCCCGGCAACGATGCCGATACCGATACGGTGGGGAAATCGACCTGGGGCAGCGGCGACACCGGAAGAATCCGGAAGGCCACCATCCCGGCCAGTGCGATCGCGATGGTCAGCAGCGTGGTGGCGACGGGGCGCCTGATGAACAGTTCGGATATGTTCATGGCTGGTGGGGCAGGCTCGCAGCCTGCGGCGGCCTCGCAGGCCGCCACTACTTGCTTTGCCCTGATGCCCGCCAGGCGGCCTGCGAGGCCGCCGCAGGCAGCGAGCCTGCCCCACCAAACAACAA
>JBEKMJ010000014.1:0-107678 GCA_050008575.1 Bryobacteraceae bacterium
GAAGGTTGGGCGAAGCTCTCCGCCCTGGTCATTTATCTTGGCTTCAATCTGACTTTCTTCCCGCAATTCATTTTGGGCTACTTGGGCATGCCCCGCCGCTACTGGACTTATCCGGATGAGTTTCAAGTGCTGCACGTCATGTCTACCGCGGGTGCCTCCGTGCTGGCGGTCGGCTATCTGATGCCACTGATCTACTTTATGTGGTCGCTGCGCTACGGACCCATCGCCGGGCCGAATCCCTGGGGCGCCACCGGACTCGAATGGCAGACGGCTTCGCCGCCGCCCGCTCATAATTTCGACGAAACTCCGATCGTCACGACGGAGGCTTACGATTATGCCGCGCTCGCCGCGAGGGAGGAGGTGAAAGTTGGATAGCCACGCGGAAACCGCCGAACTGCGGGAGCAGTTTGAAACGCCCGCGCAGCAGAAGGAAATCTCCACGCTGGGGATGTGGATCTTCCTGGTGACCGAGATCATGTTCTTCGGCGGGCTGTTCCTGGCTTATGCGATCTACCGGAGAGAATTTGCGAGTGTGTTCGCGCTGGCCAGCAACACGCTGGACGTAGTGATCGGCGCGGTGAATACGGCAGTCCTGCTGTGTAGCAGCTTCACCATGGTGCTGGCCGTACGCGCCGCCCAGATTGGCAGCCGCAAGGCGCTGATCGTGTTCCTGATCCTGACGATCCTATTGGGCGGAGTCTTTCTGGGCGTCAAGGCGTATGAGTGGAATCAGAAATTCGAGGAGCATCATGTGCCCGGCCCCACCTTCCATCTGGAAGGCACTACCCAGCAAGGGCCCGCGCAACTGTTCTTCTCGCTCTACTTCACCATGACCGGACTGCACGCGCTGCACATGGTGGTCGGTGAGGGTCTGATGTTGTTTCTTCTGTGGCACGCGTACAGGGGCAAATATACTCCGTCATATTACACGCCGGTGGATGTGGGCGGGCTCTACTGGCACTTCGTGGATATCGTCTGGATCTTTTTGTTCCCGCTGCTCTATCTCATAGCGCGTCACCAACTCTAATATGCAAGAACACGTCGCATCGATCAAGACGTATACTTTGGTATTTCTTTCGCTGCTGGCTCTGACGTTGGCCACCACACTGGTGGCGGCTATCGACCTGGGAGCGTTCAATGTGGTGATGGCGCTGTTCATCGCGGCGGTGAAGATGATGCTGGTCGCGCTCTTTTTCATGCACTTGCGCCACAGCACCATCCTGACCAAGGTGGTGGTGGGCGGCGGAATGTTGTGGCTGGCGATTCTGCTGGTGCTGAGCCTGAGCGACTTCGTCACGCGCGGCTGGCTGCCGGTGCCGGGGAAGTAGCGGCGTGGACCTGCTAAAATCGAACTGAATCCCCCTTCGGCACGGGCGCGTAGCTCAGGAGGATAGAGCATCTGCCTTCTAAGCAGAGGGTCGCCGGTTCGAGTCCGGCCGCGCCTACCAATGTTTTCAATCAGATACGGGAAGTTTTGGCTAGGCCTGAATCCGGCTGTAGATGATTTTGTAGCCGTCGATTTCCCCGCAGATCAACACATCGGTCCCCCGCGGGTGCTTAAACCGTTTAATACCCCACTACCAGTTCGTCTATCCAAAACGTCGGGTTATAGTATATAGATCTGGGCAACGCGCCTCCGAGGATTTCGTGAAAGCATCTCTAATCTCCATTCTGCTGGCTGCCGCGTCGCTGTATGCGCAGTCCACTCGCGGCGCCATCGGCAGGCAAGTCGCCGACGCCGCCAAGAAGCCGGTCTCTGGCGCCGCAGTGGCGCTCGTCGAACGCGACACCAATAAGAAGCGCACGGCCGTCTCCGGCCCACAGGGCGAATTCCTGATCACCCCCGCTCGATCCCGGAACTTACCGTCTCGAAGTTGACGCACCCGGTTACCGGTCTCACGTCCAGGTGTTGATCCTCGATCTGAATCAGGAAATCCGCGTCGAAGTGCCCCTGCTCCCCGGTAAGACCGCCGAGCAGATCACCGTCAGCGTGCCGCACCCTCCTCCGCGCCGAATCCGCCACCGTCGGCGACGTCATCGACAACCGCCAGGTGCAAGGGCGCCCCCTCGATGGCCGCGATTTCTACGAACTCAGCTTGCTGCTCCCTGGCGTGGTCCCCGCCGCCCAGGGATCCGCCGCCTCGGTGCGCGGCTCCTTCGCTATCAACATCAACGGCGGACGCGAGGATTCCAACAATTTCCTGCTCGACGGCGTCTTCGACGGCGACCCCAAGCTCAACGGCGGGGCAGTCGCTCCCCCCGTCGATGCCGTGCGCGAATTCGAAGTGCTCTCCAGCACCTACGACGCCTCCTTCGGACGCAACGGCGCCGGACAAGTCAGCGTCGTCCTTCGTTCCGGCGTTAATCAGTTTTCACGGCACCGCCTACGAGTTCTTCCGCAACGCCATCCTGGATGCCCGCAACTACTTCGCCCCATCCGGCGTGTCCGCCCCGCAGGACCAGCGCAACCCGTTCGGTGGCAGCCTCGGCGGACCCATTGTCAAGAACCGCACGTTCTTTTTCGCCGATTATCAGGGCACTCGCGACAACACCGGCATCACCCAAGTGACCAACGTGCCCACCTCCGCCGAACGCACCGGCGATTTCTCGCAAAGCACATTGCCTGCTATCGATCCCCTCACCGGCGGGCCATTCCCGAATGACATCATCCCTAGCTATTACCTCGACCCGACCGGCTCGGCCATTGCCGCACTCTATCCGCTGCCCAACCGCAACGTGCCCAACCAGAACTACGTATCCTCGCCCGACGGCCGCACCCGCGCCGATCAGTTCGATCCGCGCGTGGATCATTCGCTCGGGCGATCGTCTCAGTTGACCTTCCGCTGTAGCTTCGGCGACCAGAGTTTGTTCGAGCTGTTCACCGGTCCCGGCTCTCCCCTGGTGCCCGGCTACGGCGACAACGTCCCCAACCACGCTCAGAACGCCATGATCGCCGAAACGCACGTCTTCACGCCGACTCTGCTCAACGAATTCCGCGCCGGGTTCGACCGTGTCTCCGAAGGCGTGTATCAGCAGGATATCGCCACCAACGTCAACACCCAGGTCGGATTGCCGACTATCTCCACCAATTCGCGCGATTTCGGACTCAGTCTCATCTCGCTCACCGGATTCTCCCCCCTCGGCGACGAAGACAACAACCCGCAGCATTCCACCACCAATGTCTATCAGTTGAACGATACCTTGACTTGGGTGTATGGCCGCCATCAAGCCAAGTCCGGTGTGGATTACCGCATTACGCAGCAAAACGCCTACCGCGACATCGAATCCCGCGGCTTCCTCGACTTCACCGGGCTGCTCCTGGGCAATCCGCTCGAAGAGTTATTGCTGGGCTTGCCCACGGATACCGGCGTCGCCACCCTGAACAACCCGGAACATTTGCGCACTTATAGCTACAACTGTTTCGCCAACGACACCTGGCGTGTGCGTCCCAATCTCACACTGATCCTGGGGCTGCGCTACGAATACAACTCGCCCGCCGTGGACGCCCAAAATCACGCCGACTTGTACGATCAGGCCACTCAGACGCTCGTTCCCGTGGGCACCGACGGCATGCCGCGCAGCGGCTATCTCCCGGACCGCAACAATTTCGGCCCGCGCGTGGGCTTCGCCTGGACGCCCGCCGGTTCGCCGCTCACCGTACTGTGGGGGGGCTACGGCATCTATTACGACCAATCATCGCTGGCTCCCGGCGAAGGCCTCTATTTCAGCCCGCCCTATTTCAATCTCAACGTGTATTACCCGCTCAGCGCCACCGAGCCGCTTGCTGCTCTCCGACCCCTTCCCCAGCAACTTTCCGGTGCCCTACCCGCCCTCCGCCCTGGCCTTCCAACCCAACCTGCGCACGCCCTACGTGCAGCAATGGAATTTCGATATCCAACGGTCTCTGGGCGGCAGCCGCATGTTTGAGATCGGTTATGTCGGTTCGAAAGGCACCGATCTCATCGGCGCGCGCGACATCAACCAGCCGCCGCCTTCGACGAACCCGTATTTCGAGCGTCGGCTGCCCCAGTTCGCCGATATCGACCTGCTGGAGTCCGACCGCAATTCCATCTGCCACAGCCTGCAGGCGCCCTTCGAACAGCGCTTGAATTTCGGCTTGTCGCTGCTGGCTTCTTACACTTTCTCGAAATCGATCGACAACGGCTCCAGTTTCTTCTCAAGCGACGGCGATCCGAACTTCCCGCAGGATAGTTACGACCTGCGCGCCGAGCGCGGGCTTTCCAACTTCGATGTCCGCCAGCGCTTTGTCGCCAGCTACGGGTACGATCTGCCGTTCGGAAACCGCTCGCGCTGGCTAGCCTCGGCTTCGGCGCCAACGACCGCCCGAACGTCGTGGGCAGCCCCCATCTGTCCAACCCAAGCGCCAACCAATGGTTCGATACTTCCGCTTTCGCGATTCCGGTCTATGGTAGCTTCGGCAACTCCGGCCGCAACACGGTCACTGGCCCGGGATCGCAAACCGTGGATCTATCGCTCGTCAAGAACACGACGATCCGCGAGGACACCGCGGTGCAATTCCGCGTCGAAGGATTCAACGTGCTCAATCACACGAACTTCGGCCTGCCGGACAACTACATCGGTTCGCCAACATTCGGCCAGATTCTTTTGGCAGGAAATCCGCGCCGCTTGCGACTCGGCCTGAAGCTGATATCCTGACTCTCTTGATTTGCACGGCGCCAGTTGGCTTGGTTAGCGTTAGCGGTGCTCGTGGATGATCTTGCCGAAGAGTTGTCCGCCATAGTTCTTTCCGCTCCAGGTTCCGGCATATTGGTCCCGGTACAGGAGTACGCGAGCGGTGTAGGTTCCAACGCCAGGTATAGACATGTCGGGTAAAGTGATCACCGGCGTGTCACCCGCCCACTTGATCACTACCGGAATCGGGAAAGGGATTTCGTGTGAGCCCAGTTTCACGACGAGAATCGCCCAACCGTAGTAGATCGACCTCGATCCGGTGCGTGACATTTGCCGTAATAACTCTCTCAGACGTCTGCGAGGCGGTTTGTCTCCCGCGGGCAGCAGCCGCCCCGTGCCCCCGACACTGTATCTCCAGAAAGGAACTGGAAATCCACTGCCGCTGCGCATCTGGATAGCACCTGCCAGTCATGAAGGTTCAGCGGAACCCGCTCACCACGGCGAAAGACATTGCCAAAATCGTCGGTCACTTGGGCGAGCGGACCGAGGTACATCGCTTCGTGAGTGAGATTTTTCGGTCGATAGCCCGGCTTGCGCCCGATGAGAACGACTTCCCGCATCTTCACATCGGCTACGGTGAAATGGACAGTAGTTGACAGCCTCTCGAAGCGGATTTCGATCAACCCGGCATCGGCCATGGCTTGCATGGGTTCGACGGCAACCGGCACCCGCTGAACAATGGCAGCGGGACCCGGCAAAGCGGGCAGAGGCACGGTCAATGGACGGTCGCCGGCCAGTCCGTGGATTCGAAGCGATCCCCCTGGCCGGAGGCAGCGAAAAGCATCCCTCAGAATCCGTGCCAGTTCAGCGGGCTCGAGGTTCATGTTGATCGTGCCTGCGAGCGAAATCACGTCGAGGCTGTTGTCAGCGTGTGGAATCGCGGAAGGGAGCGCATCTGGAACCCGGTGTTCCCAGACGACGCGCGCCCGCGTGGCATCCTCGGCGAGAACGGTTTGTCCCTCAAACTCCGGAACCGATCCATCGCAACGCCGATCAACATCTTCGTGAAAGACGTAGATCTCCCATAGGACCCGATCCGGGTCGCTGACCCAGAACTTGGTTTGCAGCGCATAGCAACATTCGACGTTGTCCTCGCGTTTCGTCGGGAAGCCTGCCTCTTCCAATCGCCTCTGGATCGCCACCAATTCCTCTGGACTTAACACCCTCAGTCCCACGTGATTCAGATTGCCGCCAACACCGGCAGGAGATGGGATTAACGACAGAACCAGTGGAGGATCATCCAGTTCGAACTTCGCATAATCCACCCGTTGCTTCGAAACAACTTTGCCCAGCAGAACGCCGTAAAACGCCACGGACGTTTCCAGATTGCTCACGTTCAGCGACACGTGGAATTTGCGAACGGGGCTATCGGAAGCGGGTCCCATTTACGGCTCCTATCGAAAGAAGGTGTTCGTCTTGCCGTATTCTGCGTACCGCTCCATCAGCCATACCTTGAATTCCTCGTAGTGCATTTCCCTCTGGTCGCCGCCGTCGCTCAGCGCGTTGTAACTGAGATACGCCAGGCGCCGCCACTCCTGGGAGCGGTTTGGCGCGGACCGGTGTGGCGTGAATCCGCTCAAAATCGCAATGTCTCCGGGGTCAAGATAGAGCACCACGCCCTTTGTCACATCCACCTGGGCCGCGGTCAGCTCATGGTACATGCCGTCCCTTGCCGACATGCAGCCGAGCTTATGATAGCCAGGAAACACCTCTGTCGCCCCATTAGCCGCATCCGCGCGATCAATCGCCACGATCACTGACAAGAAGGTTTCAGGGAACGATTTCCAGGAAATGTAGTCCTGATGCAGTCCGTACCCGGCTGCATTCGGCGGTTTGAAGATCAGCTTGTCCTTGAAGAGGCAGGCCTGTTCTCCGTACAGAGCCGAAACGGCGCCGATGATCCGCGAATCGCGCGCGAGCCTTTCCATGGTTGGGCTGAGGTCGATTACCGGATCAAAACAATCGAAGCGGCACTCGCCGGTCTCGACGTGATTCTGCCACCGGCACCGAATATTGTCCATGTCGATCAGGTCTGTACGCTGCAGCAGCAGGGCCGCTTCTTCCCGAAGCTCAACGATCTCTTCAGCCGAAAAGACCGCAGGCACTTTCACGAATCCGTCCCGATGATATTGGCCCTGGTGTTCGCGAGTCAGCGCATCCGCAAAATTTGCCTCTGCCACCGCCATTCAACCTCCCATTTCGCTCCGAAGGAGCCGAACGAAGGCAGGTTACCATACCGCATCGAACGGGGAGATACACACGGCCCGGATGAGGGTCGGACGTCGGATCATCATGTCGACCCCGGCGCCTTGCGCTACTAAGGAATTAGTATAAACTGTAGATGATTTTGTACATGCGCCACCTTTCCGCATAAACGTCTTCGCGTCGGTAGGCGAATCGGATGGGGCTCTCGGCCGCGGGAGGCGCGGCCATCGGCCACAGCGCGGCGCCGGCCAGCGCCGCCACGGCGGCCTTGAGTGCGCGGGCGCTTGTCATAAACCTGGCGCCACGAACGTCTGGGACACGGCCACGTCTGCGTCAGGCTCCACTGTCGCAGGCCCTTCCGTTATGAATCAGCCACGCGACCCGCCATGGAGCCCCCGCCGCGCAAAAACACCACGAACTCCGGCGCGCGACCGTTCGGGCGTCGCTCAATCAGGGGGGCGTCCGGTCCCGGCCAGCGCATCCGAGCCTGCCATCGGCTCCTCGCGATTGCCGGCCATGGTGTCGCCCCCGGATTCATCGGCCACGCGCATCGTATGGGCATGTGACGCGTCCTGGCTCAGCCATAATTCCATCTCCGGAAGGACGCGGGCATCGCGGATTGCAACGATTGTCCGGTCGATTTCGAACGGGTGCCTAAAGACTGGGGCGCGCTTGAATTTCTCAACCCTCGGTGTACACCTTAATTTAAATCGCGCGAGATCGCTCGCACCGCGGCACCCCCATCGGCGCGGCTGGGGACGGGCGCAGGTCAAGGTCGCCATGGGCGACGGCGCCGCCTGGATCCGGAACATCTGCGAAGAACAGTTTCCCGGCGCCATCCAAATCGTGGATCTCAATCACGCGCGTCAACACCTCTGGGATTTGGGTAGCAAACCGCACCCCGACAACGAGAACTCCAAACGCCGCTGGGTGATGTCTCATCGGCATCTGGTGGACCACGGTTAGATCGAACGGTTGGGGCCAAACCGCGGTCGCTCCCGCCGGATAATCCCGAGTTGGTGGCAGCCGGCAATTCGACGATTGTTGGGAGCGCCGGATATCCGGCGTCAGTTCCTTAACGCTCTCCCGCACTGCTTTGTCGATGTCGGACTCTTTTCAAAACAGTGGAAGGCATCGGCATGCGGTTTTTTCTCGTTGCTTTGAAGATACCGCATTGAGTGGCTCCCGGTGGCTCTTGCGCCGCCTGTTTCAAATAGGGTAGCCTCTCCTTTCATGGCTACGCAGACCGCGGATGTCGCCATTGTCGGAGCGGGCATTCTGGGTCTCGCGCACGCGTATGCGCTGGCGCGGCGGGGATGCTCCGTGGTGGTGTTCGAGCGCAGTCCGCGGGCCGCGGGCGCGTCGGTGCGCAACTTCGGCATGATCTGGCCCATCGGGCAGCCGGCCGGGCGTATGCACGCGATGGCGTTGCGCAGCCGCGACTTGTGGGTCGAAGTTGCAACCGCCGCGCGGCTACCCTATTTCCCGACTGGGTCGCTACACGTGGTTTATCGCGCGGACGAAGCCGCCGTCGCGCAGGAGTTCTGCGAAGTGGCGCCCAAATTGGGTTACGCATGCGAGTGGCTGAGCGCGGCGGGCGTGCTGGCGCGCAGCCAGGCGGTGCGGGCCGAGGGATTAGCTGGCGCGATTTCGAGTCCCACCGAAATCACTGTGGATCCGCGCGTGGCATTGGCGCAGCTCCCTGGTTTCTTGACCGAGCGCTTCGGCGTACAGTTCCGCTGGAGCACGGCGGCCACCGCCGCGGATCTCTCTGCCTTCGACGCAGCCGTCGTGTGTACCGGCCACGACTTCGAAACCTTGTATCCGGAAGTATTCCGGGGCAGTGGCATTACCCGCTGCAAGTTGCATATGATGCGCACCTGCCCGCAGCCGGATGGGTGGCAACTCGGTCCGGCGCTGGCCGCCGGTCTGACGTTGCGTTTCTATGAATCGTTCCAGGTGTGCCGGACGCTGCCGGCGCTGCGGGAGCGCGTCGCCGCGGAAACGCCGGAGTACGATCGCTGGGGCATTCATGTGCTCGTTTCGCAGACCGCCTGCCGCGAACTGACCATCGGCGACTCGCACGAATATGGCGCGGCAGTCGATCCCTTCGACTCCGCCGAAATCGACGACCTCATTCTGAGCTACGCGAGCGGATTTCTGCGAGCGCCCTTGCCCAAGATCGCGCAGTACTGGCATGGTGTCTACGCGAAGCATCCAGACATTCCATTCGTCTCGCTCTCGCCCGCGCCGAATGTACGCGTGGTTACAGCCACCGGCGGCTCCGGCATGACGCTGTCGTTCGGCCTCGCCGAAGAAACCGTGAAGGAGATGGGATTCCGATGAGCCGCGTCACTGCCGTCATTTTCGATTGGGCCGGCACCACTGTGGATCATGGCAGCCTGGCGCCCGTTCGCACGCTGCAGAAGCTGTTTGCCGGCCGCGGCATGGCGGTTACCGAAGAAGAGGCCCGCCGGGACATGGGCGTCCACAAGAAGGACCACATCCGCGCGCTGCTGCGGGCAAAGACCGGCGGACCGCCCGGCGAAGCGGAGGTCGAAGATCTATTCGCCGCTTTCATCCCCATGCAGATGGATTGCCTCGCCGCCTACTCCGCCGTGATTTCCGGAGTGCCCGCCACGGTCGAAGCGTTGCGCGCGCGCGGTATAAAGATCGGCGGCACCACCGGGTATACGCGGCCCATGCTCGACCTGCTGCTCGAAACCGCCGCCGCGGAGGGCTACCGGCCCGACTGCGCGCTCTGCCCGGACGACACTGTCGCCGGACGGCCCTGGCCTTGGATGTGTTACCTGAACGCAATCTGCCTGCGGACTTACCCGATGTGCACGATGGTCAAGTTCGGCGACACGATCAGCGATATTGAAGAAGGACGGAACGCCGGCATGTGGACCATAGGGATCGCGCGCACGGGAAACATGATCGGGCTCACGGCGGAAGAACTGGCGGGGTTGCCGGCCGCCGAGCAGGCCGCCCGTCTGGATGCGGCGCGCCGCAAGTTGAGCCAGGCAGGCGCGCACTATGTTGCGGACGCCGTGGCGGATTGCATGCCGCCGGTGGACGCGATTGAAGAGCGGCTGGCGAAGGGCGAGCGTCCATGATCCGGAATCGGCGCCTGGCGATCTGGCAAGCTCTCACCATCGCGCTGCTCTTCATCGGCTATGCCGGCTACTATCTTTGCCGGTCGGACTTCTCGGTCAGCCTGCCGCTGATCGTCGACGAACTGGCCGCGCACGGCATGACTCCCGCGCAGGCCAAGATCCGGCTCGGGACGGTCACTTCGATCGCCGTGCTGGCTTATGCGATCGGCAAATTCTTTTTGGCCGGCGTCGCCGATTTTCTGGGCGGCAAGCGGAATTTCCTGATCGGCATGGGCGGCTCGATTTTGTTTACGCTCCTGTTTTCGCTAGGCGGCGGATTGCCCATCTTCACGCTGGCGTGGATCGGCAACCGGCTGGTGCAGTCGACGGGCTGGGCGGGTATGGTGAAGATCGCATCGCGCTGGTTCTCTTATTCTTCGTATGGCGCGGTAATGGGAGTCATCAGCCTGAGCTACCTGTTTGGCGACGCCGCGGCGCGCCAGTTCATGGGCTTCCTGATCGGCCACGGGTTCGGATGGCGCGGTGTCTTTCAAGTGGCGGCGGGCACGCTGTTGGTCATTTTCATTGCGAATCTGGTGCTGCTGAAAGAGTCGCGCGCGCGCATCGGACTGGCTGAGCCGGACGTGAATCCGCTGAATTTGTTCGGCGCGGAGGGCCGCGATCCGAAGCCATCCAGCCTGCGCGGCTTGCTGGCGCCACTGTTCGGCAGCCCGGCATTCTGGATCGTGTGCGCGCTGTCGCTGGGGACCACGCTGGTGCGCGAAACCTTCAATACGTGGACGCCCACTTACTTCAACCAGGTGGTGGGCTATAGCAAGGCGGAGGCGGCCGGCATGAGCGCGGTATTTCCGCTGTTCGGCGGCGTCGCGGTGCTGCTTTCGGGATTTTGGAGCGACCGGCTGGGCCGTACGGGGCGTTCGGCGATCATGTTCTACAGCCTGCTGCTGAGCTCGGTGGCGCTGTTCGCACTGGGCTCGCTGCGCGCCGGCGGAGGGCACGCGGCGCCGACGGTTTTGGTGGGATTGGTCGGCTTTTTGACCATCGGGCCGTATGCCTATCTGGCGGGCGCGATCGCGCTCGATTTCGGCGGCAAGCATGGCAGCGCAACATCGTCCGGGATTATCGACGGCGTCGGCTATTTGGGCGGCATACTGGCGGGCGATACGGTGGCGCGCGTTTCGGTAAGCTTTGGCTGGACGGGGGCATTCCGGGCGCTGGCGGGCGTGGCTCTGCTTTCGAGCGGGGCGGCCGCGGTGCTGTTTATCGGCCAGCGGCGTAAACTTTATGCAGGTTAGCGATCGGATTATCGAAATCTTCGACGCCAAGGGCGGGGCGGCGTACTTTGGCGAGCCAGTCTCACAACTGGAGCACGCTTTGCAGGCGGCGTATCACGCAGGGCGCGACGATGCACCCGACTGGCTGGTGGTGGCGGCGCTGCTGCACGATATCGGCCACCTGCTGCACGACATGCCGGAGCATGTGGCGGACTTGGGTATCGATGCGCGGCATGAAGACATCGGGCATGCCTGGTTGGCGCGGTATTTTGGCCCAGAAGTGACCGCGCCGGTGCGCATGCACGTGGATGCCAAGCGTTATCTTTGCACGACGGACGCGGAATATTCGAGCTTGCTTTCGCCCGCCTCCGTGCAGAGCTTGCAATTGCAAGGAGGACCTTTCAGCGAAGCGGAAGCGCGCGCATTCGAGCAAAGGCCGTTTGCGCGAGAGGCGGTGCGGCTGCGGCGGTGGGACGATCTGGCCAAGGTCCCCGGCATGCGTGTGCCGGGCCTAGAGCAATACCGGGATCGGATCGAGGCTGGAGCTAGGATATGAGGAGCGCATGGACTGCGCTGAAGACGTGGGGCGGCCAATCTTGGCCGCAGCCGCCTTTCAGGCGGCTCCTGCTTTCACGGCGCTCCTCGTCGTGGTCGCAAAGGCCGGCTGAAAGCCGGCTGCGGTCAGGATTGCCCGCCCCACAAACGCCATACTCACTTGTCAGCCAGCGCGGATATGGCGCTTTGGCCCCAACATACAGCCCGCGGACCCGCTCTGCGCCAGACGAAATCGGCCCTAACTGGATCCACACGGGGGCGGGTCCGGAGACCCGCCGCAGGCGTAGACGCCTGCCCCACGAGGTTTCATCGCTATTCGTGGGCCGCAGGCCCATCCTGACAGGACTGGAGTCCCGCCCCACGGTGTCTCCGCAATAATCCCGATTCTGCGTGAGCCACCGCTATCCCTTACGGCCGTACCGACCAGGCCAGCCCGTCGGGTGCTGGGCCGGCGTCGATGCGGGCCGCGATTTCCAGAGTCTTCAAATCGATGACGGCGACATAATTGCCGCCCGTACAGGCAACGAAAGCACGAGCGCCGTCCGGCTGCATCTGGATGCCGGCGGCGCCGTGTCCGAGATCGATCCGTTTCACCTCGCGATGGGTTGTGGAATCCAGAACGGCCAGGGTGGAGCCGCTGAGTGAACTGATCAGCACGAGTTTGCCATCCGGGGTAAACTTGAGGCGGTTGGCGCCGCGAACGTTAGCCTGCAGGGTGTCGGTCACGCGTTTCGTTGCCAGATCGATCATGGACACCGTGCCATCCTGCGCATTGGCCGTCCAGAGCTCCTTACCGTTTGGGGTCACGTCGAAGCCTTCAGCGCCCCTGCCGACGGGAACCACGGTTTCTTCCCAGTCTCCGCCGGGAGGTCCCATCGGGCCTCTGGGTCCACCGGGCGGTGGACCACCCGGCCCCAGTCCAGGCGGCGGTCCGGGAGGTCCGGTCCGGGTGCCCTTCTCGATAATGCTGACCGTCCCGGAGCTGACGTTGGTGGTGAAGATCCGCTTCATGTCCTCGGAAACGAAGATCATGTGGGTGCGGTTCTGGCCGGTTCCCAGGATCCAGTCGACGGCTTTTTTCGCGGGATCGTAGCTGCCAATGGCTTTTGCGGCTTCCGCCGTAAACCAAGTTTTCCCACCGGCGAACGCCAAGCCATGGGGGCCGCGCAGTGGCCCGAGATCGATGGCTGTCACTCGTTTCTGGGCAATCAAGTCGATCAGGGTAAGTGTGTTGTAGGCTCCGCCGCCATAGTTGGAAACGTAGGCGAAGTTTCCGTCGGCCGAGGCAACGACTTCGTGAGGATCTTCGCCGACGGGCGCTTTCGCGACGACCTTGAGGGTGGATGGGTCCACGATGGCAAGAGTATGATCGCCCTTCGACAGTACCAGGAGAGCTTCGCGGGGCGTGCTCTCCGGCCGTAGGACGCTGGCGGCAACGAAGACGAACAGGAGAAGGCGAGCCGGTTTCATGATTACAAGTTTAAACACAAACTCGGCTGGCTGCGTTATAGCCGCCGCGCTTCGCGCCGCAGGCCCTCATGCACCAGCATCTTCAAAAGCGTTTGATAGCCGATGCCCTTGCGGCCGGCGATCACGCGGGCTTTGTCGAGGTCCGGCGCGGCCAGACGCAACGCGATCCGCACGCTGCTTGCGCGGGTCAGGCCGGCCACCAGGGGCGATCCTTTTTGCTTCTTGGAAGTCCCCGCGGCAGACCGTCGCTCGACGAACCTCCTTCCCTCCGTGCTCGCCCACCAACTGGCTTCCTCGTCGCCGTTCGCGAACTTTGGCGTTCGCGTGGTTTGCTCTGTCTTCTTACTCATTGGCTTCCACTCTCCCCTCGTCCGGCGTTCCAGATAATCGCGTTTTTGGCCGGCATCCAACGCGTACGCCGTAATCACCCGAATCCGGTTGTCCCGCTCGGTCAGTACAATGGCAAGCAGACGGCCGCGCGCCGTTTCGCCATAGTACACGTACCGGTTCTCGCCATCGGCGTCTTGCTCGTAAATCAGGATCGGGTTGCGGGACAACGCTTCTTCCACCTCCGGCGCCTTGATCCCGTGCGCGCCAAGTTTTTTGGTTCGTCAGAAAACTTCGTGGGTTGATTCGGGCTCGGGCAGTTTGCCCAGTGAGTGATAGAGCGCGAGTTCGAGGCACCGGAAGGTGCGGAACCCGTAGGATTTTCTCATGGTGACTTTGGCTTTGTTGTTCAGACCCTCGACGACGCCGCTGGAAAGCAGCTTTTGAGCCCGGAAGTAGTTGAGGATTAGTTCGCGGTGTTCGCGCAGTGAGCGGGCGATTTTCTTCATCGGCTCGATGCGGGAGCGCATCACCTGACGGCGCCATTCGTCGAGGAACTTCCCAGCCCAGGTGGCGGAGTTGTAGTCCCAGAGTTGCTGAAAGGCTTCCTTAAGAAGGTAGGCGCGGACGGTTCTCAGGTTGTAGCGGAGGAGGTCGCGCAGCCGGAAGCGCTGTTCGGTCTTCAGATTCTCTTCGCGTTGGAGCAGTAGCCAGCGTGACTTCTTCAGAACGGGTGTCCGGCCTTCCATGGCCATGCGGCGCGATTCTCCGGCGCGGATCTCATCGAGAGCCTTGTTCATCTTCGCTACGATATGGAAACGATCGAGGATATGGAGAGCCTCGGAGCACTTCTCGCGACGAGGCGAAAAATCTGACAACGGTCGGGTAGACGGCACTAACGCTTTTTGCCCGGTTTCCGTCCAGGTCCAGGCATGGGTTAACTCCGACAAGCTTAGCCTGCACGGCGGACTTTACTGCCTATAACCAAAAAACCTCGTGCTCGGACGGAGTTGACACGGTCAGCGTAAATGCCCAGGACACGGTTTCCGTTGCGATGACCGGTACGGCTACTGCGTGTCCTTATCCGGGTTACCTGACGAGCATGACCGTTTCCCTCTGTCAGCGCAGGCGAGCTACGCTCGCCTGTGTTGGCAGGGGTGCCAACACGGCACGCCGGGGGCGTGCGCCACATAGGACTGCCCCCACTAAAGGGCGAACATTACATATAATCCGGCACTTGAATCCCCAGAATATCCAGCGTCCACTCCAACTGCCGCCGGAAGAAATCCGTCATCCACAGCAGGAACACTTTCTTCTCCCGGTTCTCCTCGTGAATGATCGGATACAGGTGATAGAAGTTGTTGAACGTCTGCGCGAGCTGAAACGCGTACTTGGCCACGTGCGCCGGTTCGCCGGCCACTACGGCGCGTTCCACTTCCGCATCCGCTTTCGAGGCGGCCAGCAGTACTTGCCAGAAGTCTTCGCTAGCAAGCTGCCGGCCCAGCGCGGCGGGCGTCAGCTCCGCGGCAAAGTCGGGCAGGCGTTCGCCCTTCTCTTCCAGCTTGCGCAAGATGTTCCGCGCCCGCACGGCGGCGTATTGCACATACGGTCCGGTGTCACCCTCGAAGCTCAACGCTTCCTGAAAATCGAACGCGATCACCGAATTGCGCGTGTACTTCAGCAGGAAATAGCGCAGCGCGCCGATGGCAATCTGCGTAGCGATGGCGCGCTGTGCCTCGGGCGTGGCATCGGCGTGGCGCGCGGCGACTTCGTCCAGCGCCTTATCGATCAGTGTGTCGATCAAGTCGTCCGCCTTCACGCCCAGGCCCTTGCGTCCGGAGACTTCCACGTACGGCTTCCGGCGATCCTCTTCGGAAAGCGGAATGCCCAGTTCGGCGCAACAACGCGGCGACAGCGCCACCCTCTCATACGAGAAGTGTACGGATTGCGCGGCCTGCTCCGCGTAGCCTAACGCCTTCAATCCCGCCACCACCACGTCCTGCAGATACGATTGGCGGACGTCGATCACGTTATAGACGCGCGTGGCGTGGCCGAAGGGCGGCGTTGCGGCCGCATCCGACTGCGGGGCATCGGTCGAAACCCACAACTCGCGGCCATCGGCGTAGCGCAGGAATGGGCGATAGTGGAAATCCTTGCCCAACAAGCCGAATTTCCAGAGCTGATAGGCGATGTCCTTGCCGACATACGTGACCGTGCCGTCGGAACGTACGATCACCTTGTTATCTTCCGAGCCGGAATCCCCCGCGAATGCCTCGGCTGGCATCACCCAGCAGCCTGCGTTCTTGCCTTCGGTTTCGAGATAGATGGCATCTCGCCGCTTGAGCAACTCGAATGCCGATGCCCAGAATTGCAGGTGCAGGATCTCGCTTTCGCGCGGCAGTACGTCGTACTCCACGCCGATCCGCAGCATAGTGGCCAGGTGCCGCTCGACGATGGCATCCGCGACGATATGGGCCATTTCGGCTTGCGCGCCGCGGGCGGCTTCAATAGCGTGCAACGTCTCACTACGCCATGCGCGCGATTCGGGCGCTTCGTCGTAGTATGCCGTCATGCGGGCGTATAAGTCCCAGCAGAGGTAGTCGAAACGCACGGCGGGGTCTTCGGTAAGCTGCCGCACCTCGGCGGGCGTTTTATGCTCGAGATAGTGAAAGCCCACGACGACATCGGCCACCTGCACGCCGGTGTTATCGATATAGTTCTGCACTTCTACGCGCTGGCCGCGGGCGCGCATCATACGCACGAACGTATCGCCAAGAGTGGCATTGCGCAGGTGCCCGATATGCGCCGCTTTATTGGGATTGATATTGGTGTGCTCGACGATGGTCTTGCCGCTGGCCGCGGCGGCTTCCTCCGCCTCGGGAGTGAGCAGCCCCTGCCCGTAAGCCGTGCGATCGAGACGAATGTTGATGTATCCGCTACCCGCCACTTCGAGCGCCGATACGCCGGGAATCGGACCCCACTCGGCCACTAGTTCCGCGGCGATCTTGCGCGGCGCCTGCTTCAATTGTTTGGCCAACTGGAAGGCTGCGGGCACGGCCAACTCGCCGAAATCGCTCTGCTTGGGCTGTTCGACGGCCACCGAAAGATCGATGCCATAGCGCGCCTGGATGTGATCGTGGAAGGCGCGCCGAACCTGTTTTTCGAGAAAATGGAACATCTACGGGAGAAACTCCGGATTAAGGATCTGGTCGACCGTGAACGGGCACTCAGCGGGGAACTGACTCTCCAGCAGATGCGTCTCGATTGCGCCGAATTGTACGGCTTTCCGGTAATTTTGCGGCAGGTTCGGTTGAATCCTCGCCCGAAGACTGGGGCTGTCCCGGAGAACCAGGCCGAGTTCCCGGCGCTGCTCGGAGATGGTTTGCTCCCATGACCGCGATTTCATCTCGGGTTGCAACCGGCATTTGAGCAAGTGGATTAGCAGCACCTGCATCCGGCTATTCAGTTCTCTGAGATCCCGCTTGCCCATGTCCTCGATTTCTTCGGCGATATGCTCGATGTCGGCCTGCTCAAAACGGCCCGCGCGCAAGAGTTCCGCGCTGCGGCGCGTCCACTCGAAGAAGTCTTCGTCGTAGAGTCCGGATAGATCCGCAGTGGTGGTCCGTTGCGATTGCATGTTACTCCCCATTATAAGGCCTTCGCGAATGACGATATAATCCGGTTTCATACTCTCAAAAGGAGCTTCCATTGCGAAAGAAGATTACTGTTGTAGGCGCCGGCAACGTCGGCGCGAACTGCGCCCTCCGCATTGCCGATAAGGAATTGGCGGACGTGGTGCTGGTGGACGTCATCGAAGGCGTCCCGCAAGGCAAGTCGCTCGACCTGCTGCAGTCCGGCCCCGTTCAAGGCTACGACGTGATGCTGACCGGCGCCAACGATTACGAGCCGACCGCCAATTCCGATATCGTGATCGTTACCGCCGGGTTCCCGCGCAAGCCCGGCATGAGCCGCGACGACCTGCTGCTGGCCAATTACGACATCGTGCGCGCCGCCACCGAGCAGGCGGTGAAGTATTCGCCGAACTCCATTCTGATCGTGGTCAGCAACCCGCTGGACGCCATGTGCCAGACCGCGTACATGGTTTCCAAGTTCAGCAAAAACCGGGTTGTCGGGATGGCCGGCGTGCTGGACAGCGCCCGTTTCCGCACCTTCATCGCGGCGGAGCTGAAAGTGTCGGTGGACAACGTTACGGCCGTGGTGATGGGCGGCCACGGCGATACCATGGTCCCGGTGGTGCGCCTGTCGAACGTGGCGGGCATTCCGCTGACCGAACTGATGGACCAGGCCACCATCGATGCCATCGTGACGCGCACGCGCAACGGCGGCGCCGAGATCGTGAAATATCTGAAGACCGGCAGCGCTTACTACGCGCCTTCCGCCGCCGCCGTCGAAATGGCGGAGTCGATTCTGAAGGACAAGAAGAAGGTTCTGCCGTGCTGCGCTCTGCTTGAGGGCGAATACGGAATCAACGGGCTGTTCGTGGGAGTGCCGGTGAAGCTCGGCGCACGCGGCATCGAGCAGATCTTCCAGGTGAAGCTTCTGCCGGACGAGCAAGCCATGCTGCAAAAGAGCGCCGCCGCTGTGCAGGAATTGGTGGATGTGATTCGCGCCAAGCATGGGTAGCGGGGCGGGCGCCGCGCGCCGTGGCCGGTGGTTAGCGGCCGGTGGACAGCATCGCGCTTCGTCTACACCGGCGGCAACGAGGACAAACGGGCCGGCACCAAGCGCCGCTGCTCGCCTCCAAAATGCTAAAGGACGACAGCGCCGCACGCCTTGCGATGCCGCGCCCATACCCTGGCTCTTTTAATACGCCGGCCACGATAAACAATCGCGACTGGCTTATGCTCAACCTGGAAGAGACCCGCAAGGTGTCGCGCCTGCTCTTCCGCGCATGGGCACGATAGTGACAGGGAGCAGGATCAATGCGTTCCGGAAAACCGAGCCGCACCGCCCAATTTATTGCGTACAACCGTGCTTTGGGCACCCTTGCGCCGCAAGTGCCGGGCTTCTCGGATCCGCTGGCCGCCGAGCTTCTGCCGGACAAGTGGAAAGCCAGGATCGCGCGGACCCGCAGATCGCTGGCAGGCAAACCGAAACAGTCGCCGTACCCCTTTTGGTTGCGCGGCATGGGCTTGTTCAACCAGTTTCGGACCGTGGTGCTGGACCGCGCCATCGCCTCCGCCGCACCCATCGCGCAACTCGTGATCCTGGGCGCCGGCCTGGACACGCGCGCCTGGCGATTGGACGCTTTACAAGACGCCACCGTATTCGAGGTGGATCACCCCGACACGCAGGCGTTGAAGCGCAAACGAGCCGCGGCCATACCCGCAAAGGCGCGCCAGGTGCTCTTTGTGGCCACCGATTTCCATGAGCACGACATGGCGGCCTCGCTGCGCGCCGCCGGATACGATGCGGGCCGCCCGGCGTTCTGGCTCTGGGAGGGCGTCACCATGTACTTGCGGCCGGAAGCGGTAGCGGCGAATCTGGCGGCGTTCGCGGCTCTCTCCGCCCGCGGCAGCCATTTGGCGATGACGTATTTGAGCAAAGACCGCGGGCGGATTCCGCGCAGCTTGATCCTTGCCCTGCTGGGCGAGCCGGTGCGCGCGGCCTATTGGCCGGCCGAGATTGCAGACCTCGGCAAGACCTGCGGGTGGACCGGCGCCGCCGATTCCGGCATCGAGGATTGGCTGCGCGATTTCACGCCCGGCCTGCGGTTGACGAAGCGCCAAACCGGGCTGCAGTGGTTTGAACGGATTTGGGTGGCGGAAAAATCTTCCTAACTTTTTCCCGCGGCGCAACGTATATACCTACGAGCGGCATTTCCGGTAGAAGCTCTGCCGGAGTACAATGACCTTTCATGGGAAAGAAGCCCACACAAACTGATATTCTGCAGGGCACGCTGGACATGCTGATCCTGCAGATCCTGGCGCCGGGCCCCGCGCACGGGCATACCATCGCCTACGCCATCGAGCGGCGTTCGGAAGAAGTTCTACTGGTAGAGCACGGATCGCTCTATCCCGCCTTGCATCGCCTGGAAGATCGCGCCTGGATCGCTTCCTTCTGGGGCACGTCGGAGAACAACCGCAAAGCGCGCTACTACCGCCTGACGGCCACCGGGCGCAAGCAATTGAGCGAGGAAATGAGCCGCTGGGAAAGGGTCGTACGCGCCGTCAACCAGGTGCTGCGTCCGGCCCAGGAGTGACGGGCGCATGAACTGGCGGCGGTTCCTCAAGCGGCGTTGGTGGGATGAAGAACGCGCGCGTGAAATCGCGGCGTATCTGGAAAACGAAACCGCCGACAACCTGGCGCGCGGCATGCCGCCCGCGGAAGCCGCCGCGGCCGCGCGCCGCAAGTTTGGTAACCCCGGATTGGTGCGAGAGGAGATTTACCGCATGAACACGATCGGCTGGTTGGAGAGCACCTGGCAAGACCTGCGCTACGGCCTGCGCACACTGCGCTTGAGCCCCGGATTCACGGCGGTGGCGGTCGTCTCGCTGGCGCTGGGGATCGGCGCGAATACGGCCATATTCCAATTGCTGGACGCCGTGCGCCTGCGCAGCCTGCCCGTCCGGAACCCGCAGGAACTTGCCGAAGTGAAAATCGTCGGCGGCAACCACGGCCTGGGCCTCAATCAAACCTATGGAGAGCTGACGCGCCCTATCTGGCAAGCGATCGGCGGCAAGCCGCGGGCCTTCTCGGAAATGTTCGCGTGGAGCGCGAATCAACGGTACGTAGGCAAGGGTAGCGAAATGCGCAGCTTCCGCGGCCTGTGGGTGAGCGGCGAATTCTTCCGCGTGCTGGGCGTGCGGCCCTGGCGCGGACGCTTGCTCATGCCGGAGGACGCGGGAGCTTGTCCGGTCACACGCGCGGTCGTCAGCTATACGTATTGGCAAAGCCATCTGGCTGGGCGCGAACCCGGACCCGGACTCAAACTGATCGTCGACAACGACCTGGTGGAAATAGTCGGCGTGACGCCGGCGGAGTTCTTCGGCATCTCCGTGGGCGACAACTTCGATATCGCGCTGCCGTTCTGCCAACCGAAAGAAGAACTGCGCCGCGATGTTTTCGAGGTTTCGGTGATGGGCCGTCTGAAGCCGGGCTGGACACTGCCGCGCGCCTCCGCGGAGATGCAGACGCTCAGTTCCGGCATTTTCGAAGCAACCGTCCCGCCCGGGCGCGATGCGCGCACCGTTGAGACGTACAAGCACTTCCGGCTGGCCGTTTATGCGGCCGCGCAGGGAGTGAGTTGGCTCCGCGAAACCTACGACCGCTCGCTCTGGCTGCTGCTGGGCATTACCGGTTTAGTGCTGCTGATCGCGTGCGCCAACCTGGCCAACCTGATGCTCGCACGCGCCAGCACCCGCGAACGCGAGCTTGCTGTACGCCTGGCCTTGGGCGCCTCGCGCTCCCGCCTGGTGCGGCAGTTGCTCGCCGAAAGCGCGCTATTGGCGGCGGCCGGGACAGCGCTAGGCGTGGCGCTCGCGCGCTCATTAAGCGGCGTGCTGGTCTGGGCGATTTCCACCGGAGATTCGTCGCTGAACCTGAATACTGCGATGGATTGGCGGGTGCTCGTGTTCGCCGCCGCGGCGGCCGTCCTGACCTGCGCCGCTTTCGGCGTCCTGCCCGCGCTGCGCGCAGCCCAAGCCCAGCCGGCCGCCGCCATGAAAGCCGGCGGACGCGGCATGACCGCGGGCCGCGAGCGCTTCTCCCTGCAGCGATTGATGGTGGTCACCCAAATCTCCGTCTCCCTCGTCCTGCTGGTGGCGGCGCTGCTGTTCGTGCGCAGCTTCCGCAACTTGATGACGTTCGATCCGGGCATGCGAGAAAGCGGCATCGTGACCGGCTTCCTGGGGTTCTGGCAATCCAATCTGCCGCCGCAGCGCTGGTTGGAATTCAAGCGCGAGTTGTTGGATGAAATTCGCGCCACGCCCGGAGTGATCGACGCCGCCACCACGACTAATGCCCCACTGCTGGGGTCCAGTTGGGAGCATGGCGTGCACGTGGGCGCGGTCGAGGGCAGTTCAAAGTTCACCTGGGTGAGTCCGGGTTACTTCGATACGATGGGCATTCCGGTAGTCCGGGGCCGCGCCTTCAACCAGGACGACACCGCGGCTTCCACGCGAGTCGCCGTGGTGAATCAGACATTCGTGCGCAGGTTGCTGGGCGGCGCCGAACCGCTGGGGAAGACGATACGCACGATTCAGGAGGCCAACTATCCGTCCACGGTCTACCAGATCGTGGGCGCGATTCCGGATACGCAGTACAACGACCTGCGCGGTAAGACACCCCCAATGACTTTCGCGCCAGCCTCGCAACTGCCCGCGCCAGGCCCATGGACAGGCCTGATGATCCATTCGAACGCCCCATCGGCGGCGATCGGCGCGGCCATCAAGCGCGAGTTGGCCGCCAGGCACCCCGATGTCATCGTGGAGCTCAGCGATTTTCAGAAGGATATCCGCGACGAGTTGACTCCCGAGCGTTTGATGGCGATGCTCTCGGGATTCTTCGGCATGCTGGCAGCGTTGTTGGCAATGGTCGGACTTTACGGCGTCATCTCGTTTCTGGTGGCGCGGCGCCGGAACGAAATCGGCATCCGGCTGGCGCTGGGCGCGGAGCGGGGACAAGTGGTCGCCATGGTGATGCGCGAAGCTGGACGGCTGTTGGCGATCGGTATAGTTACGGGCGCCGCCTTATCGCTGGTTGCCGGACGTGGCGCCGGCTCGCTGCTATTCGGATTGAAGCCTTACGATCCGCTGACGCTGATCGGGGCGGCAGTGTTGCTGGCGCTGATCGCGGCGGCTGCCAGTTTCCTGCCTGCGCGGCGGGCGTCGCGGCTGGATCCGATGGTGGCCTTGCGGGACGAGTAGGCGGCACGCCGCCCGAGCAGGGCCCGACGTTTGCCTTACTCCGTATAGAAGTGCGGGCGTAGTTCAGCGTCCGGAATGTAGCGCGATGCGTGACGGCTGGCAAGGCGCCACGATCCAACTCGTCATGAAGGGGAACAGTCAGATTCTGGCGCACCTCATTCACCAGGACGCGCCGCGGCTTCAAGTGACTACCTCGCTGCGAAACCTCCTGAAATCCGAATCGGGCAAACGCGCGGATCAAATCGCCACCGGACAACCTGCGCAGCTTGGACATCAGGCGACGGCCGAAAGCTCCATGGTGGCCAAGATGGTAGGATCGTCCGACAGGCCCATAGCGGCAAAGTCTTCGCCTTCAAGATGCAAAGAAATCGCTTCGCGAATATTGGCCGCCAACTCGTCGAGGGTGGCTGCTTCGGTCACGACCGGCAGGTCCAGACACTCAGCCAAATATTTTTGGTCTCCTCGAGAGATCCGTACCTGAATCGTGCGCTTCATCAGCGTGGCTCCTCAACCACTTTACCATTCGGGCGACCGCCAGGCCGAATCCGAACAGCACGCGGGTGTATCGCTGGACCGGGGCGCTGTTAGAAGGCCGATTGGGCGTCGTGCTCCTGCAGGACCGGCGTTCCAGTGACTCTTGCATAAAGAACATCAGGATCAAGGTCGGCTCCGTTCGGCCAAACTAGAGTGCCTAGCTCCGGATCGACGCGGACCCGCGCAAAGTAGGCCGGGTCGCGTAGCGGATCAAAAACCCCGCGAAAGCTGAGATGGGACGCGAAATCAAGCACGCCCTCAACGCCGTCCTCGAAGCGAAGATGCAAGCGATAATCGCCTAATGTTTTTGCGGCAACGATGTTCTTCAACATGATCTACTTCGCGGGCGCAAGGGATAGCGAGGTACTGTCTTCCGATCATACCAGGGACGTGGGGACAGCCTGCGCCCCCTTCGCCCTGCTATCCTGTACACTGGCATGCGAGCCACCCCCGAAAGGAGAACCTCCAAGTGAGAGTCGGCGTATTCACCGCCTTGTTGGCGCAACTATCCCTCGACGATGTTCTGAAAAAGCTCAAGAGCATCAAAATCGAGACCGTGGAGCTCGGAACCGGCAATTATCCGGGCGATCCACATTGCAAGCTGTCCATGCTGGACAATAAGACCGAGCGCAACGAGTTCAAGCAGAAACTGGCGGACAACGGCGTTTCCATCAGCGCGCTGAGCTGCCACGGCAATCCCCTGCACCCCGATCAGGAGCGCGCCAAGCACGATCAGGAAGTCAGCCGCAAAACCATCCGTCTGGCGGAGAAGCTGGGCGTGCCCGTGGTCATCGATTTTTCCGGCTGCCCCGGCGATTGCGACAAATCCAAATGGCCCAATTGGGTCACCTGCCCATGGCCGCCCGACTATCTCGAAATCCTGAAGTGGCAGTGGGAAGCCAAGGTGGCGCCGTACTGGACCAAGCAAGCCAAGTTCGCGGCCGATCACGGCATCAAAGTCGCCATCGAGATGCATCCCGGCTTCGTGGCTTACAGCCCGGAGACCATGCTGAAGCTGCGCGCTATCGCCGGCCCGTCGATCGGCTGCAATTACGATCCCAGCCATATGTTCTGGCAGGGCATTGACCCGATCGCCGCCATCCGCGTGCTGGGCGATGCCATCTTCCACGTGCACGCCAAGGACACCCAGATCTACGCGCGCAACCTGCCGCTGACCGGCGTGCTCGATACGAAATCGTACACCGACGAACGCAACCGCGCCTGGATTTTCCGCACTTGCGGCTACGGCCATGGCGGCGAATGGTGGAAGGAATTCGCTTCCACGCTGCGCATGTTCGGCTACGATTACGTGCTCTCGATCGAGCATGAGGACAGTCTGCTGTCGCCCGAAGAAGGTCTGCGGAAGGCCGCCGATTTCCTGAACGGCCTGGTGATGAAAGAGCAGCCCGCCGCTGCCTGGTGGGTATAGCCGGTGCGATTCCTTCTCCTTCTGGCCTGCGCGGGATCCCTTTTCGGGGAGTTCCGCGCGGGCGCTTCTAAGAGCGTGATCAGTCCGCCCTTGCAGGACCGTCCGCCGGTCTACATGGCGGGGTTCGGGCACAATCGCGTGGCCGCAACGGTGCACGACGATCTTTATGCGCGCTGCGTGGCTTTCAGCGCCGGCCAGAAGCCGCTGGTGGTGTGCGAGGTCGATCTGATCGGCTTTTTCATCGACGATGTGCAGCGCGTGCGCGCGAAAGTTCCGGACGCGGACGTGGTGGTGGCATCCACGCACGTACACGAAGGCCCCGACACCATGGGGCTGTGGGGTCCGGCCCAAGGGCAATCGGGAATCGACAACGATTACAACAGCTTCGTGGTGGATCGCGTGGCCGAAGCCGCCAAGGGCGCGCTCGCCGCTCTGGAACCCGCCACGCCGGCTCTGGCGGTGGTGCACAGCGCGGAGCTCGATTCGTTCATTGACGACACGCGCCCGCCGGTGAAGCACGATCCCGACCTGATCGTGCTTTCGCTCACCGGGAAGGGCGGCAAGCCCATTGCCACGGTGGTGAATTGGGCTAATCATCCCGAGACACTGGGGTCGCGCAACACGCAGATCAGCGCGGACTATCCCGGCTTTTTCTACAAGCGCCTGGAAGCCAAACTAGGCGGCATGGCCGTCCTGTGGAACGGCGCGGTGGGTGGGATGCAATCGCCGCTGGGCGCCAAGATCACGGACCCCGCCACGGGAACGGTCGCGGCGGAGAACAGCTTCCGCAAGACGCAGATCCTGGGTGAGCGCATCGCAGATCTGGCGGCGGATGCGGTGCGCCCGGCCAAGCCTGTGCGCATCGACAAAGTCGAGTTCGCGGAACGCATCATCACCATACCGGTCACCAACCGCGGTTTCGAAATGGCGGCGCAAGCGGACCTTTATAAAGGACGCAAGAAGACCACCGCGGACGGCGCCACGACCACTTCGGTCGGGCTGATCCGGATGTCGGCGGGCGATCCCGTGCTGGCCATCGCGCTGATACCGGGCGAAATGTATCCGGAGCTCAGCGTAGGCGGCGTGGAGCGCTACGCTGGCGCCGATTTTCCGGATGCGCCTATCGAAACGCCCATCAAATCCATGCTGCACGCGCCATTCAAAATGCTGATCGGTCTGGCCGACGACGAGATCGGCTACATCATCCCCAAGGCGGAGTGGGATGAAAAGCCGCCTTACCTGCAGAACGCCAAGAAGGCCTGGTACGGCGAAGAAAATTCAGTGGGGCCGGACGCGGCGGGGCGTATCGCCGCGGCGATCGAAGAGATGGCGCGTTAGTGACAGCCCAGGCAGTGGAACTTGCGCCCGTGGCATACCGCGCACGTCGTCTTATCCAGCGCTAACTTGCCGCTGGTGTGGGTATCCAGGAAGTCCGGAGTGTGACTGGCAGGCGCCAGCTTGGCCCCTTTCGCGTGGCAGAATTCACAACTGTACGGTGGATCGATCTGGTTGTGGCACACCAGGCAATCCGCCATTTGCGGCAACGCGCTGCGGTCCGGCCGGTCGGAAACTTCCAGGCCCCGATGGCATGCCTCGCAAGGATTCCGCGTGTTGAGCTGCGCCCGCAAGTCCGGGCCCGCCGCAGTCAGATACGTCTTCTTATCGATGGCGGCCGCGATCAGCGGCGCCAAGTTGCCCAGTTTCAGGTGCAGTTGGTGGTCGAACCGCGCCAGGCGCGTCGGCATGGGCGCACCGATTTCCGCGGTCTTGTGACACTTGAGGCAGACCTCCTGCTTTGGCAAAGCCTCCGCCGCGTGGCAGACGGCGCAATCCAGCTTGGCGGCCAAATGGACCCGGTGCGAAAAAGGTTGCGCCGTCTGCGCCGCCATCTGCAGCGATGCTGCGCCCGCCATGGCAATCGGTAGGAATAGAATTCGCAATTAGTGTTTGTAAGTGACGCGCCAGATCTTCTTGCCGCCATCGTCGGAGATCAGCATGCTGCCATCGGGCAGGATCGACAATCCGACGGGGCGGCCCCACACATCGCGGCTATCGGGCGCGATCATCCAGCCGGTGAGGAAATCGCGCTCCGGGCCCGCAGGCTTGCCATCGTGAAACGGGACGAAGGCGATCTTATATCCAACCCGCTGGGCGCGGTTCCAGGAGCCGTGCAAAGCCAGAAAAGCGCCTTCGCGATACTCGGCGGGGAACTGTCTCGCGGTGTAGAATTCGAAATCGAGCACCGCCTGGTGCGCCGGCATCAAGGGGAGGTCGGGCACGATCGTCTTCGCCACCAGGTCCGGCTTCTGGCCTTTGTTGCGCGGATCTTCATTCGGGCCGATGTAGGCGTAGGGCCAGCCATAGAAGCCGCCTTGCTGGATATGCGTGAAGTAGTCGGGCACCAGATCGTCGCCCAGCGCGTCGCGCTCCTGCACCGCGGCCCACAGGGTGTCGGTTGCCGGATACCAGTGCAGGCCGATAGGATTGCGCGTCCCGGCGGCGTATGTCTCATGACCGCTGCCGTCCGGATTGTAGCGGTTGATCGCCGCGCGCACGGGGTCCTCTCCAGGTGAGACGTTGGAACCCGATCCGACCCCCACGTATAGCTTCTGGCCGGCGCGATCGAACAGCAGGCTGCGCGTCCAGTGACCGTGGCCGAACCCCTTGAGTGAAATCACTTCTTCGCCGGGTCCGGCAGTCATGGCTTTGGCGTCGTATTTATAACGCTTGATGGACTCCGGCTCGCCGACGTACAGATACTCGTGCCAGAACGCCAGGCCGTAAGGGCGGTTCAGACCCGTGATCAGCTTCTTACGTTCGCCCGCTTTGTAGCCATCCGCTTCGTTCAGCGGCATCGCGTAGACGGTTCCATTCGGACTGTCCGCGGCGTCGGTGAGCAGCAATTCGCCGCTGGGGCCGAGAAGCATGTAGCGGGGAACCTCGAAGTTCTCGGCATAGACGCCGACCGAAAAGCCCGTGGGCACGTGCAATTGTGCGCCTTCCGGCTGCGGGATCACGTGCGGGCCATTATTGGCGGACGGCGTCGCGTAAGGCGGCGGCAGTTTCACATCGGCCGCGTAGAAAGCCGCAGCCACAAGAAGAACGGTGGCGAACAGCAGAAGCCCTCTGTTTTGCATCACTCCATTCTAGCGTGGGGAGGTGGGGCAGGCGTCCACGCCTGCGGCGGGTCTCCATACCCGCCTTGCGATAGGCGAGCTTCGCTCGCGCGCCGGCAGGGGTGCCGGCACGGCACGCCGGGGGCGTGCGCCACGAGGGCGGTCCACCCGGGCCCGCTCAGGAAAGGACGGCGTGGACGTCGGCCGCAGAATCCTGCCCCACTTTGGCCCTGGGGGCCGCAGTCGGCAGGTCCAGCCCGTACTGATCGGCGAACTGTCTGGCGTGCTTCAGGCAGCAGTATTGCCACCAATCCGCGCCATCCGGTTCGCCGTGCGAACTTTCAAGCGCCAAATAGGCCGCGCGCGCGGTGCAAGCCCGCACCTGGCAGGCGCCGGTGCCCCACTCCCGTTTCGCCTGTTTCTCCTGCGGCGTCATCGAACGAATGCTTCGGTCAACATGCATGAGATTGTCATTTCTCCGCGCCCGGCGGGTTGCGAATCAGGCGCTTTCTGCCTTCGTCCGCTTCACCGGCAACCGAGCTGAACAGTAATCCAACCATGTGCTTCATCCCGCTCCTGCGGCAATAGCGGACCGAGGCATTGCCCATCAGGCCGTAAGCCGCCGCCCGCACATAGACCCGGGTGCGGGATTCGATAGGGGCCTCGCATTCGATCCGCGCGCCCTGGTCCGAGAGATCCAGACACTTCGCCCGGACGACCTTCATCTCTCCGGAGCTGGTTTGCCACGAAACTTGCACCGCGCCTTGAAACGGACGACGTTCGCCGGTGCGGATATCTTTCCCATTTTGAACATGCATTTACTCGCCTCCCTTGCTAATTCGAATGTCCGGCCTCCATGGTTCCAAAGAAGAGATCCACAGCGCGTTCCAAGTCGGCTCGGCTGACTCCTAGAGCTTCCTCTTCGTATGTCTTGACTGCCTTGATGATCCGGCACATATCTCTCGGATAACACGGCCGCAGATCGCCGCCGCGCTGCAGGCAAAGCTTGCGCAGATGCTCGCTGGCGCCCTCTTCGCAACTCATCTTGAAACCCACCAGCACGCGCCGGAAGATTTCGTCGAAAACATCCGGGGCGATCGCATCCACCAGAATCTTGTTCGGGATGCGGCGCAGAAACGCTTCGTCCGCCAGTTCGCTCGGCTCCAGGTTGGTGGCGAACACGATCATGCACTCGAAGGGAATCTGGAAGCGCACGCCGTAATTCAGCGACAGATAGTCCACGCGCCGGTCCAATGGCACGATCCAGCGGTTCAGCAGGTCGCGCGGCGAAATCAACTGTCTGCCGAAATCGTCGATCACCAGCATGCCGCCGTTGGCCTTCATCTGCACCGGCGGCGCATAGGTGCCGGACGAATCGTCGCGCCGCAGTTCCAGCATGCTGGGAACCAGTTCGCCGCCCACGATCACGCAGGGCCGGTGGCACACCACCCAGCGCGGATCGGAGTCCTCCATATCGACCTGCACCCGCTCATGCACGGCCGGATCGAATAAGACAATAATCTGATTGTCCACTTCCACGGCGTAGGGCATCACGAGTTGGTCGCCATACACGCGCAACAACCTCTCGGCCAAGCTGGTCTTACCCGTGCCGGCCGGTCCGTACAGGAACATCGAGTTCTGGGCCACCAGCGCGGGACCCAATTGATCGAGTATCCGGTCGGTCACCACCAGGTCGCCAAACGCCAAGCGCAACGCCGAACGGTTGACGGTCACCTGGGGTCTTTGGTCCAGGATGGCTTGCTGATAGGAAGTCAGGCTGACGGGCGCCGGACCCGCATACTGGCACATCCGGCAGCGCTCCGCGGCCATCGTGCGTCCCGCCCCCGTGAGCGCAAAAATGTAGTCGTCTCCGGTCATGCCGCTCACTTCCAGCAGCCGCTGGTTGCGCACGTCCCGAAAGACCCGTTCCACGATCGGATATGCCAGGCCCATCGACTCGCTCAATGCTCCGATGGTGTTGCATCTCTTCAAGTGCACATGGCGAAGGAACAGGTCTTCGATCAATGCGGAGCTGATGCCAGCCTGTTCCTGAGTGTGGGGCGTCGGCGGCAGGTATCGCCGGATATTGCTGCGCGCAACGTGCGCGCCGTTCCGGTCGGTCGCCAATAGGGACGCCGGAACGCCCGATTCGGAACCGCCCATGACAAAACCCGTCGACATGCCTCGTTCTCCTTCTTAAGCAGACCGCTCCCGCGCCTGTCTAGCACTGGAGCTAACTTTGGATAACTCAGCCACGCTATCCATGGCTAAGTTGAGAACACATAATTTACAGCCTTGGTACCTGAGGTACTTCATCGTATTCAAATAACTATTGAAAGCCGGGCATTTAGAATTCATTATAACTATATGGTAACCGCGCATCCAGCGCAATATATTTCTTGCCGCATGACTACAACTTTTGTTCATAGCCTGGGTCGGCCAAAAGCTAGGTACCAAGGCCGCCGCCGGCGCTTATCCGCCAAACGGCGCCGCGCAAGCGGTACCTTGGAGTGACCGCGATGCCTCTGAAGGCCCGCATCTTCGTCGCTGTTGCCATTGCGGCCGGCGCCGCTTTCATCGCCACCTCCGTGTACCCCTGGCAGCCTGGCGATACGGTGCGGTTCTGCTTTTACCTGGTGTTGTCCAGCTTGGCCTCCGGCATGAAGGTTAATCTGCCCGGGATACCGGGCACCATGCCGGTTTGCTTTCTGTTCAGCCTGATCGGCATCGCGGAAATGTCCCTCGGCGAGAGCATGGCCATAAGCTGCATCGGAACCCTGATTCAGTGTCTCTGGAAATCCCCGCAGACGCCGCGGCCCGCCCAGACGGTCTTCAACGTCGCGATTACCGGCTCGGCCATGGGCTTCGCCTACCGGTTTTACCACTGGCCGGCCATCCATGCATTTGGCGCGGCCGGCCCGTTTCCGTTAGTGGTCGCGGCGCTCCTTTACTTCGCGCTGAACACCGTCCCCCTGGCGGCCGCGACCGCCCTGGCGGAGCGCAAGCCGATGGGAGCGGTCTGGCGCCGGACTCACTTCTGGTCCTTCCCGTTCTACATACTAGGTGCGTTGGTCGCCTGGATGATCAACTTGTTCAGCCGGCAGGTGCACTGGCAGGGATCCGTGCTGCTGCTGCCCATCGTCTACTTCATTCACCGTTCTTACCGGATATACCTGGACCGCCTGGGCGACGAAAAGCGCCATGTCGAAGAGATGGCCGGTCTGCACTTGCGTACCATTGAAGCGCTGGCGCTGGCCATCGAAGCCAAGGACCACACCACCCACGAGCACCTGCGCCGCGTGCGCGTTTACGCCGTCGAAATCGGAAAGGACATGGGCCTCTCGGCGCCGGACCTGGAGGCGCTGCGCGCCGCCGCCCTGCTGCACGACATCGGCAAGTTGGCGATCCCCGAGCACATCATCTCCAAGCCGGGGCGACTGGCTCCCGAAGAATTCGAGAAAATGAAGATCCACCCGGTGGTGGGCGCCGAAATCCTGGAGCGCGTTTCGTTCCCGTACCCCGTCGTGCCGTTGGTCCGCGCGCATCACGAGAAGTGGGACGGCTCCGGCTATCCGGATGGCTTGAAAGGCGAGGCGATCCCCCTGGGCGCGCGCATTCTAGCCGCGGTCGATTGCCTCGACGCTCTGGCGGCGGACAGGCAATACCGGCGCGCGCTGCCGTTGGACCAAGCCATGCAACAGGTAGTGGGCCTGTCCGGCACGGCCCTCGATCCGGCCGTGGTCGCGGTCCTCGCGCGGCGCTACAAGGAACTGGAGCAAATGGCCCAGGCGCAGCCTCCCCCGGAAACCAGGCTATCCACGAACCTCAAGATTTCCAATGGAAGAGAACCTGCTGCCGGCTTAGAAGCGCCGCAGGCGAACGGCGAACGGCGCGAGGGCGATTTCCTGGCATCCATCGCGGCTGCCCGCCAGGAGGTGCAGCTCCTCTTTGAACTGACCCAGGACTTAGGCAACTCGCTCAGTCTGGATGAGACTCTTTCGGTGGTATCCATGCGCCTGAAGAAGATGGTGCCGTACGATGCCATCGCCGTCTATGTCTGCCGCGGCAAGGTCCTGATCCCGCACTATGTGAACGGCGAGAACTTCCGCCTGTTTTCATCGCTCGAAATTCCCATTGGGGAGGGACTCTCCGGCTGGGTGGCCGAGAACCGCAAGAGCATCCTGAACGGCAACCCTTCCGTGGAGGCCGGATACCTGAACGATGCCGCCAAGTTCAGCACGTTGCGCGCGGCGCTGGCCGTGCCGCTCGAGGGCGTGAACGGCGTGATCGGCGCGCTGACGCTGTACCGTGTGGACAAGGACTCCTTTTCGCGCGACCACCTGCGGATCCTGCTGGCCATCACTTCCAAAGTCTCGCTGGCCATCGAAAACGCGCTGCGCTTCCAGCTTGCGGAGGACTCCGCCACTACCGATTACCTGACCTCGCTCCCGAACGCCCGATCGCTATTTCTGCGTCTGGACAGTGAACTGGCGCGCTGCCGGCGGACGCTGGAGCCGCTTACCGTGATGGTATGCGACGTGGATGGCTTCAAACAGGTCAACGACCGCTTCGGCCACCTGGAAGGCAATAAGGTGCTGCGTTACGTGGCGGACGTGCTGCGCGAGAATTGCCGGGAATACGATTATGTGGCGCGTATGGGAGGCGACGAGTTCGTCGTCCTGATGCCGGGCAGCGACCGGGAAGCCGTGTGCCGCCGCGTTGCGGAATTCCAGAGCATTGCCTGCGATATTGGCGGCGCGGTGAACGGCGCAGGCGTGATTGCCTTGAGCGTGGGCGAAGCTTTCTATCCCGACGATGGTTCGGACGCCGAGCAGTTGCTCGCCGAAGCCGACCGCCGGATGTACAAATCGAAGCACTTAAACAAAGCCGCGCGCAGCAACGGGATCCACCTGCTGACGCCGGGCCATTTTGAGCCTGGCCATTTCGACAAGCTGGGCACGGAGGCCGGCCGGCCCAACCAGGTGAACTGATGGGCGCCATGAAACATCTCGCGCAACTGCTGCTGTCACTCGCGGTTACCGTGCTGCTCGGCGGCTTTCTGACCGCCGCGCTGGTGCGTCTGAGTCCGGGCTTCGGCGTGGACGAGCACGAACTGGATCCCACCCGCGACGTGGCGGCGCTGCGGGCGCTGGAAGCCACGCGGCCCGAGCAGGGCAATTTCTTCGCCTATTCGGTGCGCCACACGGCCGCCATGTTCCGCGGAGATTTCGGAACCTCTCGCAACTGGAATCGTCCGGTGGCCGGCTTGCTCCGCGAACGGTGGCCGGTGACGGCGCAACTAATGGGAACCGGAATCCTAGGCGGATGGGCACTGGCCTTGGCCTTCGCCTTGCCGGGCTTGGTCTATCCCAGCCGGATTTGGACTGCGCTGGCCGCCGGCCTTAGCGGTTTGCTCTTGTGTGTGCCATCGGCCGCGCTGGCGTTGTCGATCTTTGTCTACGCCGGACCGGTGCGCGCGGTCATGGCGTTGGCCGTGTTTCCGAAAGTCTATCAGTATCTGCGGAATCTGCTGACGGACGCCGCCGCCCAACCGCATGTGATGGCGGCCAGGGCGCGCGGCATCGGCCCCGGGCGAATTCTGCTGTGGCACATCGTTCCGGTGGCCGCGCCGCAGGCGCTGGCGCTGGCCGGCGTGTCGGTGAGCATGGCGTTCGGCGCGGCCGTCGCCGTGGAGGTGGTCTGCGATTTCCCCGGCATCGGCCAACTCGCCTGGAAAGCCGCGCTGGCGCGCGATCTGCCTTTGCTGGTGACTCTTACCATGTTGGTCACGCTGGCGACTCAAATGGCGAACGCGCTGACCGACGCGCTCTCCAACCGACGCAACGAGGTGCGCGTATGACCCGCGCGTCTCTCCGCGTGCGCCGGCTAGCGTGGATTTTCCTGGCGCTGCTGTTCGTCGCGGCGCTATTCTGGGATCGCTTGGCCGGCGTATCCTACGCGCACCAGTTCCGCGATTTCCCCGGCGCACCCGTATCCTGGCGATTCCCTCTGGGCACCGATGCCCTGGGCCGCGACCGCCTCGCGCGTCTGCTGGCCGCCACGCGCATCTCGCTGCTTCTGGCGCCCGCCGCGGCCGTGTTTTCCACGGCGCTGGCGACGCTCGCCGGCGGACTCGCCGGCTACTGCGGCGGCTGGCTGGACCGCGTCGCCACGCGGGTCATCGATTTGATGCTTTCGCTGCCCTGGATCTTCCTGCTGATCGCCGCGCGCGCCCTGCTGCCGCTGAATGTTTCGCCGTCCGCTTCCGTATTGATCACCTTCGCGCTGCTAGGGGCCCTCGGCTGGGCCGCACCTGCCCGTGTGATTCGCGCCGGCGTGCGCGATATGCGCAACTCGGATTTCCTGCTGCAGGCGCGCGCCTGCGGATGCCGCGGCTTCCGCCTGCTTCTGCGTCAGATGGCGCCCAACCTCAAGCCCGTATTACTCGCACAGTTCCGGACGTCAATCCCGCTCTTCATCCTGAGCGAGGCCAACCTCGGATTGCTCGGGCTGGGCGTATCCGATCCGCTGCCCTCCTGGGGCAATCTGCTGCGCGAGTTGGAAACGGACCTGGCCTTCAATCCCGGCATCGTGGCTTGCCTGGTGCTGATGTTGGGGGTGATGGGGTGCTTCAAGCTGTTGCTGCCGTCCAATTCCGGCCAGCGATCCTGAGCGCGACAATCCTGAGCCGCGACCGTCAGGGAGCGTTTACTCTCGATTAGAATGTCTTTAACGCATGCCCTACGATGCAGCCGTGATCGGCGCCGGTGTGTTTGGCGCATGGACGGCCCACCATCTTCGCGCCGCCGGCCTGAAGGTTGCGCTCGCCGACGCATACGGCGCTGCCAATTCAAGGGCTAGCTCGGGCGGCGAATCGCGCATCGTTCGCATGGGTTATGGCGCCGACGAGATCTACACCCGCTCAGCCATGCGATCGCTCACGCTGTGGCGGGAGTTCTGCGTCCGGACCGGGGAGCCGCTATTTCACCAGACCGGCGTACTTTGGACCGCGGCCGAAGGCGACCCCTACACCGAAGAGACGCGCCAGACGCTGGCCCGGTGCGGCGCGCATTTCGAATCGCTCTGCCCGGCGGACTTAGAATCGCGATATCCGCAGATGCACTTCGCGCCCGGTGCTTGGGGCACCTTCGAGCCGGAAAGCGGCGCGCTGATGGCCCGCCGCGCCGTCGAGGCCGTGGTGGCAGATGCCGTGCGGCACGGTGTCACGTTTCTGCGCGAAGCCGTGACCGCCCCACACGGGGCTGGTCCGATGGCGTCGGTCGGCGGTGTGTTCGCAGGCGTGTTTGTGTTCGCCTGCGGCGCGTGGCTGCCCAAGATTTTTCCGGATTTGCTGGCTAAACGCATCGCGCCCACGCGGCAGGAGGCGTTCTTCTTCGGGACGCCGCCCGGCGACGCGCGCTTCTCCCCGCCAGCCATGCCGGTGTGGATCGACTTCAGCGATCCGCGGGGGCCGTACGGTTTCCCCGATCTGGAAAACCGCGGCGTCAAAATCGCACTGGACCAGCACGGCCCGCCCATCGATCCGGACACCGCCGATCGCGTTCCATCCGCCGATGCGCTGGCCGCCGCGCGCGATTGCCTCGGCCAACGCTTGCCCGCTCTGCGGCATGCGCCGCTGGTGGAGGCGCGCGTCTGCCAGTACGAAAATACCTCCAACGGCGACTTTTTGATCGATCGGCACCCGGACTTCGCCAACGTCTGGCTGGTGGGCGGAGGCTCCGGCCACGGCTTCAAGCACGGTCCAGCGGTGGGCGAGTATGCCGCCGCACACATCCTGCAGGGAGGGCCGGTGGACCCGCGCTATTCGCTGGCGAGCAAGGCGGAGGCGCAGCGGCGCACGGTGTTCTGACGTCAGACTCCTGAGTTCTTCAACGGCGCGTGGTGTTGTGCAGCACGGTAACGCCGTCAGGCCCGGCCGTCACGATATCCGTCCTGCCATCGTGGTCCGTGTCTCCCACCGCGATCGACGTCGGATAGCCGCCCGTCGCGAAACCGCGGGCTGGCTGGAAGGTTCCGTCGCCGTTGCCGATGAACACCGAAACTTCGCCGGATGCATCGTTGCACACCGCCAGGTCCAGCTTGCCATCCAGGTTGAAGTCGGCAACGGCGATGCCGGTGGGACCGTCGCCCGCGGCGTAGGTCGCGCCAGCCTGGAAGGTGCCGTCCCCATTCCCGGCGAGTACCGACACATCGTTCGAGGCCAGGTTGGCCACCGCCAGGTCGGCCTTGCCATCTCCGCTGAAAGAGCCTGCCGCAACCGAGAACGGCTCGTAGCCCACGGTCGCGCTTGGCGCCAACCGGAAGGTGCCGTCGCCATTCCCCAGCACGATGTCCACCACTTGCAGGAACATCGCGCCATTTGTTACCGCGAGATCGGGAATTCCGTCTCCGTTGAAGTCCCCTATGACGGCATCGGTCGGCGAGCCGCCCAGATAGACGCTCTGGCCGGCGAGGAAGGTGCCGTCGCCCTTCCCCAACAGAATCGTCACATCGCCCGAGCCGCCATTGACCACCGCCAGATCCACATGGCCATCGTGGTTGAAATCGCCGGCCACGATAGCCGTCGGACCGAGATCGACTTCGTAGTAGCCTGCCACGCGGAAAGTTCCATCGCCATTGCCCAGCAGTATGGACACGTTGTTGCCGAGGTTGTTTGTCACGGCCACGTCCAGCTTGCCGTCGTGATTGAAGTCGCCCGTAGCCATGCCCCAGGATTGCGAGCCCCCGGTGGGCGTGATCGTGGGAGCCGCGTAGCCGCCGCCGGCGGTCTGTAAGAGGACCGCGACGCTGTTTGGTTCCGTCACCACCGCAATATCCAGCCTGCCGTCTCCGTTGAAATCGGCCAGGTGGACCGACTTAGCCGAGGTCCCGGCCGCTACCTTCACGCGCTCGAACGACAGATCTTGAGCCGCCATCGGCCCAGCCAACGCGAGCAACGGCAGCAGGCAGCTTTGCAGCACAGCGGTTTTGACGAATTCATGGGTGTATTTCAAGATGGGTTCCTTTTCTTGCCTTCGATGAGATCGTAACCCGGCGAAGCCTTGAAATTACGAAAACAAAGGGTTTGGTGAGTAAGGTGAACGTACCGGATGGTTCTTCGGTGAAACCGGCCGGGGATCGCCGGCTGTTAACCTTTGGGAACAGGGCTACGATCAGCGTGCGGGCTACACCGCATCCGAGATGCTGGTGAACGAGAAGTCCTTCACTACGATCGCCGGCGCGATCATGCCCTGTCCTTCCCCGCCGCGCACGCGCACGGGCGTGCCCATCGCCAGGGTGTTTTTCAGCATCTCCACGGGACTCTGGTTGAAGCGGAAGTTCATCACCGGGGCGGTGACTTTGCCTTGTTCGATCAGAAAAACGCCATCGCGTGTGAGTCCGGTGACCTGCATGGTCTGCGGATTCACGACCCTTATGTACCAAAATCGCGTGACCAGCAGCCCGCGATCCACCGACGCAATCAAATCGGCCAGACTCTTACCGCCGCCTTCCAGCACCATTCGATTGGGGAAAGGCGTGGGCTGCTTACCGGCTTTGGCGGCCCAATAACGGTCGTAGACCAGATTCTTCACCACGCCGTTTTCGATCCAGGTAATGCGCTCTGCCGGCAAACCGCCGCCTGCGCCGCCGCCCCCGCCGCCAAAACCGAAGCCGCCTCCGCCACTCCACGGAAGGGCTGAGTACAGCTTATTAAACGGATCGGACCGCAGTGTGACGAATTCCGGGAACAATTTCTCGCCCTCCAGTGTGCCGCCGCCCTGTTTGCTCAAGAAACTGCGGCCCTCTTCGGCGGCACGCGCCTGCATGCCGAATCCCATCATCTGCACGAGGTCGCCGGTGGCCGTCGGTTCCAGTACCACGGTGTACTTGCCGGGATCGAGCCGCCGGGGTTCCTTCCAGCGCAGGCACTTGTCGATGGCCGTCTTAGCCACGGCCGCGCCGTCGATGCTCTCGATGAGCACGGCCGGTTGGGATGCCCATCCCGAGCTGCTGCCGGCGGCGTTGCGGACGGTCGCCGAGAGGCCCGCGTCGGTGACTCGGCCGTATCCAAAATTGCCTTGTTTATTGGCGATCGCCGCGGTTTCGGCCGAGCGCTCGAAAAATCCCGCCGCCACCAGGTTGTTCGCTTTGGCGCCGTCGATGATCGCGCGAATGTGCGGGATCATGGCCTGGTTGCGCGCGCCGGCGGTGGAGGCGGCGTAGTTCTCCAGTTCGGGATACTTCTGCTTTTCGAGCGGCGGAACGCGCTCCGGGTTGGCCGGCGCGATCGTGGCCAGACGCTCGGTGCGCTTGACAGCTTCGCGCAACGAGTCGTCGTCGAATTCGTCCACGCGTGTACTACCGCTCTGGCCATCGCGCACCGACGAGATCGACATGGACTGCTCCACGGTGAAGCCGGAGGTAGTGACATCGTTCAATGCGAAACGGATGAACGCGCGCTCAGAGCTGTTCACGCTGATGTCGCATTCGGGAAAGGTGGAAAACGAAAGCGTCTTTGCGGTGATTTTCTGGGCCTGTTCTCTTGTAAGCATCGATTCGTCTCCTCTCACCAACCACCAGCCACCAACCACCAGCCACGGCGAGCGACGCTCGCCCTCAGTCCGTTTGAATCACATTCACCTGGCGGAAGCGCGCGGGCGAACAGCCGTGGCTCACCGAGTTGATCTGCTCGGGCTCGCCCTTGCCGTCGTTGGGTGCGCCCCACTGCTGCCAATAACTGGGTCCGGCGATCAGGTCGAGAGACTGCCAGAAGTCCGTGGTGCGCGACTGGTAGGCCACGCGCGACACCATGCCCTGCTTCTTGCCGTGCTTAATCTCCCAAAAGGCGTCGCCGCCGAACTGGAAATTGTAACGCTGCTGATCGATTGAAAAACTGCCGTCGCCGTCGATCAGAATGCCATCGTCTACGCCCGCGATCAGGTCGTCGATACTGGTGCCGGACTTGCCCGGTTCCAGCCAGACGTTGGGCATGCGCTGGAACGGAACGCTGGACCAGTTGTCGGCATAGCAGCAGCCGCGCGATTCGCGCTCGCCGATCAGATGCGCCTGATCGCGGATGGTCTGGTAGTGCTTGAAAATGCCTTTCTCGACGATCGGAAACTTGGTGGCCTTTACGCCATCGTCGTCGAAGCCCGTGGTGGCCAGGCCGCGGTCGGTGGTGCGGTCGCCCCAAATATTCATCAGTTCGCTGCCCACGCGTTCTTTGCCCATCTTGTCCGTGGTCAGGAAGCTGGTGCCGGCGAAATTGGCCTCGTAGCCCAGCGCGCGATCCAGTTCCGTGGAATGCCCGATGCTCTCGTGAATGGTGAGCCAGAGATGGCTGGGCATCAATACCAGATCCTTCTTGCCGGGCGTGACGGGCGGCGCATTCAGATGTTCAATCACCTCCGTGCGGATGCGTTGCGCGTTTTCCACCAGGTTCATCAGCGGCACATATTCGTACCCGGCCGTGACCTGCTGGGGCTGATAGCGGCGCGACTTGGTCAGCCTGCGCTTGAAATCGGTCGCCGTGGCGTTCACCATGGCGTAGGTCTGCAAATTGAGCTGCTGGATGGACGAACCCACCGACGAGGCGAAGTACTTGTCTTCGGAGCGGAACGACAGATTGCAGCTTGACGAGAAGACGCCCTTCTCTTTCTTCACCTCGGCGGCCGCCGTGCGGATCAGTTCCAGCTTTTCTTCGAGAGGCACCGCGAACGGATCGCGCTCGTGCGGCGTCTGCCAGCGTTCGCGATAGACCGGGACGGGCGCCAGTTCCACCGGCTTGGATCGGATCGCCACGTTGGCGCGCGCCACCGCTACGGCCTCGCCCACCATGCGCGCGATCTCCTCCTGGGTCACCAGCGGCGAGGCGGCGAAGCCCCATGCGCCATCCACGATTACGCGCACTCCGAAGCCAAACGAGCCGCCATCGGAAACCACCGGCACTTCCAGTGTCTTGCCGGTGCCGCGTTCGGGGTTCAGCCGCACGGTCAGGAATTGCTGGCGGTACCGGATGATCCGGATGTCGGCGTAGGAGGCTTTCAGCTTCTTGGCTTCGCGCAAGGCCGCCGCAGCCAGATTCTCCAGCTCGGGGTTGGGCTTGGTGGAACCCTCCGGGGCGGCAAACAAGCGCGCAGCCAGCGCCGCGGCCGCACTGGACCCGATGAACGCACGTCTGGTGAGCCCGTTTGCAGGCATGTGATCCCCTCTCGAAATACTGAGTATACACAGGGCGAGAGGGCGGATGGGTTTGTTACAAGGGGTGCCTGACAGTTTTGGTTTTTATCGGTCAGGGTCCCCAAAACGGCTAAGCACCCTGTTACAAGTCTCACACGAGCGTGGGTGTAGAATCGGTGTATGCTGCGGCGCTTCGCCATATTAACCGGCGTGCTGATGCTGGCTGTTCCGCTGGTTGGACAGAAACCGCTGGCTTTCACGTCCAGTCCGTTTAGCGCACTCGGGACAGCTCCGCCCGGCGCCATTGCCGACTTCAACGGAGACGGCAAACCGGATATTGTATTTGCACCCGCGGGCGTCCCTCCGGTCCAACTGCAACTGCTGCTGGGCAACGGCGACGGAACGTTCCGGCAGGGTCCTCCGTTGCCCCTCACTCTCGGCAGCTACAGTGTTGCCGCCGGCGATTTGAACGGAGACGGCAAGCCGGACCTGGCCGTCTGCTATTCCAACGGCAGCCCGCCGCCCCAACTGCTGATTCTCATCAATCAAGGCAACGGCAACTTCCGGCAGGGACAATCGCTCGGCGTGTGCAATGGGCCGCTTTTCATTGCCGATTTCAATGGCGATGGCAAACCCGATATTTACGATGCCGGCGTGGACCTGTGGCTGGGCAACGGCGACGGCACCTTTAGCGGGCCCACGCAGTTCGATCCGCAACTGCCGCGCTACCCAGTGATCGCGGATTTCAACGGCGATGGCCTGCCGGACCTGGCCGCGATTCTTTCCACCGATGGTTTGCACCAAGCCGGCGTGTGGCTCAACCAGGGCGGGGGCAGGTTCAACTCGGCGCCCCAGTTAGCGGTAAATTTCACGACTCCCTCCGGTAGCACGAATGCCGACTCGCTGGCGGCCGGCGATTTCAACGGCGATGGCAAGGCGGACTTGGCCTACCTGGTGCCCGCGGGGCAATTGCAAACGTTCCTGCGCAATGGAGACGGCACGTTCCAGCCGGGCGCCAGTTACGCTTTCCCCTCCGGTTACGGATTCACGCCTGGAACCATTGGCCTGTATGCACAGGACATGGACGGCGACGGCAAGCTCGATCTGGTAGTGACCTCCGGCGAGATCATGATCCTCGGTGGGCGCGGGGACGGCACTTTCGCCCCGCACGTGGATGTGTGTGCCGGGGGCCCACTAGGGGTCTACTTCGATCTCGGCGGAAACTCCGGCGCCCTGGCATTCGGCGATTTCAATGGCGACGGAGTGCTGGACATGATCGATTATTCCACCGGCGGGTTCCCGGAGCCCATCGGGCCGAATTCCCTGCTGCTGAGCGGCGCCTCCATGCAGCCCGCAATTCACCCCGGCGGCGTCGTGAGCGCGGCGACGTTGATTTCCGGGCCTGTCTCACCCGGTGGATTGGTATCGATTTTCGGCGAGAATCTTGGCGTAGCCGCGTGCAACGGCGTGGGCGAGGAGGTTTTGTTCAATGGGATTCCCGCCGGCATCCTGTATGCCTCGCCCAAACAGATCAACGCGCAGGTGCCTTGGGAGATCGCCGGCGCAGCCCAGGTGCAGGTCACCCCATTGAACAACGGCGCAGCCGGGGCGGCGATAACGGTGGCGGGCGCGGGCGCGACGCCGGGCATCTTCACGGCTACCGAAAGCGGCACGGGCCAAGGAACGATCGTGCCCGCCGGAACTCACCACATCGCAACGCCGGACAATCCTGCCCGGCGCGGCCAGTATGCCACGATCTATGGCACCGGGCTGGGATTGGTGACGAACCAGCCCATCACCGGCGGTCAGGCTCCCGCGGCGCCATTGGCGCAAACCATGTCGCTTCCCGTTGTAACGGTTGGTGCGGTCAATGCGCCGGTGAGCTGGTCGGGGCTGACTCCCGGTTTCACCGGCCTCTACCAGATTAATTTCCTGGTTCCCGAAAACGCGCCTGCCGGAAGCGCCATTCCAGTGACGGTGTCCCTGGATGGCGCAGCCTCCAATACGGTAACGATGGCGGTCGAGTAGTGCCGGCCAATTGCCGCAACGGCGCATGGCGACTTGCCGATACGCCGCCCAAACGCATACAATGATTTTCGGCGGTATTTTCGCCGCTCCGAGGGGGACTGTGTCGGATCGCGCAATTCTATTCTTGTTTAGTGTGGTAGTTGAGATCGCTTCGCTGGCGGCGGCGGGCTGGCTGTTGGCTACCGGCCAAGCCGCATCGGTGGACGGTCTATTCCTGTTGCTGACGTGCTTGTTAGTCGCGTTGGCGTTTGGGCTCTTTATCGCCTTCATGATCCGCCGCGCCATGGAACCGGCCCCGGCGCCCGCGGCCCAGCCGGCCAAAGCCAACGCCGCGCCGGCGCAGAGCAAACCCGCGCCCGCTCCCGCGGCGCAAGTTTAGAAGTCGGAGCGGCGCCGTCTTCGGCTAGAACGTGCGCCGCAGATACGCCGAAATCAGAATGATCAGCAACCCGGAGATCGCGGCCCCTCCGAAGAGGCGCCCGCGGTGCTCCGGGTTCTTCGTCACCAGTACGATCCCCACCGCGAAAACGTGGGCCACCAGCATCAGCTTGATGACGAGCAAGATGTAGTACCGCGCGTTGTGTCCCGGATTGGTGGCCAGGTTGTAGCCGCCCGAAACCAGTAGTGCGGCGATGGCGCCGAAAACCAGCGGGCGGTACAGCGCGGCGGTGCGGTCAACCAGCGACTTGCGCGCCTCCGCCGCCAGCGTTCCGGCCGCCGGAACCAGCACCAGCCAGCCGTACAACATGCCGCCAATCAGCGTGGCGACCGACGCGATATGCAGCCAGCGCATGAGGATGCCAAGAGCTTCGAACATGGGTTGATTATACAATCGTTACTTATGGTGCATGAAATCCTGCCGGTGGGCATGCTGCAATGCAATTGCTCCATCTTCGGCGACGAGCAGTCGGGCGACGCTGTGGTGATCGATCCGGGCGACAACCTGCCGCAGATCGAGCGCATCCTGGCGCGCCACGGCCTGCACGTGAAAGCCATCGTGATCACACACGCGCACATCGACCACATTGGCGGCGCGCACAAGCTGCATGCGTCCACTGGCGCGCCGGTCTACATGAACGAAAACGACGACAAGCTACAGGACATGATGGACATGCAAGCCGCGTGGGTGGGCGTGCGCACGCCGGAGCGGACCGTGATCGATGCGCCGCTGCGGGATGGCGATATCCTGCGCGCGGCCGGCGCGGAATTCCACGTGCTGCACACGCCGGGCCACACGCCGGGCAGCGTCAGCCTGTGGCTGCCCTCCGAAAAGAAGCTGGTGGCCGGCGACACGCTGTTCCGCGACAGCATCGGGCGCACCGACCTGCCGTTCGGCGATGGCGATCAAATCCTGAGATCGATTCACGACAAGTATTTCGCGCTGCCGGATGAAACCGTAGTCATACCGGGGCATGGGCCGGTGACCACGCTGGGCCGCGAGAAGCAGTTCAATTATTTCCTGCAGGGGATGTAAATGCAGATACCCAACTGGCCGGTTTCGACCGAACGCGAAATCGAGCTGCTACGCGAGGTGCTGGACAGCGGGCGCTGGGGCGGCCACAGCGACCTCGTGAAGCGGTTGGAGAGCGAGTTCGCCGCCTTCACGCATTGCGCGCATGCAATTTCGGCCATGAACGGCACCGTCACCCTGGAAATGGCGTTATGCGCGGTGGAAGTCGGCCCGGGCGACGAGGTGATCGTGCCCGCAATTTCTTTCGTCTCGACGGCCATGGCGGTGTCGCGGGTGGGCGCTACGCCCGTGTTCGTCGATATTGAGCCACTGAGCTTCAACATGGACCCGGAGCGCGCCGCCGCGGCCATCACGCCCCGCACCAAGGCCATCATCGCCGTACATTTCGGCGCCGCCATCGCGGATATGGACCGGCTCGTGCCGCTGGCCGCCGAACGAGATCTGGCGCTGATCGAAGACGCGGCGCACGCGCATGGGTCGGAGTGGGCCGGCCGCCGCGCGGGCAGCCTGGGCCTGGCCGGCTCGTTCAGCTTCCAGAATTCAAAGGTGATGACGGCGGGCGAAGGCGGCATGCTGACCACCAACGACGCGGCGTTTGCCGACCGCACATGGTCCATCATGGACCAGGGCCGCAAACCCGGCGGCGGATGGTTCCACCACTACTTGCTGGGCAGCAACTACCGCATCACAGGCTTGCAGGCGGCAGTTCTGCTGGCGCAGCTTGAACGCCTGCCCGAACAGAACTGCCGCCGCACGCGCAATGCGGCCTGGCTGCGGGCTGAACTGGCGGACGTGCCGGGGCTGGCGTTTCAATCCGTGCCGCGGCAGCAGAATGCCAACTCGTGGTATCTGCTGCTGGGCCGCATCGACGCGCAACGTATGGGCCGCACGCGCGACCAGTTTCATCGCGCGCTCGCTGCGCAAGGCGTGCCTTGTACGCCGTTCTATCCGCACCCGCTCTACGGTAATCCACTGTATCTGGAGGGCGGCTGCCGCGTGGAGCCTTGTCCAGTGGCCGAAGCCTGCATCGGCGACGCGTTCTGGCTGCCGCATCGCGCGTTGCTCGGCGACGAAGAGACTACGCGGGAGATAGCGGGTGCCATACGTAAAGCTTGTAATGAGGTCGCATCATGAGTAACGATCAAAATCCAATCAGCCGGCGCGGGTTTGTCCAAACCGCGGCGCTGGCAGCCGGCACGCTGGCTACGGCGGAACTGACGCGCGCCAAGACCCCGGCAGCCGATGTGAAGATCGGACTCTATAGCATCACCTACGGTGGTGTGTGGTATCGCGGCGATGCCTTAACGGTCGAGCAAGTCATCGCCCGCGCCCACAAGTTCGGATATCAGGGCGTGGAGATCGACGGCAAACGCCCGCATGGCAATCCGCTCGATATGCCGCAGGCCCGCTGCCGCGAGCTCCGGCGCGTGGCCGCCGATCTGGGCCTCGAAATCTACGCCGTGGCCGCGAACAACGATTTCAGCAGTCCCATTCCGGAGCATCGCGAATCCCAGTTGGTCTATACGCGGGAGTTGATGCGCATGACGGCCGACCTGGGCGCGCACGTGCTGCGGGTCTTCCTGGCTTGGCCGGGTGTCACGCTGCGGCCGGAGGGCGGCGGCAGCTACGATTTCGCGAAAGCCGTGTGGAAGGCCGAGCATCAAGATTTCTTCGCCGAGCAGACATGGTCCTGGTGCCGCCAGAGCTTGGCCGAAGCTGCCAAACTCGCCGGCGATTTCGGCGTCACGCTGGCTTTACAGAATCACCCGCCGGTGATCGACAAGGGCTACGTCGACTGCCTGCGCATGGTGAACGAAGTAGCATCGCCGCATCTTAAGATCTGTTTCGACGCGCGTTTAGAGCACACCCTGGACGAAGCCGGCGTGCGCCAGGCCGTGAACGAAGTGGGCGCGCTGCAGACGCTCTGGCACTACGGCGGCGAATACGACCGCGGCCCCGATGGGATCACGGTGAAAGGCGACGAAAAAGCACTGGCGGAAATGCTCGGCTTGCTCGATATCGGGTACCAGGGCTATGCGGGCTTTGAGCTGTGCCATCCGCTGCCGGTCGATAACGGCCAAACGGTGGGATTGGACTTTGTCGACAAAAACGCCCAACTGGCCGCCGAATACATGCGCGGCGTACTGGCGGAGGCCAAAAGGCCGCTCCCCTAAGCTTGTTCTTATCTGCGTTCATCTGCGTTCATCTGCGGCCATATGCTTTTCTTCCGGCCCGGCCCGAGAATCAAGACCCGATATTGGCCGCAGATGAACGCAGATGAACGCAGATAAGAACAAGCCATCCGTAACAGGACTTTCAGAGCCAAAACAACTATAATTTGCTTTAAGCCTCGCAAACGGAGTCACACAAATGAAACGGTCCACGCTCTCGCACATCGTGTTGTGCGCCGGGTTGTTCGCCGCTGTCGGCAACGCGCAAACCCTTCCGCTCGTCACGCAGACTATCGACGAAGCCCACCTCGTCATCCTACGAGGCAACGTGCATCCACTGGCGCGCCCTCAGTACGATCGGGGCCCGGTGCCCGACAGTTTCGAACTGCGGCATTTGTGCCTCCTCCTGAAGCGCGCGCCAGAGCGGGAGCAGGCAGTTCAGCGGTTTATCGGGCAGCTTCACGACCCTGCTTCGACGTTGTATCATCATTGGCTGACTCCGCAAGAAACCGGCGAACAGTTTGGCTTGGCCCAGCCGGACATCGACAGCATCGTCGGCTGGCTCGGCTCGCATGGCTTCCGGATCGACCAGGTATATCCCAACCGCACCGCTATTGAATTCTCCGGCGCTGCGGCCCAGGTACGCGAGGCGTTTCACGCCGAAATCCATCGCTATGTCGTGAAGGAGCAGGAGCATTGGGCCAACTCCGCGGATTTGCGGATTCCCGCGGCGTTGGCGCCGGTCGTGGCGGGCGTCGCCAAACTGAACGACTTCGGCGCTCACCCGGCGTACCACGCTGGCGGCCGGGCCATCCGAAGCCGGCAAACGGGCAAGTGGCAACCGGTCGATCCCGTCGCCGATGACACACTGTCCTTCAGCGACCTCGACTACTATCTGGTCGCGCCCTACGATTTCGCAACCATCTATAACCTGTTGCCGCTCTGGAACGCGGGCACGGCCGGACTGAATCAAACCATCGCCCTGGTGGAAGACAGCAACATCAATCCGTCCGACGTCGCCGCTTTTCGCGCCGGATTGGGGCTGGCCGCCTTGCAGCCGGACCAGTTGCAGCTAATATGCGTCCCGGGCGTTGCGTGCGCGACCACGGCTGACGAGACCGAAGGAGCCATCGATGCGGAATGGGCCGGCGCGGTGGCGCCTTCCGCCACGGTACTTTATGTCGCCGCGGACACGCTGGAAGACTCCGCCACTTACATCGTGACTAACAACCTGGCGCCGGTGGTCAGCATCAGTTTCAGCGCCTGTGAGAGCGACTTAGGCTCCTCCGGAAACGCGTTGTGGGCAAATCTGTGGCAGACAGCTTCCCTGCAGGGACAGACGGTGGTGGCCGCCGCGGGAGACTTTGGCGGCGCGGTGTGCGATAGCGATCAAAACGCCACAGCGCCGTACGCTACGCTCGGCCTCTCGGTGAACGGCATCGCTTCCACGCCCTATAATGTAGCTGTTGGCGGCACGGACTTCAGCGACACTTTCGCGGGAACCAACAACGCCTACTGGTCCTCGGGCAACACTTCCGGCAGCTTACAATCGGCGCTTTCTTATGTGCCGGAAATGACTTGGAATAACTCCTGCGCCAGTAATGTGCTCAGCGGGTTTCTAGGTTTCCCCCGGGGAGAATTCACTTGTGAGATCCTGCCGTACTTCTTCGGCACGAACCCGTTGAACGTGCTGAATATCGTGGCTGGCTCGGGCGGGCCGAGCTCCGTCTACGTGAAACCCACCTGGCAAGCGAATGTGGACGGCATTGTGAACGACGGAGTCCGCGACTTGCCGGATGTGTCCTTATTCGCCAGTGACAACGCCTGGAGCCACGCTTACATCTATTGCATGTCCGACCCCGCGGAAAATGGGACTCCGTGCGATTACACTAATGCGGGCGATACGGTTTTCAATTCCGGCGGCGGGACTTCTTTCGCCGCGCCGGCGTTTGCCGGAATCATGGCGCTGGTCGGGCAACAGACCGGATCCGCCCAAGGCAACGCAAACTACGTCTTGTACAGCCTGGCCGGGGACGAATACGGCACGCCCGCCGCTCCAAACACAGAAGCGTTGGCGGCTTGCAATGCGGGTGTCGGAAACCAGATCAGCAGTACGTGCCTCTTCTACGACGTGACTCTGGGCGACACCACCGTTCCCTGCCTGACAGGCAGCCTCAACTGTTACACGGTCACGGCCGGCGACGCACAAGGCGTACTTTCCACTTCCGCCGCCTCGTTGGAGTCGGCCTACCAGGCGGGCGCCGGCTGGGATTTCGCAACCGGCCTGGGCAGCGTCAATATCGCTAACCTGGTAGGCGGTTGGGGCACGTCGGCGGCCGATTACACGATCTCCGGTGAAGTCATGCTCGGGGACGCGGCGCTCGCGGGCGTAGCCGTGTCGCTGACTGGGGGCCGAACCGGTTCGGCCGTAACCAATAGCTCGGGTAAGTACACATTCGTGGTGCCGGGGAGCCGCGCCTACGTCGTAACGCCCGCGCTGAGCGGATACACGTTCAACCCGCCGAGTCAGAACTTTAAGACCCTGAGCGGCAATCGGACGGCGAACTTCACCGGGATAGGCTCTGTGCCGCTGGCGTCGCTATCAACCGGTTCGCTCGCCTTCGGGAACCAGGATGCGGGCGTTAGGAGCACGGCGCAATTGGTTGTGCTGACCAATACCGGCGACGGCCCGCTGACCCTCACGGCCCTGGCCGCCGGCGGTCCCAACGCGGCCGATTTCACCTGGACCCTGACCTGCGGAACACTCCCCGCGCAGATTGCGGCCGGCGCGAGCTGCACGGCCGAAGTGTCCTTCACTCCCTCCATCGCGGGAGCCGAGACCGCCACGCTGACCTTCACCGACAATTCAGACGCCAAGGCCGGCAGCACCCAAAGCGTGGGACTGAGCGGAACCGGCATCGTGAGCCTGGCGATCACGCCCACGAGCGTGAACTTCGGCTACGCGGGCGTGAACATTGCCAGCGCGCCACACACCGTGCAGATCTCAAACACCAGCGCTATCGCGGTGAGCCTCTCCAAGATTTCTGTTACGGGGACGAACGCGGGGGATTTCAAGCCGTCCAACGCCTGCGGAAGTTCGCTCGCGCCGGGCGCGAAGTGCGCTGTAAGTTTGGTCTTCAAACCCGCGGCTGCCGGCTCACGCTCGGCCGCGCTGTCTATCGCCGACAGCGCCACCGGCAGTCCGCAGACGGTGGCGCTCAGCGGCGCCGGTACCGAAAAGGCAGTTACCGAGCTGTCGACCACCTCGCTCGCCTTTCCGCCTACCAGCGTGGGAGCCACCAGCACCGCGCAAAAAGTCACAGTCACCAATGGCGGCCACGCCGAGCTGACCATTATCGGCATCAGCGCTTCGGACTACTTCGCGCAGACCAACACGTGTACTGCGCCGCTCGCGTCGGGCGCGACGTGCCCTGTCTCGGTGACGTTCAAGCCCACCCTGGCCGGAACGCTGACAGGCACTCTCACAGTCACTGGTAATGGGGTTGTGTTTAATACGGAGGTCAAGCTGACGGGGACGGGAGAATAGCACGCAGCCTAAGGGGCGGGGCTTAAGCCCCGCGCGGGATGAATCCCGCCCCCCGCCTACCCGATCTGCTCCATCTCCGTCTCCAACATGGCGATGTGCTCGTCTTCTTCCGACGCCAGTTCCTGGCAAAGCTCCTTCTCCAGGCCCTCCGGCAGCTCGCCGGCGAACTTGCGAAAGTGGTCGCGCGTGCGGCATTCCATCTCCAGCGCGGATTGGTAAAGGCGGAGGATACTGGCATCGTCCCCCACCGCCAGGTCGCGAAAGAGCCAGTCCGAGAGCAGCTTTTCGGCGTCCGGCGACATCTCCGTTACAGAGGCATCCAGGTGCGCGTGATACTTTTCGTTCAGCTCATGCAAGTGGTCGAGTTCGGCCTCGTACAGGCGCTCCAGGACCACCCGATGTTGCGGTTCCGCGGCCCGCTCGCGCGCCAATTTGTAGAAGTAGAATGCATTCAGCTCGAACTGCACGGCGTCGCGGATGGCGTGCAGCCGCATCGGGTCGCCCAACTCGCGGCTCTCCACCACGGCCAGATCGCCCCCGCACAAAAAACACTTGCCGTAAGGCAGTGCGAATCCGGTCGAAAGCTTGTGGCACTGTTTGCATTTCCAGGTGTAGCGGACCTGCGCGCAGCAGATCTCGTCCTGGTCCAACACATGATGACATTTAGGACAAGTAGAAGGCATTATACGCTCCCTGCGGCCACGGGTTCGGCGGCGGCGGCTCCCATATACTGCAGCATGCCGTGGGCGGCCCGGCGTCCGGCGCCCATGGCCAGGATCACGGTGGCGGCCCCGGTCACAATATCGCCGCCCGCGAATACGCCCGGTATCGACGTCATGCCGGTGCGCTTTTCGGTTTCGATGTAGCCCCACTTGTTGGTGCGCAGGCCCGGCGTGGTCTGTTTGACGATGGGGTTCGCGGTGGTGCCCAAGGCGTAGATCACGGTATCCACATCGAGATCGAACTCACTTCCCGGCTTGGGAACCGGCCGGCGCCGCCCGGATGCGTCCGGCTCGCCCAATTCCATCTCCTGGCAACGCAGCGCCGTGACCCATCCCGCCGAATTCCCCAAAATCTCAACCGGATTCGTCAGCCAGCGGAACTGGATGCCTTCCTGAATGGCGTGCTCCAGTTCCTCGGCCCGCGCGGGCGATTCGCGGCGCGAGCGCCGGTAGACGATCGACACCTGCTCGGCCCCCATGCGCAACGCCACGCGCGCGGAATCCATGGCGGTGTTGCCCGCGCCCACCACCGCCACGCGCCGGCCCATGCCCACCGGAGTATCGTAGATCGGCTGTCGATAGCCGCGCATCAGGTTCACGCGCGTCAGGAATTCGTTGGCCGAGAAGACGCCGTTGTACGCCTCGCCGGGGATGCCCATGAACTTGGGCGATCCCGCGCCGGTGCCGATGAAGACCGAATCGTAGCCCATCTCCGATATCAGTTGCGGGATGGTGAACAGCTTGCCGATGATGGTGTCCAGCCGGATCTCCACTCCCAGCTTGCGCAGATTGTCGATCTCCGTATCGATGATGACGTCCGGCAGGCGGAACTCGGGAATGCCGTATTTGAGCACGCCCCCGGCAACATGCAGGGCCTCAAAAATTGTGACGGCCACGCCGTTCTTGGCAAGGTCGCCGGCGCAGGCCAGGCCGGAGGGACCCGAGCCGACGATGGCGGCGCGCTTCCCAGCACGGCCGGCGGTTTCTACCGGCTCATCCCAACCGCGGCCCATGGCGGCGTCCGCGACAAAGCGCTCCAGGCGGCCGATGGCCACCGGCGGATACTTCACGCCCACCACGCAAGCCACTTCGCACTGCGATTCCTGGGGACACACGCGGCCGCACACGGCAGGCAGCGTGTTGGCGCTCTTCAGGATGCGGTAGGATTCCCGGACATCGCGGCGCGCCAGCGCGGAGATGAATCCCGGAATATCGATGGCCACGGGGCAGCCCGGAATGCAGCGCGGCTTCTTGCAGCGCAGGCAGCGGTCGGCTTCGGCCAGCGCGCCTTCCAGGTCGAGGCCCAGGTTGACCTCTTTGAAATTGTGAGCGCGCTCTTGGGCCGGTTGCTCCGCCATATGGGCGCGAACCGGAGAGATGGTGCGGATGTTCTTGGGCAGGCGCGGCCCGGGCGGCTCCGGCTGGGAGGCGGGCAGTTCCGGCAGGGGGCAGGGCGCCATCGCGGCCGGATGCGCGCCGTTCGAGCCGCGCCGGCTCATGGCCGCCATGCGGGCGCTCTCGCCGCGGAAGCGCTCCAACGCCTGCTTCTCTTCACGCTCGAAACGCTTCTGCCGCAGCGACAGTTCTTCGAAATTCACCAGGTGGCCGTCGAAATCGGCGCCATCCACGCAGGCGAATTTCATGGCGCCGCCCACCGTCACACGGCACGATCCGCACATGCCGGTGCCATCCACCATGATGGAATTCAGACTCACAACGGTAGGGATGCCCAGCGGCCGCGTCACCTCGCAGCAGGCGCGCATCATGGGGATGGGCCCGATCGCGACCACTTCGCAGGCGTCCTTCTCCTCGGCGAGCACATCGGCCAGGGCGGCGGTGACGAAGCCTTTGCGGCCGTAGCTGCCGTCGTCGCTGGTGATTTCGAGGCGGTCGCTGAAGGCGCGGAAAGGCTCCTCCCAGAAGACCAGTTCGCGCGTGCGAAAGCCGATGATGGAAACCGTGCGATTGCCCAGCCGCTTATATTCGCGAAGCTGCGGAAAGATGGGCGCCACGCCGAGGCCACCGCCCACCAGGATCACGGTGCCATCCCGCTTGCGGATGTCGCTGGGCAGGCCCAGCGGACCGATGAAGTCGAGCAGGTAGTCGCCCTGCGCGAGGCCCATCATCTCCAAAGTGGTCTTGCCGACCGCCTGGATCACCACCGTCACCGTGCCGCGCGCGGCATCGAAATCGGCGACTGTGAGGGGGATGCGCTCGCCATGCTCGTCGATGCGCGCCATGATGAAATGGCCGGGGCGCGCGGCGCGAGCCACTTCCGGCGCGCCTACTTCCCAAAGAAACGTCGTGGGACCGAATTGCTCTCGGCGGACGATCGGATACATCCAGCGGACCCCCTCCTTGCCAGGAAAGCGTATTATATCGGATTTTAAGAGGTTGTGGTGTTTTGCTACAGGCTTTGGCGGACGTGGCGCACGCTCTCGGCGTGCCGTGTTCGCACTCATGCGAACGCCTCTTGCCTTCTCAGATTCTTCCGAATTTGGCTACGGCTTCTTTAATGGACCGGAACTTCTCGATGAACGGAACCATGCTGTGCTCCGTGTTGTCCAACTCCTGCGCCTTCTTCAGAATCTCCGCGGCATGCGCGCGCGGCACCACCGCCACGCCGTCCTCATCCGCAACTACGATATCGTTCGGATTCACACGCGTCCCGGCGCAGGTGACCGGAAGGTTAGCGCCCGCGAACCTGTAATGGTCGATGGACGTAGAGGGCACGACGCCGCGGCTGAACACCGGAAACTGCAGGCGCTTGATCTGCGGCAGATCGCGCACGGAGGCGTCCACCACGGCGCCGGCCAAGCCCCGGTATTTCATGGCGGTGGACATCAAGCCGCCGATACCCGCGATATCCAGGCCGTCTTCGAGCACGATGACGTAGACCGATCCGGGCGGCGCGGCGTCGATGGCGTCCAGCATGCCCTGGGACGCCGCGGGGCCTTCGTGGTGTTCCTCCTTTTTCAGCAACACGGTGACGGCGGGGCCGGCGAACTTAGCGGTGAAGATGGGACGCATGTCGTGCGACATGTAGATGCGCTGGCCGTAGAGCTGTTCGGCGGCGTCGGCCACCGAGGCCACTTCGACCAGACGCAGTCCTTCGACCAGAGGGTCGGGGGCGGGTTGGGCGGCGAGCCATCCGGCGGCGCACAAGACCAGCGCGGCGGCGGCGGCGACCAGCAGGCGGAGTTTCATGGAGGAAACGTAGCACGTTTCGGCGGGGCGGCCCGGGCGTGTTACAGTGGATTTGTCCTTCCTTTTTGGCCAACCAGTCCCCATCGTCTAGCCCGGCCTAGGACATCGCCCTTTCACGGCGGTAACGGGGGTTCGAATCCCCCTGGGGACGCCATACCCTGATTCGCCCTGTCGCTCCGTCCTGCCGCGGAAAATCACCTCCACCCGGGCGTGATCGTTCCTTGGGCTTTCATGAAGTCGTCAAAGCAAGCCAGCTTTCCTCACTGCTTCTCAGAAGTGTCAGCGCGGCAGGCAGAGTGCCTGCGCCACGAGGGCCGGTCCACCGAAAAATGGCCGAAACTCCTCCAATTACCTGGCACAGGCTACGCCGGCTTCTCCACCTTCACTTCGCCGATCTCCCCCTTGGCGTACCGCGACCGCAGCACCTTCTTATCCAATTTCCCGACGCTGGTCTTGGGCACCTCCTCGATAAACGCCCAGCGTTCCGGCAGCCACCAGCGGGCCACGCGCGCGGCCAGGAAATCGCGAAGCTGCGCGAGTGTCGTGGCCGCTCCCGGCTTCATCACCACGCACGCCAGCGGACGCTCGTCCCAGCGCTCGTCCGGCACGCCGATCACCACCGCTTCCAATACATCCGGGTGCGCAATCAGGTGATTTTCCAGCTCCACCGAAGAGATCCACTCGCCGCCGGATTTGATCACATCCTTGGCGCGGTCCGTGATTCGGATGTATCCCTTCGCGTCCACCACGCCGACATCGCCGGTGCGCAGCCAGCCGTCGTGGAACTTCTCCGGGCAGTCGTCCAGATAGTAGGACGCCGTAACCCATGGACCGCGCACTTCGATCTCGCCCACCGACTCGCCGTCCCAGGGAAGCTCCCGCTCGCCGCTCATCAGGCGCAGCTCGACCCCCACCACGACACGGCCGCTCTTGTTCAGCCAGTCGATCTCCTGTTCCTTCGGCGTGCCGCGTGGAGGGCGCGCGACGGCGGCCAGGGGGCTGGTTTCGGTCATGCCCCAGCCCTGAACCACGCGTACCCCGTGCCGGTTGAGGAACCCTTCCTGCATGCTGCGGGGCACCGCCGCGCCTCCGCAGACCACGCACCGCAACGACGATATGTCGGTCCCGTTGGCGTCCACGTAGCGCAGCACGTCGTTCCAGATGGTGGGCACGGCGCCCGCAATCGTGGGCCGCTCGCTCGCGATCATCCGGCTGATCGGCTCGGCTTGCAGATAGCGGTCCGGCATCAGGAAATCGGCGCCGCACATCCAGCCGGCATACGGCAGCCCCCAGGCGTTGGCGTGAAACATCGGCACGATGGGCAGGATCTTATCGTCCTCCGTTACGCCGATGGAATTCGCCATGGATGCAGCCGCTGCGTGCAACCATGTGGAGCGGTGGCTGTAGACCACGCCCTTCGGGTTGCCGGTGGTGCCGCTGGTGTAGCACATGGCGGCGGCCGCGCTCTCCGCGACGTCCGGCCAGGCGCGCACAGGATCGCAAGAGGCGATGGCATCCTCGTAGCGCAGCGTTTCACGCGGCAGGCCGCACCCGTCGCCGACCACGATATACCGCTCCACGGTGGTGAGTTGTCCGGCGATCTTTGCCAGCAGGGGCGTCAGAGAGGCATCCACAATGATGAGACGGTCCGCCGCATGGTTGACGATGTAGATCAGTTGCTCGGGGAATAGCCGAATATTGATGCAATGCAGAACGGCGCCCATGGATGGCACCGCAAAGTAAGCCTCCAGGTGCTCCCGATTGTTCCAGGCGAAGGTGCCGACGCGGTCTCCGGGGCCGATGCCCAGCTTTCCCAGCGCGGCGGCCAGACGGCGCACGCGTTCGCCGACCTGCGCGTAGCTGGCGCGGCGCATATGGGCTCCGCCGCAGGTGGTTACCTCGCTCGACGCGTGGATGCGTTCGCCGTGTTCGAAGATGCCGCGAATGGTCAGCGGGAAATCGGGTATGGTGCTGCGTATTTGAGTCATGCCGATCGATCCGAGCTAGTGTATCGCATCTGCGGCCGGCCTGGAGCTTTACGTCATGCAGCCTCACGGACGCGGGGGACTTCCTCGTCGCATTTGGTTAACGGTGGCGGACACAGGATGAGTTCAGCGGGTGAGATGATATCATTAAAGCACTCGCAGGGATGTGCTGCATATGACCGGCATTATCAATGTCCTGACGGTGGCGGGCGCCACGTTGTTGAGCGTCCGTTTGTACACTTCAGGCTTGCATCGCCGATACCGCGCGTTTCTGCTTTTCCTGGCCTTCTTCATCCTGCAGAACGTGGTCATGATTACGTTGGGCGCCGGCAGTGGCGCCTACCAGAAGGTCTGGGTGCTGAGCGAGCCCATCGAATGGTTTTTTTACGCCTGGGTAGTTCTGGAGTTGTATTCTCTGGTGCTCAAAGACTACCAGGGTCTGTATACGGCGGGGCGCTGGTCGCTAATTATGGCAGTTTCGGTAGCCTTGCTGGCATCCGGCTTCAGCCTGATCGTGCCTTCCCACTACACGCAACACAGCCACGTGATGGCGTATTACTACGTGGCGGAGCGCGCCGTTTACTTCAGCCTGGCCGTTTTCCTGTTGACGATTCTGACCCTGCTGACACGCTACCCCATCACGTTGAACCGCAACACGATCGTGCACAGCGTCGTTTTCTCGGTGTATTTTCTCAGCAACACGGCAATTTTCCTGGTATTAAGCACGCACGGCTATGAGGCGATACGCATCGCCACATATGCCATCCAGGTTGTTAACCTGGCCGCGCTGGGAACGTGGCTGGCGATGTTGAATCCGGCGGGAGAGCGGCGGCAACAGAGACTGCGCCCTACCTGGCTGCCGGACCAGGAAGAGAAGCTGACCAGCCAATTAAACAGCATCAATGTGGCGTTGATACGGATTACGCGGATCTAGCAGGCTGCTGAAAAATGTCAGGGGCCGCTTGCTAACGCGCGCGGCTCAGAATTGTGTGCACGCGTTTGCGGCAACCTACCGAGCCGCGATCGTGAGGGAGCGGTCTGGCGGACCCCTTTGTTCCGCAGCCTGCTCAGCGAAGAGCCGTCCCGGGGGACGCTAATTGCGGAGCGATTCTGCGGGCGGCCTCACGCGATGTGACCACCGCGTGTACCTCGAAATCGACGAGGTCGCTCCAGTTCGCCATCCATGCGTCGAGCAGCCGGCGGTCGTCCGTTTTCATCAACTGATAGCATCGCTCGAAGTTTTCATCGACCCAGCTCGATACGTAGACCAGGCCCTCGGGAGCCATGCGTCCGCGGTCCCGAAACCGGCGATACACGGCCGCGGCATCCTTGTTCTTGAAGCGCTCCACCACCATGTACATCATGCGAGATTCATCCGGTGCAGCAGGTCTCGATAACGCGGGTCGGAACGGAACGGGGCAAAACAGGGCTCCGCGCCTATACGCGTGAGGTAAGGATCGCGCTCGGCCAGCGCGGACCCGAGCGACTCGAACATCCTGTCCGGTTGTCCGAGGGCGGCATGGTACACGGCAAAGCAGGCCGGCGAGACATAATGCCGTGAGCCGCTCTCCATGACGTCCCGCATCGACTTTTCGGCCCGGCCCGGCTCGCCGGCCCGCGCATACGCGGCCGCCAGGAAGCCAGCCGCCAAGGTAAAAGACGGCGCGAGCCGCACGGCGGCTTCCAGGCTGGCGATGGATCGCTGGAGGAGGCCCTTTTGGCATAGGGCCAATCCCATGGCGAAGTGCACCAGCCAGTAGTCCGGATAGAGGTCCACGGCGGTCGCGGCATGTTCCAAGGCATCGTCGTAGCGGCCCTGGCAATAGAGCGCGAAGGACAGGCCGAAGTGGACCATCATGGACAGGGGGTCGGTTTCGAGCGCCAGGCGGTACTGCGCCACGGCTTCTTCGAATCGCGCGAGCGGTGTCAGGAAATAAAGCGCGTAACGAACGCGAACCAGCGGCGGGACGGGCTCCGAGGCCATGGCCTCCTGAAAATGACGCTCCGCCGATTTCCAATCGAACTCGACGGCGCCAACCACCAGTCCCAATACGCTGTAGGCCTCGCTCAGCGTCCCATCGATGGCGAGCGCGCTCTGGGCGGCGGCCTTAGCCAGCGGCGCCATCTCGGTCATGCGCTGAATGCCGAGGGCGCCCAGACCGTAATAGTAGACCGCCAATCCGGCGTAGGCGGGAGCGCAGTTCGGATCCTGCCGGAGCACGCGTTCGAACGACTCCTTGGCATTCGCCAGACTCTCCGGCGTGTAGCGCTGATACCAGTAGAGTCCTTTCAAGTAACTCTGAAAGGCGTCGATGTTCGTGGTGCTCCGCCGGGTGACGGCCAGCTTGACTTTCAAGGCGTTGGCAATCGCCTGTGAGATATCGTCCTGGATGGCGAAGATATCCGTCATCTCACGTTCGTAGCGTTCCGACCATAAGTGCGACTCATCGGCCGCCTTGATGAGTTGGGCGGTGACCCGAATGCGGCTGCCGGCGCTGCGCACGCTGCCTTCGAGAATGGTTCCGACTCTGAGCCGTTGGCCGATGCCGCGCAAATCCCGCTCTCTGGAGCGAAAAGCAAACGCCGACGCGCGCGCGATCACGCGCAAGTCCGGAACTTTCGCGAGGGCGTTGATAATCTCTTCGGCCAGCCCGTCGCTGAAGTAGTCGTTTTCCTTATCGCCGCCGAGGTTGACGAACGGCAGCACGGCGATGGAGGGAACTTCTTCGCCGCCGCCGTGCATCAGCGCCGCTTCCGCCAGCGCACGTTTGACGTCCCGCATGCTCTGGAAGCGCTGCGCGGGATCTTTGCGCAGGCAGCGGGCTACGTGCCGCGCGAGTGCGGCCGGAATCGCCGGATTGATCTCTTGCAGCGGACGCGGCTCCTCTTGCAGGATGGCGGCCAGGGTCGAAATCCACGAGTCATATCGGAACGCGCGCTGCCCGCAGAGCATCTCATACAGGACCAGGCCGAACGAGAAGATATCGGAGCGTGCGTCCAGGGTGCGTCCCTCCGCCTGCTCGGGCGACATGTAGGCCGCGGTACCCACGATCGTTCCCGGAAGCGTACGCAGGGTGGCAGTCTCGGCGGCGGGCGGCGGCGCATCGACGAATTGCGCGAGTCCAAAATCCAACAGCTTGGCACGGCCGTCTTGGGTGACCATGACGTTGGCGGGCTTCAGATCGCGGTGAACGATACCGGCCGAGTGCGCGGCGGCGAGGGCGTCGGCGATGCCGGCGGCATACTTAAGCGCATCTTTCAGCGGCAGGCCGTTGCCCGCGTTCAAATGCTCCAGCGTAGCGCCGGGGACGTATTCCATGGCGATGAAGCAGACGCCGTTCTCTTCCGAGATGTCGTGGATGGTGACAATGTTGGGGTGATTGAGTTGGGCGGCGGCGCGGGCCTCGATCAGGAACCGGCTCCTGCGGCTGGCATCGGCGACCTTCTCGGCGGGCAGGGTTTTCAAGGCGACGATACGGTTCAGACGAGTGTCGCGCGCCTGATAGACTTCACCCATGCCCCCAGTCCCCAGCAAGGCCAGGATCTCGTATGGGCCGATGCGGACGCCAGGGGAAAGGGCCATGCGGCTTCTACCGATTCTAACGCGCCGGGCTGGTGTTCGCTATCGGGTTCGTTGTTGCTCGCCGGAAAGCGTAAGTTAGAATGGCGTTGCGATGGACTGGCGTTTGCAGGGGCACGACGGATGGATTCGGCAAGAGGGCGGGTCTGGAGACCCGCCGCAGGCGTAGACGCCTGCCCCACCTAGAGGAGCAAGGGGACGAGGACGATCAGGACCACCAGGCCGATCAGGAGCCAGGATGCGCGATTGCCGAAGTTGATGGTATAGCCGACACCGAATCGTTTTTCGACCAGCAGGGCCGGATCGTTCGGATTGTAGTAGATCTGCCCCAGCTTCCAACATTCGTCAGGTGTGCCGTCGCTGCCGCTGCCGGGTTCCTGGCTGATGCGAACGATGGGCCAGACAAAGCCGGCTGTGACCGCCAGGACCGCGCCCACCATGAGCCACGCGGGTACGGCGAGCGCATCGCCGCGCGCCAGATAGGGGTTCAATGCCAGGACCGCGAAGAGCACCGCGAGGGTACAGCCCATCCCTACGATGAGCCGGAGATTGGCGCGGCGGAAGCGCGCCGTCCAGTCCGCCGTTTCGGCCGAACGTCCACGGGGCGATGCGGCTACGATCATATAGCCCAGCACGTGCAGCAATGCGATGACCATGAGGCCCGCCAGCAGCGGGCCATCCACGCCGCGCCAGTTGCGCTCGGCCCAACGGTCGGGCGTGCCGCCGATCCCCCAGTGGATCGGAAACCGGTTGGGGAGGCGCAGCCAGTTCGCCTGCAGGAAAATGGCCGCCGCCGCCAGGATGGCGTACGGGGCGACCACGCCGGCAGGCCCGCCAGGCAGACCTTCGGACGCGCTGGCGAGCGACGCGGCACGGGCTCCATCCGGGCGCCGCGCATAAGGCCGGGTGCGATTGCGTCCGCGGGCGAAGGCGACGGCCGCGCCCAAAGTTTGCAGGAACGGCCCGGCGGCGAGCATCCAGGCCGCTTCCCCGCGAACGCCGGCCCGCAACAGAAGCCCCGCGATCAGGGAGAGTGCCCACATCTCGATGCGGTATTGGCGCAATACGCGCCGGGCTTCGGGTGTGTTGCGGAAGTCCGGCGCCACGGTGACTCCAAACCAGAGGCTGCTGCGCCGCCACAAGGGCAGCCAGTTCAGCAGCACAGCGATCGATACGAGGCAAACGAGTAGTATCCAGGCATCGGCGTTCATGATTTGACAACCTCCATCAGCGACGCCAGCTCGCGGACGACGATCTCCGGCGATAGGCCTTGCGCGCGCATCTCCGCGGCCAGTTGCCGCAGCCTGCGGCGGAAGATGAGCAGCGTTTCTTCCTGCGCCTCTCGATCCCGACGGGGCGCCTGCCGTTTGCGCACGCGCACTCCGCGGCCATGGGCGATCTCGAGCCAGCCCTCGTCGGCCAGCGTGCGGTAGGCGTCGGCCACGGTATTGAAGTGCACGCCCAGATCGATGGCCAGGCGGCGCACGGATGGCAGGGTGTCGTCCGGCGCCACCGCGCCTTCGACCAGCAGGGTACGAAGTTGGTCCACGATCTGGCGGTTTACGGGTGCGGCGGAATCCAGATCGATGCGGATTTGAGCGGCGTGGGTCACGGCTGGGTCACTGTTTACTGTACATAGACAGTATACAGTCAGGCTGAGGGGTTCGTCAAGCAGTTTTCGGGGCGTCTGGCTCCGGGGAGGCTTTTGCTGGCTAGGAATTGGCTTTCGTTTTCAGGTTTTGTTGAAAACACAGGGCCAAATTGGGTTCGTTTGGTAATTTGGGTTTGGCTAAAACGCCCGCTCACTCACCCCAATGCCAGCCAGCCCAGTGCGCCGCGCGTGGCTCCGCGCGAGAGGGGCCTATCCACCGCCGGGTCCCAGGGCCGCTCGCTGAGCACCGTACGGCCCGCGAAGGTGGCCCCGCGATCGTAGGAAACCGCCATGGCCAAGTCCACCAGCAGGTCGCCACCCGGCGTTTTGGGACCGTATTCGTAGAACGCACAGCAGATCTCGCCGCCGGCAGTGACGATCAGATGCGGCTGGAATTCATGCTGGCCGGAGCCGGCACCGTCGATCAATGGCTCCCCGCCCGCCAGGCCGAGCCAGGTTTGGCCGCCGTCCAGCGAACGGCGGCGATAAATCCGGGCACGGCCTTCGCGGTCGTCGGCCCACACGCAAAGAGCCACGCCGTCCGCGGCGATGCATGTGGCGGGCGCCGTTTCCGGAAGCCCTTCCTGCACCCCAATGACCCCTTCGGCGACAGTCACTGGCGCGCTAAACGTATCTCCTCCATCGGCAGAATCGACCACCAGAATACTGCAGCCGGATGGGCCGGTCATCCACACCACATGCACCGATCCGGCCGCATCCACCAGCACCTCGGGATTAAAACACAGCCCGGGGAGCAGCGGTCCGGGCCTTGCATGCCCCCTGCCGAACCAGGACTCTCCGTCGCTGGAACGCGCGAAGCACAGCGTATTGCCCAGATCCGCAACCAGGTAAACGCTGCCGCGGAAGGCGCTGGCGGGGTTGAGATCCGCGGCGATCGAGTAACAGCACTCGGCGGCTCCCTGCAGCACGACCGCCGGGATGGACCAATGGATGCCGCCATCCTGGGAGCGGTAGACCACCAGGGAAGCGCGGGAGCGGTCCGGGTCCAAGGCCAGCGCGGCAAGGTTTACGGTGCCTTGCGCGTCGATGGCCAGCACGGGTCCCACCACTCCCGCCCAGGCCGTTTCCACGGGCAAGGGCCAGGATTCCCGCCAGGAGGCGCCGCCATCGAAGCTGACGCGCGCGGAAACAACCGGCGTGCCATCCGGCAGTGTGATTTCTTCGACACCCACGATGTGCTCGGAATCGAGCGGGTTCACCAGCAGCGCGGAGGCGTTCCGCGCGGCGGCGGGGCCTTCGCGGCTGGGGCTGCGTTTGTGGGCCATTTTCGCGGTGTCGATCATTGGCGCAGAGCCTGTCCTCATTATATTGGTGCGCAAAATCGCCATGTTGTTACTATATTGTGCGCGCATCCCGGCGGTTCCCGCCATTGGTGCGTAGCTTGTTGCAAATTCAGGAGATGCTTGAACCGGGGCGGCCCGACTGTTAACCTTTTGGGATTTGTCTGACAACCCTCAGCCATAACCTTAGTCGTGCAGGGTTATCCGAGCGCTCTTGAGCGTTTTTTCAGCCAGGCGTACTGGCCGCGCCGTTCCTCTACCATGGTAGTTCATGGACGCGATCATAGTAGGTGGAGGAATCGTGGGCGGCGCGATCGCCTGGCGGCTGGCGCAGGCGGGGGCGGCGGTCACGCTGCTGGATGCGGGCGTGCTGGGCGGCGAGGCGAGTTGGGCGGGCGCGGGCATGCTGGCGCCGGGAGGCGAGTTCGCCGGCCGCACGCTGTGGGCGGAGTTTGCCCTCGAAAGCCTGGCGTTGTATCCGGCATTCGTCGCGGAACTGGAGAGCGAGGCAGGTTTAGGGATCGACTACCGGCGCTGCGGCGCGGCCGAGATAGCCCGCACGGAAGCCGAATGGCAGGATCTGCTGGCTCGCCGGACAGCGCAAGCGGAGATGGGCATTCGCGCGGAGGTCACCGCCGGCGGGCTGTTCTATCCGGACGATGCGCTGGTCGATCCGCGGGACGTGACGCGGGCCCTCAGATGCGCCTGCGAGAAGCGCGGCGTGCGCATCCATGAGCGGACGCGCGCGCTGGCGGTGCGGGTCACGGCGGAACGGGCGGAGGTGGAGACTAGCGGCGGCGCGTTGCGGGGCTCGGCCGCGGTGCTGGCGGCGGGCGCTTGGAGCGGAGCGATTCCGGTCTTTGGCGAGGATGTGCCCATTGAGATTCCGGCGACGTTTCCGGTGCGCGGGCACCTGCTGGGGTATGCGCTGGAGCCGGGATCGGTCGGCCCGATTCTGCGGCATGGGCACACCTACGTGATGCAGCGGTCCAGCGGATTCACCATTGCGGGGACATCGTCGGAGCAGGTGGGTTTCAACCGTGAACCGGACCCGCGGATCGTGGCCGATATACGGGCGCGCGCCGGGGACTTGCTGCCGCGGCTGCGGTCGGCGGCGGATCCCACGGCGTGGTTGGGATTCCGTCCGGCGACCGAGGGGTTTGAGCCGGTGATCGGACGGCTGGCGGATACGTGCTTGTGGCTGGCGTATGGGCACTATCGGAACGGGATATTGCTGGCGCCGGGTACGGCAGGGCGGGTGGCGGCGGAGATTCTAGGGCGGTAACGGCGGGGATGCTACAGTAGCAGATAACCGCGTATGACCCGCTGCATATCCTGCGCTTCGGAGATTCCCGACACCAGCCGTTTCTGTCTGGCGTGCGGCAAGCCGGTGACGGACAATTCCGAAACGGCGGTGATGCCGATGGTCTCGACGCCCCGCTCGGGGGCCGGCGAATCGCGGGCCGCGTCGGTTCCGGCGCGGGTCTCTTCGAGCGACGGGCGCTTCGCCGCGGGCGTAATGGTCGCCGCGCGATATCAAATCATCGGACTGCTCGGCAAGGGCGGCATGGGCGAAGTTTATCGCGCCAACGACCTCACGCTCGATCAACCGGTGGCGTTGAAGTTCCTGCCGGAATCGATGGCGCGGGACGCCGCCATGCTGGCGCGCTTTCACAACGAAGTACGCATCGCGCGCCAAGTGTCGCATCCCAACGTTTGCCGCGTTTACGACCTCGGCGAAGTGGACGGGCAGCCGTACCTTTCGATGGAATACATCGACGGTGAAGACCTGGGCTCGCTGCTGCGGCGCATCGGCCGGCTGCCTAGCGACAAGGCGCTGGAGTTCGCGCGCCGCATCTGCGCGGGCCTGGCCGCGGCGCACGACAAGGGCGTGCTGCATCGCGACCTGAAGCCGTCCAACATCATGGTCGACAGCCAGGGTCAGGTCTTCATCACCGATTTCGGACTGGCGGCGGTCACCGGAGAACTGCGCGAAGCCCAGGCGCGCGAGGGCACGCCGGCCTACATGGCGCCGGAGCAACTGGCCGGGACGGAAGTGACCGCGCGCAGCGATATCTACTCGCTGGGCCTGGTGCTCTACGAGATGTTCGCGGGCAAGCGGCCCTTTGAGGCGGGCACGCTGGCCGAGATGATCCGGCTGCAGCAACTCTCGACGCCGGCCAGCCTGACGACCGTGGTAAAGGATATAGACCCGGCGGTGGAGCGCGTAATCCAACGCTGCCTGGCCGCGGACCCGCGCCAGCGGCCGGCGACCGCGCTGGCCGTGGCGGCGGCTCTGCCGGGAGGCGATCCACTAGCGGCGGCGCTGGCGGCGGGCGAGACTCCGTCGCCCGATCTAGTGGCCGCGGCCGGCCAGACGGTGGTTATCCGGCCGGCCATAGGTTTGGCTTGCCTGGCGGCGACCATCGCCGGTTTGGTGGCGGTCATGTGGATCGGGTCGCGCGTGCAACTGGTCTCGCGAGTAGCCATGGAGCATCCGCCGGATGTGCTCGTGGAAAAGAGCCGCGACCTGGCGCGCGCGCTGGGATACGCGGCGAACCCCGTGGGAGTAGCGCACGGTTTCACTTACGATAACGATTACCTGCAGTACGTCGAGCGTACCGACAAGTCACGCGGCCGCTGGCAGCACCGGTTGGGCAACATGCAGCCGCCCGCGATCGTGTTTTGGTACCGCCAGAGCCCGCGCATGCTGGTGCCGGAGGCTTTCGGCCTGGGTACCGTGGATCCGAACGATCCGCCGCCCGTTATCTCGGGAATGGTTTCAGTGATACTGGACCCGCAAGGCCGGCTGGTGGAATTCGACGCTGTACCGCCGCAGGTGGACACGGAATCCGGCACTGTCCCCCCGCCGGATTGGAAGCGCCTGTTCGACGCCGCCGGCCTGGACATGTCGCGGTTTTCCGCGGCCGCGCCGCAGTGGACGCCGCTGGGCATTTGCGACGCGCGCGCCGCCTGGACCGGAGTTTTGTCCAGCGGGCCGCCGAACCCGGTGCGCGTGGAGGCTGCCGCCTGGCGCGGCAAGCCTATCTACTTCCAGATCGTCGGGCCCTGGACCCGCCCGGAACGTATGCAGAGCTTTATGCTCACGGGGAGTATGAAGGCCGTGGCGATGACCGGTCTGGCGCTGAGCGGGTTGCTGCTGGCGGCCGCCGCACTGCTGACGCGCTACAATATCCGGCGTGAGCGGGGCGACCGGCGCGGCGCGCTGCGATTGGCCGGCTTCACAGCGTGCAACTTCATGTTGATCTGGGTCTTCGGCGGTTCGCACGTCGCCGGCTTTGCGGAACTCCTGCTCTTCTTCGGCGCGCTGAGTTTCGCGCTTCTTCTGGCCGCGGGCGTGTGGATCTTGTATATGGCCATCGAGCCCATCGCGCGGCGCCGGTGGCCGCACAGCATGATCGCTTGGAACCGGCTTCTGGCGGGCGGGGTCCGCGATCCGCTGGTGGCCCGCGACGTCCTCGTGGGGCTGGCTACCGGAACAGCCGCGGCACTGGTGGCGAAGGTGCACGAACTGGCGATGCGGGGCTTCGGTGCGACGCCTGGTTTCACGGTGCATCTGGGATCGCTGCTGGGTGTGATGGGGACTGTGGTGGTGTTCCTGTCATTGATTCCAAATTGCGTGATTCAGGCGCTGGTTTGGTTCGTGCTGATGTTCGTTCTGCGCGTGGTGCTGCGCCGCGACTGGCTGGCCGCGGGAGCCTTCGTGCTGATCTACATGGTTTTGGGCGCCATGGCCACCACCGGATCGCCGCCTCTGGCAGCCTTGTTTACGGCAGCTACCACAGGTTTGCTGGTCTTCACGATGTCGCGCTTCGGCCTGGTGGCGTTGATCGCATCGTTCTTCGTGGTGGTGTTGTTGCAGATTTTTCCGATCACCGCGGATTTCTCGGTTTGGTACGCCGGCGCTTCGATGTTCGCCCTGCTCAGCGTAGCGGCGATGGCGGCTTTGGCGTTCCGCTCGTCGTTAGGTAGCACGGGCTTCAGGCTGTGAGCGGGCCTGCGAGGCCCGCGCAGGCTGCGAGCCTGCCCCACTAGGGCCCGGCGTACGCGGTCAGCCGGGGCGGACGCGCATCGGGCTCCAGCAGCCACACGGTGCGATCCGAATAGTATCGGCGCAGCTTCTCATCTTCGGCGGCGCCCAGATCGCGCGCCCAAACCACCCGGGAGCCGTCGATATCAGCCGCGTTGTACACCCACTCATCCTGGAAGACATGCCCCGGCCAGTAGCGCACGAAGACCAGTTGTTTACCGGACGCGCGCGCAAGCTGCCGGTTGACGAATACGCGCCGTTCCGGATTCCGCAGCGCCAGCGACCATGGGTCGTGGCTATACACCTGCAGGCCGTATTCGAAGGCAAACTGCGCGACACACAGCAAAGCTACGAGGCGGGCCGCCAGTGCGTTGAAGCGGGACAGTTGCCGCACCGCGGTCACGCCGACCAGGACGAGCAGACATGTTACTCCGGCCATGTAGTGATACTGGAATGCCGGAAAGAAATTGATTCCCAAGGCGAAGACCAGCGGACAAACGATCACCCAGACAAACCGCCGATCGCGGAGAGCCGCGAAGCAAAACGGCAGCGCCAGATACAGCGGCGGCATAAAGAAGAAACGGTAATAGCGGATGCGGTAGGCCAGACGCCGAAGATAGCTTCCCACAGTCTCCGCATGTTCGCCACGAAAGGCGAGCTGCATCTTGTAGTCCAGCTCCTGTTCGCGGGTTAGTTCGCGGTGCGGCGCAGGATTCGCTTGAAACGTCAGCGCCGCGGGGACGCCGTACCGGTATTGGCCGAGCATATAGGGTGGAGTTGTCCAACTGCCGGTGACTTGCCGGTTCTGGAGCAGCGTAAGGCCGATCGCCGGCAGCACCACCAGGACCGCCACCAGCACGGGTTTTGCCACCGGCCGCCACGCCGGCAACAGATATGCAATTACGCACAACACCAGAAAGACAGACTCATACGGACGAGTCAGTAAGTGAATCGCCAGGCCCGCGCCGAGGATCGCCGCATCCCGCGGACGTCCGCGGCGCCGCAATCGGGGCAGCGCTCCGAAAACCAGACATCCGGCCGCCGCGGGCAGTCCTCCGCCCCAGTAGCAGTTCATCCATTGGTTCAGCGGTCCGAACTCCATGACTGCGAGCAGGCCGCCCGCCAGCGCCCAGCCGGGCGTGGTCCAGCCGCGCAGCATCCAATAACAGAGCGCGCAGAGCGCGGCCACCGGGACCGCTACGCCGGCCCAGGGAGTGCCGAAAACGATCCAGCCCAGCGCCAGTGCGATGCCTTGGCCGGGCGGATAGGTGGAGCTATAAGCCGGCTCTTGCAGAACGAAGAAAGTCTCGAAGAATCGATGGAACGGATGCGCCGGATTCGCCAGGCGAAAATGCCGTAGCGTATCCGCAACCAACAGATGATTGAATTCGTCGTAAATATCCGGCACGGGCGCGGGGTGCCGCGGCAGGAGCAGCAGGCGCAACGCGATCGGCAACGCGGCCAACAGGAACATGCACCATACCGGCCTTTGCGCCAGCCTGGCCGCATAGGGCTCCCACCATGGACGCCATGCCAGGGCCAATGCCAGCAGCAGCGCGGCCAGCGCCAGTTCGATGAGATCGCCCGCGCCCATGCCCAGCGGATTCGCGAGGGGTAAGAACTGGGCCAGGTGCGGGAGAAACATGCGGTCTCTTAGAATAGGAGGCAGTGCATGCGTCGATCTACACCATAACAGATCAGGAGCGCATGGCGCAGGCCGCCAACTACTTCGCCTGGCAAGGCCGGCTGGTTCTGCCGCAGGTGGGACGGCGGGCGATTGAGGTGGGCTGCGGCATCGGCAATTTCACCGGGATGTTGCTTGATCGCGAGGCGGTTCTGGCCGTGGACGTGGATGCCGCGTGCATCGAACGGCTGCGACAGCGGTATCGCAATCGGCCGAATCTGCATGCTTGCGTTTGCGAGCCGTCGAGCGGCGCATTCGCGGACCTGGCGCGCTGGCGGCCGGACACATGCATCTGCCTAAACGTCTTGGAGCATATCGAAGACGACGCACGGGCGCTGGCAGCCATGGCATCCGTGCTGGTCCCCGGTGGTGCGATCGTGTTGCTGGCGCCCGCATTCCAGGCCCTCTACGGCCCCATCGACCGGAATTTACGCCACTACCGCCGGTACAGCCGCGAGTCGGTCGCGAGGCTTGCGCAGGTAACCGGTCTGGTCATCCGGACGCTTCACTATGTGAATGCGATTGGTTTCTTAGGATGGTGGATGAACGCGCACGTTTTCCGGCGGGAAGCGCAGTCCGCGGCGCAAATCCGCATCTTCGACCGCTGGATCGTACCGTGGATGTCGCGCCTGGAAGGCATCGCCCCGCCGCCCTTCGGCCAGTCGCTGTTCGCCGTCCTGCGAAAGCCATGAAGGTTTCCATCGTCATCCCGGTGTACAACGAATTCCGCACTTTTGGCCAGGTGTTGGAACGCGTGCGGCGCGCGCCATTGCCCGCCGGGTGCGAGAAGGAGATTGTGGTGATCGACGATGGCTCCACGGATGGAACCGCATTGGCGGTTGACGGGGTCGCGCATCTGAGGATCGCGCACTCCGGGAAAGGATCGGCGATTCGCGCGGGTATCGCCCTGGCCACCGGCGACATTGTCTTGATCCAGGATGGCGATCTGGAATACGATCCGAACGACTACGCGCGGATACTCGAGCCGATCGCCAACGGGCGCGCGGACATCGTCTACGGCTCGCGCTTCCTGGCGCCCACGGTGTCGATGGCGTGGCCGAACCGCATCGCCAATCGCGTTTTGACCGCGGCGGCGAACCTGCTTTACGGCGCGCACTTGACCGACGAAGCCACGGCGTACAAGGCATTTCGCATGGCGGTGCTGCGCAAAATACGGCTTGAGTGCCGCCGCTTCGAGTTCTGCCCGGAGGTGACCGCCAAAGCGCGCCGCCTGGGGTTTGCAATCCACGAAGTGCCGGTCAGCTACAACGCGCGCGGCATCGCGGAGGGCAAGAAAATTCGCGCGCGCGATGGTTGGGAAGCGCTATGGACGCTGTTGCGGTACCGTTTCGTGCGGTGGGACAGGCTTTAGCGGGTGCCGTAATTCACAAAATGGAGGGCGGGCAATTCTGCCCGCAGCCGGCTTTCAGCCGGCTGAAAGGCGAGCGTAGCTCGCCTGTGCCGGCAAGAGTGCCGACACGGCACGCACGAGTGCGTGCGCCACGAGGGCTACCCAACTGAAACGGCCAATCTCCGAGGCTTCAGCCCCGCTGTTCGGCGCGACAATAGTGCTTCGCCCTATGTCCTCACAGAAGCGCGTCCTAGTGTCGGAAGGGTCGAGCCTCTCCGCGCGGCAGACAGTCACCGCGCTCGGCATGGCGGGCCACCAGGTGGGCGTGTGCGATCCCGATCCGCTCTGTCTGGGACGTTCCTCGCGATTCGTCACCCATTACTACCGGTGCCCGGCAATCGGCAAAGATCCCTGGGCGTACTTGGCTGCCGTGCTGGCTATTCTCTCCCAGGGCCATTGGGACGTGCTCTTCCCAACCCACGAACAAGCGTTCCTGTTCTCCCGGGAAAGAGCGCACATTCCACCCGCAATCGGACTCGCCGTCGCGGATTTCCGATCCTTCCTTCAGGTCCAGGGGAAGGTGGCGCTGGTCAGGACCCTGGAAAGGCTATCGATACCCCAACCGGCTTCACGCGTCGTGCGCACGCAGGAAGACTTGTTGCGCGAGCGCCGGTTTCCGTTTTACCTGAAAGCCGATTATGCCACGGCCTCGACGGCCGTTTGGCGCATCCACGGCGCAGAGCAACTCAGGTCGAAGACTATGGCCGGCGGCCGGGAATTCGTAGTTCAGGAACCGGCCGAGGGAAACCTGGAACGGGTGCAGGCTGTCTTCGATTGCGGAAGATTGGCCGCCATTCACGGCTACCGGCAGACGGCGGAGGGTCTGGGCGGAGGAGACATCGCCAAGATCGGCGTCAGCCGGCCGGCCGTGCGCGATTATGCCGCGCGGCTCGGCAGCGACCTGCGTTGGCATGGCGCGCTGTCGCTGGATTATATCCTGCAGGAGAATCGGCTCCCGCTGTTCATCGACGCGAACCCCCGCCTGGTCGAGCCGATGAACGCCGTCTTCAGCGGCGTGAACCTGGCCGATATACTGGTACGAATCTCCGCCGGCGAGTCTGTCACGCTAGAGGAAGCCGGCCCCGGCGAAGTCCGGACCCACATGCTGCTGATGGCATTGCTCACGAAAGCCGCCTCCGGGGCGAGACGGCGCGATGTCATTACCGAGCTCATGCGCGCCATTCGAGGACGCGGCCTGTACGCGAATAGCCGCGAGGAGCTGCTGCCGTTGCGGATCGATTTCAAAAGCCTCTTCCCGCTGGCATACGTGGTCACGCGGCTGCTTCTGAATCCCAACTCGGCCACCGCGCTTAGCGCCGGATCGATTACTTCCTATTCGTTAGGTCCGGACGCCGCACGGCAAATCGCCGACCTCGCCACGTAATGGGGCGTACGCACTCGTGCGGCCGGCCCCGCGGATTGCCGCGTGCGCTTGTCATGCATTGCATATGCAATGAAGATGGCAGTGTTCGATTGGGATCGAAATAACCGGAAAAACAGGGATGCTTGAACAGGCTGGCAGAGCGAGCCACATTGTTCACTATTGCGTCAGCACACTGACTAGAATCTTCTTGTGGGGACCCCGCAGAAATCGATTTACAGTAAAGGTCAAAAGCGCGTTTCAATTCGCTCCGTTGTTCTTCTTCCGAGTACCGCACCTTGGCAAGACGGACGTTGCGGCGGCTCAATCGTTTCCCAGGGTTTTCAAAATCGAGCGGGGGAGGTTGAATGGCGGACCCCAGTGCTCGTTTAGCACAGTTGCATGTCTTCGATCATGCGTTTTCGTAATGGTGTCATGCGATAGCTCCCGATTCAAATCGCTTTGGTCTATTTGGACATAAACCCGATCCAGTTTGCCTCAGGAGCCTCGCGCCAGGATACGTTGGCAAAAGGGATGGTGCTCGATAACGGGCTACCGCGAAGCGGTTTAGTTCAACGGCCACGGCCCGCGGCCACAACGGGGCATGAAAAAGACGCGCGCCGCCTGAGGAGCCGCCGGCAGGCCACGGGCCTGCGCCACGAAGGCGCCGCAACGGTATAATGATGCGATCGATAGGACCGCACCTATGCCACGTCTCGTCCGCTGTTCTCTCATCCAGGCGCACACGGACGCCTCGCCCGACCTCCCGCTCGCGGAAATCAAGCAGGCCACGATCGGCAAGCATCTGGACTACATTCGGCAGGCGGCCGAATCCGGCGCGCGTATCGTATGCCTGCAAGAGCTGTTCAACGGTCCGTATTTTTGCGCCGAGCAGCAGGTGCGCTGGTACGATTTCACCGAGCCCGTACCCGACGGCCCCACCATTCGCCTGATGCAGGATACCGCCCGCCGGCACCACATCGTCCTGATCGTTCCGGTCTACGAACGCGAGCAGGAAGGCGTCTACTACAACACGGCCGCGGTGATCGCGGCCGATGGCGGGTATCTCGGCAAATATCGCAAGACGCATATCCCGCACGTGGCGCCCGGCTTTTGGGAGAAGTTCTATTTCCGGCCGGGCAACCTGGGCTATCCCGTGTTCGACGCCGGCGTGGCGCGTATCGGCGTCTACATTTGTTATGACCGCCACTTCCCGGAAGGCGCCCGCGCGTTGGGCCTCAATGGCGCGGAGATCGTCTTCAATCCTTCGGCCACCGTCGCGGGATTGAGCGAGCACCTGTGGAAGCTGGAACAACCCGCGCATGCGGTAGCCAACGGCTATTACATCGCGGCCATCAACCGCGTGGGCGTGGAAGCTCCCTGGAACATCGGTGAATTCTACGGCTCGAGTTACTTCTGCAATCCGCGCGGCCAGATCGTGGCCCAGGCGTCGCGCGACCGCGATGAGGTGTTGACCGCCGATCTGGATCTGGACCTGCTCGCGGAAGTCCGCAAAACCTGGCAATTCTTCCGCGACCGGCGTCCCGATATGTACGGCGCACTGACCGTCGCCTGAGCGGGCGTAACTTATGACCAACGAGCAGCAATTCGCCGCCAGCTTCGCCGAAATCCATCCGCCGCTCGGCCGCCGCGAAGCGCTGGTGGAGGCCAATCGCTGCGTCTACTGTTTCGACGCGCCCTGCGCCAACGCCTGCCCCACCCACATCGACGTCCCCGGCTTCATCAAGAAGATTTCGAGCGGAAACCTGGGCGGCTCGGCCATGACCATTCTGCACGCCAACATCCTGGGGCTGAGTTGCGCGCGGGTGTGTCCCGTGGAAGTATTGTGCGAAGGCGCGTGCGTGATGCACCGGTACAACCAACAGCCCATCGAGATTGGGCGGCTGCAGCGCCACGCCATGGACCATTTTTATGCCACCGGCCGGCGCTTGCCGGCGGCGGCCGCGGCGAAACCCGGGCGGGTGGCGTGTATCGGGGCCGGCCCCGCGTCGCTGGCCTGCGCGGCCACGCTGCGGCAGCTTGGATTCGCGGTAACGATTTTCGATAGCCGGCCGCTGGCCGGCGGGCTGAACACCTACGGCGTGGCCGAGTACAAGCTGCGGCCCTCCGATAGCCTGCAAGAGGTCGAGCTGGTGCGCGCGCTGGGCGTGGAGTTCCGCTTGAGCGTGGAGATCGCCGGCGAGTGGCGCATCAAGGAGCTCGAAGAAGAGTTCGACATCGTCTTCCTGGCCGTGGGCCTGGGCCGCACGCAACCCCTCGAGATACCCGGCGAGAGGCTGCCAGGGGTGGTCGACGCCTTGCGTTTCATCGCCGAATACAAGACCTACAGAGGCGCCCGCGTGGGCCGCCGCGTAGTGGTCGTCGGCGGCGGCAATACGGCCATCGACGCGGCCACCGCGGCCTTGCGGCTGGGCGCGGAGGAGGTACACGTGCTCTATCGGCGCAGCGAAACGGAGATGCCCGCCTTTCAGTTCGAATACGACTTGGCCAAGCAGGAAGGCGTGCGCTTCCATTGGCTGACCCAGCCCGTGGCCATCCACGGCGCCGCCCGGGACCATGCCGCCGTCGAGTCCGTGGAATGCGTCCGCATGGAACTGGGACCGCCCGACCGCCGTGGCCGGCGCCAGCCGCAGCCGATTCCCGGCTCCAATTTCCGCCTCTCGTGCGACATGGTGATTCCTTCCATCGGGCAATCCCGGCTGCTCGATTTTCTCGCTCAGTTCCGGGATATCCGGCTGGCGGGCGGCTGCGTAGTCGTGGACCCCGCCACCGGCCAGACCAGCAACCCGCGCTACTTTGCCGGAGGCGACTGCGTGAACGGCGGCCGCGAGGTGGTGGATGCGGTGGCGGAAGGCAAGCGCGCGGCGGCGGGCATCGCGCAACGTTTGGAGGCCATGCATGGCTGACCTGACCACGCGCTTTGCCGGAATTGAGTCGCCCAACCCTTTCTGGCTGGCCTCCGGACCGCCCAGCAATTGCGGGGACCAGGTAAAGCGCGCCCTCGACGCCGGCTGGGGCGGCGCGGTGTGGAAGACCATCGGCGAACCGATCGTCAACGTGTCGTCGCGTTATTCCTCGGTGGATTGGAACGGTCAACGCATGATGGGCTTGAATAACATCGAGTTGATCACCGACCGCCCGATCGAGACCAACCTGCGCGAAATCGCGGAAGTGAAGAAGCGCTATCCGAAGCACGCGGCGATCGCCTCCCTGATGGTGGAATCGCGGCGCGAAGCCTGGCACGAAATCGTGCGCCGCGCAGAGGGCGCCGGCGCCGACGGGTTGGAGCTGAATTTCGGCTGCCCGCACGGTATGAGCGAGCGCGGCATGGGCAGCGCCGTGGGGCAGGTGCCGGAATACGCCAAGACGATTACCGAGTGGGTGAAGGAAGTTGCGCGCACGCCCGTTTTGGTAAAGCTGACGCCCAATGTGGCGGACATCCGTACGATTGCGCGCGCCGCCAAGGCGGGCGGGGCCGACGGGCTGTCCGCCATCAACACGCTGAATTCCATTACCGGCGTCGATCTGGACACGTTCACGCCGCGCCCGGATGTGGGCGGCCAATCCAGCCACGGAGGGTACTGCGGTCCGGCCGTGAAACCCATCGCGCTGCACATGGTGCAGCAGCTTGCGGGCGACCGCGAGTGCGGGTTGCCGGTCTCCGGCATCGGCGGCATCTCCGGCTGGCGCGAGGCCGCCGAGTTCCTGCTGCTTGGATGTCATAGCTTGCAAGTCTGCACGGCGGTGATGCATTACGGCTACCGTATCGTGGAAGATATGATAGACGGACTGAGTAACTGGATGGACGAGAAGGGATTTCACACCCTCGATGACTTCCGGGGACTTAGTCTGCCGCGAGTGACTGAGTGGCAGCACTTAGATCTGAACTATAAAATCGTGGCGCGCATTCATCCGGAGCTTTGTATTGGATGCGGCCTATGTTATATCGCCTGCTGGGACGGAGCGCACCAGTGCATCCACGTGGAGGGAGCCGGCTCGCCGGAGCAGCTTGTGGCCCAGAGCCGCGCAAGCCTGGCGCAAACCCCCGCCGTGGTGGCGGTGGACACGGCCCACACACCGGCCGCCCGCATCCCGAAGGTCGACGAACACGAGTGTGTCGGGTGCAATCTGTGCTGGCTGGTCTGCCCGGTGGAGCATTGCATCACCATGGACCGCGTGGATACCGGCTTACCTGCGCAGAGTTGGGCCTCCAGTGGGGCAGGCTCGTAGCTTGCGCGGGCCTCGCAGGCCCGCTGTTATTTCTTGACGTCCCGCACCCAGACAATATAATCCGTCGGCGGAGGCGCCCCACCCAGCGCCCGCAGCCGCATGGCGACCTGCGCCCGGTGATGCTCGCTGTGCATGGCCACCTGCATCAGCGCATCCCGCACGGCCGGGTGGAAGTCTTTCCACGCCGGCACCGGAAACTCGATCGTCCGCGCCAGTTCGGCCTCATCCAGGCGCGCGGTATACGCCGCGCCGTCCGCGTGCGCCTCCGCGAACTGCCGCTGGATCTCGCCGGCACTGCCCGGAACCTGTCGAAACCGCGCCATGTCGAAGGAACGCTGCTGGCACAGCGACAGGAAGAACCGCTGCACCACTACAATGTGATACAGCAACTTGCGCAATTCCTCGTCGGCAAACGCGCCCTCGTGCGCGCCAACCGCGTTGAAAAGCGCCGCATCGGCCCAAGCCATGTGCGCGAACAGCGATTGTATCGGCTCGCTCATTTCGACCCCCCGAATGCTATTCTATCCTGGAGAAAAGGAGCGCCACGACGATGCGTTTTATGTTCAAGATTTCCATGCCGGTCGAGGCCGGCAACGCGGCAGCCAAGACCGGCTTTAGCGCCATACGGGACATCCTAGCCGAGCAAAAGCCGGAGGCCGTCTATTTCGTGACCGACGCCGGCAGGCGAACCGCCTTTATGATCGTCCACATGGACGATCTCTCGCAATTGCCTGCCATTGCGGAGCCCTGGTTTCTAGCGCTGAATGCGTCGATTGAAGTCGCACCGGCCATGACACCCGAGGATCTCATGAAGGCGGGGCCGGCCGTCGCGCAGGCAGTCAAGGCTTACGGATAGCCCGGGCAGCCGCTCGCATGCACGTCGCCGGCATTCGGCTTCCGCGTCACGCGAAAGATGGCGAACCTGCCGTCCACACGCGCGTGATAGTAAAGCGAGAGGCCATCCGGCGAAAGCGCGGGCGCTTCCGCGAAGCCTGCAATGGCGCTCAGCACCTGCGGCGTGCCAAACGGTTCCCGCGCAGTGCGCCGGGCCGAACGCCAGATGCGCGGCTCGGCATCGGCGCGAATCTCGCGCACGCGCGTGAAGAACAACTCCAGTCCGTCCGATGAAACCGCCGGTGCGTACTCCAGTTCGTCCGTATTGACGAGACGCAGCAGATCGCCGCTATCCTTTGCGCGCGCGAACGCGCCGCCGGGCTCTCGCGCCATCTTGCGCGCAATAAAAAGGTCGGCGGTCAGCGGAGTACCGCCGGCGCTGAATCGGCTGTCCACCGCGTAGAGCGTCTGCCCGTCGGCGCTCACTTCGGCATCGAAATTCACCCAGCCGGGCGTGCGTCGCGAGATTCCGGGCACGAGTTCGACGCCGCTGGCCACGCCTTCCGAGAATCGCGCGCGGTAGATGGTCGAAGAGGTTTGCGGGTAGCTGCGTGTCGATACAAAGTATAGGTCGCCGCCGCAACTGACGGATGGCACGGCGTCCAGCGCGCTCGAATTCGCGCCTTTGATTTCGCCGCGGTAGGCGAAGTGCAGCGCATCGATCCGCGCGGCATAATGCAGGTTGGTGTCCACTCCCGGATCGTTGCGATTATTGAACAGCAGGAAGCGGCCGTCGCGAGTGAGAAACGGCTCCATGGCATCGCCCGCATAGTTGGCGATGGTCACCCGTTCCGGGTGCTGGAAGGCGGTGTACGGCAACTGCAACAGCGCAACCAATGCTATCGCGTGCACTACGAGAATTCCCACCGGCGCGCAAAGCGCCGCGCGATCAGGAACAGCACCACGCCGGCGCCCAGCAGCACGCCCACTTGCGGCGCCAGGTGCAGGATCGGCTCATCGCGCCAGAAAACCTTGGTAAACCCGTCGATGGCCCACGCGTTAATCGTGACCAGCCCCACCTTCTGCATGGCTTCCGGCATGAAGTAGCGCGGGAACATGCTGCCGCCGATGGCCGACATCGTCAGGATCAGCAGCGTGGCGATCGCGCCGGCCTGAGCGCGGGTATGGGACACGCTGGCCAGCAGCATGCCGAACCCCGCCACGGCGAACGACGTGACCGCCGTCATCACGAGAAAGCCGGGTATGTGGGTGAACAGGTCCAGATGGAACACCGCCGCGCCCCACAGAAACATCAGGGTAAGCTGCGCCGAAGCCAGCAACGCGCTGTACGCCATTTTGCCCGCCAGCAGCGTGGTCATGCTCACGCGCGCGCTCAGGATGCGGTCGAGCGCGCCGCTCTCGGCTTCATCCAGCAGGCTGCCTCCCGCCGCGCTGGCCGTGAACAGCAGGAACATCACGCCGATCCCAGCGGCATAAAACGCGATCATGGAGTTGTGCTTTTCGCCCACCACATCGCGCACCTCCAGCGCTATGAATCCGGTGCCGCTCCCTGTGCCGCTCGCTGTGCCGCTGCGTGCCCCGCTCTGCCCAGGCTCGTTCGGTATGCCCGACAGCGCCGCTTCGATGCTCTTGCGTTGCTCGGGCGTCAGTCCGCCGCTGGCTTTCTCGAAGTACTGCATGCCCATTTTGGCCATGGTGCCGGGCAGGGAAGTCATCACCACTTTTTGCAGCATTCCGCCAACCATCTGGGCGGCCACCGGGTCGGAACTATCGTGCAGGAGGCGGATCGGGGCGGGAGTTTGGCCCGGTGCAAGCGCGATGGGATGCGCACCGAATCCCTTGGGGATAATGACCGCGGCGGGAACGTTGCCCTGTTTCACCGCGCTTTCAGCGCTGGCGGCCGTGTAATCCGGCGGATCGGGTTCGCCCTTTTTCGCTTTGGGATGGGTGCTGGCATCGAGCGACGGTTCCTGTAGCAAAGCTTGAACCAGACGCCCCGAGACGGCGCTGCGATCCTCGTCCACCACCAGCACGCTGACGCGCGGCGTGCCGCCTCCGCCCATTCCGCCGAAGATGTAACCGAAGATGCTGAAGAACGCGATCGGCAAAATGAACGATAGAATCATCGCCCCGCGGTCCCGGCGAAGCGAGCGGAATCCGTTCCGTACGATGGCCAAAATCATTGCCGTAGGTCCCTCCCGGTGAGTTGCAGAAACACGGATTCCAGATTCGGACGGCGCAGCACCACGTCGATTACTTCCAAGCCGTCGCGGCCCGCGGCATCCAGCAGCGCGGCGATATCGGTAGGCTGTGCCACGGAGAAATGCGCGACGCCTCCGTCGCCCTCCTGCATGCCGCCGCCGTGCGCCGCGGCCCAAGCCGACGCGTTTTCCAAGCTGGACGCGAAGCGCATCAACACGTCGCTGCGCCGCCCGAACGATTGCTCAACCAGTTCTTCCTTGGCGCCCTGCGCGATCACGCGGCCATGATCGATAATGGCGATGGTGTCGCACAGCCGCTCGGCTTCTTCCATATAGTGCGTGGTGTAAACGATGGTGGCGCCTTGTCCGCGCAGTTCCGCCACCATATCGAAAATGCGGTTGCGCGATTGCGGATCGACGCCCACCGTAGGTTCATCGAGCAATACGATGCGCGGACGATGCACCAGGCCGGCCGCCATGTTGAGGCGCCGCCGCATCCCGCCGGATAGAGTCTTCACCGTGGCGCCGGCGCGATCGGCGAGCGCCGCCCATTCGAGACACCACGCGATCCCCTCGCGCAAAGCTTGGCCGCGCAAGCCCTGGTAGCGCCCGAAAGCGTCCAGATTCTCGCGGCAGGTGAGCAGCGGATACAGCGCCAGTTCCTGCGGCACCCAGCCCAACTCCGCGCGCGCCGCGGCCGATCCGGCAAGCTGGCCGAAGACGCGGACGCTGCCGGAATCGGGAAGGACGCGGCCGGCGATGCTGCGGATCAGCGTGGATTTGCCGGCGCCGTTAGGGCCCAGCAAGCCCAGGCAGGCGCGCTCGCGAACATCCAACGAGACGCCATCGACGGCGGTGAGGCCGCCAAAGCGTTTGACGACGGAATCGATGCGCAAGGGGATTGCGGGAGCCGGGGTGGGCATTGAACGATCATACGCGGAAGCGCGGGAAGATGTTCCGCGCCTATTTCGGGGCAGTCGGGTCGGATACCACGACAACGGGATCGCCAAGTTTGACAAGCCTGTACTGTCGCGTCGCATGTCCAAATAGCGATTTCCGATTCGCCTGCATCGCCAGGGGTCCATAATGGACGAATCCGTGGCGTCCGCGGTAGGAGGTGGACAGGCAGGAGGGCCGGCAACGGAGATCTTCACGTCTGCTAAACGGCGTTCCGAAAGACGACGCCGTATTGCCGCTGACGAGGTCTACCTCTTGACAACTGCCGCCCGCCGCGCTATACAGGTAGTATGTCTACGGTAGACAATCCACGGGAGCGTCTCGAATTCCTGCAGGGCACGCTGGAAGTCCTGATCCTGCGCAGCCTGCAGCAGGGCGCCAACCACGCTTACGGCATCTCCCAATTCCTCGAACAGCAATCGGGCGACGAGTTCGCAGTGGATAACGGCTCGCTCTATCCCGCGCTGCAGCGTCTCTTGCAGCGAACCTGGATCGCGGCGCAATGGAAAATGTCGCCCAACGGCCGCCGCGCCAAATACTACCGGCTGACCCCCGCCGGCCGCAAACAACTGGTAGCCGCCACGTCCCGCTGGCAGCGCTTCGTCGAAGCCATGGGACGCGTGCTGGCGCCCGAAGGCTAACCATGCCGCGCGAATGGTTGTCGAAACTGCAACGCGTGGTCGCCGGCCGGCGCGGCCTGGCGGACGATCTCCACGCCGAGATCGATGCCCATCTGGAATTCGAAATCCAGGAGAACATCGCCTGCGGCATGCCGCCCGACGAGGCCCGCGCCGCGGCCCGCCGCCACGTAGGAAACCTAACGCAGATCGAGGAGCGCGCCCGCGATGCCTGGGGTTTCCCCTCGCTTGAAACCGTCGCGCAAGACCTGCGCTACGGGCTGCGCGGCCTCCGCCGATCCCCCGGTTTTTCGCTGGTGGTGGTGCTGACCCTGGCGTTGGGCATTGGCGCGAACACCGCCATCTTCAGCGTGGTCAATGCCGTGCTGCTGCGGCCTCTGCCCTACCCCGCGGCCGAACGCCTGGTTGAGCTTGGCGAATCGGACCCCAAGGCCGAAGGCATCAGCGTGACCTGGGTGAACTACCAGCATTGGCGTAACGAGAATCGCAGCTTCGAAGACATGGCCGGATTCCATACCGCGCATGTCACGCTGACCGGCCGCGGCGAGCCCCTGCCGGCCCGCGCGGCTACCGTCACCAGCGGCTTCTTCGGCCTGACCGGCGCGAAGCCCCTGCTCGGCCGTGTGTTCGGCGATGCCGACGACCGTCCCGGCGCCGCGCTCACCGCCGTGCTCAGCTACCGGTTTTGGATCGACAAGTTGGGAGCGGATGCCAACATCCTGGGCGCCGCACTGACCTTGAACGGCCAGCCCTACGTGGTGCTTGGCGTACTTCCACCGCAATTCAGTTTCTTCCAACAGCCGATCGATTTCTATCTGCCCCTGCACCGCATGCAGGGCGACATCCCAGACCGCGGCAGCCACGGATCCATGCGGTTGCTGGCCCGCTTGAAGCCCGGCGTCACGCTGCACGCCGCCGTCGCGGACCTGGATCTGATCATGCGGCGTCTGGCACAATCCGACCCCGGACCCGAGAGTCTGCATCGCGCCCACGGCTTGTTCCTGACCGAATACACGACGGGTGACATCCGCCCTACGCTTTTGATCCTGCTGGCGGCCGTGGGACTGGTCCTGATCGTCGCCTGCGCCAACGTAGCCAGCCTGGTGCTGGCGCGCTCGACGGCCCGCGCGAGAGAGATCGCCATCCGCGCCGCCATCGGCGCCGGCCGGACGCGCCTGATTCGGCAACTGCTCACGGAAAACCTGCTGCTGGCGGCCCTCGGAGGCTTTGCCGGCGCACTACTGGCGCAATGGGGATCGCGGGCGCTCATCGCCGCCGGGCCGCGCGACATTCCGCGCCTCGCCGAAGCTACATTCGATTGGCGCGTCCTGCTCTTTGCGGCCGCCATCACCATGTTTACCGGATTGTTCACCGGTATGGCCCCAGTTTTTACCGCGGGCAGAGCGAATCTGGTCTCCGCCCTGAAAGACAGTTCCCGCGCGTCCACCGGCCGCCGTGGGCAGCGGTCGCGGAGCGCGCTGGTGGTGGCGCAGATCGCTCTCACGCTGGTCCTGGTTTTCGCCGCCGGATTGCTGCTGCGCAACCTGATCGTGGCACAAACCGCCGATCCCGGCTTCGTCCCCGAACATCTGCTGGCCCTCGAGTTGGCGCTGCCCTCATCCAGCTACCGCAGCCCCGAAGCCATCCGGAATTTCTACGACCGGCTGCGGCAGGATGTGCGGGCCCTGCCCGGCGTCACGGGCGTGGGCGCGGTGAACTGCCCGCCATCGGTGGGCGATTGCGGCGACTGGTTCTACTCGGTGCTCGACCGGCCTGCGCCACAACCCGGCGAAGTGCCCATCTCCTTGTTCAACACCGCGGACCGCGACTACTTCCACACCATGCGGATTCCACTGCGGCAAGGCCGCGCGTTCACGGATCGCGACCCACCACGCGTGGCCATCGTCAATGAGACCTTCGCGCGCAAATGGTGGCCCAAGGGATCTGCCGTGGGAGGCCGGATCAAGTGGGGAGGTCCGTATCGCGATGGGCCCGTTTACGAAATCATCGGCGTCTCTGGCGATGTCAGCCAGATGGGTCTGGGCACCGAGCCTCTGCCGGAGGTTTACTTGCCCTTCTCGCAGTCGCTGTCGGAAGCGATGGTGGTGATGATCCGGTCCGGCGGCGATCCGCAACTGCTGGCGACCGCCGTACGCCGCCGTGTGGCGGCCATCGATCGTAACCTGCCCATTCAAAGCTTACGGCCTTTCGCGCGGACCGTGGCGGGTTCGCTGGCCCAACGCCGCTTCAGCACCCTGCTGCTGGCGTTGTTCGCCGGCCTGGCCATGATCCTGGCGGCCGTAGGCATCTACGGTCTGCTGAATTATTGGGTGCGCGTGCGAGAGGACGAGATTGCCATCCGCATGGCATTGGGCGCGCCGCGGCCGGTAATCCTGCGCTGGGCCGGTTGGCAGGCCTTGCGGCTTTCCTTGATCGGCGTTGCGATCGGCATGCTCGGAAGCTGGGCCGCCTCGCGATTTCTGGGCAGCCTGGTGTCCGGCGTCACGGAAAGCTTCGCCACGCTAGCCGCCGCGGCCCTGGCGGTAATCGGCATAGCCGCGATCGCGGCCGCCATCCCCGTCTGGCGGGCCACGCGTGTCGACGCCATGGACAAACTGCATCGCGCGTGACGTTTTATTCTGGCTCCTGGCTCCTTGTAACGCAACGGGTCCCCAGTGCGCCTATAATGCGTCATAGTTTCAGGGCCCGTGCGACTCGCAATACTCTTACTAACTTTGGTGTGCCCGTGCATCGAAGGCGCGGAGCCTGCGCTGCAGCCGGTCACAGTGTGCGAAGTGCTGCAGGATCTCCCCGCCTGGGACGGTAAGGTGGTCGCCGTGGTCGGCCGATTTTCGTACCGCCAAGCCGGCCGCTGGCTCGGAGAGCAGAAATGCGCGCAAAAGTTCGTTACGGGCGATCGGGAATGGCCCAACGCTTTTTGGGTTGCCTACGATCCCGCCACCGCGCCTAAGCCGCCCGAGGTGTTGGCGGTTGACGCGGCGCTGCTGGCGCAAAAACTGCGCGCCGTGAAACTCGGGACGTCGCTGACAAAGTTCCGTTTCGGCAGCGGGGATTACGATAACTGGGCCGTGGTGTACGGCCGTATCGAAACCCGCAAGGATCTCGTCACCGTTACCGCCGACGGCCCGCGGAAGAACGGCTTCGGGTACGGAGAGTCGTCCCCCGCCCGGCTGGTCTGTCACGGCGACGCGGTGGTGATATTCCTGAACGACGACGCTACGACGCCCGCTTCGCAGTGAATTCCTGGGGCGGCTGGTCGCCTCCGTCGCGCTGCCTGGTGAACTTGATCGAGTCGCCCGAAATCGTTCCCTTGTACACGAATTTCATCGAGTTCCCGTTGAATTCCATGGTTTGGGTGAAGGAGAGCGAATCGCCGTCGATTTTGCCATCGGAGATTTCCATGTCTCCCTGGCGTCCGCTCACCGTGCCGGTCAGCGTGTTTCCGTCAGCCTTAAAGTTGAAGGTAGCCTCGCGTGTTTGTCCGCCGCGGCCGGGCAACTGCGCGGTCCATTTTCCGGTCACATCCGCGGCCATCGCCGTCAGTGCGAGCAATCCCATGAGAAAGCCTGTGGTGATTAGTTTACGCATGCAGAAAGGGCGCTGGGAAAACCGCGAATGTTACGCATTGGCAATGGTTTACAATGTCTTAACAGAGTAACGGTTAGCGGTTTCCGGTCGTCGTTGCTTCTTGAGGCATTTGGAAATTTTGCCTACGTATCGTTTTCTTCTCCTTGCTTTCTGGGCCGCCGGCGGAGTGTTGTATGCCCAGAGCGGCGTGGTGAAGTCGGCCAACCAGCCTATCCCAGGGGCCACCGTGACAGCCACCATTGGCGATCGGAAACTGGTTACCACTACGGACCAGAACGGTCACTACGCGTTCTCCGGCGGGCCGGCTGGAGATTGCTCCATCGAAGTGCGCATGTTCGGCTTCGATGCCGCAACCAAGAAATCGAATTGCGCGGATACCGCGAAGATCGATTTCGCGCTGCAATTGCAGGAATCGCCGGTGGCGCAGCGCATGGCGCGCATGGGCGGCGCGCAAGGCGGCGCGAGCCAGCTTGAAACCCAATTGCAGAGCGAAATGAGTACTCCGGAAGCCGCGGCGCCCGGCGCAGCCCAAGTGGATGGACAAAACAGCAGTGAGGCGTTCCAAGTCTCAGGCAGCCTGAGCCAGGGCCTGGCGCAAAATGCGCAGCCCGACTTCTTTATGATGATGGGCGGTCCCGGCGGCCCTGGAGGCCCCGGGGCACCTGGAGGCGGGCAGTTCGGCGGACAGAGTGGTCCGGGCGGCGGTGGGCCGGGTGGCGGCTTCGGCGGACCTGGGGGAGGCGGCTTCGGCGGCGGTCCGGGTGGCGGAGGCGGCTTCGGCGGACGCGGAGGCGGACCCGGCGGCGGCCAAAACGGTAATCGGGGACAAGGCCAAGGCCGTCCCGGCGCGCAGTTCGGCAACCGCCGGGCCCCCAGCCAGATCCATGGCATGGTCTTCATGACGCTGGCCAATTCCGTGGCCAACGCGAAGCCATTTTCCATCACCGGGCAGGAAGCGCCGCAACCGCCTTACGCCAGCGCCCGCTTCGGATTTCTGATCGGCGGACCGCTGGTGATCCCGAAGATCGTCAAAGATACCGCCACTTTCTTTTATCTGAACTATACCGGCACCCGCTCCCGGCAGCCGTATGCGGCGGTTGAGACCGTGCCCACGGCGCAGGAGCGGACAGGCGACTTCTCCCAGGCGCTCGAATCCTCCGGACCGGTGCAGATCCTCCAACCCGGGACCACTACACCTTTTCCCAACAACACGATTCCGGCGAAACTGCTGAGTCCGATCGCGCTCAACCTGCTCCAGTACATCCCGCTGCCGAACCAGCCCGGCACGGTAAGTAACTATCAGTACTTCGCATCGCCGCCCAGCAATACCGATAATCTGAACGGACGCGTAATGCGCAACGTGAGCCAGAAAGATCGGCTGGCATACCATCTCTCCTTCCAGCGCCGCGACGGCGACAACGCGCAGCCCTTCGCATTTTTCGATACAGTCAGCGGCTACGGCATACAGACGGACCTTACCTGGACGCACAACTTCACGCCCACGACCATCCTCAGCTCGATGGTGTCATTCAATCGCAACCGTAACGAAACCACGCCGTTCTTTGCAAACGGAACGAACGTGGCCGCGGAATTAGGGATCGCGGGCACCTCCACAAACCCGTTGGACTATGGTCCGCCGAACTTGAACTTCACGAATTTCGGCCCGCTAAGCGACGGGCAGCCGCTGTTGTCGCGCAACCAGAGCCAGGGCGGGACCGAGAGCGTGATCCTCTCGCGCGGCAAGCACACACTCACTTTGGGCGCGCAATATAGCCGCAACGATACCAGCACCACCACCCAGCAAAACGGACGCGGCACCTTCAATTTCAACGGCGAGGCGACCGGCTTCGATTTCGCGGATTTTCTGCTCGATCTGCCGCAATCCGCCTCCATACAATACAGCCCGGCGATGTACTTTACGCAGAACGTCTGGAACGGCTACCTGCTTGACGATTGGAAAGTGAACGCGAATCTGACGGTGAACCTGGGCCTGCGCTACGAGTTTTTCGCCCCGCTGCAGGAGGAATACGGCGATATAGCCAACCTTTTGGTAGGTTCCACCAGCGTCACGCCTTTTGGGCCGAGCTCCGGCTTGTATTCGGCCGGTCTCATCAATCCCGACTATCGAAATTTCTCGCCGCGCCTGGGGTTGGCGTGGAAGGTGCCGTTTATCAAGCGCTCCACGATCGTGCGCGCGGGCTACGGCATTTATTACAACGGCCAGTCTTATATTCCGTTTGGCCTGAAACTGGCGCAGCAACCCTCCTTCGCCGTGTCTCAGACGGTGAATACCAGTGCGGCGAACCCGTTGAACCTGCAAACCGGGCTGCAGCCTCCGCCGCTCGTGCCGGGCGCGCCCACGGTCTATACCAATACGTTCGCCGTCAATCCCTATTACCGCACGCCTTATGCGCAGACCTGGAACCTTACCATTCAGCACGATCTCGGCAGAGGCTTCTTTATGGAGTTGGGATATCTGGGCACCAAAGGAACGCGCCTGGATGTGCTGACGCTGCCCGGCGAGGATTCCCCGATCCTGCCCCCCTCGGGACTCCAACTCGGCAACGCCACCGGATTCACTTACGACGCGCCGATCGGAGATTCCACTTACAACGCTTTACAGACTCACCTGATGCGGCGGTTCCGCGGAGGGATTTCGATGAATGCGCGCTACAATTTCTCGAAATCCATCGACGACGCATCCAGCTTCGGAGGCGTGGGTAGCACGGTCGCCCAGAATTGGCTGGATCTGGCGGCGGAGCGCGGTCTGTCCAGCTTCAATCGGACCAACGTGTTCACCATGAGTTGGGTTTATACGTCGCCGTTCGGCAACCCGAACTCGCGTTTTGCTTCGGGCGGCTGGGCCGGGCGGTTGTTGCGGAATTGGTCGCTTTCGGGGGGCATCACCGCGGAGAGCGGGACGCCGCTGACTGCCCGCGTTCTGGGAAAGGATGTGTCGTTGGCGCAGACCGGAGGGACGGGCAGCGAGCGCGCCGATGCCACGGGCGAGCCGGTGTCTTCCGGCTCCGGGCTCTTTAATCTGGCTGCGTTTACGGTGCCGCCGGCGGGCCAGTTTGGGAATGCCGGACGCAATACCATCCCAGGCCCCGGCTTAGTGTCGGTGAATGCGGCGTTCGGCCGGTCGTTCCAGTTTGGCGATACGCGCCGGCGGCTGGAGTTTCGCGCGGAAGCCAACAACGTCTTGAATCAGGTCAGCTATACCAATTACGCCACTGTGGTGAACGCTACGAATTATGGCCTTCCCACCGCCGCATCCGCCATGCGCACGCTCGACATAGTCATGAGGTTCCGCTTTTGAGACGCTCCGCGATATTAGTAGCCCTGCTGGCCGGCCAGTTGAGCTCGCAGCAAATGGCCACGTTTTCGACCACGGCCAACGTGGTCACGGTTAACGTGACCGTGACCAGCCGCGACGGCAAGAGCATCGGGACCCTGACCGGCAGCGACTTCCTGGTTTACGAAGACGGTAAGTTGCAGACCTTGCAAAGCTGCGAGCTGCAGAAGCTGGACACCACGCCCCTGGCGCCGATTCAGCCCGCTAAGACGCTGCAGACTCGCGAAGCGCCCAAGCCGGCTGCCGCGCCCGCGCCCGAGACGCCCGCCGCGAAGCCGGAGTTGCGCGACCACCGGCTGATCGTGATGTTATTCGATATCTCGACCATGCAGCCGCAGGAGCAGATCCGCTCCGTGGAAGCCGCCATCAAATTTCTTGGCACGCAAATGACCACCAGCGACATGGTATCCATCATGACCTTCGGCACCGAACTGAAAACCGTCCTGGACTTCACGGCCGATCGCGACCAGTTAATCTCCACCCTGCACGCCTTCCATGTGGGTGAATCGAGCGAGTTATCCACCCAGGCGGACACCGGCGCCGACACGCAGGATCTTAGCGGGTCGTTCGTGGCCGACGAAACCGAATTCAACATTTTCAATTCCGACCGAAAACTGGCTGCGCTGGAAGACGCGGCCCGGCGCCTGTCGCATTATCCGGAAAAGAAGGCGTTGGTGTATATTTCGAGCGGCATCCAGAAGACCGGCGTGGAGAATCAGTCGCAGCTTCAGGCTACCGTGAACGCCGCCATCCGGGCGAATGTGGCCTTCTATCCCATCGATGCGCGGGGCCTGATGGCCACGCCTCCAGGCGGCGACGCCAGCCAGTCGGCGTCCGTGGGATCGAACCTGTATAGCGGTTCGGCGCAACAGTCGCAGATGGACAACTTCCATAACACGCAGGAAACTCTGGATACGCTGGCTGCCGATACCGGTGGCAAGGCGCTGCTCGATTCCAACGATCTTACACTGGGCATGACTCAGGTGCAGAAAGACATGAGCAGCTATTATATGCTGAGTTATGCCAGCACTAACACGGCGGAAGATGGCAAATACCGCCGCATCGTGGTGAAGCTGGCTCCCAAGCTGGCGGACTTGAAAGCCAAGCTGGAGTTCAAACAAGGCTACTACGCTCCCACCACGTTCGCCAAGATGACGGGCGCCAACAAAGAAGCGCAGTTGCAGGAAGCGTTGCTCAGCGACAATCCGGCGACGGATCTGCCGATGGCGGTGGAGGTGGATTACTTCCGTCTGGCAAAGAGCAAGTACTTTGTGCCTATCTCGGTGCGCATCCCCGGCTCGGCATTGTCGTTCACCAACAAGGGGGCCAAGGCGGCCACCGAGTTGGATTTCGTCGCGGAAATACGGGACGCCCGCGGACGGCAGGCCTCCGTGGTGGGCGACACCATTCCGCTCAAGGTGGCTTCCACCACCGCCGGAGAGGTCACCCGTAAGCAGATCCAATACGATACCGGATTTACGCTGGGGCCGGGCAAATACAAGTTGAAGTTCGTGGCGCGTGAGAACGGAGAAGGCAAAACCGGCACCTTCGAATCCTCGTTTGTGGTTCCGGATCTTGGTTCGGGGAGCGCGTTGCGCATGAGTTCGGTGATCCTGAGCAACCAGGTACAGGCCGTGAAGGAACAGATCGCGGGCGCGAAGAACAGCAAAAAGCTGGTGGCGGAGGACCCTCTGGTGGACGACTCCGGCCAGAAGATCATGCCCAATGTGACGCGGGTGTTCCGGCCTGCGCAGAAGATGTCCGTATATCTGGAGCTTTACGATCCCGGAGTGATGCAGTTCCCCGGAACGAATCAGAGCCAGGGCCAAGGCCAGGGTCAAGGCGCCGGTGTCGCCAGTGTGACCGCCACAGTGGCCTTCTATCAGGGAGACAAGAAGGTGATGGAAACGCCGGCTGTGCGCGTCAACCGCTTAAACGCCAAGCGGCCCGGCGTGGTGCCCTTACGGCTGCAAACCCCGCTGAAGAGCTTGCCGGCGGGACAATATGTCTGCCAGGTGAATGTGATCGATCAACTCGGGCACAAGTTCGCATTTCCCAGAAGTTCGATCGTGGTGCTGGCCGATGGTGGCAAAACGGATTGATTGTGGGGCGGCCAATATTGGCCGCAGCCGCCTTTTAGGCGGCCAGGGCCGGCTGAAAGCCGGCTGCGGGCAGAATTGCCCGCCCCACACTATTAGGACAATAATCATATGAGGTTTTGCCGCATCGCTGCCGTCTATGTGATGTGCTTGAACGTTTGGGCTGCCGCTGGCTACACGGTTGAGCAGGTCAAGCAGTTCGTTCAATCCGCCGTTCAACTCAAGAACCCGGACAAGGATGTTGCCGAGACGCTGCGCAAAATGAAGCTGTCGGAACGTCTGGACCTGGATACCGTGGAAGCGCTGCAACGCCAGGGCGCAGGCCCGAAAACCGTGGCCGTGCTAAAGGAACTGGCTACCGAATCCTCCGCCCTTCCCGCGGCCCTACCGCCGGCCCCGAAGCCAGAGGTGGTTCTGCCGGCGCCGCCCTCTTCCGAAGAGCAGGCCAAGCTGCTGGACGAGGTGAAGGATTACGCCATCAACTATTCGCACAGGCTGCCAGATTTCATCTGCCTGGAGCAGACCCGCCGCTATGTCGACACTACCGGACGGGAAGCGTGGCGGCTGGCGGATATCATCTCGGCCCGACTGAGCTATTTCAACCAGAAAGAAGACTACAAGCTGGTTTCGCAAAACGATCGCCCGATCACCGAACGGTCGTACGAATCCGTGGGGGGCGCTTTGTCGACTGGCGACTTCGGCACCACCATGCGCGACATCTTCGACCCTAAGAGCCACGCCACCTTTGCTTGGGAGAGATGGGCCACGTTGCGCAAGCGCCGTACGCACGTCTTCTCTTTCCGCGTGCCGCTGGAGTTTTCCCGGTACACCATCGAGTACCAGGGCGAGAGCAAGGACGATGTGCAAAGAATCACGGTGGGCTATCATGGATCGGTTTTCGTCGACAAAGAATTCAGCACGATCGTGCGCATCGTGCAGGAGGCCGACAACATCCCGCCCAAGTTTCCCGTCCAGGAGGCCAAGGAAACCCTGGATTATGACTACATCAAGATTGGCGACAACGAGTTTTTTCTGCCACTGTTGGCCATCGTCAGGATGCACAGCGGCCGGGAGTGGTCCAAGAACGAGAAGGAATTCAAACTCTACCGCAAGTTCTCGGCCGACGCCGTGATCAAGTTCGATGCCGAGCAATCCACGCCCGAGCCGCCGCCTCAGCCACAGCCGCCGAAGTGATGGAGGGCGGGCCCAGGTCTTGGAGCGTGTCCTTTCTCACTAGTGGGGCAGGCTCGCAGCCTGCGCGGGCCTCGCAGGCCCGCTCTTCGGCGAGCCAGGCTCGCCGTTCAGAGGCTGAAACCCGTGCCACCAGCGGCTCTCCAGAGAACCATCGTGCAAGTCACTGATCTAGCGGGACTAACGTCCGGCTGGGCGAGCTACGCTCGCCTGCGCTGACACGAGTGTCAGCGCGGCAGGCAATGAGTGCCTGCGCCACGTCCCGGCGTCAGTTCTCCGATCTTGGTAACGACCCGCAGGATCGTTCGCGCTGAAGCCCTTGCCACGAGCGGCGCCGGCGACCCATGGCGTAAGCTAATGTCTTGGCAACTCTTTTTTCTCCCGCGCCGCCCAGCCGTTGGTCCCGCGCCGTGGACGCCTGGCGCTCCACCCTACGCTACTGCATGCAGACGGAGGTGCATGTCTACGCACTGGCCGTGGCCGCCAGCGTACTGCTGTCGTTCTATCCCTTCCTGAACGTGATGCTCTCGTTTTGCCGCGACGCGCTCCGCTGGCCGGCCGCGGTGGACGCCATCTATCTGGCATTGAACGATTACCTGCCCGGCGACGTAGCCATGTTCCTACAGCACAATCTGCCATTGCGGGGCCCGTTTCAACCTATCGCCATGCTGCTGCTGCTGATCACCGCCAATGGCGTGTTCGAGCCGCTGGAAGTGGCCCTCAACCGCGTGTGGGGAGTCACCCGGAACCGCTCTTACCTCCGCAACCAACTGGTCAGCCTCGGCATGATCTTCCTTTGCGGCGGCCTGGCGCTGCTCTCGCTAGTCCTCACCGGCATGAACGCCCAATGGGTGCGCGGCCTGAGCGGTCCGCATGCCCATTTGGAACTCTGGGTGAAGCTGCTGATCTTCAAGGCGGCCGCCATCCCCATCGGCATCGTGGTACTGTTCCTGATCTATTGGATCCTGCCGAACCGCCGCATTCCGGCCGCCCGCGTGGCCCCCGTGGCGATCCTGGCGGGGCTGGTCCTGGAGGCCATGAAATACGTATTCCTGTCGATCTGGCCGCTGCTGCACGTGAAGCTGGAGCGCGAGTACGGAGTGTTTCGCAACTCCGCGACCATCCTCATCTGGGGCTTCGCTTCCGCTATGATCGTCCTGGCCGCCGCGCAAGGGGCGGCCAGTATGGAGAGTCAAAATGAGCGCCGATTCAAGCAAGGATCTGAAGAAGGATTGGAAAAAGATAGCGCGAGCTAACGGACTGGCCATTCCGGACGCCGCCCTGGAGCGCATCGCGCAGTCGCTCGATGCACTGGAGGCGGACTTCCGTCCGCTGGTGCGCGCCCTGTCGCCGGAGACCGGGCCGGCTGTCGCCTTCCACGCGGCATTGTCCGTACCGGGCGAGGAGGCTGAGTGACGCTGCTCGAAGGCGCGGCCGCGTTGCGCCGGCGCGAGATATCGTCCGTGGAGCTGACCGCCGCCGCGCTGCAACGTATCGAGCGGCTCAATCCCTCCACCAACGCCATGCAAACCGTGATGGCCGAGTCCGCTCGGGAGCGGGCCAGGCAAGCCGACGAGGAACTGGCGCGGGGCGAAGGCCGCGGTCCGCTGCATGGCATTCCCATCGCGGTCAAAGACCTCTTCTATACCAAGGGCGTGCGCACCACAGGCGGTTCGAAGCTATTCGAGAATTATGTGCCGGACCACGACGCCACAGTGGTCGAATGGCTGCGCGCAGGCGGCGCGGTGCTGGTGGGTAAAACCGGCATGCACGAGTTGGCCTACGGCATCACCTCCAGCAATCCGCACTTTGGCGCGGTCCGCAACCCATGGGATCGGGACCGCATTCCCGGCGGATCCAGCGGCGGATCGGGCGCCGCTGTGGCGGCCGGGATGGTCTCGATGGCCATGGGCAGCGACACCGGCGGTTCCATTCGCGTGCCCGCCGCCTTCTGCGGGGTCGTGGGATTGAAGCCCACCTATGGGCGCGTCAGCCGCTACGGCGCGATGCCGCTGGCTTTCTCGCTAGACCACATGGGCCCGCTGACGCGATCCGTGCGCGACGCCGGCGCGGCGCTCAACGCGATCGCCGGCTACGATCCCCGCGATGAAACATCTTCCCGCCGCGCGGTCGAGAATTACGTGCCGGATATCGAGCCTTCCATGCGCGGCGTGCGGATCGGCCTTCCGGAGAACTTCTACTTCGAACGCCTGAACCCGGACGTGGACGCCGCCGTGCGCGCCGCCTTCCAAACCGCCGAATCGCGGGGCGCGCAAATCGTCCCGCTGCCGATGCCGGATATCGCCGCCATCAACACCGTGGCGCGCGTCATCTTGATGGCGGAAGCTTCCGCGGTGCTGGAGCCGCATCTGGAGCGGCGCGACCTATTCGGCGAAGACGTGCTGGCCCTGCTCGATCAGGGGCGCCTGCTGCCGGCGACCGATTACATCAATGCACAGCGCCTGCGGCGCGCCATGCAATGGAAGTTCGCCAGCCTGTGGACGCGCGTGGATTGCCTGTTCACCCCCACCGCTCCGATTACCGCGCCGCGCATTGGCGAGACTGCGGCGACCGTCGCCGGTGAAGACGAAGATGTGCGCCTGGCCACCACTCGCCTGGTGCGCGCCATCAACGCGCTGGGCTTGCCGGCGGTGTCGATTCCGTGCGGCGCGGACCGCCGCGGCCTGCCCATAGGGCTGCAGATTGTCGGGCCGCCCTTCGCCGAAGCCCTGATCTTGCGCGTGGCGCAGGTGCTGGTTCCGGCGGAGGTCCCTGTACCCCGTCTATAATCGCCTTTCATGGACATCACTCGCCGCAGTTTGTTACAGGCCGGCGCGCTGCTGGCCGCCGCGCCCGCCGCGCGTCCCGCTCCCAGCGGCCGTATCGCCGTCGGCGTGATCGGCACGGGGGCGCGCGGGCAGGAACTGATGGACGCGCTCCAACAACATCCGCAAGCCGAGATCGTGGGGCTTGTGGATGCCTACAAAGGCCGTCTCGATCGCGCCCAAAGCCGGGTCAGGGGCGGGGCGGGCCGGGTTAAGATCTATTCCACGCATAGCGAATTGCTGGCGGAGAAATCCATCGACGCCGTGGTGGTGGCCATCCCCGATCATCTGCACAAGGCCGTGGTAGTGGACGCGCTGCGCGCGGGCAAGGACGTGTATTGCGAAAAGCCCCTGACCTACACCGCCCCGGAAGGTCCGGAGATCGTCCGCGCGGCCGCCCAGAGCCAACGCATCGTGCAGGTGGGCAGCCAGGGACCCAGTTCCGACCTGGAACGTAAAGCCAAGGAAATGATTCGGGCTGGGAAGCTCGGCCGCGTCACCATGATCCACGCGGCCATCAATCGCAATACCGCATCCGGTGCGTGGATCTATCCCATCCCGCCGGACGCATCTCCGGAAACCGTGAACTGGGAGATGTTCCGGGGACCGGGATCGCGGCTGCCTTTCAGCCTGGAGCGCTTCTTCCGCTGGCGCTGCTATCGGGAGTACTCGGGCGGCATCGCCACCGATCTCTTCGTGCACCTATGCACCGCGATTCACTTCCTGATGGACGCCAGGATGCCTGCGCGCGTCATGGCCATGGGCGAGCTGTACCGCTGGAAGGAAAGCCGCGACGTGCCCGACACCCTGAACGCCATTCTGGAATACCCGGAGGGTTTCACGGTGAACCTCAGCTCGTCGTTCAATAACGAGCTGAATGCCGAGGCCGCATTCCAGGTGCTGGGCACTGAAGGCAGCATTACCATCGGCGGCGACGGTCTGGTGTTTTATCCGGAGAACGCGGTGGAAGATAACCGCTGGATCGTGGACGCATGGGCGCAGCCGCTCGAAGACGCCTATTACAAGGACCCGAAGGTGATCGCCACTGAGGTCGAGCCGGGCAAGCGGCCGCAGAAAGCGGCCGAGCACTTCAAAGACGAGGGACCGGAACCGACGGTCGCGCATTTTGGCCACTTCTTCGATTCGATCCGGTCGCGGCAGCCCTATTGGGAGAATGAAGTGGCCGGACATCACGCCGCCGCGTGTGCGCACATGATCAATCTTTCGGCGCAGGAGCGGCGGGTGGTGGAGTGGGATTTTGCCAAGGACCTGATCGCATAGCGGGGTGCTATGTAGGTCCGGGACATCGGCTACGATGAGGAATCGAGGTCCTGGAGTGGCTGTCGAGACGGCGCTTGTCACGGTCGAAGAATTCCTGCGGCTTTAGCCGCCGCGGGCGGGCCACTATGAGTTCCATTACGGGGAGATTATCCTTAGGACCTCACCGAAATGGGGTCATCAGCGCATCCAGGACCGGCTTGCGGCACTGCACGAGATGTGGGAGGCCGATGTGGGCCTGACACTCACGGAGCGCGCCGACGAGGTTGGGGACAACGAGTACCTGATGGGGGCGCCGGATCTGGCCGTCGAGGTTCTGTCGCCAAGCAACACGGTGGATGAGATCAACGACAAGATGTCGATTTGCATGGCCAATGGATGCGTCAGCCTCTGGGTTGTCGATCCGAAACGCAAGCGCGTGTCGGTCACGGAAGGCGACGTGACGAAACACTACGGCGTATCGGCGTCGATCTCGTGCTCATTACTGGGGGCGGCTGTTCGGGTGGGAGAGATTTTCCAGGGCTGAGGCCACTCGTGGCCCAGACTATGGATAAAGGTGGTTCAGTTGCACCGGAGGGCGGCCAATCGTGGCCGCAGCCGCCTTTCAGGCGGCTCGTGTTTCTACGGCGCCTACCGTCAAGGCAGGACTCCAGTCCTGCGGCCAGCGTCCACGCTGGCCTCTTCCCGCTCGGATCAGGCTCATTTCGTTGCGGGAAGAGCGGGTCCTGGAGGACCCGCGCAGACCTGGAGGTCTGCCCCACAAATTATGCGGCATTCCAGGTTTTGGGAAAAGTGATTGCCCGCACTGCAAGGTCGAAGGGCGATCCACGGGCCTGCGGCCGACGCGCAGCGGCATGCGATACTGAAATGAAGGATGCCAGCTACCAGCCAGATTCCGGACGAAACCGCGGTCGTCCTGCAGGCTCGCGAAGGCAACGCCATGGCCTTCTCGGAATTGGTGCGCCGTTACGAGGGCAAGATTTTCCGCCTGGCGATGCACATCACGCAAAACCGCGAAGACGCCGAGGATGTGTTGCAGGAAACCTTCCTCAAGGCCTACGAGCACCTCGATCAGTTCCAGGGTAATTCGAAATTCTATACCTGGATCGTACGCATCGCCGTGAACCAGGCGCTGATGAAATTGCGCAAGCGCAAGACCGATAAAACCGTGTCGATGGACGAAACCATCGATACCGGCGAGGACACGGTAGCGCGGGAAATCGCGGCTTGGGACGAGAACCCGGAACAGCGCTATTCCCGCGAGGAGGTGAACCAGATTCTCAGCTCCGCCGTGGATAGCCTGGCGCCGCCCTATCGCGCGGTTTTCGTGCTGCGGGATATCGAGGAGCTTTCCACCGAAGAAACCGCCGAGGCGCTCGATTTATCCATACCGGCGGTGAAAAGCCGCCTGTTGCGCGCCCGCCTGCAGCTCCGCGACAAGTTAACCCGTTTCTTCAAGCATAAGGAGGATGACGCCTTTGCTTACATGTAAAGAGTTTTTGCAGGAACTCAGCGACTACCTGGACGAGAATGTCGACGCGGAGATCCGGGCCAAGTTGGAACAGCACATTACGGAGTGTCCCAACTGCTGGGTGGTATGCGACACCACCAAGAAGACGATCCGCATCTACAAAGGGATGGAAACGCATCCGATTTCACCGGAAATCGAATCGCGCCTGATCGAAGCGCTCGAACGCAAAATGGCGGCGCATCCCAAGTAGCGTTACGGAATTCGAGCCGAAGAGTACGTGTGTACGCGGGCTTCGTCGCCGGGTACTGGGTGGACCCGGTTGACCGCCAAGGCTTCGGTTTTCTCCTGTTCGATACAGAGGAGCAAGCTCGCACGGCCGGCGTTTAGTTAGCCTAATCGGCCTCGTGGGGCGGCGCCATGCGCCGCCGCGGAGCTCTTATCTTAGCCCGCCGAGCCGGCTTTTAGTCGGCTCTGGCCGCCTAAAAAGGCGGCCTGCGGCCAGAATTGGCCGCCCTCCAGCTCATTCGTATCTTAGAGAGCGCATCGGATCCAACTTCGCCGCGTGCCGGGCCGGAATGTAACATGCCACCAGCGCCACGCCCATCAGCATCAGCGACGCCGCGGCGAACGTCAGCGGATCGGTGGGATTCACGCCATAGAGCAAGCTCGACAAAAGGGGCGTTAGCCTGAGGGCGCCGGCAATTCCAATCGCCAGGCCGGCCAGCGCGGGCAGCATCCCCTTCCCAACGACCATCCTGAGAACCGCGCCCCGCTGCGCGCCCAGCGCCATACGAATACCGATCTCGTGTGTGCGTTGCACGGCGATGTAAGAGATCACGCCATATATCCCTACCGAGGCAAGCAGCAGCGCCAGACCGGCAAAGCCGCTCAGAAGGAGCGTAACGAAACGCGGCACCGCCACAGACTGCGCAAAGTATCGGTCGAGGGTCTCCACATGATAAATGGGCGTGGTTTTATCCAAGGACGCTATCTGGCGGCGGGCGGGTGCGACAATGCTTTGCGGATCGTTGGCGGTGCGCACCACAATAAACATGGGGCTGATGCGGATCTGGGCCAATGGCGCATACACCTCGGGAGCGGCTGCGGCTCCGGGACCGGCCTGCTTCACGTCGCCGACGACTCCGACGATCTCGCGCATGGGCGGCTCGCCGGGGCCGCTGATGCCGGGACGGACATGCCTGCCGATGGGGTTCTGGTTCGGGAAAAAACGCTGCGCCAATGCGCGGTTCACGATCGCCACCGGGGTGGAGTTCGTACCGTCATGTTCCGTAAAGTCCCGCCCCGCGACCAGCGCGATACCCAGCGTACGAAAATAGTTCGGTTCGATGGCGTTGAAAGCAGCCGAGGGCCGCGATGCCATGGGAGTGGGCTGCCCTTCAAGCTCAATGCTGGAGCGGAGGCTCTCTCCAGTCAGAGGCAGCGACGCGACCGCACTGGCCGACCGGACTCCCGGGAGCGCGCCGATTTGCGCCACCGCGTCGCGAAAGAAAGCGGGGACCTGCGAGTCCGGCTTGCCGGCGGGCGAATCGAGTTGAAGCGTCAAGACATTTTGACGGTCGAATCCCGGATCGGCCTGCGTGAGGTGCTGAAAGCTGCGAATCAACAGGCCGCTGGCGAGCAGCAGCACGACGGCTAAGGCGACCTCACTCACCACCAGCGCATCGCGCGTGCGGCTGCGCTCTTTTCCTCCGCTTCCGGCGCCCCGGCCACTCTCTTTCAACGACGCGGTGACACCGATCTTGGAGACGCGCAGGGCGGGAGCGAGGCCGAACAGGATGCCCGCCGCGAGCGAGACCAGAAGCGCGAAGGCGAGCAGGCGGCCGTCCAGTCCTATGGAGTTCAGACGCGGGACTTCGGCGGGGATCAGCCGCACGAGTAAACGGAGCGATGCAACCGCCAGCGCGAGGCCGAGGGCGCCGCCCAGCAGCCCCAGCGAGACACTCTCCGTGAACAGTTGGCGGACTGCCCGGCCGCGGCCGGCGCCCAGCGCGGCCCGGACGGCCATTTCCTTGCGACGCCCGGTGGCGCGCGCCAACAGGAGGTTCGCCACGTTGACACACGCGATCAGCAGAACGCAGCCCACGGCGCCCAGCAGCACCAGCAGCGGAGTGCCGATAGGACCGACGATACCCTGGATCTCCGGCACAACCCGGACCGAGCGCGCCTTGTTCTCCGGGTGTTCCTGGTTCAACGCGCCGGCGATGGCAGCCAGCTCGGCCTGCGCCTGCCGCAGGGTGACGCCGCGTTTCAGGGCGCCGGCAACGTCCAGATAGTGCGCGCCACGCTGCGTGGTGACGGCGTCCGCGCCGCCTCGGGCGTCGACGGCGACGGTGGTCCACAACTCGACGGGCTCCGCCTGAATCGGATATTGGAACGCCGGCGGCATGACTCCCACAATCGTGAATGGGCCGTCCCCGAGGCGAATGGTGCGTCCCAGCACCGACGCGTCGGAACCAAACTGGCGTTGCCACAGACCGTAGCTTAGAATCACCGGGTCGGCGCCGCCTGCCGCGGCCGGCTGATCCTCCGCCGGGAGGAAACCGCGCCCCAGCGCCGGCATGGCCCCGAGCATGGAAAACAGTTGCGCGGACACCACTGCGCCTTGCAGATGCAGCGGCTCACGCGGGCCGATCAGATTAAAGCCGTCTGTCCGGGAAACAGCCATGGCGTCGAAGGCGCGCGTGCGTGCGCGCCAATCCAGAAAGTCCGGATAAGACGCGACACCGCCGTCCCCGGAAGCGGCGATCACCGACCGGATGCGTACCAGGCGGCCCGCATTGGGAAAAGGCAGCGGCTTGAAGACGATGGCATCCACCACGCTGAAGATGGCGGTGGTCGAGCCGATGCCCAGCGCCAGGGTTAGAACAGCGGTGGCCGCGAAGCCTGGATTCCTCCTGAGCACGCGCAGGCCGTAGCGCACGTCCTGAAGCAAGTTATCCATGGAAACTCCAACTCTGACGTCTCGCACGTTTTCCTTGATCTGTTCCACGCCGCCTAGCTCACGGCGCGCCTGCCGCAGCGCTTCGTCGCGCCCCATTCCGGATTGCGCCTTTTCTTCCGCCAACAGCTCGAGGTAGCCGCGGATTTCCTGGTCGAGATCCCGGTCGGCGCGTTGCTTGCGGAAGAGGTTTCGGCAGAAGTTGTAGCAGCGGCGAAAGGACACTGGTTTCCTATGTGGCGCGTAAGGCGCTGGCCATGGCGAGAGAGATCCGCTCCCACTGGGCGGTCTCCGCACCCAGTTGGCGGCGGCCTAATTTGGTCATCCGGTAGAACTTGGCACGCCGGTTGGTCTCCGCCTCGCCCCAGGAGGAACTTAACCAGCCCGCCTGCTCCATGCGATGCAGGGCTGGAAACAGCGAGCCCGGCTTGACCTCGAAGGTTCCGTTGGTGATCTGCGCGATGCGGCGCGAGATTCCCATCCCATGCAGCTTTTCAAGAGCCAGGGCCTTCAGAATCAGCAAGTCGAGTGTGCCTTGCAGCAGATCGGTGCGGGATGCGGCCATAGGGTTGCTATAGATATTCCATAGGCAGAGTAGCAAACCTCTTATAGACTGTCAATAGGAGAGCGCGAAATCGCGGCCGGCGCGCTCCAGCCACTCCAACAGTTCTTCGCTGAGGGTGTTCAGACTGTTGGTCACGCGGTCGGTTTCCACATTCACCAGCGCGTAGCGTTCCGTGGCCGGGTCCCCCGAGTGTGCCAGCGCGTGATGATCTTCGCGCAGGTCGGGTAGCTCGCCGCGCGTCAGAGGCGAGCCGCGCAGGGCTCCCGCCAATGAATAGAGCGTCAGCTCCACGTCGTCGGCGAAGCGGCGGAAAGCGTCGCGCGCGGGCGCGGCACGGCTGCTGTGGATACCCGCTTCGAGCGCCATGACGGCGTGGATCAGGCGGTGCGAACTGGCCAGCATGCCGCCGATCGCCGCCAGCCTCTCAGGGGTAGTTCCGGGCTCCGCGTGCAAACGGTCGAATGAGGCTTCCAGGTTCGAGCGCGCCCGACGGGCCGCCAGGCGCGCGCGGTCCAGAGCGTCTTCGAAGGACGCTTCGGGGTGGATGTAGCTTTCGCGAATGGCGCGGAAGTATGCGCGATAGGCGTCCAGCATTAGCGCCATGGCGTCTTGCACGCGGGTGCGCTCCCACGTGGGCCAGAGCCAATAGGCCGCCAGCGCGATCGCGCCGCCGATGGCGGTGTTCAGCCCGCGCGCGGCGATCACTTCCTTGGGGGATACGCCGGCCATGGCGATCAGCAGCACGATCATCCCGGTGACGGCAGTGACGAAGATACCGTAATTGGCGGGGCCCCAGCAGCGCAGGACGAACATCAGCGCCGTAATCGCCGCAACCTGTGCCGCGGGCGCCGCGGGGAGCAGATGAAACAGGCCCGTGGCAAAAACCAGGCCGGCGAACGTCCCGGCCAACCGCAGCACGCCGCGGCTGAATGTAGAGGCGAAGTCCGGTTTCAGCACGATGGCCACGGTCATGGGCAGCCAATAGGAACGGTGCAAATCGAAGCCGCGTCCCACTGCATCGCCTAGCGCCACGCAGACCGCCAGCCGGACCGCATGCCGGCAGGCGGCGGAGCGCAAGCTCAGGTTCGCGCGCAACGTGGCCAGTGTTCCGCTGAGCCGCAGATGCCAGGGCTTGTGCACTTCCTGGCGCGCGAAGTCCGCCAGGCCCGCCACAGTCGCGTGGCCCGCCAAATCGAATGCGGAACGCAGTTGGCCGTTGATCGCATCCATTTGGTAGCGCGCATCTTGCAACTGGGCCGCCGTCGCGCGCAACCGCTCGGCCAGCGCTTGCAGTTCGTCCAATTGCGCGCGCACGGATTCGGCGGGCTGCGCGGCGACGAGTGCCTCGCCGATCGACGCGAGCACACGCGAGGCGATTTCGAGATAACGTTCCACGAGCGTGGTTTCGGCTCCGTGCGGAGCCTCCCGCGCGATGCGCACGCGCAGCCGTCTCAGAGCGAACAGTGCCAAGCGGGTGCGCTCCGCCTGGTTCAACAACGAGCGGTAACGCTCGCCTTCGATCGAGTAATCGCCCTCCAGCGATGCCAGCGCCGTCTGCGCCTCCGTGCTTTGCGCGCTCGCCGGTGGAGACTGCCGGATATCCGGGGGAGCCACCGCGGCGCGCGCCAGTTCCGCGTACAGATTGGCCAATGCGCGGCGCTCAGGCAGGTACCGCCGAATGGGCCAGAACACCAAGGCCACCCCGGTTTGGAGCAGCCCTCCGCCCAGCGCCAGCAGTCCCGACAGCGCGGCCGATTCAGGAGGCAACGGCTTGGCGGCGAAAACCACCAGCGTCACCAGGCTCATGATCCCCAGGTCCGCGGCCGTGTTGCTCAGCGCCACCAGCATGCCGGCCGCGAAGGCCCAGGCGCCGGCCACCGGCACCGCGAGCAGGCGATGGTTGCCGCAGACCGCGCCTGCAAAGACGGCCAATCCCACCAGCGCGCTGGCCGCCAGCATGCGCCGCGCGCGCTGCAAGTAAGGATCGTGGCTATCGGAAAACGATACGTTCAGCGCCCCGATGCCGGCGATGAGCGCGGCCGGAACGGATCCCAACGCGATGCCCGCCGCCAGCGGCAGTGCGAAGCCCAGCGTGTTTCGCGACGCGATCCACGGAGAAATCTTTTCCGCCTGGAACTGAAGGACTGTCCGCCAGAAGCTCACTTCGGTGGCTGCGGCTGAGGCGGCTGTGGCGGAGCCGGCTGCTCCTTAGGATTATCGGCGGGCGTGGATTGCTCGGAGTCGAACTTGATCACCGCGTCGGCCGAGAACTTGCGGTACAGCCGGAATTCTTTCAGGTTCTTGTTCCAAACCCGGCCTCCGTGCATCCGCACATCCACGCTCAACGGCAACAGGAATTCATTATCGCCGATCTTGGTGAAATCGTAGTCCAGCGTTTCGCTCGCCTGTTGAACGGGGAACGACGCGGGAATGTTATCGGCCTCCTTCGTGATCCGCACGATGACATTCAACTCCCTATCCACGAAAATCGAGCCATGATAGCCCGCCATCACGGTGACGCCCGGATCCTTTTCGTCCTGTGCGGAGTGAATGCTGAAGTCCGAATATTCGAGCGGCACACGGTAGGAGAAGACGTGCGTGCGGCGTTTGCGCAGCGTCGTCCAGCGCTCCCACGCGATGTGCGTGTTGCTCTTCGGGTCGAAGATTCGCTCCATGGTGGTGCCGAAATCGCCGGTCGACGTGGCGCCCCCTACGGATTCGTACGACCGGTCGGTGATCGGGCGATCGTTTTGCGAAATCAGCTTGTAATCTTCCTTCTGGTTGAAATAGCTGAGCCGCGCCGAGACGATGTCCATGGGCCGCCACGCGTCCCGGCCGGTGGTGTCGACATAGCGCCGGGTCTGCTCCAGGCAGATAAAATCGGGAAGGCGGTGCGTATAATTAGTGGCATAATCGCGCACCTCGTCGAGCAGCTTGGCCTGCTCCTCGGAAGAAGGCGGGGCCGGAAGGACAGCCGCGGGTTTCGGGGCCGGCGGCTGGGCCACGGGAAGAGCCGAAGTTTCAGTCGCCAGTTCTTTCAGCACGGCCACCGTTTTGGGGCCTGCGCCTTGGCCTTGCAGGGTTTCGACGGTTGCCAGGTCCAGACGTTCGGACAGCTTCATTTTGCGCAGCGTTTCGGCGACTTCCTTGTCTGGGTTCTTGAGTTGAACGGCGGATTGAATGAACTGCTTGACCTGCTCAACGGTGTAGCCCGCGGCAGCCCAAACGTGCCAGCACATCACATAGACGGCAGCGATGCGGCAAAACCTCATAAGGACCATTGTCGTACAAACGTGAACCAGACCTGGGAGAGCTTCGCTCGCCTCATTTGCAGAGGCGAAACCCTGCGGGGCGGGCTTAAGCCACGCTTAAGCCCCTCGGCGGCGCATGGCGCCGCCCCACTGCTCCGTAGCGCCAGGCACCAATTCCAGTGCCATCCGCAGATCGCCGACTTTAGCCTCGAGTGCGGTATGGTCGGTCCTGGTCAGTCCGCCGATTCTCGGCAGCAGCATCCTCACCTGCACGTAGACCTGTTCGGCCTGTGCATAGAAGACCGACTGCGGTGTAGCCGCCACGTTCGCCATGGCGATACCACGATCCAGCTCGGTGTTGACCATGGGCACGCCCAGCACGGCCGGAACGCCAATTCCCGCCGCCACCGCCAGAAGGAAGATGAAATGCAGGAACTTCATATCTTCAGACTACACCAATCGCCGATCCAGGTAGTGCGTCTCCGGCAAGGCGCGCAGCCGGGCGGCGGCGCTCTCGGCGGTGATATCCCGCTGCGGCATGCCCAGCATCTCGAAGCCGACCATGAATTTACGGATGGTCGCCGAGCGCAGCAGAGGCGGATAGTAGTGCGCGTGGAAGTGGCACTCCGGATGCGCGGCGCCATCCGTGGGCCGCTGGTGAAAGCCCATGGTATACGGGAACGGCGCTTCGAACACGTTGTCGTAGCGGGTGGTGATGCGCTTCAGAATATCGGCCAGGCGCCCACGCTCGGCCGCGTCCAATTCGTCCATGGCGCTGAGGTGGCGCTTGCCGACGATCATGGTCTCGAACGGCCATACGGCCCAGAAGGGTACCAGCGCGGCGAAGGACTCGTTCTCGCAAACCAGCCGTTCGCCGGAATCCCGCTCCAGCGCCAGATAGTCGCACAGCAGGCACGATCCGCGCGCGGCGCGCCACGCCTCTTGCTCCCGCAGTTCGGCTGCGGCCTCTGTGGGAATGCTGCCGCTGGCCCAGATCTGGCAGTGCGGATGCGGGTTGCTGGCGCCCATCATTTCACCGCGATTCTCGAAAATCTGCACGTGACCGATACCGGGCTCCCGGCCAAGCGCAGCGTATTGTTCGGCCCAGACATCGACCACCAGTGTCAGATCCGGCACACTCATGCGCGCCACGGTCAGATCGTGCCGTGGTGAAAAGCAGCCCACGCGGCTGACGCCCTGCTCGGCGGCGGCGACCAGCAGGCCGTCGCGATCCACGGTACCGGCGGGAGTGCCGGGCACCAGCACCGCAAAATCGTTGTCGAAGACAAACGTGCTGGTGTAAGGTGGATTGCGGACACCACCCGCGCGCGAGTTGCCGGGGCAAAGGTAGCAGCCGGGATCGTACTCCGGCTGCGCGGCCGCCGCCGTTTTCTCCACCTGGCCCTGCCATGGCCGTTGCGTGCGATGGGGCGATACCAGCACCCACGATCCATTCAGCGGGTTGAAGCGGCGGTGCGGGTGCTGTGTGAGATCGAGCATCGTACTGAGGATAACAGGGGACGCATGTTACGATAGTCCATTGTCAGGTCTCGGGCTCCGTGCGACAGGCGGCCGCAAACCCCGCCAGGTCCGGAAGGAAGCAACGGTAGTGGTTTAACCTGTGTGCCGCGGATCACCCGGGGCCTGGCATTCGCCCACCCATCGTTCGCCGACGTGGTGAACCAGGAGCACGTCAAGACCACGCTCGAGAACGCCATCGCGCAGAACCGCATCGCGCACGGCTATATTTTTTCGGGGCAGCGCGGCACCGGCAAAACCACTGTGGCGCGCATCCTGGCGCGCTGCCTGAATTGCGTGAACGGTCCCACGGACAACCCCTGCGGCGTGTGCGCGAGTTGCAAGGAGATCGCAGCCGGGGGGTCGCCGGACGTGATCGAGATCGACGCGGCCTCCAATCGCGGCATCAACGAAATGCGCGAGCTGCGCGAGAACGTGCGTTATCAGCCGGTGCGCGACAGGTACAAGGTCTTCATCATCGACGAAGCGCACCAGATCACCACCGAAGCCTTCAACGCGCTGCTGAAAACCATCGAAGAGCCGCCGGCCTGGGCCGTGTTCATGCTCTGCACCACGGAAGCGCATAAGATCCCGGCCACGATCGCATCTCGGTGCCAACACTTCAGCTTTCGTTCGGTGGAATTTGAAGCGCTCGTGGCGCGCATGGCTTGGATCTGCCAGCAGGAAGGCATCACGGCGGATGCGGAGGCGCTATCGGTGCTGGCACAGGCCGGCGAAGGCAGCGTCCGCGATTCTCTCTCGGCGCTCGACCAGGCCATCGCCTGCTGCGGGGACACCTTGCAGGCCACGGAGGTGCGCGCGCTACTGGGCGCATTTTCCCTCGATGCGCTGGGGCAGGTGAGCCAGGCGCTGCTGGCTGGCGCTGCCGAAGGCGCGGCGGCACGCATGCTCGACGTGGTGAACGAACTGGAGCGCAACGGGCAAAACCTGCAACACTTCAGCCGCGAACTGGCCCGCTATTTCCGAAATCTGCTGGTAGCCAAGATCGCCGGCGGCGATACGCGCCTGATCGCGGCGTCGGCGGGCGAGCGGCAAAGGCTGGCGGAGACGGGCGCACAGTTTTCCGAAGAGGATCTGACCCGCTACCTGCAACTCTCCCTCGACCTGTTCCGCGACCTGCAATTCTCGCTGCAGCCGCGCTTCCACCTCGAGTTGGGCTTATTGCGGATGGTGCAGGCCGGCCGCTTGGTCTCGATCGAGGACGCACTCGCCGGATTGCCGAGCCACGCGGCGAAGCCGGTGCCCCCTCCGCTCGCGCCGATCAAAGCCACCAGCCACCAGCCACCAGCCACCAGCCACGGGGCTGCAACGCCAGCCCCTAGCCCCTCCTCCTGGCGTCAAAAGCTCCACGCCTCCCTCATGGAGCTGGGCATGGAATTCACCGCCGATGCTATCGAGCATTCCGAAGTTGTCGAGGCCAACGGCGAGTTGCGCTTTACCACGCCTCGCGAGTTCTCCATCGCCATGAAAGAGGCGGATATTAACCAGGCGGTACGGCAGATTATCGGCAAACCGCTTAAGATCAAAGTTACGATTGGAGAGGTCGCCGCGCAGAGTCAAGACAAGGTCGCGGCCGCGCCGGCGGCGCAGCAGGAGGACGATGTGTCCCGCCGCGCGCTCGCGAATCCGGAAGTGCGGAATTTCCGGGATTTGTTCGGCGGAGAGGTCCGCACGGTTCGCAACCTAAAGGAGTAGCCACATGAAGATGCCAGGCAACATGCAGAACATGATGAAGCAGGCGCAGCAGATGCAGGAGCGCATGCAGCAGGAGATCGCCCTGATCCGCGTGGAGGCCTCGGCCGGCGGCGGCATGGTCACCATCGGCATGGATGGGCACAAGAACGTGCTGAGCGTGAAGATCGACCCGGAAGTGGCGGGCGATGTGGAGATGCTGCAGGACATGGTGCTGGCCGCTTGCAACGAAGCCGCCAAGAAGGTGGATGAAGAGAGCAGTCAGAAGATGAGCGGGATGTTGGGTGGCATGGGACTGCCACCCGGCCTATTTTAATCCATGCCGGATTTTGCGGAGCCGCTGGCGCGGCTGATCAACGAATTCAAACGCCTGCCGGGCATCGGCCAGAAGTCGGCGCAGCGGCTGGCGTTTCACGTCCTGCGCGCGTCGCGCGAAGACGCCGAACAGCTTGCGCAAGCGCTGCTCGACGTGAAGGACAAGCTGGGCCTGTGCCGCGTCTGCAATAACATCAGCGACGGCGATTTGTGCGTGTTTTGCCGCGACCCAAACCGCGACCAAACAGTGCTGTGCGTGGTGGAGGAAGCGCCGAATATTTTGGGCATCGAGAGTACGCGGCAGTTCAACGGTCTGTATCATGTGCTGCATGGGTCGCTCTCGCCGCTGAAGGGCGTGGGACCGGAGCAGCTCAAGATCAAGAGCCTGGTGGAGCGCATCGGGGCGGGCGGGATTGAGGAGATCATAGCCGCTACCAATCCCACGGTGGAAGGCGAGGCTACGGCGGTTTATTTGTCGAAGCTGCTGAAGCCGCTGGGGGTGAAGGTTTCGCGCATTGCGATGGGCATTCCTGTGGGCAGTGACATCGAGTTTGCGGATGAGGTGACGATGTGGAAGGCGATGGAGGGGCGGCGTGAGATGTGACGACAAGGCGCGAACTCCTTCGTGTACGCATGCCCAAGAACAGGCACAATGGGATGCGGAGATGGATCGGGATTCCGCTGCCGGAAGACTCGATTTTCTCTTTGACGAGGCCAGCAGGGAAGCCGACGACGGGCTGCTTCACGAGTGGCCGCCGACGAGATGAAATCCTCCGCCAGTCGGCGATTCCGCGACTTTTTCCAGCCCTTCAAGTTCCTGTCCACGCCCCAGCCGCCAAAAACCGCCGGCCCCAAAATGCGATCGGAGATCCCGGACGACGCTAGCTGAACAAGGAAGAAGAGAATGGAAGCATTGATCCCAGAGAGCGCCAGGCAGGCGATATCGAGCGTAGCGTGCGCAACATCGTGGTTAGGCATTAATGAAACGATGGGATACACAACCTCGCTCCACGGTTGCGATAGAAACAGGAACGGTGCGTATGCGTAGCCCAATGCGTCATGCGCGGATTCGGCTGCAAGGTACGCACCGAATACAGTGGCCAAATATAGCCCCGCCGTAACGACTGCCAAGGCTGTGCACACAGGATACCGACGGAATTGAAGCCGCTTGCTGTCCATCCCGGAACGATGGTAACACTGGGGAAGTAATTCACGTGAGCGGGTAACGCGCTACGCGCGATACTTCCCAAACACTCGGGAAGCTCCCTTCGGGAAAGTGGATGACGTCGGCCCGTTTGCCGGATAGCCCAAACGCTGTGGGCGGCTCACTCAAATATCGGCGCTAACTTCGCCAGTACCTCGTCCATGACCTCGGCTGGAATGCTCTCCCGCCGCGCGCGGCCAATGTCGAGAGTCCGGAGCCTGGTCGCACCTCACAACTCCCATCGTTTTGGTTCCGGCTCCTGCCAGTGTCACGGCGAAGCTTGCCGTTCGCGCGAAATTACCGCCGCTTCTGATCGGGACAATTACGGGGAGTTTCGTTACCTGGTTGAATTGAAGGTTTCCGGCTACACGGTCAGCATCGGACGCCGGCCCTCTTGCTCGTGTCCCGACGTAGGATCGAGACTGACGAGCCAGATCTCGCCACGTTTCATCAGACGATCTCGCCGCCAACGGGCTTACTGCTGAGCCACTCCCGCTCTTCGGCGGCGCGCGGCGCCTTTGGATCGCACTGCGCGAGCAACTCGTCCAGCGTATACCGGCTTCGTTGCCGCGGCTCCACAACGAGAGGGCCGCTTTCAATTGCGATGCCGACCTTGCGAAAACTGGTTGTGTGCATGGCGTTCCTCCAGTACTCGAAAGCGATGGAGGGGCGGCGGGAGATGTAGCTCGACGGGGTGTTACCCGTGCCCGTTGCCGCCGCCCCTTGAGGCGTCGATGAACTTCGTAAGTCTGTCCTCCAAAACCTGCATCTTTTCCTCGGTCACGAGTTGTGCCGCGGCCAGCTTGGTGATGTATTCGTCGAGAGTCTGACGGCGCCGCCTCTCGGCTCCCGTCTCGGTCACTGCCATGCGTATGGCGCGGCGCAGCGTATTATTGACCGCAGTTTGATCGCGGTCCTGCTTGTCGGATAGTGCATGAAGGTGCACTCCAAGCAACTCGACGGATTGTGTCAGAGCTTCATGGCGTTCGGTCAGGCGGTCCAGCCGATCGTCGATATTCATCGGATCACCCAGGCTTCTATTCTAACTCCGGGCCCCGACCTCCTCCCACCGCACCGCCGCCTTCTCGATCCGCGCCACCGCCTCCATCAGATTCTCCAGCGAATTCGCATAGCTGAACCGGATATACCCTTCGCCGAACTCCCCAAACGCGCCGCCATTCAGCGCCGCCACGCCCGCCTCCTCCAGCAGAAAATCCGCCAATTCTTTCGAAGGAATCCCGGTCCTCTCCACATTGGCGAATGCGTAAAACGCACCCCCCGGAACCGGGCAACGGAAGCCCGGAATCCGGTTCAGCCCCTCGCAAAAAGCGTCCCGCCGCCGCCGGAACTCGGCGACCATGGCGTCCACAGGCCCCTGCGGACCGCGCAGCGCCGCGATCCCCGCCCGCTGCGTGAAACTCGCCACGCACGAGCACGAGTTCAC
>JBEKMJ010000140.1:0-19842 GCA_050008575.1 Bryobacteraceae bacterium
GGGCTGACCGAAGTATCGGCCAATGCCTATGAAATCGACTATCTGGTGACGCCTCAACTGGGCGGCGCCACCAATATTCGCAACCTTTGGCCGCAGCCGGCGCTCAACACGGTTTGGAATGCGCGCGTGAAGGATGCGTTGGAAGACCGCCTGCACAACATGGTTTGCAGCGGCCAGCTTGACTTAGCCACGGCCCAGCGTGAACTCTCTCAAGACTGGGTGGCCGCTTACAAGAAGTACTTCAAAATGTGACCTTCACGCCCGCCTGCACCAGCCGCGGAGCCGCCGCACTGACCACTTGGCCGAACGTCGCGCTGCCGATGTTGCCTGCAACGGCTTGCGGCCCAAAGAACTGAGCGTGATTGAAAACGTTGAACGCTTCGAGGCGAAACTGCAGGGATTTCGACTCGGTGAGGCGCAGGTTCTTGAGCAGCGCCATATCGAAGTTCCGCATGCCGGGGCCGTGGAAATAGCGCCGTGAAGCGTCGCCCGGAGTGCCCAAGGCATTCTCACTGAACAGCGCGGTATCGAAATACGGCTGCCCATTTCGCGGATTGCGATTCAGATGGAGGGAGCCGGCCGCGACATCCGGTTCATCGACGCCGTAGTTGTTGATCCCGTTCGGCTCCGCGCCCAGCAGGGAGTTGTCGCCGTAGTTGACGAGCGTGACCGGCAGACCGGTGCTGCAGCGTGTGATGCCCGAGAATTCCCACCCCTGCGTCCAGCGGTTGGTGGCCTGCAGAAGACGCTCGAACGGGAGGTGGTAGCTGTAACTCACTACGAAGTTCTGCCTGATATCGAAAGCCGACAAGGCCCTGCTGAGCGCGGGATTGAGCGGGTTGACCTCTTCTCCCAGATTCGACGACCGATCCAGGGACTTGCCGAACGTGTATGCGGCCAGCAACTGCAGCGGACCGCTGGAGTGCCGCAAAGTGGCCTGCAGAGAGTTGTAGCTGGAGTTGCCGATGGTGGTCTCCAGCGTGTCGCTGCCGAAGTTCGGCCCCAGAGGTCCGCGCGTCCCATCGATGGTCTGGCCGCGCGCGGTGACGAACACATTACTTTCGCCGAAAGGACCACAGGGGGTTTGGCCGGGCGCCAGGTTGGCTGGGTTGCTGAGTTGCAGACAGAGCGCGGGGTTGCCGGGATTAGCCTCTTCGAGCACCAGCAGGCGATGTGCCTGCGTACCTACATAACTCACGCTGAGGACGGTATTGTTAGCGAAGCCATGCTCGATCGACAGCATGTATTCACCAGTGTAGGGAATCTTGTTTCCTATAGGATAGGCAGGCACTCCACTGATGGGTTCAAACTGAGACCAGTTAAGACTCGCATCCGGGTGACCGGCGTTCGTGTTCAAGGGCGCAAGCTGAACTGGAAAGTCCTGACCCATATTCCGACCGTTGGCCGCGGTGATGAAAGGCGTCGCAAACAGCGGCGGAGCGGGGCTGGTGTAGGTGGTGCCATAAGGCGCATTCGCGCTCATGATGCCGATAGTGAGCGCTTCGATAGCCGTGTAAAACATGCCGTAACTTGCCCGAACGCTCGTTTTGCCGGAGCCGGGCGCGTAGGCCAAGCCGATACGCGGCGCAAAGTCCAGGTTTCCCGCGGGGGCCAGCGTGCGCGGCACTCCGGGATCGGTTGGAAACAAGATACCGGCTGGCGCACCGGGAAATACGGCCGACTGCCTGCCGGGCGCGAACGTGGCGATCTGATTGTATTTTTCGTACCAGGGTTCGATGCGGTCCCAGCGCAGACCGTAGTTCAACGTCAGATGCCTCCGTATGCGCCAGCTATCCTGCGCGTAGATCCCTATGTATTTGTTGCGCCCATAGAAAGACTGAAGCTGACTTTGGTTGTACTGACTCGGAATTCCCAACAGGAAGTCCGCGAAGTCGAGGCCGGTTTCGCTTCCATAGAAGATGAAGCTGCCATTCAACTGTGCGATCGGATTGACATTCACCTGATCGGAGTGGAACTGTGCGCCTACGGTGACGGTGTGGGTTCCGGCGACCTTTGAGAAATTGTCGCTGGATTGAAACGTGTTGTTAGCCTGTTTCAACTCGTTGGTGTTGGTCCCGATTGAGAAATTATTGAAGTTCACGCTTTCCACGCCCTCGGTTTTGGGCGACAGCGCGACGATGCCGGGCGTATTCTGGCCCACCACGAAACCCTGGGATGCCAGGCTGACGCCAACTCCGCCGATCGGCTGGCCCAGATCGGTGGAGTCGCGCATGAAGCTGAAGTGCAGTTCGTTGACGGCATTCGCGCCGATGGTCTTGGTGTCACTCAATGCAAGCAGTTGCGCGCGACCTAAGTTCATGGCGTTAAAACCGGGTAGGTTCGCGCCACCTTGCGCGACAGGGTAGGGATTGTTCTGCGACCAGCCGTCCCGAAAATAGTAGGCTGACATTTGGCCCCAACGGGTGTTGCCGTCCAGCCGATATGCGCCTTTGTCGTCGCGCAAGGTCTCATTGTAAGCTGAGGTGGAAAAGGTCCCATTTGCATTGTTGGGCGCCGGAATGTACTGCAAGAGATTGGCTGCCGGCACCGCCCACACTGCTTTGGGGATGGTGGCGTTTGGCAGAACGCACTGCGCCGGGGTTGTGCATCCAGGGAAGTAATATGGCTCGCCGGCCGTTACGCCATAGCCGAGTTTTTGTGAAAGCTGGCTGGCCCAAGCAGCGCCGCTCACCGTGGTAGGCACCGGCTTTCCGTTTGGATCGACTGTAGTGAAGGCGCTCGCGGCATCCGACAGATTGCCGGCGCGGTCCTGGAGCGACGGAACCGGGATTTCGCCGGTATCGATTCCCTGCGTCAGGCGCGTACCTTGATAATCGGCGAAGAAAAAGACTTTGTTCCTGTGGATGGGACCGCCCAGCGTGCCGCCAAACTGGTTTTGGTCGAACGCGCCGCGCGTGGGTGAAAAGTAGTTGCGGGCATCCAGGTCCGTGTTCCGCAAGAACTCGAAGGCGTCGCCATGGAAGGCATTGGTGCCGGACTTAGTAACCAAGCTGATTTGCCCTCCGCTGAACTCGCCGTGTTCCGCGTCGAAATTGCCGGTAAGAATCCGGAACTCGGCGATGGAGTCCAGATTGGGAACGATGGCGGCGCCCATATTGACGTCCTCTTCGACATCGCTGCCATTGAGCACGAAGCTGTTGGCGAACTCTCGCTGCCCATTGATCGAGACTGTGCCGGGATTCAAATCGCCCGAGGGAGCAAAGGCGCTGACGCCCACATCCTGTGTAGTGTCGGATGTTAGGGAGGTGATCGGCGCGACGCCGGATTGCAGGGCGAGCAGGTCCGTGAAACTGCGGCCATTGAGCGGCACCGCGGTCATCTGTTTGCCCGTGATGACTTCGCCCAATTGGGTATCGGCGGTTTCGACATGCGCGGCCGATTCGAAGACGGTGACAGTCTCGGTCCGTTCTCCAATGGCGAGAGGGGCGTCCACGACCACCTTGCTGTTGACGTCGATCGAGACGCCGGTGCGCCGGAGAGGCCGGAACCCGGCGGAGTTCACTTCGACGTCGTAGCGCCCGACCGGCAGATCCTGGAACGTATAAAAGCCCCTGCTATCGGTGATCATGGTTTGCTTCGCGGTGGTGGCTGTGTCCGTGGCCGTTACGCGCGCTCCGGGAATCGTTTTGCCGCTGGGGTCGGTTACGGTTCCCAATAGAGTTCCGCCGTCGTTTGCGCAAAGAGGCAGCGCCAGCAGGGCCAACAGGAGAGGAATCTTGTTGCAACTCATTTGCATCAAAACATGCAGGATACCTCATTGAAGCCTGGGTTGCCAAGATGTTTCAGCAAATGAATTGCAATTTGGACTGAACGGCGGATTCAGCGGGTTAGTTGGTAGACGGCGCCGTAACCGGAGGCGCCTCCACCCGACGTGGCGCCGTATAGCGTCCCCTGCGGGTCCATGGCCAGGCCCCCCATGGGAAAGCGTCCGGCACTCCCTCCGCCGAAGTTGACGAGGGTATGCTGGGTCCAGTATGCGCCCGGCGACGTGGGGGGCAAGAGTTGAAAGATGGTGCCGCAACCCGCGGCGCAACTCGTCGAACTCCCTCCGATGGATGTCGTGCCGTACAGGACTCCCAGAGACGTGATGGCAACCCCGGACGTGGGCAGCGCGCCCTCCGCGGCATCGCCGGGAAACGACCAGGGTAACCCCTCCGTCCATGGACGGCCCGCGTGAGTTGGCGGAGAGATCACAAACACCGCCCCGCCACCATAGTATCCACCATTGCCGCCGTACTCCGCCGTCCCAAAGAACTCTCCGTGGTCGCCGAAGACCAGTCCACCTAGGGGGAACGCACCATCGCCGGGAGAGCCCGAGAACGAGTACAGGATGCTCTTGCTCCATGCGCCGCCCGTCGCGGTTGGAGGAGTCAATTCGAACGCGGCGCCGTTGTCGTCAAGTCCGCCGTTCAAGGTGGTTCCGTATAGCTTGCCGCTGCTAGCGAGGAGCAGCCCGGAGGGATAAGCTCCGTCACCCGGGGGGCCCGTGAAGCTATGCAGCACCGTCCCGGTCCATGCGCCGCCGGTTGCGCCGGGAGTCAGCGCGAACACCGTGCCGAAATTCGCAGAGCCGCCGGACTGGGCCGCGACATAGAGCGTCCCGTCCGGGGTTAGAATTACCCCGGTTTGGGGATTCGCTCCGTCAGTGCCATCGAAGCTGTGCAAGACTGTTTCCGTCCACGCGGCGCCTGCGGCCGCGGGGGGCGTCAACTGGAACACCGCGCCTTTGCCGAAGCTCCCACCGCCCGAGGTCGCGCCGTAGAGCTCACCGCCGCCGCCCAGAACCAGCCCCGCGATGGGATCGGCACCGTCGCCGTTCTGACCTGAAAAACTATGCAAAATGGTCTCGGACCAAGCGCCGCCCGTGGCCGGCGGAGCGAGCTCGAAGACCGTCCCTTTACCGAATGCTCCGCCTTGCCGCGTCGTGCCATACAGCGCTCCATTTGCATCGATGGCGAGCGTGGCCCAAGGGGTGGCGCCATCGCCCGGGCTACCGCTGAAGCTGTGCAGAACTGTCAGCGTCGGCGGAGCGGCCATGCTTGCACAGAGGGACAGCAGCGAGCTAGTTAAGACACGCGCCGATCGCGAGTTTATTCGAAGGATATGCATGCCTAGAACGCCCCCACCGTGGTCCATTCGGAACACTGAAGCTGCCCCGACGCCGAACTCAGCGTGGACTTCACCACCACGTAACCCTGGTACGGGAATGGGTTCCAGTCGAAGGTCAGGTTCCGCGGCGACACGATGGCTGGAATGTTCCTGGTGAAACCCACCGTGTCTCCGGCCGTGATCTCCCAGACCGCCGCCGTGGCGGTGCTCAAGTCGAAGTTGGCGGTGACCGCTCCGCTGGCGTAAGTGGCGCTCAATCCCAGGCCGCACGCCGGCATGCGCCCGATCTCGGACAGGCCCGCATAGGTGAACCATAGCGCGCCATCCGGGCCGGCTGCGATGCCCGCCGGGTAGCCGTCGGAGGCCGCTGGGTACTGCGTCATGTTACCGCTGGTAGTGATACGTCCGATCTGCGACCCGCCCCCTTGCGCGAACCACAGCGCACCGTCCGGCCCCGCGGTGATGCCTTGCAACTCCGCTCCTTCCGGGGCTGCGGCGGTATATGGAACCGGATACTCGGTGATGACTCCGGCCGTGGTGATCCGCCCGATCTTGTTCGCGATGTTCTCCGTGAACCATAATGCGCCATCCGGCCCGGCTGTGATCGCGGCTGGGTCGGCGATGCCCGTCGGCAGTGGGTATTTAGCGGCCACGCCGGCAGTCGTCATTCGCCAGATCGCATTACTGTCGGTATCCGTGAACCATAGCGCACCGTCCGGCCCCGCCGTGATCGTGCCCGGTCCCGAGCTTGTTCCCGCCCCCGTCCAATACTCTGTGGCGGCTCCCGCGGTGGTCATGCGGCCAATGATACTGCCACCGTACGTAAACCAGAAGGCGCCATCCGGCCCCACCGTTATAGCGTAGGCGGGCCCGGAAGTTGGGTACTCGGTAATCGATCCCGCGGTGGTGATGCGGCCAATGGCGCTTTTCGCCTCTGTAAACCACAGCGCGCCGTCTGGCCCCGCCGTGATATCTTCGGGCCCTGTAGCAAACGGCAACTTATACTGGGTGATGACTCCGGCCGTCGTGATCCGCCCGATAGCGTTGGTGCGCAACTCCGTAAACCAGAGAGCGCCGTCGGGGCCCGCGGCGATGGCGATCGCATTGTTCACGGGAGCGGGGAAAGAATACCCCGTTACGTTATTATGGCTGCCGGCTTTCTGTGGCTCGCCAATGGCGATGCTGCAAGTGATAGTGGCTGTCCCCGCGGCAGTGCCGGTGGAATCCTCCACTTCACCGGTGAACGAGAAGGTCCCCGGGCTGGTAGGCGTGCCGCCGAAGCTCCCGCCTGCACTCGTTGCGATTCCGGGCGGCAGCACTCCCCCGGAAACGAAGATGGTGTAAGGAGGCACTCCGCCCGTGGCCACCAGCGCGGAGGTGTAGAATACCGTGAGTTGCCCCGTGCTGGCCGGGCACGCCGGCGTCACCGGCGTAGTCACGACGGTGATGGTACACTGGCCCGCCAGCGTGTTCCCGGATGCATCCGCCATCTCACTGGTGAAAGTGAAGGCACCGCCCGACGTAGGTGTTCCCGCGATGGCGCCGCCCGGTCCGGTCAGTGTCAGGCCCGGTGGCAGCGAGCCCGACGTGAGGGAAAAGGTATAAGGATACGTCCCGCCGTAACCTGCTAAGGTCGAGGAGTAAGTTGCCCCCACGCGTGTGGCGACGGCCGGACAGGCCATGGTGACAGGCCCCGCCGCGCTCGCGCCGATGCATGGGACAAAAACCGAAATCGCCAATAGAAGACTGTTTCGAACGGGCGTGCGCATTAGATCCTCCTATAGGGTCAAACGGAATACCGTGCCATCGCCCGCGGTTCCGCCGCCGTAAGTCGTGCCGTAAAGCACTCCGCTGGCGCCGAAGATGAGCCCCGCTTCGGGATACGCCCCGTCGCCGTTCTGGCCGGTGAAGCTGTGCAGGATGGTCTCCGTCCAGGCTCCGCCGCCGTTGGGCCGGAGTTCAAATACCGTTCCGTAATTCGCCGTCCCGCCGCCCGATGTGGCGCCGTAGAGCGCTCCGTCCGTGCCGATGATCACCCCGGAATACGGGCCGATGCCATCGCCGTTCTGGCCCGTAAAGCTGTAGAGCGCCTTTTCCTTCCACACCCCGCCCGCCGTCGGCGGAGGTATCAGCTCGAAGACCGTGCCGTAGCCCCAAGCGCCTCCGCCAAAAGTCGTACCGTAGAGCGCGCCGCTCTTTCCCATCGACAAGCCCGACGGCAGCGTACCGTCGCTGTTGTGCCCGGTAAACTGATGCAGAACGGTTTCGGTCCACGCCGTGCCGGGATTGGACGGCGGTGTCAGTTCGTACACTGTGCCGTAATTCGAAGCGCCGCCGTAAGACGTCGTGCCGAAAACCGCTCCGTCCCCCGCCACCACCACGCCCGCGTACGGTTGTGCGCCATCGCCGTTCCGACCCGTGAAGCTGTGCAGCACGGTCTCGGTCCAACCGCCGCCCGTGGAGACCGGCGGCGACAACTCGAATACCGTACCTTCGTTCGAAGTCCCACCGGCGATGGTAGTGCCGTACAGCGCCCCGTCGCCGCCAAAGACGACGCCACCCCAAGGAGTGACGCCGCGGTCTTGCACGCGGCCCTCGCCGAAACCGAATAGGGGCGTATAGATCCACGCTGTGCTCCCGGTGGCAGGCGGAGTCAGTTCGAACACCGCGCCGTAACCGTTGATTTCGTCAACCTGTGTGACGGTCCCATACAACGTCCCACTGCTATCGAGGACCAAACCGGCCTCCGGATCTTCCCCGTCGCCAAGCGGGTACCCGGGGCAGAAACAGTAGATCACTTGGAAGGTCCACGGGCCCCCTGCGACAGCCGGAGGCGACAATTCGAACGCCGTGCCGGAGCCATAGCTCGCGATTCCGTACAGCACTCCGTTGTTGCCAACTGTCACAGGTGTCAGCGGTTGTGCCGCTCCATTGCGCGTGGAAAAACTGTACAGGGTGGTGAAAGTTCCTTGAGGAGTTTGCGCGGCCGCGCGGCCCATTGCAAAAGGTACGCCGATGCTTCCCATCAGGACCAGACACTGAAACCGTGTCACAATCAACCCTCCTTTGAATGCGGGTTCCCAGGCAGCCCCCTAATAGTCTAATAGATTCTCAGGGCGCAATCAACAAAGATTCCAGGGGTACGGTACTGTCGCGGAACAGGTTATTCAGGCGCGGCAAAGTATATTATCGATCAACCGGGTCCGGCCTACCCACACCGCCGCGGCCACCCGCACCGGACCGGCGATGAATTCCACCGGCTGCATCTCGGCGTCGTCGGCAAGCTCCAGATACTCGACATGCATGCCAGGCTCCGCCGCCAGCACTTCGCGGGCCGCCCACTTCACCGCCTCCGCGCGGGTTTCGCCGGCCTTGATGCGCTGCTCCGCCGCGCGCAAAGACTCGTAGAGCCGCGGCGCAATGGCGCGCTCTTCCGCGCTCAGGTGCCGGTTGCGCGAGCTGAGCGCCAGCCCGTCCGGCTCCCGCACGGTGGGCACTCCGGCGATCTCCACGGGCACGTTCAGATCCCGCGCCATGCGGCGGATCACCGCCAATTGTTGCGCGTCCTTTTCGCCGAACCAGGCGCGATCGGGCTGTACAATTTGGAACAGTTTCATCACCACCGTGGCCACACCGCGAAAATGGCCGGGCCGAAAGCTCCCTTCCATGTAGTCCGCGACTCGCCCCACTTCCACGAAGGTAACTTGCGGCTGCGGATACATCTGCTCCACGGTCGGCGCGAACACCACATCCACGCGGCGCGCCTCGCAAAATGCCAGGTCGGCTTCCAAAGGCCGCGGATAACGCGCGTAGTCGTCACTGCGATTGAACTGAATCGGGTTCACGAAGATGCTGACCACCACAGCGCCCGATGCCGCGCGGGCTTCCTCCATCAGCCGGCCATGACCCGCGTGCAGGGCACCCATAGTAGGTACCAGACCGAGCGGACGCCGCGCCCGCGCCCGCCAGCCACGTAAATCCCCGATCGAGTGGATGGCGCGCAAGCCTATGTCGCCTCTGCCACCAGATCCGCGGCGACGTGTGGATTGGCCGCCGGAAACCGGCCCGTCCGCACGTCGTCGGCATAAGCCATGGCGGCGGCCACGGTCTGCTCGCCCAAATCCGCGTAGCGCCGGACGAACGGCGGCGTGGCGTCCTGCGAGAGTCCCAAGATGTCGAAGCTCACCAGTACCTGGCCGTCGCAATGCGGGCCGGCGCCGATGCCGATGGTCGGGATGTGCAAATCGGCCGTGACGGCTTCCGCCACGGAGGCTGGAATGGACTCCAGCACCACGGCGAATGCGCCGGCCTCTTCCAACGCCTGCGCGTCCGCCAACAATTGTTCGGCATCCGCGTGCAGCCTGGCCTGCTGCCGGAATCCGCCGAGTTGGTGTACGTGCTGCGGCAGGAGTCCCAGGTGGCCCATTACCGGAATGCCGGCTTCCACCAGCCGCGAAGCCACCTCCACCGATGCGCCGCCGCCCTCGATCTTCACTGCAGCCGCGCCGCCTTCTTGAATTAAGCGTCCCGCGTTGCGCAGCGCTTCTTCCACGCTGAGTTGGTAGGTGAGGAAGGGCATATCGGCCACCACCAGCGCCCGCTGCGTCCCCCGGCTCACCGCGCGGGTGTGATGCACCATGGCGTCCAGCGTCACGGGCAGGGTGGTTTCGTAGCCCAACATCACCATGCCCAACGAATCGCCCACCAGCAGCACGTCGATTCCCGCGCGGTCGAGCAGCCGCGCCATGGTGTAGTCGTAAGCCGTCAGCATGGCGATTTTCTCGCCACGCCGCTTCTTGGCTGCCAGATCGGGCAGCCGGATTAGCTTCGTGTCAGTCACGCCAGTCTCCTTTTCGCAACAGTTTCTCGATTGTGCCTGCCTGCGGCTCGGCCAAACCTCGCTGGCGCGCAATTTCGACGGTGGCCAGTCCCGCGGCGCGATACAGGCTGGTCACTGACGCGGGGGCTTTCGCCAGTGCCGCCAGATGCCCGCGCACGGTATCGGCGTCGCCGCGCGCGATCGGTCCGGTGAGCGCCGCCGCCGGACCTAGCCGGAACGCATTCTCCAGGCTGGTGCGCGCCAGCGGTTCGAGCGCCCGCCGCGCGATCGCTTCTTCCACGCCAGCCTCCTTCATTAGGATAACAGCCGTGGAGATCAGCGCTATCAGGTAGTTACTTGCCATCACGGCGGCGGCGTGATACAAGGGCCGCGACGCGGAGGGAACATGCAGCGGCACCCCATCCAGCAGCACGGCCAGGCGGCCGGCCCAAGCCGCGGCCTCGAGTGGGCCGTCGATGGCGAATGCCACGCCGCGTAGCACGCGGACGCCTTCCTGGGGATTGGCGACCGTTTGCAAGGGATGCAGCGTCCCGCATGCGACGCCCGCCGCCGCCAGATCGGCCAGGGCTTCCGGCCCGCGCGCGCCGCTCGTATGCAGCGCGATTCCGCCGCACATGCCCGCCACGGCCAGAGCGTGCGCCACTTCGGCGATGGCATCGTCGGGCACGGCGATCAGAACGTGTGCGGCGTGTTGCGGGATCTCGGCATATGTGGCGGCCCGCGCGCCCCCGCCCACGAACGCGGCGGCTTCAGCCGCGCGCTCCGGATCGCGGCTGGCCACCGCCACCACGGATTCGCCGCGCTCCCGCAGCAGGCGTCCCAGGGCTTGCCCTATTCTGCCCGCACCCGCGATGGCTATTGGCTCCGGCATCGGATTTCAGTGTAGCGTGATGCCGATGGGCGCAACTCGCCCGCACCCGACTATACTGTAATGTTCCAGAGACATCCACATGAGTGCCATTGCGACAACCAGTCAATTGAATCGTTCCATCGGGTTCTACGAATCCACCCTGGGCAAGAAAGTGGTGATGGCCGTCACGGGCGTCATCCTGTTCGGATACGTGCTCGGCCACCTCATCGGCAACCTTCAGATCTATTCGCCGGACCCCCAACAGATCAACCACTACGCCCACTTCCTGCACTCCCACGCCGTCCTGCTGTGGGTGGTGCGGTGCGGGCTGCTGGCTTCCGTGGTCCTGCACATCACCGCTTCCGGGCAATTGTGGCTATTAAAGCGCGCGGCGCGTCCCGAAGCTTACATCAAAAAGGATGACGTGCCCGCCAGTTACGCCGCCCGGACCATGATCTGGAGCGGCCCCATCATCGCCGCCTTCGTCATCTTCCACGTGCTACACCTGACCGTCGGCAGCGTGCTGACGTTGAACACTCTGCCGGACGGCGACATGGACGTGCGAACCAACGTCATCATGGGCTTTCAGCATCCCGCCGTCGCCATTTTTTACATCGTCGCCATGGCCCTGCTTTGTATGCATCTCTATCACGGCCTCTGGAGCATGTTCCAATCGCTGGGCGTGAATCATCCGCGCTACACGCCCATCATCAAGAAATTCGCGGCGGCCTTCGCGTGGTTCGTCGCCATCGGCAATATTTCCATTCCCGTCGCGGTGCTCGCCGGTGTATTGACACTGCAATAGAAAACAAATATGGAACTCGACGCCAAAATCCCCGCCGGCCCCATCGAGACCCTCTGGGACAAACACAAGTTCAATTTGAAGCTGGTGAATCCAGCCAACAAGCGGAAGTACAACATCATTATGGTCGGGTCGGGGCTGGCCGGCGGATCCGCGGCAGCCACGCTCGGGGAGTTGGGTTACAACGTCCAATGCTTCTGCTTCCAGGATTCCCCCCGCCGCGCGCACTCCATTGCCGCGCAGGGTGGCATCAACGCCGCTAAGAATTATCACAGCGACGGCGACAGCATCTACCGGCTCTTCTATGACACCGTGAAGGGCGGCGACTTCCGCTCGCGCGAGGCCAACGTCTACCGCCTGGCGCAGATCAGCGTCAATATCATCGATCAGTGCGTGTCGCAAGGCGTCCCGTTCGCGCGCGAGTACGGCGGCATGCTCGACAACCGCTCGTTCGGCGGCGCGCAGGTATCGCGCACCTTCTACGCGCGCGGCCAGACCGGCCAGCAGTTACTGCTCGGCGCTTACCAGGCGCTCGAACGCCAGATCGGCGCAGGGCAAGTTACGATGTACCCGCGTCACGAAATGCTCGACCTGGTGGTGATCGACGGCCACGCCCGCGGCATCGTCACCCGCGACCTGATCACCGGCAAGATCGAATCCTATGTAGCCGATGCGGTTGTCCTGGGGACCGGCGGATACGGTAACGCTTATTATCTCTCGACCAATGCCAAGGGCTGCAACACTACCGCCATCTGGCGTGCGTATAAGAAGGGTGCGTTCTTCGCTAACCCCTGCTTCACCCAGATTCACCCGACGTGCATTCCGGTCACCGGCGAATATCAATCCAAGCTCACCCTGATGAGCGAATCGCTGCGCAACGACGGCCGCATCTGGGTGCCGTTGAAGAAAGGCGACAAGCGTCCGCCCAACCAGATTCCGGCCGGCGAGCGCGACTATTACCTGGAACGCCGTTATCCCAGCTTCGGCAACCTGGTGCCGCGCGATGTGGCTTCGCGCAACGCCAAGGCGGTGTGCGATGAAGGCCGCGGCGTGGGCGAGTCCGGCTTGGGTGTGTATCTCGATTTCAGCGAGGCGATCGAACGCCTCGGCCAGAACGTCATCAAGGAACGCTACGGCAACTTATTCGATATGTACGAGCGCATCACCGGCGAGAATCCGTACGAAGTGCCCATGCGTATTTATCCGGCCATTCACTACACCATGGGCGGGCTGTGGGTGGATTACAATTTGATGAGCACCATCCCCGGCCTGTATGTCACGGGCGAGGCGAATTTCTCCGATCACGGCGCCAATCGCCTGGGCGCCAGCGCGCTCATGCAAGGCTTGGCCGATGGCTACTTCGTCTTGCCCTACACCATCGGCGACTATCTGGCGACTTACAAGGCGCCCAAAGTGGATACCAGCCACGCCGCTTTCCGCGATGCCGAAACGCAGGTGGCTTACCGCACGGATCGCTTGCTGCATATCAAGGGCACCCGCTCCGTGGATTCCTTCCACCGCGACTTAGGCAAGCTGCTCTGGGAATATTGCGGCATGGGGCGGACGGCCGAGGGCTTGCGCCATGCGCTGGAACAAATCCCCGCGCTGCGCGAGCGGTTTTGGCGCGACGTGAAGGTGTTGGGCGCGGGCGAAGAGTTGAACCAGTCGCTCGAGAAAGCCGGCCGCGTGGGCGACTTCTTCGAGCTAGCCGAGTTGATGTGCCGCGACGCGCTGGAGCGCAACGAATCCTGCGGCGGCCATTTCCGGGAGGAGTATCAAACGCCGGATGGCGAGGCCCTGCGCAACGACGAGGAGTACTCTTACGTGGCGGCCTGGGAGTATCGCGGCGAAGATCAGCCGCCGGAGTTACATAAGGAACCACTGCATTTCGCTTACGTGCATCCCAGTCAACGGAGCTACAAGTAACATGAAACTTACCCTCCATATCTGGCGGCAGCGCAACACCGACGACAAAGGCCGCATGGTGCGTTACGAGGTCCCGGATGTCAATCCGGAGATGTCGTTCCTGGAGATGCTCGACGTCCTGAACGAAAGCCTGATCGCCAAGAACGAAGAGCCGGTGGCCTTCGACCACGATTGCCGCGAGGGCATCTGCGGCATGTGCGGTTTCATGATCAACGGCGTGGCGCACGGTCCGCAGCGGGGCACGACTGTTTGTCAGTTGCACATGCGCCACTTCAAGGACGGCGATGAGTTGTACCTGGAGCCCTGGCGCGCGCGCGCATTCCCCATCGTCAAAGATCTGGTGGTCAATCGCAGCGCCTTCGACCGCATCATCGCCGCGGGAGGCTTCATCAGCGCGCCGACCGGCAGCGCCCCGGACGGCAACGCCATCCTGGTCCCCAAGGAAGCCGCCGACATCTCCATGGACGCGGCCGCCTGCATTGGCTGCGGCGCGTGTGTCGCCATGTGTCCGAACGCCGCCGCGGCGCTGTTCACGGCAGCCAAAATCGCGCATTTGGGAGTGCTGCCGCAAGGCCAGCCCGAACGATATCGCCGCGCCGTCGCGATGGTGGCACAAGCCAGCCACGAAATGTTCGGCTACTGTACTAATGTAGGCGAATGCGAAGCGGTCTGCCCCAAGGATATCAAGTTAGAAGTAATCGCCAGGATGAACCGCGACTTCCTAAAGGCGGTAGTGACAGGCCGTGGGTGATGTGGGCAGACATCCAGGTCTGCGCGGGTCCTCCAGGACCCGCTCCCAAGAAGCGCTAAAATGCCGATATGGCGAGGGCAACATTGGAGAACCGGATATGAATGACGCACAACTCTACCTCGCAACCGGCCTACCCACCTTCGTCGCCCTGGTGGGAATCCTCGTGAACGTCGGCTACTTCGTGGCGCTAAACGGCCGCATGACGCGCGTGGAAGATAAGCTCGACATTCTCACCGGCAAAGTCGCCGAAGTCGACAACCGTGTGGTGCGCATCGAAGTCAAACTGGGGATCGTGCCGCGTTGAGTGGACTCCCATCCCCGCGGACCACCGCACCGTGCAGGTAGACGAACCGAAGCTCTCGCCATGAGATAACACTTTGACCAGTTCTCGTGCCGCGTCGAGGATGAACCCCACTCGACCGTCATCGACAAGCCGGGCGCCGCGAAGGCCGAACCGATCGCCGTCCGTGATTATGTCCGCCTCACGACTCCGGAGCCCGACGTCCTTTGGATAATCGGCGAGGAATCGCAGCGCAAAGGAACCGACAAGCTGGCCTCGCGGCAGATCAACCGGGTAATCAAAGCGCGCGTGCCCGAAAACCGAGACGTGCGTGAACCCGCTCCGGCTGATCTCTTGGAGCGCTTCGCGTCGTAGCGCATCGTATATACAATCCGATATGATATCCGTGTGGTCGTTTCCGGGTTCGAGTGGGACGATGAAAACATCTTCCACATCGAGAGGCATGCGTTCACGCCGGAAGAGGTGGAGGATGTCTTCGCCGGTAACCACAAGGTCGGGCGAACCCGCCAGCAACGCTACATTGCCCTGGGCGAAACGCTGGCCGGGCGCTTGGCATTCGTCGTGTTCCAGCGGTTATCCGGCGGGTTGGTAAGAGTGATCACGGCCCGCGATATGGAGGCAACGAACGGCGTCTCTTTCGCCGCAAATAGGTAATACGATGAAGAAGAAACTTCCTCCCGCAAAGTCGCCATTCCCCAGATTTCGATCCGATCGGGACGCCGCGGAGTATTTCGAGAGTCATTCCGTTGCGAGCGGGTGGGACCGGTTGCCCGAGGCCCCTCAGGTCAAGTTGGCGCCGGAGTTGGCCGGGAAGTTCCGCGAGCGCCACACCCGCGCAAAGTCTCCGCTCTCACTGCGTCTGCCCCCCGAACAGATCGCTGCCGCGAAGCACATCGCGGCTGCGAAGTCGGTAGGCTACCAGACGCAACTCCGGATGTGGATTGCCGAGGGGATTCGCCGCGAAGCGAAGCGCGCCTAGCCTGCAGGCCATCGGTCCGGCTGTGAAATTTGCGCCCGGACTGCAGCGCCCAAATGGGCCGCTATCCTCCTAAAAGGTGTGGCGTGTATCCCGGTTGTGGCGGCGCACTGATTTTTGAGATTGTCACCGCAAAATGAAAATGTCCCCTTTGCGCAACGTAGAAATGTCCCCTTGGTTTCAGACCGACTGCTCCCATTCCCTCTTGGGGGCATTGTCTGGCTGGCGGCGGAACCCATCAAGGCTGCCCTTCGGCGCGCGCAAAGACGGCGTGGGGCCTTGACGGAACCTGCCGCAAGCCGAAACCACTTTTTCCTGACAGAGGGAATGGGATCTCTTGGAATTCAACACAGGGGACATTTCTACTTTGCGCTGACAGACTGATTTTTGAGATTTGACAGATGTGCCCCAATGTGTTGCTTCACTGATGTGACGATTGTGGTCCGCCCAAGGTGGCGCGACCGTTAAGCAGTCTCACAAAGGAGAAGTCATGAAAGTACCCATCCAAAATGGGGCAGGAATTCTGTCCCTCCACTACGACCCCCTGAGGAACATCAGCTGCGCCCATGACACCAACAATGGCCGCCGCGTACTGGTCGGTCGGGATCTCGCAACCGAGTTTCTTGAACCAACACCGAAGAAAACGTGCGGGCCTATCTCGTCGACGCCGAGGGCAAGAAGAAACGACGGCGCGGCGAGGTCCACATCGAGATTGCCGAAACGAATCGAAAATATCCCGAGAACTTCTGCGTTCTAAACGGTGGGATAGTAATAGTCGCACGGGATTACGAGACAGACGACAAGACGAAAACGTTGAAGTTGCTTAACCCTAGCATCATTAATGGAGCGGAGACACAGGGCGTCCTGCGCGACTGCGCGGCCGACTGCGAGCAATCTAATGTGGACTTTCCAGATCTCTACGTAACGTTCGAGGTGATCGTAACCCAAAAACGAAGCGTTGATTGCGGACATCTCGATTGCCCGGAACTTCCAGAATGATGTCGGAAACATCTCCATCGCTGGAAGGCGAGGTATTCTGGACGATCTCGAGCGTGTACTCCAGAAGGTTCTAGAGGGGGACGTTAAGATTAGGAGGTGTGAGACGGACCGATCAGACGAATTTATCGATACCGAGAAATTACTCCAAGTCATCATGGCGCTAGCCCCGGCCGAAATCCTGAAGGATACCGAGGTGGGCGATCGCGAGAGCAAGCCGTATACGTACAGTCAGAAGGCAACCTGCCTCAAGGATTTCAGCAACGTTCGCGACGCTGCCAAGAAGAAGGGAGCGGGACCTAACGCCGCCCTGTACGAATTCTTTCTTGAAATGGCGCCGGTTGCGTACCGACCGTTCAAAAAGTGGAAGCGCATCAGAGATTTAAGGGGACTGGCATCTGGAGAATCGAGCGGGACGGCGGACGAATTGTGGAAGTGCCTGATGGAATTATTTTCCCGATTATCTGCTCCCTATCGGTCTTTGCAGTGAGGAAGAAGAGCGGCTGGACGATCGCCCAACCCGACCAACTCACCGACGTTGAGCTCATCGAGGCTGCCAAAACCGCCTACATGCAAATCGCAGACCATAATCCCCAGACCATGGGAAAAAAAGCGGCGTGCTACTCTTCCCTGCTGAGCATTACTTCAATTTACAAGAAATTCACTTCGTAGGAGGGGCCATACAGCCGAGCAGCCTGGGGAACAAGCCCATTTCAACCATCGGGTTGTGTGAGAGGGGACGGGGGGCTTGGGCAAGGGGATGGCACTTGGGTCCCTTTGCCCCGGCCAGCACGTAGAACGTTCACCCCACCTTCCGCAGCCTGCTCACCCGCCCCACTTCCACCCACTCCACCACCAATATGTTCCCCACATGGTCGAAACACGCCCCATGCGGACACACAAACTTCCCCGGCATGAAATGGTCGCGTGTCTGCTTTCGCAAATCCCAAAACGTCTTAGCCGCGCTATCGTCGCCTAAGTGCTCAATCACCTTGTTATCGCGATCCATCAACGTCACCCGCGCGCCCAAGTCCGGAATCACGAACTCGCCGCCGCGCTCGCTGAAGTGACACGGCAGATTCACCCCGCCCACGAAGCCCGCGTGCTTGCCCTCCAGCGTGAAGTATTGCAGCCGCGCATTGGCGCGGTCCGCCACCAGCAGCCGCGGCTCCGGCCCGCGCAGGTCCACCGTGATGCCGTGCGGACAATCCAACTGCCCCGCCTCCTTGCCCTTGCCGCCGAACGTGCGAATGAACTCGCCCTTACTGTTGTATTGGTTGATGTAACTCGACCCATACCCGTCGCCCACGTAGATATCCCCGTTCGGCGCAATGGCCAGATTCGTCGGGCTATACTTAGTCGCCGGCTTGCCGTCCTTATCCAACTTATAGAACTCGGACTCCTTCGGATAGCCCAGCGTGAAGACTTCCTCGCCATCGAGCGTGGTCTTCACCACGATCGCCCGCTTGGTGTCGCACAGGTACAGAAACTCCGTGCTGTCTTCCTTGCGAATGTGCAGGCCGTGCGCGCCGCCCTGAAACTGCTTGCCCCACGACTTCACGAACTTCCCTCCGTGGTCGAAGACCACCATGGAGTCGTGGCTCTCGCTGGCATCGTTGACCGTATGGTGCACGTAGATGTGCGCCTGCGAATCCTCGCACACGCCGTGCGTATTGCCATACTTGATGTTGGCCGGCAGTTCGCCCCAGTCGTGCGTGCATTCGTACTTGTGGTCGCCCTCGCCCAAAATCGGCTTGGCGCTGCCCGACTTGTTCTGCGCGCCCAGAATGATCGGCCCGTAGCCGGCCAGCGCGCCGGCGCCTATTCCGCGGATGAACCCGCGCCGAGATGTTTCTGGCATAAACCCTCCTCCGGAGTGCTGCTGCGCCATTTTACCAGAATGTGTTTTCATATTGATTGTGACTGTCTCCACTTTCAGCTTCCCGACCACCATCCTGTTCGGCGCGACCGCCGTCAGCCGCCTGCCTGAAGAACTAGGAAAGCGCGGCATGTCCCGTCCGCTGCTGGTCACCGACGCGGGCCTCGCACGCACGCCCGTCTGCGAGCGCGTCGCGGGCTTGGCAACAGGCGCGGTAGTCTTCTCCTCGGTGGAACCGAACCCCACGGAACGCAACGTGCTCGATGGCGTGGCCCTCTACCAGCAGAACCGCTGCAATGGTATCGTCGGCCTGGGCGGCGGCTCGCCGCTGGATGCCGCCAAAGCCATCCGCCTGAAAGTCACTCACGAGCTGCCCTTGGCCGAATACGACGATTTGCTCGACGGCGCCGATCGCATCTCCGCGAATGTGCCGCCCTACATCGCCATCGCCACCACCGCGGGAACCGGCAGCGAAGTCTCGCGCTCCACTGTGATCACCATCGCCGCCACCAACCGCAAGACCGTGGTCTTCAGCCCGCATCTGATCCCATCGCTGGCCATCGCCGATCCCGAGCTGACCCTCGGCTTGCCGCCGCACCTCACCGCCGGCACTGGCATGGATGCCTTCACGCATAACGTAGAGGCGTATATTTCGAAAGGCTACCACCCCATCTGCGACGCCATCGCCCTGTCGGGCGCGCGCATGGTTTGGGAGAACCTGCCGCGTGTCATGGCCGATCCGCACGACCTGGAAGGGCGTTCTCAAATGATGATGGCCTCCCTCATGGGCGCCGTCGCCTTTCAGAAGGGACTGGGCGCCGTGCACTCCCTGGCGCATCCCCTCTCGTCGGATTGCGGCATGCATCACGGCACGTCCAACGCCGTGCTTCTGCCAATCGTGCTGGAGTTTAACCGCCCGTCCGTCCCCCAGCGCCTGCACGATCTGGAAGCGCAGTTCGGCGGCGGCGACATCGTCGAACTAGTGCGCGGCTTGAACCGGCGCGTTGGCATCGCGCCCCGGTTGCGCGACTATGGCGTCACGGAGGCCGCCCTTGCGGCCCTGGCCGACAAAGCCATCCAGGATGGCTGCCATCAGCTCAACCCGCGCCCTTGCACGCGCGGGGACCTGCTCGCGCTGTACCAGGCAGCGCTCTAATGGCCCGTCAATTTGGTTTTGGAGGGCGGCCAATCTTGGCCGCAGCCGCCTTTCAGGCGGCCAGAGCCGGCTGAAAGCCGGCTAAGGCCAGCGTAGCTCGCCTGTGTCGGCAAGAGCTCGCCTGTGTCGGCAAGAGCACTGGCGGTCCCTTCGGGAACCTCTCTGGCGCCAGAAACCGGGCTCCACTTGACAGGTTTGCGATGATGGAATTGGATTCGGCAAGCTAAGGCCGTCA
>JBEKMJ010000141.1:0-19730 GCA_050008575.1 Bryobacteraceae bacterium
CGGAGTGCTTCAATTCGCCGAATTGCGTGGCACACGGTTGTGTGGTGCCGGCCGTTGTAGAACTTGCCGATCTTCGTAAGGCTCCAACCGCCTACCCGCTTGGCCAGGTACATTGCCACCTGCCGATTGAATGCCGCCGGTTGTGCATTTCCCGCTACCCGCGCCCGGCCCAGTCGTTCCGTAACGATTCGGTCAATCTCGGCCAAGGCCGTTTGCCGCATAGGCACACCGTCGTCGATCTTAGGCACAAACATGCTCGCTCCCCGCAGGTCGAATGGCATACGCGCGCTTAACGATGATCGCTCGACCGTCCGCACTGATGAACGCCGGGCATTCCGGCCACATCATGCGCACCAGGTCCAGCCACCTTTCTAATCGCTCCCGGAACTTCCGCGGACGGGCATAAGTGGCACTCCCCAACTGATTCACCAGGCCGAAGTCTCCAAACAGCGGTACGCGCTCCTCTCCCCTCGCTGCGAAGCAGCGGTACGACAGCCACATGTAGAGGTCAAGAACCGCTGGCGAGGACGATAGGGCCTTAGCCGCCTCCAGGTCGGCAGGGATGGGATGGCTCTGGATTTCCCGGTAGAACTCTTCGCTCAATACAATCATGTTCTGGCAGTCACCCGGCAGGTTCTGCTGACCGGGATCGCGGGAGTACCAGATGCGCGCCTCGCTCATAAAGTTGAATCGCGCGTGGTGGATGACTGCGGCCTTTTCAAATTGCATATCGGAGCCGAAGAATATGGTGGCGCCGAAGATGCGCTGGAAAGCGCCGATCAGCCGGCGGTATTGGGAACCGCCCTGCTGCATGCCGAAAGTGTCCAGCATTTCGAGGGCGCTCGGGAACGTTATCGTTCGGCGCTGCTGCCGGACCGCCAGGGTGGCGAGGAAGATGGGAACCAGGCGATCCTGGCCCCACGGCAGGCCATAGGTAGGATGACCGGTGACCTGCAGCAGGAATTGCCCGTTCCGGCGTTCGTGCAGCAAAACGCCATTGGCTGGCCTCTTGATCGGCAGGCCACAAAGGACAAAGGGCCGGGAGGCGAAGCCCAGGGATTGGCTGGCAGAATCTCGTTTCAGGCGGACGCATTCAACGGCTTCCAGCTTCCGGAGTTTCTGCTTGGTAAGCGGAGTGAACTCCGTGCGCTCAAGTATTCGGTCGGCTTTCTCAAGGCCGGCGGTGGCCGCCGGGCTGTCAGGACGTACAGGAATTGACGACAATGGTTCGCCTCAACATGCTGCCGTGGCAGCATGGGTTGGGCGATCCAGGGGAGGGTGAAAGGAAGGAGAAAAGCGAAGGGCCGTTGACGAAGCGATTCGTTACTCCGTTTACTCCGTTAAGCGGGGTTTTCGGGCAAGTTGTTGAATCTCGGTGGTTGCATATGGTCAGAATGCACCGTAATGGCCGCAGATGTTCTCTATATTCAAACGAATGCCATATTCCCAAGCTGGACGTCGCGGGTTCGAGTCCCGTCTCCCGCTCCATCTTTTCAATAACTTGCATGGCTCCCGAACCAGCGTTTGTCTCATTTGTCTCAATTGAAAATTAACCGATCAGATTGCAGTGCCTTAAAATCCGACCATAGCGCCGACACCGCATCGCGCTTTCGAGCTACCGATGAGTCGACGTACTTTGCCAGGTGTACACCTAGGCCGTGCCCCTGCTGATCCGCGATGATCTTCGGGTCCGTGCCCCTTTCCTGGTGTAACGTAGAATGCGACCGCCGCAGCACCGCGAAGTTGATCCAATCCAGTCCTTGGGCCTCCAGCCGCGGATGGATACACCGGCGCAGTACATTGTCCGGCAATAACGGTGTTACGATTCGCTCCGACGGAAAAATCCACCCCTCAGGACCCCTATCGGGCAACGTGGAGATCCAAGCCCTTAGGCGCTGGAAAATCTCTGCGCCAACCCCGACGTCACGGGTCTCATTCGTCTTGGTTGGGTTGATTTCACCCCGGTACCAAGAGCGCTCCACGCGAATCGCTCCCTCTTCGAACAGGTCCCCATTTTTTAATCCATAAGCCTCCGATTCGCGCAGCCCGCAGAATGTCACCAGGTCGAACGCCAGCCGTTCCCGCTCATCGAGAACAGTCCACGCTCGAAAATACTCGGCCAGCGTTACCCGACGCAAGCGGGAACGATCCGATCGCCGCGCTGCCTTTGGCGTCTTGAGGCCCGCGGCGATGTTGGATGTCAGGTATTCTTCGGCAACCATCCTCTTCACCATATCCCCCATCGCACACCTGACCTGGCTGACCGACTCGTAACTCAGACCGCCGGCCGCCAGCTTGCGCAGCACGCTGCGCAGATGCTCCGCCTTCAGATCGCGGCAACGCAATACTCCGATCTCAGGCAGGATGGATCGTCTAAACAGGTACTCCGCCTCCTGCCCCGAGGCTTTGCGCCAGTCTCCGTTTTCGTACTTCTGCGGAATGTACACTTGCTCCACAAACCTCCGCACGGGCTCGGCTCCGAGCGCGTGCGCAGGGTTTCTGTTCAATACTGCAACGATGTCGTCCAACGCGATCCGGGCCTGCTTCTCGTCCTGCTCGGCAGTCCGTCCGAGTTGAACCCGTTTCTGAGGTGCGCCTGGGGCGGGATAGTATTTCCCGTACCAGACCTCTCCATTCGCCGATTTGCAAATACTGCCTCGTTGATACCTTCTAGTGGTCATGAGCGCGTCCGTTTCCCGCGTCTCCGCCACGAATTCCTGAATCTGGATCGACTGTATCATGCCGCCAGCCTTCCCGTCTCGTTTCGTTCCCGCCAGCGGGCGATCGAGAGCTTGCGGAAGACGACCTTTCGTCCGTATTGGAAAAACGGCGGTGGTTCGATTCCAGAGATCATTCCCCGCCGCATCCGGTGCACAGTCGCGACGCTACAGCCGAGTGCGAGGGCCGTTTCGGCTGGCGTCAGCCAGTCCCGGGTCTCTTGCGGCGGCAGTGGGCGCCGAGAGCGAGTCTTCCTGTGCGTTATGCCGCCGAGATCATTCGGTTGCTCCAATACGAGTGCGTCCATATCATTTCCGATCCGTAGCGCCCGCGCCGGCTGCGTTGTACATGACATGGTCGGCGCGAATCACTGCTCCCTCAGAATACGATACATGCTACGCTAAGTCTATGAAAATAAACGGCAACAAGCACATCATGCTTATTGCCGTTTTTCGCTCGTTGCCGGGATCAAGGATCTTGCAGAAAAACAGCAGCTTGGCAGGGTTTCTGAACCGGCGGCCCACTTCAGCTTGCGCAAACGCGGCGCCCTCCAAAGCCTCGCGTCCGGTTCTACCTTGCTGGTGGCGTATTCTCCCAGCCATCGCCCAAGGCCAATTCCTCCTCACGATTTTGGACGATCCGTTCAGGTTCGGTGCGGTGATACTTGCACTTCGGGAATTCCTGGTGGGTGCTCGGAGCTTGGGCGGCCAGCTTGTTCAATCTCAATTTGGTATTCCATCCAGCCCCGCGAACGATCTTTCTGACGATCCTCCCCACCGTGGACGCATCCGCATTCTCGCCAGCGATTTCCTTCAGTGGTACCCTAGCCAGGTATCTGGCCGCCCATTCATATCGCCGTTCGATGGGTGCGTTGGTTCCACGTTTTGGACTTCCTGCTTGGGAGGGCTTTCTGCTTCCCGGACCTCGGAGGGCCTGCACCTTCTCAATTTCTTCATCCACACCCGCTCTTGCCCAGTATTCGCACTGTTCCAAGAATTTGTTTCGATGCCGCTCCCACTCTTGGTCGGCCACCTTCGCCCAGTCTTCTGCGGTCTGATTCAGGCGATCGAATGCGGAGGCCTGGAATGGACTCGGAAACGCGGCGTGGTGATACTGAGTGCGCTGACCGGGATCCGCGTAATACTCTCGCACGAAATCCGGCCACTGATCGTACGAAAGACCCACGCGGGCAAATCCCTCGATAGTGTGGAGGCGGGTTTCTCGCTGACGGTTCTTTTTCGCAACCGCCGCTGCACCGACTGGGCCCTGCGTTTCCGTTGCTGACTCCACCTTCTCGGAGAGTCTGCGGCCCGACTTGGATTCGGCCATCTGCCCTCCTGGCACCCGTTTCCCGGCTTGTGAATCGGCCTGACGATCAGTCCCATCACGTGCCGAAGTTCGCTTCCATTTTACTCCTCAACAAGAGACCGAGGCTGGGCATGACCGGAATCTGAAACGCCGTCTGGCGCGGAGATGCGGCTTCCGGCGTGTTTGCTGGGAGAGGGAGAACCAATCCGGACTGACGCCGTCTAAACGCAGTGGCCAAATATGGGCCAAGCTTAACATTCAAAGGTACTTGTATCCCTAGGAGCGCCATCGAATAACAGGAAATAACAGGGCCTGATAACGGCGGTATCAGGCCCTGATACGCCCCTGTTCCTGCCTGTTCTTTTCAGTCGTCGCGCGGCGATGTTTGGGTACGCAACGAGCTTATAATGTGCGCCTTAGCGCGATTTTGGTGATCTTAACTTCCCTGTTAAGTCCCTGTTTTACAGGTAGCGGCCGTCCCCTGCGATGCTTCGGCAGCCGTCTGCCGTGCCTCCCAGACCGCCGCGAACAGCGCTAGTTGATCCTCCGAGAGTTGCTCGCTCTTGCGGGTGCGTTTGGCGTCCAGCAGTTCCCGCAACAGATTCTGGATCTTGCTCCGCTCGGCGGTTTCCCGATCCAGTTGCGCCATCAGGTCCTGCACCATCCGTTGTAAGATCTGGGGATCTTCCGGGAGATGTTTGGGATCGATGGCCACAGTGAGTAAGTGCTCTCTATAAATATAACTACTTGCTTACTCCGTGACAAGTGAAAAACAACCAAACCGCAAAAAGATTTAGGCCGCGCGCCGGTAGCGCTTACGGCGCGTGGCTTGCTGCAGGCGAGCGCGGCGGCCTCGACCGGCGCAGCCCGCAGCCCAGGAGCACGGCCGACGCTTCGCGCCAGCCTGATGCCAGCCGCCAGTTCCGGGCGCAAGTCGGCGAAGAACTGCCGCGGGCGCAGTCCGCCAAGCCGCCCGTGGTGCCTCAGAACTGATAATCCACCGGCTTGATGTTTTTGGCCCGTAGGTAGACAATGCACTGGCCGCGGTGATGCGCAGTGTGATCGACGGCCAGCAGCATCATTTCCATTCCGGTCATCTTGCCGCCTTCGCCGTCGAAGGTCTTCATCATCGTGTCGTGGTTGATGGTGCCCAGGGCGGAGATGACGAAATCGTAAGAATCGTTGAGCATCTTGATCACCGTCGCCTTTTCAAAATTGGCCGGCTTTCCGAGTGGATCCTTCTGGCCGGAAAGCGTGGCGAAGAAGTACGAATTCGTCCCGGCGATGTGCGCCATCTGCTCGCCGAAACTCATCTCGGCGGGATTCGGCTTGAAACTATAATCGGCCGCAGGCATCTGCTCGGCCAGCGCCAGCACGTACTTCTTGGAAGTCTTCCAGTGGTCCACGAACTGCGGCGGCATTCCTCCCTCTTGCCCGAGAACGGGCAGCACCAGTGCGGCGCCCACTAATAAAGTCGTCAGCGATCGGTACATAGCATCTCCCCTCCTGTCTACAATACCCTATCGTGAGGTGTCCGTAGCTGCACTACACACAGCCGGCGTGGGCAAGAGTTTCTTGACTTGCGCAGTGGCATCCCGCTGCTCAAAGCAATGACCATGCCCGGCGACTGGCGCTGGAGGCGTGCGAGCTACCCACGACGGCGACGCCATGGAGCGGGAACTCCAGGCACTGCTCCGTGTTCGCGACGAGCTGAATGCTTACGCGAGGGAACTCCACGCGGTTGTGCAACCGCCATGACGAAGGACCGATCGTCTCCTCATCCGTCCGATTCGACGCAAATTCGCCCACCTCCGTGAACCAAGGCGCCCCATCGGGCCCAGCCGCGATGCCGACAGGTACGATGCCGCCCTCAGGTCGCAGCCATGCATGTGAGTCATGACTCTCGAGAGCAAGTATGTTCCCTTATGCCAGCGGGTAACGGTAGGCGACCAGATCGATGGCAGGCAGGTATCCAGGCAGGTATTCTGGGTGGGCAGTGGGGACCGCGGCAAGGTCTTCTCTCTGGCGGGAAAGAAACAAACGCGCATAATACGATTCGTGAGGGAATCGCTCCCCATATGTCGCTATTAGAGGGAACAGAAACTTTGGGCCACCACTAAGGAGACATAAAGTGACACACGAAACTCAGACGATTCGGGCCATCCGCCATTTTCGGCCGATGGCCACCCTGCTTTCGATTGGACTGGGCTGCGCCATCGGCACGGCTTTCGCCCAGGACGCGACTACGGCGAAACCGTCGATCGCATCGATTACGACGAACTACATTACCACCGACCCGTTGCTCACGATCACGGGCACAGGCTTCGGATCGAGTCTACCCAGCGTCATCCTGGATGACACGCCGCTCACCGTAATCAGCTACACGTCTACCAACGTCGTTGCGCAAATGCCGTCTACCCAGGCGCCGGGTACTTTCCTGCTAAAGCTCAAGACCTCGGCGGGTGAGACTGCCGTCTTCGATGCAACCGTCGGGACGACCGGACCGCAAGGCCCGGCAGGCCCCGCTGGTGCACCAGGTCCGGCGGGCCAGCAAGGCACTCCGGGCCTGCCGGGTCCGCAAGGTCCACAGGGTAACCAGGGCCCCATGGGTTTCAACGGTGCGCAAGGGCCGGCAGGTCCACAAGGACCGGCAGGTCCGCAGGGGCCCCAAGGACCCGCCGGATCCAGCGCCAATTTGGTGATCTATCAGTCCGTTTTCAGCCTAGCTGCCAACAATTCCGACACTTCTAGTTATAGTTGCGACCCCGGCGGAGTCGTTCTGGGCGGGTCTTGCGGCAGCGCAGATGGATACCCTGAGGCCGCGAGCATCCTGGTCAACGGCTCCGGTCTAAGCGGCGACGGAACTCAGTGGCTTTGTAAGGTGATCAACACCGACCAGGTGAACGCGCACAATGTCGCGAACGGCGTGCTCTGCAACTACCCCGCAGGCGCACCAAGCGCCAGCACGAACAAGCCGAACGGCTCGCATTAGACCGGTCGAACGATGACGCTCAAGATTGGCTGGGCGGCACTCTGCGCAGACAGAACCGCCCCGTCAAGCTCAAGGAGAAGAACCATGCAGCTCATGAAAACCATCGCTCGGACGGCAGCCGCGCAGGTGTGTCTCTTGATGGTGGCAACCGCCGGATTCGCCGCCAACCCGCTCAACTCCCCGACCGGACTGGCAGTCGACACCAAGGGAAACCTGTGGGTCGCCAATACCGGCGCAAACAACGTCGTAGAGTTCACCAGTAAATACGCCTTTGAGAGTGCCGGGACCATTACGCAAGCCATCCACTACCCAACCGGCCTGGCCTTCGATCCGGCGGGCAGCTTATGGGTAGCCAATTTCTTCGGCGGCGGCGTGGGCAACGTAACCGAATACACCGGCGGGGTGCAGAATACCAGCAATACCATCAGCCAGCGCATCTCGTTTCCGCGAGGCATCGCCATCGATGCTTTGAGCAGCATCTGGGTCAATAACAACAGCATGAACGTAACCGTCTATGCCGCGGCCACCGATTACGGCGCGCCCACCGGCTTGGTAAGGACTATCGCGCCTTATGGCGACGTTCTTTGTTTGACGGTCTCGCAAGGCGTGTTTTCTTACGCCAGCAGCAGCACGGTTTATCAGAATGCCGAAACCATCGCGCTGGCGACCGGCACGCTCGCCGGCAGCAGCATCGCCGCCAGCGCGGTGGCCCTCGCGAGTGACTCATCCGGCAATCTCTATTTCGCCGGCTCGCATGGCGTCGTGGTCATCCTTCCCGCGAACCGGTTCTTCCTGCAGTTGCCCTTTGTTCCCGCCGGCATGGCTATCGACAGCGTGCGCGGGCGCGTTTACTTCTCAAACGCGACCGCAAATTCGATTTCCGTTTACAGCACGGCGGGAGTGCTGTTGAAAACCATCGAGTAACAGGCCTTGGATTGGGCTTAGCAGGAGTGAGTCATGAAAAAAAGAACGAAAACGATTTCCATATGGTTGGGCCTCGGGTTTTTGCTCCCTTCCGCAGTTCCGCTATGCGGACAGGTGGAAGCGGTGGGAGGAACGGATTATCAGAAGATCGCCCTGCTGAAATAGTACCCCGCCATCCAACACTAAGCTGCGTGCCGCCGATGGCGCGAATCTGGGCACATTCAGCGCCGGTACGAATCCGCTTGGGATAGCCTTTGATGGAGCCGACATTTGGGTGGCGAATAATGTCTCGGGCACGGTGAGCAAGTTATGACCATGCCTCTCGCCGCTCTCTCGCGATGGCTTTCGAATCGCCGTCCTCGCCGCGATGCCGTCACTCTCGCCCGCGAGCACCATCATCGCCGGCAACCTGGGATCGCCGCCGCTGTTCAATCCGCGAAACGGCTGGACTGTCGATGGAGGAGTGGAGGCGGGACAAATGCTGGCCGTGGCCTTCACCTCCGCCCAAGCCGTGATATTCGAAGACGCCCGGTTACCTCTTGGGATCATTTTCAGTAATCTGGCCGTTTCGCCGTTGGGCGTATATCTGGCGGCGAGCGTCGACGAACTGCCGGGCGCGGATATTGCAAATCTGTCGCTCGAAAGCGGGCAGCGCATCGGCGCGTGGCCCCCGGGAAACCTGGTCACATTCGGGTGTACCGCATGTCCAACGCTAACCGCCGGGACGCAATACTGGCTGGTCGTGGATATTCCAGACCTGAACGAGAACTATTTCGAGAGCCAGGCTGCCTGGAACTGGAACGTCACCCAGAATTATTCAAATGGGTTGAACTTCGTCTACAATGACACGCAGTTTGGAACGGGATGGTTGTATAGGGCGACGTCAGAACTTCGCCCGGCATTCGAGATCGATGCCACCGCCACGTCGGAGCCCTCCACTCTTCTGCTAACGGGTGCTGTGTTGGCGCTGCTGGGTATAGGGCTGGCGAAAGGCAGGACGCGGATCCGACTGCAGAGCGGCCCGGCTCGTTCTGACTAGCTCTTCCCCCTCGTCAGCCCGGCCGAGCGCGATCAGACACGTACCCAGCGCGCTTTGCACCTCGGCAATCTGCCAGGAAAGCAATGGAAACCGAGCCGACTGGGCTGAGGCCAGGGCACTTCGCAAGAGTGTCTCCGCTTCGGAAGCCTTGCCTTCGGCAGTAAATACCTCACCCAAACGCACCTGCGCGCCAACCACATTCGGATGACCCGGCGAAAATTGCTTTTGGCGAATCATCACCGCCCGGCGCAACAGAGGTTCCGCGCCGGCCGGATCTCCCTGGTGAGCGCGGGCTTCAGCGAGATCGATTAAGGCCGCGGCCGCCTGCGGATTCTCGTCGGCCCCGAGCTGATGAGCTATCTCCAGAACCCGACGCGCATACCGTTCGGCTCCGGCGTAGTCTTGACGGTCGAATTCCAGCTGTCCCAGACTAGCAGTCACTCTCGCGGCGTTCCAGTCTACCGGCCCGTTGGCCTTGACAATTGTGTCCAAAGCCGACTTCAGTGTTTTCTCGGCTTGTTCATAGTCGCCCTTTTGTTGCAGCAGGCGGGCCCAGTTATTGAGCCCCAGTCCGTACAAAGCGCTCTTTTCTCCGACTGTCCGGCGCCGCAGTTGCAGGCTTTCCCACAGCAGCGGCTCGGCCGCCCGCCAGTCTCCCTTTCCGAGCAGCAGATTCCCCAGGTTGTTCAGTGGATAGGCCAGATCGGGATGATCGTTGCCCATGATTTTGCGTTGCAGGGCGAGGGCCTGGCGTTCGGTCGTTTCGGCCCTCGCGAAATCGCCCGCATCGATTAACGCACCCGCCAGGTTATGCAAAGCCAGGGCATAATCGGGGCTGTCCGCGCCCAGTTGCCGCTTATCGTGCTCGACCTGTTCTTGCAATAAGGGCAAAGCTTCCGCGTAATTTCCTTTGCGCTTCAAAAGCAGGGCCAGATAATTTCCCGAAAAAGAATCGCTGCCAAGTTCCCGGTCTATCGCCAGGGCTTTTCGCAAAATAGGTTCGGCTTCGGCATCCCGGTTCTCGAGATAAAGGCATTCCCCCAACACGCTTAAGCTTTCGGCAACATCGGCGTTATGCTCGCCGAGTTTGCGCTCGCGAATGGCCAGCGACTGCCGGAAAAAAGGTTCGGCCTTCTTGTATTGACCCTGCTGGCGGATAGCGGTTGCCAGGTTAAAGAGCGTGCTGGCCACATCCGTGCTCCCCGCGCCAAGAATCTTGAGGCGCAGAGCATAGGCCCGTTCCAGCAAATGCTCGGCTTCATCGAACAGGCCGAGCGTAGAATAAGCGCGGCCGATCGAATCCAGCATTGTGCCGCGAAGCTCGGGATCGCCGGCCAGTTCACGGTCCACGCGCTTGGCGCCCTGGTCGAGCAACTCTCGCGCTGTAACGCGCTGGCCCCGCGCTCCGTCCGGCGTCGCCGCTGCGAAGATGCGTTCCAGGAATTGCGCCTCGCGCTGCGCAGCGAGCCGTTCGCGCGTCGCCCGCTGGGCCAACAGGCCCATACCGATGCTGAAGATCACCAACGCCACGGCGACGATCGCCGTCGCCGCAGCCGCGGCTTTATGTCGCCGAATCAGTTTCCCGGTACGATAACCCCAGGCGTCGGTACGGGCATGTACCGGATAACCGGTGAGATATGCATCCACATCGGCAGCCATCGCAGCCGCCGAGACATAACGGCGGCTGGGTTCTTTACGCAAGGCCATGAGCACGATGTTGTCCACTTCCCCGCGCAGCTTTCGGGCGGATTCCGAATTCGAACTTGCCGCCACGCTCGGCGGTTCCGGAATTTGCTCGCAAATCAAACGCGCCAGATCCAGAGGATTGGCTGAATCCGTTCGTAACGGACGCTGGCCGGTGAGTAGCTCGTACAGCAGCAATCCCAGCGCGTACACGTCGGTAGCGGTAGTCACCGGTCTGCCGCGCACCTGCTCCGGGCTGGCATATTCCAGGGTCATGATGCGATCCGCAGTCAACGTAGCCACAACATTTCCCATTTCCGGATCCATCAATTTCGCAATGCCGAAATCCAGCAGTTTGGGAATGCCTTCCGCCGTGACCAGGATGTTCGCCGGCTTGATATCCCGATGAACCACCAGGTTCTTATGGGCGTAGTCCACGGCTGAGCAGACCGCGCAAAACAATCGCAGCCGCAGCTCGATCCCGAGTTGATTGGTCCGGCAATAATCATCGACGCGGATTCCATCCACGTATTCCATCACCAGGTAGGAAACGCCGCCGGGAGTAACGCCGCCATCCAGAAGGCGGGCGATATTGGGATGTTCCAGATTGGCCAGAATCTGCCGCTCACTGCGAAAACGCAGCAGCATGCCGGGACTTTGCCCGAGACCGCTCTGCACGATCTTGATGGCTACCTTTTTGCGGTAAAGGTCGTCGGCGCGGGCAGCCAGGTAGACTTTGCCCATCCCGCCTTCTCCCAACAAACGCAATAGCTGGTACGCGCCGATGCGTTGGGCGGAAAGATCATCTTCGCGGGCGATCCGTTGCGCCGCATCCAAAACGGGCTGATTCAGGAAATCCATATTCGGCCCGTCGGCCCGCAGCAGGGATTCCACTTCTTCTCGCAGTTCGGCATCCTCGCCGCAAGCCTGATCGAGGAAGGCCGCCCGGGCGTCGGGCTCCAGATCTAGTGCGCTATAAAACAGATGATCGAGGCGCTGCCACCGATTGGATCGGGATGACGATTCCATCGTCGGCTTGTCTACGCGGAAGCTGAATTCGGGATGAGTTCCCGATGGAGCCATGCGCGGGCCATTCTCAGCTCGCGGTGTACTGTGGCGGGGGAGATGTGCAGGGCCGCCCCCGCTTCCTCATAGGTGAGCCCGCCGAAGCACAGCAGTTCGATGATGTCGCTCTTGCGCCGGTCCTGCTCGGCCAGACGCTGCAAAGCCTCATCCAGCGCCGTGAGGCCGCCTTGTGTTTTCGGCCCGATCACCAGGGCTTCATCGAGTGAAATCGTTTCCGCGCCGCCGCCGCGCTTCCGCCGGTTATGAGCCTTCTCATGGTCCACCAGGATGCGGCGTAGCAGCCGGGCGGAGACTGCAAAGAAGTGGACTCGATCCTCCCACGCCACATTCGCATCAACCAGCCGGAGATAGGCCTCGTGCACTAAAGCGGTCGCGCGCAGCGTGTGATCGGGACGCTCGGAACGCAGAGAGATCGACGCCAGCCTACGAAGCTGCTGGTAGACGTGGGGAATTAGCTCGTCAAGCGCCTGTTTGTTTCCGCCGCCCCATTCTCTGAGAAGACGGGTGACCACATCCCGCTCTGCAGGAACTTCCGTCATGTGTGCCGAACGTCCAATTCCAGAATCTAATAGGACCGATTATAGCGTAAAATCGCGCCGGGCAATAGCGTTCCGCCGCAGCGGGCTCGCCTGCGTCCGTATATTTTTGTGCCCCAGCAGTTTCATCAGTGCTTTAAGGTTCGGATGGGACGAACTGCACCGTGAAAAAAACTTCGTGCGACAGAGGTGTGGCGCCGGGTTGGGCGTCCTCTGCCGTTTGCCAGCCCCTAAATGCGGCCGCCTTATCCAGTGCGGATTGGTTCAGAGCGGCATTGCTGCTGGCCACCACCTGGACTTCGCCCATTTGACCGTCCGGGGTCACCATGCCATCGAGGACCACGAACTGCAGCGCACCCTGCGTGTTCCCGCTTCCGGACGCTGTGGTGCGAATCTTCCACGGCCGAGTCATCAGCGAGCCCACGCCTATCTTTTCCAGACCGGCGGGTTGAAACAGCGCCGGGTCCATGGCGCCCGGGTCCTTGACGCTTTCCGTGCGAGCCTCGGCGACGGACTGGCCCCCAATCGTGATGGTGAACTTGCCTGGAATCGCCTTGTCGTGAAAGTGAAAGGCGTTCGTGTAATCGTAGGACACGAACACACCAGGCACGGGCGAGTAGCGCATGAGCACGCCGGACTTGGAATCCATGCAGTATTCGGACTCCTCCCAGCGGCGCGCGCCGGCGGGCAGATTGTTCAGCCCCGAATGCGAGACCAGGACGCAACTGACTTCCGCGCCGTTCAAGCTGCCCGTTGCAGTACGCAGCGTGGCATACGGGCCGAACTCCTGGTACGCAAAAAAGATGGCGGCGCGTACTTGCGCCAACCGCAGCGGCATGGTGCCCGCCGCTTGATTACCGTAGAGCAGTTCATTGCTATAAAGATTGGTCGCCGAGTAGGAAGGTCCCTGCGCGGTCCAACGGTAAACGCCGCGCGACGGAGAAGTATCCTCCAGGCTCCAAGCGCCCTCGGAAGCGCCCGACGAAACGAAAGTGGTTTTCAGGTCGTACGCGTACGCGCGCACATTGGTGGCGTCGCGCGCCTTCTTCAGCAGGCCGGTAGCAACCGCCCGTTGCTCGGCATTTTGAACGGGCTGGGCATCGCCGGTGACCAGTTCGAGTGGATCGTTCGGGACGGGTGCCTGCGGGAGCGATTCGAAATTGGCCACGCGGTGGCGGGGCGTTTTCGCCGCCTGCGCCAATAGTGCAGGTTGCGTTGCGAGAAGCGCCGCTACGGCACATCCTACGCCGCGGAATGACATGGGGGCCCTCCTGGATTATTATTATATAACGCACCCCTGGGAGGCCGTCCACGAATCGGCGGGAGTGGAACGGGGCGCTCCGTATACCGGTACGCACCTCGGGGTGCGGCGACCAGACGATTGCCGGGACGATAATGGCAAATTAAGGCCGTGACGCGCGTGCGGATCGGTCGTGTAAAGTGGCGGAGCGGTTCATCGATTTGTGGCCGAGCGCTCAAGCCAGTTTACCTTTGCAACCGAGGCCAGGCAACCCATGATTGTTGTGAGGGTGCGCGACATGAATGTGAGCGTTTGCGTGGAATGTCGGCTTCAAGTCGCCGAGTTCCATCACCTGCAAAGCCTGAGTGCGGAACTGATCGCCCTTAACGAGCAGATCTGTCGCTTGCGTCCGGTCGAGTCCGATGTGGCGGGCTGGACCGTGCAGGAAAAAAACGAGTATTGCAATCCATCAGGAAGTCACACGCGAAGTAGAGCGTTTGCTGCAAAGAGTTTTTGCCGAGCGGCGCAAGAGCGGCGGTATCGATTTGGAAGCGGTCGAAATGGCTATCCGTTCGGTCCTGCACTGCGCAGGTGCCGCGGCCCTCGGCCAATTGCTGCATTACGGCCCGCCTGCCGTGGACCAACGCCGGCTACCTTGTGTGTGCGGTCGGCAGGCGCAATACATCGAGCTGCGGACTAAGCAAGTGTTGACGGCGCTGGGTCCCACCCGGATGGAGCGGCCCTATTACTTGTGCCTGAGTTGCCACCGCGGCCAATTCCCCGTGGATCGCGAACTGGATGTTCAGGGTACGGCATTATCCCCAGGAGTCCGTCGGATGATGGGCCTCATCGGGCATGAGGTGGCATTCAACCGCGGGCGCGCACAACTGAAATTACTGGCTGACCTTACGGTAACGACCAAAGCCGTAGAACGTACAGCGGAAGCCATTGGCCGGGATATCCTAGCCCATCAGCAACGGGAGATCCGCCGGGCCAAGCAACTGGAATTGCCGGTCGTAGCCGGACCTCGCATTCCGATTCTGTACATCCAGACCGACGGCACCGGCGTACCCGTGACGATCGCCGAGACGCAAGGCAGGCAGGGGAAACAACCCGGCCAACCCGCCCATACGCGCGAAGCCAAACTCGGCTGTGTCTTCACGCAGACCGGAACCGATGCGGAGGGCCGCCCGGTCCGGGACGAAAACTCGACCAGCTACGTCGGCGCCATTGAAACCGCCGAGGAGTTCGGCCTACGCCTCTACACCGAAGCCTGGCGCCGCGGCTGGAACCGAGCAGTCCTCAAAGTATTCATGGGAGACGGTGCGGTTTGGATCTGGAACATCGGAGATCGATACTTCCCCGACGCCGTCCAGAATCGTGGACCTTTATCACGCCCGTGAGCATCTGTGGAATCTCGCCCCCAAGCTGTATCCGGACAATGCCGCCCGTCAAAAGCGGTGGATCATGGCGGCGCAAGACAAACTCGACAACGGGCGCATCGAAAGCCTCCTGACTTCCTTGCGTGCGCTCCGCCCGGCTGCGACGGAAGCGATCGATATGGTTCGCACGGAAGCTGGATACTTCGAAGCCAACGCCGCACGCATGCGTTACCCAGAGTTCCGGAGGCAGGGCCTGTTTGTCGGGACCGGGGTCATGGAGGCTGGCTGTAGGACCGTCATCGGCACCCGCCTCAAGCAATCCGGAATGTTCTGGACCGTCCGCGGCGCCAATGCCATCATCGCACTCCGCTGCTGCCAACTCAGCGGCAATTTTGAAGACTATTGGGAGGCACGTCGTGCCTGATCCTCACTTTTGTGTCGCGCACCCTTGTTGTGATGCTTCGCGCCACCACCCGCCGACGCGTAACCACCGGCTTCAGACGAGCGTTAAGCACCGGTGACGGGGACGCTGAACGAAGCGCAGAACATGGCTGGAGCTCAGCGTAGCCCCTTGCCGGCGGCCAGTTCCGCCGCCAGCCGCCCGTCGTCCGCCGCCGCGACCGCCAGTGGGCGGATGGGCGACGCGATCGGCGAAGGGGCGCCGTCCTGAGCCCAGGGCCTTCATGCGCCGCGAAGCGCACCCTGCTCGACGCGATGACTACGCCGCGCGACTGGCGCTGGAGGCGTGGGAGCGATAGGGGCGCGCGATACGCTACGCGTGCGCTTCCACGATGCACCAACGGCGGGCCCGCCACTCGACGCGGCCCATCGCGAGCGTCGCGGCCTCGGACCGGCGCAGCCGGTAGCCCAAGAGCATGGCTGGCGCCTCGCGCAGCCCGTTGCCCGTCGCCGCGACCGCAGGCGGGCGGATGGGCGGCGCGATGGGCGACGGATGCTGTCCGAGGGCAGAGCATTCATCCGGGTGAGCCCGCTAACGATCAACCAGTTCGCGAAGCTCCTTGCTCGGTTTGAAGAAGGGAATTCTCTTCGGCGGCACTTCGACCTTGGCTCCAGTTTTTGGATTGCGCCCGATGCGCCCTCGTCGTTGGCGCGTATGGAAGCTTCCGAATCCGCGGATCTCCACCTTGTCCCCAGATCGCAGAGCACGGACGATGCTATCAACTATCGCGCAGACGAGGATGTCGGCCTCCTTCAGGGGCATCCCCATGGCTAGGTAAACCTTTTCGGTCAGATTGACTCTGGTCATCTGGCGCACGCTCGTTGCATCAGGAGGAAGATTAGCACAGTGTTACATGATGCCCTAACGCCATGCGACCCGTCCGGGCACCCGCCGCTCGACGCAATGACCACGCCCGGGCGACGGGCGCGGGAGCCGTGCGAGCGTAGGCCGCGCGCGATACGGCGCTCGCGCCGGCGTAGCTGCCCTTCCACGTCGCCCCACCGGCCACCCCGCCACTCGAAGCGGCCCATCGTGAGCGCCGCGGCCTCGGACCGGCGCGGGGCGCAAGCGCAGGAGCAGGGCTGGGGCTTCGCGCAGCCTGACGCCGCCAGCCGCCCGTTGTCCGTCGCCGCGACCGCCAGCGGGCGGATGGTCGACGCGGGCGCCGACGAGGCGCTGTGCAAGGCCATGGCGTTCATGCGCCGCGAGGGCGCACGGCGCTCGACGCGATGACCGCGCCCGAGCGACCTGCGCTCGAGGGTTGCGAGCCGAAGTCCACAGCGCGACACGCCGCCCTCGCCGGCGTCCGTGCCCTTCCACGCCGCCCCAGCCGGCCGTCCCGCCGCTCGACGCGACCGCAAGGCGGGCGGATGGGCGACGGGATCGTCGACGAGATGCCGGCGGCGCTTCGATTTCGGAGGGATTGAATCAGTCTTCTGGCTATTCTTTCTGAGTGACACCCTTAATCCGTGCGTTGCCGTTGAGGTGCGCCATTTCGGTCAAGAACTCCGCCTGAACATCATCGAGACCAACCAAAAGGAGATTGTGAAAAACCTGTTCTCGCTTAAAGGGTCCTATATCGGGGCAGACGACCTTGCCTGATTCGTCCTCAAGAATGCTAATCCAGTAGTTTCCGTCAGGACGGCACGCGAGCTGCACCGTGTGAGTCATAAGCAGAGCGCGATTGTAACGGATTGCATCCGTCGATGCCAACGCGCCGCGTGCCGCGATCACCACGCCCGACCGACGGGCGCTGGAGGCGTGCGCGGTAGGCCGCGCGATCCACCGCCCGCGGCCGTGCCCCTTCCGCGATGCACCGCCGGCCGTCCCGCCGCTCGACGTGGCCCATCGTGAGCGCCGCGGCGTCGGACCGGCGCGGGCCGCAAGCGCAGAGTTTGGCTGGCGCTTTGCGCGCCCGCCGGCCCATGGCGGCGCCCCCCAAGTCGTCCGTTGCCGCGACGCAACGGTTGTGACCATTGAGCCCCTTGAGGGCAACCCGGAACTGAACGTCGCGATCGGTAAAACGCTTTCGAAAACGTGGGCTCACAGAGTGAACTTTGGTCTCAAGAACTATTTTGAAAACATGGGCCCATACGGTGCGTTTCTGGTTTCGCGTAACGAGATGCCGGCGGCCCGGCTCCCGGCGCCCGCCGCCCGCGCCGGCGGGCGGATGGGCGAAGGGACGCTGTCTAAGGAGCAGGGCGTTCATCCGCCGCGAGAGCGCCCGCCGCGCGACGCGATGACCATGCCCGAGCGTGTGGCGCTGAAGGGGTGCGCGCGATACGCCGCCCGCGCCGGTGGCCGTGCCCCGCGGCGGCCGTGCCGCTCCCACGATGCACCACGGGCCAACGCCGCTCCTCGGGCCGGTGCAGCCCCGAGCCTAGGATATTCCACGCCGCCCCAGCCGGCCGTCCCGCCGCTCGACGCGACCGCAAGGCGGGCGGATGGGCGACGGGATCGTCGACGAGATGCCGGCGGCGCTTCGATTTCGGAGGGATTGAATCAGTTTTCTGGATACTCTTTCTGAGTGACACCCTTAAAGCTTGCCATGGTCGTGCGAGCTGTGGGTCGCGCGTAATATGCCGCCCCAACCAGCGCCCTGTCCCTTCCACAGTGCCCCAACGGCCGCACCGCCGCTCGGCGGCGCCCATCGCGCGCACCGCGGCGTCAGACGGGCGCAGCCCGCCGCCAAGAGCACGCCTGGTTTCCGCAGAGCCCGATGCCTGGCAGCCGTTCCAGCGCCAGCACCCCGTTGCCGTCGCCGCGACCGCCGGCGGGCTGAGGGGCGGCACGATTCGGCGAGAAAGCGCTGTCCGAGACCGGGGCATTCATCCGTCGCGAGAGCGCACGCCACTGACGCGGTGGCCGCGCCCGGACGACAGGCGCTGGAGGCATGCGAGCTGATGCCCGCGCGTTGTTGCGCTGCGCGCGACCGACGGCCCCCTCAGCGATGCGCCGCCAGCCATCCCGCCACTCGACGTGCCCATCGCGCGCGCCGCGGTCTTGGAAGCTCTCACTCCCGAGCCTTCCACTCCGCCCTTCACTCCTTCACTCCGCGCTTGACAATAGCCAATTTTTGAGTTTCAATTCGGAAGAGCCGATCAATGCCATTAGGAGAGTCTGCTGAATTGCGAAACCCAGGTTTAGACTCGATGACGTTCTGAAGGCAAAAGCTGGAGGAAAAGTATGTTTCACTTCATCTGGTATATTCTTATTGGGCTAATCGCGGGGGTTATCGCGAAATCGGTGATGCACGAGCACATGACGACCTTCTGGACGATCATGCTCGGCATCATCGGATCGATCGTCGGCGGCGGCGTTACCCACATGTTTTCGCGGGCGACAAACGAACGATATCATCCCGCCGGCCTCATTTTTTCAACACTGGGCGCGATCCTGGTTCTCTTCATCTGCTACAAGCTGAAGATACATCTTCCCCGAGTCTCGTTCTAGCTCATCGACGACTAGCCTCGTATGAGGGCGGTCACGTCTCGGGCTCATGGACCCACTAGCTTGCCTTGTCACTCGACGTGTCCCATCGTGAGCACCGCGGCCTCGGACAGGCTGCAGCCTGCAAATGCCGGGCATGGTCGGCGCTTTCGCGTAGCTCGATACCGGAGCCCCCCGCCCGTCGTCCGTCGCCGCGACCGCCAGCGTGTGGATGGGGGAAGAGATGCGGCGCGGACCTCTATCGAAATCGGTGATAATTTGGCATGGGTCTAAAGCGTTTAGTGCTCATCATCCTTATCGTTCTGCTCGTGCTTGTTTTTCTTCGTCTATCGCTCCCGGCAGGCGTCAAGGGGTTTGAACGTCGAGCCGCACGCCGCTAGGGAAATAGAAAAGGCTAAACGGCGGTGAGAGTTCTACACGCAACGGGCACTCAACGCCCGTTCAGGAAGAAGGCGACGACCAGTTCAATCCTCGCGATTAGCGCTACATTCGCCACCGACCGCTGACCTTCCACGGAATGAACCGGTTCAAAGCTCCCTCAAATGCCGGTCCTCCAGCCGTCGCCGCCCGCCCCGGCCCCGTGCCCCCTTCCACGATGCACCAACGGCCATCCCGCCGCTCGACGTAACCCACGGGAGCGCCGCGCCTGGGACCGGGCCGCCCGTTGCCCGTCGCCGCGCCCGCCAGCGGGCGGATGGGCGGCACGAGGGGCGACTAGCGCTGGAGGGTGCGAGCGGTAGGCGCGCAGGCGGACGCGTCAAGATCATTTTCCTGTTGCTCGCCCGTGGCATGCAAGAGGCTGCGCCCTGCCGCTCACATTCTCTCTCTGTCAATTTCACCTTTTGGTTACCGGATTCACCTGGAGATTGACTCCGGCAGCCAGATGAAGGCGGCGCGGGCTCGGCGTGCGTT
>JBEKMJ010000142.1:0-19222 GCA_050008575.1 Bryobacteraceae bacterium
CGCCGGCCAGAGTGGGTCCAGGAGGACCCGCGCAGGACTGGAGTCCCGCCCCACACGACGGCACCGCTATCCCATGGCGAACCTTTCCTGTAATTCACGCGCGGCGCGGCTGCTGGACTACTGCCTACGAGGAGAGCCGTGGCCGCCGGAGTTACTGCGCTCCCTCGCGGACGACGAGTGTTCCGATGCGCTCTTTCGCATCGTCGCCGAAGGCTTGGCGGACCGCTTCGAGCCAGCGCTGTGCGATACCTATGCGGCGCTGTTCGCGGAAGCCATCGCCCCGGGCGAAAGTGCCGCGCTGGTGGATCGCTACCGTCGCGTACGCATTCCCCGCCCGATTACCGGCGAACCGCGCACGGTCTTCGTGCTCTCGCGCGTGACGCTCGGCGCCGATGTCGCCGTGACCAGCGTCATCCTGGATGCGGCCAAGCGCCGCTTTCCCGAGGCGGCCATCTACCTGGCAGGCCCGCGCAAGAACTGGGAGCTGTTTGCCGCCGATCCGCGCATCCTGCATCTACCGGTGAACTATCGCCGCGGCAAGCTGCGCGATCGCCTGGCCACGGGGCCCGATCTGCGCGCCGCGTTGGCGCAGCCAGACAGTCTCGTAATCGATCCGGATTCGCGCCTGACGCAGCTTGGCCTGCTGCCGGTGTGCGACGAGGAGCGCTACTACTTCTTCGAAAGCCGCGCGTATGGCGGCGACAGCCACGATCCACTGCCAGTTCTCGCCAGGCGTTGGGCCGAGCGGACGTTCGGTATCCAAGACGCCCGCCCGTTCGTGGCCGTAGCACGAGCCGCCGGCCTGTCGCCGCCCGGCATCGCCATCAGCCTGGGCGTGGGAGAGAATCCCGCCAAACGAATTGCCGATCCATTCGAGACCGAACTGCTAGCCCTGCTCGCGCGCACTGGTTTGCCGTTGACCATCGATCAAGGCGCGGGAGGCGAGGAAGCCGCCCGCGTTGAACGGGCGGTCGCGGCGTGTGGAGCACACGTAGAACGGTGGACGGGCTCGTTCGCCGGCTTCGCTTCGATCATCGTGCGCAGCCAACTCTACGTGGGATACGATTCCGCCGGGCAGCATGTGGCCGCGGCTTGCGGCGTCCCACTGGTTGCCGTGTTTGCCGGCTTCCCATGCGCGCGCATGTTCGCACGGTGGCGGCCCGCGGGACATGTCATCCGGGTGGACGATCCGGACCCGGCGCATGTGCTCGAACAGGTGCGGCTTACTTTACGGCAAATGTTAGAGAGCCTACCGCATTAGTGCTCTGATCTAGGATAATGATGCGGAGCTGCTGTACGGCGTCGGTAGTAGGGTGGTCCTGCGCGATGGGGATGCCCTCCTTCATCACCAGGTCGTGCTGTGCGGCCGTCAGATCGAATGGGTAACTGGCCACCGCCGGCTCGCCGAGCGGGCCCGCGGCGCCGCGATCGGAAATCAGGAAATATATCGAGCCGGTAAACTTGCCGCCCTGTTCATGCAGTAGGATGTCCTTCGGATCGATGCGAACGTCCATATGCACGCCCTGCTTGTCTCCTTCCATGGGCGCGATTTTCGTGCGCAGGCCGATCTCCGCCATGTCGGTTGGGCTCTGAAACGCCGCCATCAAGGCTGCTTTCATTCTGTCCATGGCCGGGCGCGCATCCGGCACGGCATAGTAGCGCTCCCGGACCTGCAGTTTGACTCCCGCCCGTTCGCAAATAATGTGGATCCTGTGCCACTTGCTGTCCCAGTTCTCCGCCGGCGGATCGTAGGCAATCTCGAACGAATTGGCGTCGTCGACGGCCACTTGTTTAAGGACCGCGCGGATGTCCAGCCGGAAGTAGCTATGGCCTCCGGTCATCAGGGCCATTTGTGCCAGGTCGAGGGCCGGATCCGCGCCCTGGGAGCCCTGCACGTTATGCATCTGCACATCGCCAAGAGCGTTCGAAGCATTGGTCGGGGCCTGCGCCGTGGACTGCACGGGTGTCCACGCGTGATCCATTTTGCCTTGGTCCGGATTGACCGCGGTGGTCAGGTCCCGGCTGTACGAAACGGGATTCACCGCGACTTCGGCATGTGCCAACGTGACCGCCAGGTGTGGCACGTAAAGAGCGCAATCCACCCAGTCTCCGTTGCACGGAAGCTTGGATTGGTACACGTTTTGGATGCCGTCGGTGATCCAGACGATGTCCTTCCGGCCCGGAAGAGGCGCTAAGTCGGCGGCGAGCACCTCGAGCTGATGGAAGGTCTTTTTCACCTGGTCCTCCTGGCCCATGTGCACCGGCCGGCCATGGCTGGCGGCTTTCATGGCCTTGTCCAGCACCTCGGCCACGCCCTGTGGCCAGGTGGCGTCGTCGGCGGACTTTGGTCCTATAGCGTGAATCGGAACCAGCTCGCCTTCCAGGTTGAGCAGGTAGAAATACACGGCATTGCCGGTTTCCAGTTGCGGCAGCGATTTAGCCAAGGCGTGCCATGTGTCCAGCCGGTCGTTCTGGTTTTCATTCATCAGGTCGAACAGGATGACGATGTTGCGCGGCGTCACGCCGCCGGGCCGGTTGGTATGCTCGAGCGGCCCCAGCGCGGCGGCTGGCGCGGCGGGCCTATGGAAAGCGAAGATGGTTTGGGGCTTGCCCTGGTCGACGATCTTGAAATCGCCGGCGTTCAAGTCGGTGACGGGTTGGCCGGTGGCGTCGAGCGCCACTGGATAGAGGTGCATAAGGACGGGCGCGCCGGGACCTTGTGCCAGAAGCCCGGATGCGGCCATCGCCAGGGTGCAAAGCAGAGTCTTGGATTTCGACATATGGACACCACAGTGTAACGCTAAAGCCAAGGGGCTGGCGGCCGGGGGCGAGTGGAGGGCGGGCAATTCCGCCCGCAGCCGCCTTTCAGGCGGCTAAGGCGAGCCGCGGTCGCCTGCGCGCAGCCGGCCTACGAGGCCACTAGCGGAATCCGCCATCCCCGCGCAAGGGCACGAAGCGGCAAAAAGTGGCGATGCGTTCGTGGATGACGCCGCACGATTTCACGATCACGCGCAACTCCTGGTCGCGCCTGTCGCCGATCGGGATCACCAGGCGACCGGAGTAGTCGAGTTGCGCCACCAGAGCTTCGGGAATGTCCGGCGCGGCGGCGGCTACCGAAATGCCTGCGTACGGCGCGGCTTCCAGCCGGCCCTGCGATCCATCGCCGCAGACCACCGTGATGTTGCCGCCGAGCGACGTGCGCGCCAGGTTCTGTTCCGCCTGGCGTACCAGGGCGGGAATGATCTCGATCGAAACCACGCGCGCCGCCAGTTGGCCCAGCACGGCGGCATGATAACCCGAACCACCGCCCACATCCAGCACGGTTTCCGTGCCGGTCAATTCGAGCAGCTCGGCCATCAGCGCGATCATGTATGGCTGGGAGATGGTCTGGCCGTATCCGATCTGCAGGGGCTCGTCCCGATAGCTACAGACGCGGATTTCGTGCGGGACGAACTCCTCGCGGGGGATGACGCGCATGGCGTCCAGGACGCGCGCGTCGCGGATGCCGCGCTTGCGGAGTTGGAGGTCCACCATGCGGCGGCGCTCGGAAGGCCAATCGGGAATCATTGTGGCTCCCGATACTAGTTTAACCCGCGCCGTGGCGCACGCACCTATGCGTGCCGTTTCGGCACTCGTGCCGGCACAGGGCTGACTTAATTGCTCTGTCCTACCGGAAGCAAAGCCGCTGGGCTGACGATCGGCCCGGAGGCCGTTTGCACACTGATGGCGACGCTCTGCTCTCCGGCCTGCGCCCCCGGCGGAACCTGAACATTGAGTTGGTATAGGTTCGCGAAGCCCGGAGCCAGGCCCGAGAAGAACACATCCGCCTGCGCCCCGCCAATCGTCACCACCGGATTCACGACCGTCGTCGAAGGCGGGCTGGAGGGCGCGGCCGCGCCAAGCGCCACGGCGGCCTGCACCAGTCCCAGACCGTCCGCATACAGGATAACGATTTCGCCGGGTTGCGCCGGATTGCCGGAAGTGATTAGCGCATAACCGCTGCCGTGCTGCGCCGCCGCATAAGTGCCATCGTAAAGATATAGCGCGGGCTGAAAGTCCGCAAATGGCGGCTGCACCGGTATGCTGGAGACGCCGTTCACGGACACTACCACGCTGGTGGTCTGATCCGGTCGCACATTCGCCACGTCCCATGGCGTCACGAAGTTGATCTGCTGGGCGCCATTCACATTCGCCAGTGCCGGCAGCGGTGCGGCTATTCCGCCCACCATAACCGAGACACCGTCGATCTGGAGAGGCAGCGGAAAGGACTGCGCAACCTGTATTCCGGCGGTGCTCGTGAAGCCGCTCCCGAAGATAGTGGCCAGGCCCCCAGGCACCAGGCCAGTGACATAGCTGGCCGCGCTGGTAACGCCAGCCGCGCTGACGCCGGGAGCGTCGGCCGACTGACTGATATCCAGCAGGAATACCGAACCGGGGCCGGCGCTAGAAAGGCCGGGAAAGTCAGCCGATCCGGTCGTGCCGGCCACGTATACCTCCTGACCGCTCACGGCGATGGCCGCTCCAGCGTCGAAGAAGCTTCCGCCGAAGTAGGTGGACCACTCCAGCGTGGACCCATCCGGGCTAAGCCTGGCGATAAATGCATCGCCACAGGGTATACCTAGGTCACACGTGAACTGACTGCCGATGACCGTTTGCAGGGGCTTCACAAGCGGGAAGTCGACCTCCCCGGTCCAGCCTGTCACATAGGCGTTGCCCGCGGTATCCAGCGCGATCGCTCCCGCCGCCGCCTCGCCATTGTACGTGTTGGCACCCGAAGTGCCGGACAACAGCGTGGAGTACACCAGGGCGGACCCGGCCGGGTTCAGCTTGGCCACGAATGCCGCGAACTCCTCCAGGACCGGCGAGCGCTGAAACGCTCCCGGCGTGGTCGGGAATGTCGCGATGCCGGGCCCGGTCACGCCGCCGGCGATATAACTGTTACCCGCGGCGTCCACTGCGATTCCGTTGGCGCTTGCGCCGCTGCCGCCACCGAGAAAGGTGGAAAAGACCAGACCTGTGCCGGTAGGATTGAGTTTCGTCACGAAGGCGCCGGACCCCAAAGGACCGCACTGCGCGCAACTGGGCCCAAGCACGCCGGCGGTCACCGGAAAATCCGGGGATTCCGTGAAGCCAGCCACATAGACGTTATCGGCTGCATCCACCGCGATTGCGTAGCCATAATCCAGCACGGTTCCTCCGAGAAAAGTCGCGTAGACCAATTTGCCGGAGGCGTCCAACTTCAGCACGAACGATGTTTGGCCTTTGCCGGCCGTGGTTTGAAAGGCGCCCTTACTTGCCGTGAAATACTGGGCGTCCGTGGCCCCGGTGATGTACGCCGCTCCGCTGGCGTCCACGGCGATGGCGGACTGATCACTGGCGACAGCGCCAAAAGGGTATGGCATCGGCGAAGGCGCCATACCGACATACGTGGAATACACCAGCGCGGAAAAATTTGCGCTGAATTTGGCCGCGAATCCACCGCCGCTGGCTGTTTGTGCGGCGTTCACTAGCGGGAAATCCGGCGAGTCCGTATACCCGGTTACATAGACGTTACCCTGGGCATCCAGCGCCATGCCCGTGGCTGCGTCGTCCCCGCTGCCGCCTAGAAAGTAGACGGCCGAGATGGATATCGATCCCAGCGTAGGGTCCTCGGAGGCCACGGCCACGAATGCATCCGCGCCCTGTTTGTGTACGCCGAATGGCGAATTGTTGACCGGAAAGTCCAGGGTCGTGGCCGCGCCCGCAACGTAGATGTTTCCGCCAAGGTCTTGCGGACCGAGCGCAACGGCGCTGCCGATGTCCGAGGCTGCTGCCCCCCTGATAGTACGGCCACTGCTGGCCGGTGCCCCCGGTGTTCAACGAGGCGGCCAGCACCGGGTCGATGACCAGAGTCCTCGTACGATCATAGCGACCAATTTCAAACTCCGATTCCCCCTTCGCGCAGGTCCGAAATACGGCGGTCACTTGGGTCGCGCCGCTGCCGTCCGGCTGATAGGCCTTCGGCTTGCGATGCCGCCATTCGAAGCCGTTCTTGCTGACGATTAGGTCCCCGTCTTTGCCACGCGCAGATCCGCGGTACGGTCAAATTTCACGCGAATTGCCTGCGGATTGGCGCCCGGAGCTAGGACCCAGTCATACTCCAACCGTCCATCATCGCCCTGCCGGAAAACCAGGTCGACGCCGGAATAGACGTCCCGGTAACGGACCTTCGCGTAGTGCGCAACACCATGCACCCAGCGCGAGGCGTCCCGGCCCCGGAAATAACCCGTTTGGATCGGCACCGGGTCTAACCCCTCCAGCGACATACCGCGGTTGGGCCGTTCGAGCCTCATACAAATGGCTGAAGGCCCGGAATCCTCCGTAGGGAAATCGATGGTCAGGCGGTCGCGGAGGAAGAACGCAGTGTAGCCCCGCGCCCGGAAAACAAACTTCACGCGCGGGTCGGACTGACCGCGGTTCTCTTCGAAGGCGAGTGCGCCCAAGATGCCGCGCACCGCGCCGGCCTGAGGCAAGGAAGGTTTGTGACGGCCCCGGCGGCCAGGAGCCCCGGCCGGGGCAGGCATATGAGAAGGCCGAGGACCGCGACGAATTTCATGACGTCACTCCACACGCAGATAGATCGTCTGTCCCGCCGAATCCAACGTAGGAATCAGGATGCTAGCCGTCTCCGTGGCGACGGGAGCGCCGATAGGCGTACTGACGTCTAGCTGCGTGTCTGCGAAGAGCGCGACGGTGACTTGCTTCGGCACCGCGACCGTATAGGTGCGGACCGCGCCCTGCTGGGACGCGAACTTCGCCTGAGCGTAGTAGGTGCCCAACATCACTCCAATCCGGAAGTTGCCGCCTGAGAGGGGTATTCGCCCGTTAACCACAGGCCCAGAGGCCCTGTCCACGATCACGCCACTCGGGTCGCTAACTTGAAAAGTCAGCAGCGACCCTTCGCTGAACTGTAATGTCACGTTGCGGACCGCGCTGCCGCCCGTGATTTCGAACGGCGCTTGGAAGCGTCCCCATTCGCATGTGCTGAGTTGAGTGGCGAGGGCGCCATACGCGCATAAATAGTACTGGCCGTCTGGCAGACCGGGAATCGCGAAGGCCCCGTCGGCGCCGGTAGAGACACCGGATCTGGCTAGAGGGGGCGAAGCGACTATGCGCCCGTCAGCGCCTCGCAGCGAGCGTGGGCCGCTCCTGTAGAGAACTGTGGACCCGGCGACGGGAGCGCCCGTCTGATCTGTAACAGTACCGGAGATGTTCCCGGTATGCTGCGCTTGCGCCAGTGCCCCCAGCAGGGCGCCGGACGCCAGCATTGCGCAGAGTCTTCCCGTTGTCATGGTTTGCTCCTCAGCATCCTTTACGCCAGGTTCACGGCGTAGTCGGGTCATAAGGCCCGTAGCCCTTGCCAATCGGCGCAGGCGTCTGATAACAACTACCCGTATCGCCGCCCACGTCATAGGCGCTGGCGTTTTCCCAGGGCCGCATGACAACGTTAGGTGCGTCCGACGCATACAGCGCGCCAGCGAGGAACCCGTTCACGTTCTGGGTCGCGCCGGCCTGAATGGCGCCCTCGCACGCTACGCTGCCGGGTTGATTCGACGTGGTTTCTCCGATCATCACCAGGCTCCCGGTCAGTCCCCTGTACGCCAGGAAGGTGTAGATGTCGCGGTACAGGTCCGTGGCGAAGGTCGTGGCATCGTCCGCAGTGACACAGGAGCCACCTAGGATCGCGCTGAGCATGCAGGGCTTGGCGTGCAGATCCTGGACTGTCGGGACCGCCTGGCTGGCTGCGAGCGGGTACATCCCTTTGGTCGCACAAGCCGTCCAACCTGGCGAGCCTATGGCGCCGCATGTGTTCGGCGGATCCGCCGGGTTGTAGCAGGTCAGGCCATTCGAGGTATAGGTCCAGTAGGGCTCCTGCCCGATCGCTGCCCCGCCAAACGCCGCCAGAAGCTGCGAGGTTCGCTCAATGAAGGCGGAGTCCCCGTAAACAGACCCGCAGTCGAAACTGCTGCCGTCAGCCGCGGGCAGATTTTCGGTCGTAGCGGAGAGCGTTACTCGCCCCGACGAGAAGCCGTACTTGGCCATCTGCTGCCCAAGGGCCTGGATCACCAGGGTCGGAGGCTTGGTCGTGTTGTCGACCAACATGCGGCCCTCGACGGTGAAGTTCTGGAGGTTTACCTCGTTGAATATGTCCAACTCCCTCACCTCCAAGCCTGCTGCTTGCGCTTGCCCGAGTACGCCACCCATCAGATTGAAAAACGGAGTCCAACCCCAAAAACTCGGATTCGTTACCGAGCAGTTGTATGTATAGTTGTTGCCCTGCTCGTTCGGAAGGTCATTGTTGTTCACATCGAGGCCAAAGGGGAGCCACTGGAAGAAGATCATGGGCTGAGTCTGCCCGCATGAGGCCAAGTTCGTCACCGGCGTCGGCAACGTAGTTGTAGTCCAAGTCTCTATCATGGCCGGCGTCGGCGTAACATAGGAGATGCCGAACTTCTTCAGGTCGGCGAAGAACGGCTCGAGCGAGGTCAGCCAAGCCTGGGACACGACCCCCGCGGCATTCCATGGGGTGCTTCCCGCTCCGCCAAATAGCCCGAACTGAAACCGCACGCCGCTGACGCCTTGGGCAACGTAGTTCTCGGGGTTCACCGTGCCGTAGGCTGGGTTATTGCTGAAAAACCACGTGACGCACTGCTGCACCGTGGTGTAGGAGGTGGGGCACGTAGGGAAAAACCCGTTATTTGCTTCCGACGGATAGCCGTTTACCGGGAATCCGCCGAGATTAACTTCCAGTCCAGAAGGCTCGATCCCAGCCCGCGCCATTGGGGTTAGCAGAGAGAGAGAGAGAGAGAGAGAGAAGAGAGAGAGACAAAAGCGTAACCCGCAGCGCCGTCATTCCATCCTCCGGAACTCACAACATGCGCAAACTCGCACGGCCAAAGCTGGCCGCGGAGAACCAATTAGGACTAATGTCGTTTGAATTATGCGCCTACCAACTCGGAATGTCACCATTTTTCCTGCTATGTTTCCTGCCCCTGGTTTCCTTGGTCTGCGAGCAGCCCATGGAAGCTCATCGTTATAATAGCGGGAATGGCGCGTCAAATCACCCTGATACCAGGAGACGGGATCGGACCGGAAGTGGCCGAAGCCACCGCGCGGGCGGTGGAAGCCACCGGGGTGGACGTAGAATGGGAGCGCGTGGAGGCCGGCGCGAAGGCGTTGGAAGACCTGGGACAGTTGCTTCCGGACGATGTGTTCGCCTCGCTCGAATGCACGCGCGTAGGCCTGAAAGGTCCCACCGCCACACCTATCGGCGGCGGGCACCAGAGCATCAACGTGGCGTTGCGCAAGAAGCTAGGGCTGTACGTGAATTTCCGTCCGGTGCGCATGTTGCCCGGCTTGAAGACGCGCTTTAGCGATTTGGCGCTGGACCTGGCGATCTTCCGCGAGAATACCGAAGATCTGTACTCGGGCCTGGAGCACGAGGTGATTCCGGACGTGGTGGAGAGCCTGAAGATCATCACCAAGACGGCGTCCATGAAGATTGCGCGGGCCGCCTTCGAATGGGCGCGGCGCGAGGGGCGGCACAAAGTGACGGCGATCCACAAGGCCAACATCATGAAGATGAGCGACGGCCTTTTCCTGAAATGCTGCCGGGCGGTGGCCAGCGAATACGGCGAGATCGAATACACGGAATTGATCGTGGATAACGCCTGCATGCAACTGGTGATGCGGCCGCAGACGTTCGACGTGCTGGTGCTGCCCAACTTATATGGCGATATTGTTTCGGACCTGGCGGCGGGACTGGTCGGCGGGCTGGGCATCGTGCCGGGCGCGAATATCGGCGACCGGCACGCGATTTTCGAAGCCGTGCATGGCACGGCGCCGGATATCGCGGGAAAAGGCATGGCCAATCCGACGGCGTTGATGCAATCGGCCGCGCTGATGCTGGCACATATCCAGGAGCCGGCCGCCGCGGAAAAGCTGCAAGGGGCGGTGGAGCGGGTTTACGCGGAGGGCAGACATTTAACCCGGGATGTGGGCGGCACGGCGGGCACCGCGGAGTTTACCGGCGCGGTAATTTCCGCGATGTAACAACGTCGGGCAGGCACGCTGCCTGCGGCGGCCTCGCAGGCCGCCAGCAGATCTGGCGCGCTCCGCTTGGCTTATGCGGTCGCCGCCCGCACGGCGCCGCGTTCCAAACGCCTGAGTTCGGAATTCAAATCCGTTAGCGCCTTTTCCATCATATGCCGGTATCGGGGATTTTGGCTCGCTTCCAGTTCCCGAAGGACCCGGGTGCGAGAAAGGTTTAAACTTTCTCTCTTTCGAAGCAGTTCCAATTCTGCCGCTGGAATCTGCTCATCGAACGAGGAACGGACGTTTGCCTCGGCCGCGTCGATCTGCGACTCGACCGATTTACTTTCCCAACCTCTTGCCATACCCCCATTATACGGTGCGGAATAGCACCGGGGGTAGCATTGTTTTGGGGCTGGCCGGGCTGGACCCGTAATAGGCCTTTCGTTTGTATCAACTACGAGTGCGCCGCTCAGCCTGTCGCATGCGGCCGCAGAGCCTTTGCAATCAACCCCAGCCCCCCCACCAGCAACACCAGCATGACGATGGTGTTGAACAAACTGGTCGGCCGGAAATAGATCTGCATGTTGGCCAGCACGCCCGCCAGGATGAACAGCGCGCCGGCCACGGTCAACAACCACCCGATCACGCCGCGGCCGTCCCGGAATAACAGGCCGACACCGATTAGCATTGGGATCAGCGTAATCCCGAAAGTGTTGCCGCCCCAGAAACTCCAATAGGAGCCGGCCACCACCACCTGGTTGGTGAGCAGATATCCGCCCACGCAGCTCAACGCGAAACCCAGCAGGAAGTCGCCGAGCCCGCCCGAGGTTCCGCCTACATCGCTGAAACGACGATCCGCCATAAGTTCGAGCATATCGCAAAGCCAGAGTGCCGGTCCTGCGAAAAACATTGCCTCATAGCCTGGGATTCGTGGCGCAGTCCCGTGGCCTGCCGGCGGCCTCTCAGGCCGCCCCGCTGTGGCCGAAGGCCCGGGCAATTCACACGTTTTGAAAAAAGAAGCCGGCTCTTTCATTTCAGCAGCTTCCGGTCGAAAACCGCGCCCGACCGCGAGCGGAGGTTGCGCTTGGCCGTTACAATCGGTGCGGGAGGTAGAATCATGACCGATTCCCGTAAAGCAGACTTCTCGACATGCACGAACGACCCCGCCATGGCCAAGCGCCACGCGCCCGTGCATGACATGGTTACCGAAATACTCACCAGGATCGAGCCCGACGGGTACGCCAGCATGCTGGAAGATCTCCGCGCCGAGCACAACCCGCAAACTGCCGGCGAAGACCGTGTGCTGGCTCTCCTGGCCGATACGTTCTGGCGCATCCGCGGCTGCTTTTACCTGGAGACCGAAATCCTGAGGCGAGGCATGGAAGCCTTGCCGGAACTCCCGCCCGACGACGCCATGGCGAAGGTCTTCCTGCGTGAGCTCGGGCGCGGCGGTATGCTCTCGAAGTTATCCAGGTATGAGAGCTGGCTCTCTAAAGAGCAGTCGCGCTGCATCCGCACCATGACGTTAAAGTCGAAAAACCGCAAACTCGCCGAGTCTCGCATGGCCGACAGCCTCGCGCGCACCAAACCCTGCACTTCCGTTATACAATAGGGTGTGGTCGCCCTTCCCTCTATTTGCCGTCCTGCTCTGTTCGGTTCCGATTAGTACGCGCAATTCCTCTGCCTGCACCCGTTGGCCCCAAGAGTTCAGTTGTCAGGAGGTTTGCGTATGACCAAGACCGCCGATCTGGAAATAGAGGCGATCCGGCAGGATCTTCCCCATCTCATTGGGCCGTTGCCCGGACCCCGCGCGCAGGAAGTGATTGCGCGCGACCATCGTTCTGTCTCGCCATCCTACACGCGCGGCTATCCGCTGGTAGCCATGCGCGGCGCGGGCGCCATCGTCGAAGACGTGGACGGCAACCGTTTCCTGGATTTCAACGCGGGCATCGCCGTGGTGGCCACCGGCCACTGTCATCCGCGCGTGGTGGAAGCCATCCGGGAGCAGGCCGGCAATTTAATCCACATGTCGGGGACCGATTTCTATTACGAGGCCCTGGTGGATCTGGCGGAGAAGCTCGGCTCGCTGGCGCCGGGTGGCGTGGCGCGGCGCGTTTCGTTCTGCAACTCGGGCGCGGAAGCCGTCGAAGGCGCCATGAAGCTGGCGCGCTATTCCACCGGCCGCCCCGGGTTCATCGCTTTCCTGGGCGCCTTCCACGGCCGCACCATGGGCGCGCTGTCGCTCACCGCGCGCAAGGACGTGCAGCGTCGCGGCTTTGGACCGCTAGTGCCGGGCGTGGTGCACGCCCCTTATCCCAACTGCTATCGCTGCCCGTTCGGCCAGACGCCCGCCAACTGCGCGGTGGAGTGCGCGAAGTTTATCGAAGACACGTTGCTGAAAACCATCGCGCCGGCCGAGGAAGTGGCCGCGATCGTGATCGAACCGGTGCAGGGTGAAGGCGGCTACGTCGTCCCGCCGCAAAAGTTCTTCGATGAACTGGTGCGCATCACGGAAAAACACGGCATTTTATTAGTTTGCGACGAGGTGCAATCCGGCATGGGCCGCACCGGCAAGATGTGGGCTTCCGAGCACTTCCATCTGACGCCCGACCTCATGACGGTGGCCAAGGGCATCGCCAGCGGGCTACCGCTCGGCGCCACCGTAGCGCGCGCGGACCTGATGAAATGGGGCCCGGGCGCGCACGCTTCCACTTTCGGCGGCAATCCGGTGGCGTGTGCCGCCGCGCTCGTGACTATCGAGTTATTGGAGCGGGAACTGCTCGACAATGCCGCGCGCATGGGAGCGTACCTGATGTCGCGCCTGCGCGACTGGCCGGCGCGCTTCCCCATCGTGGGCGACGTGCGCGGGCTGGGTTTGATGCTGGGCATCGAGCTGGTGCGCGACCAGCAGTCCAAGACCAGAGCCCCGGAACTGCGCGACCGCGTGGTGGATCTGGCCTTCGAACGTGGATTGCTCATCCTGGGCGCCGGCGACAACACCCTGCGCCTCAGCCCCGCGCTGGTCATCACGCGCGACCAATGCGACTTCGCACTGGATACTCTGGAAGAGTGCCTGACGCTGGCAATGCGCGAAGACTGACGATAGCTTCCACATCCATGGGGTCGCGGTCGTCGGAAGAAACCACAACGCAATTTCGCCCACGCTCTTTCGCACAATAGAGCGCCCGGTCAGCGGACTGGACCAACTCGGCGGGCGTGATTGCCAGGCTCGCGGCCGTGCCGACCCCAAAGCTGCAGGTCACCGAAATGGCGCCTGCCGGCGTGACAACTGGCTGCTCCGCGATCGCGCGCCGCACTTGTTCGGCTCTCCCGGCCGCTTCTTCCGGACCGCACTCGGGCATTAGGATCGCGAGTTCTTCGCCTCCGTACCGCCCTACGCTGTCATAGGGCCGCACCGCCGCGAGAAAACGGCGCGCGCATTCCCGCAGAACCGCATCGCCTGCCAGGTGCCCATAGGTATCGTTGATCTTCTTGAACAAGTCCAGATCCGCCATGATCAACGCGAGCGAGCCGTTTTGACGCCCAATCCTGGCGAATTCCCTCTCCAAAATATCGAAAAATGCGCGATGGTTGAACAGTCCGGTCAACCCATCCTTGACGGCTCGCTCGCGCAGAGCTTCACGGGCCGCCAACAGGTCCTGCTTCTCCCGCCGGAGTTCCCGCGTGCGTTCGGCCACCGCGCCCTCCAACTCCTTCTGGCGGCGCAGCAGATGCAACAATCGCCAGCGCCACACCGTTCGAACCAGTCCTACGGCGGCGGTGGCGGCGAAGGCGCAAAACCACCAGGCGCGCCACCACGGCGGCTGGATTCGGAAAGCGAACACAACCGGCTGTTTGCTCCATGCGCCCCCGCCATCGCGCGCTTCCACCTCCAGCCGGTAATCGTTCGGCGGCAACCCGGGAAACTGCATCTCGTGCAGCGGCGTTTCCCGCCAATCGCCAAACAGCGGCTCCAGCCGGTACCGGAACACGACGGTGCCTTCGTGGGCGAAAGTCAGCGCCGAGTATTGCGCCGTCAGGGAGTTTAATCGGTGATCGATCGAGACGTAGCGGCCGGCCTCGACCACGCGGCCTCCCAGAACGACTTTTGTGAATACGGCCGTGGGAGGCCGCGCGGCACGCTCCATCCGGCTTGGCCGAAAACGCCCCAGGCCGCCACTGGTGCCGATCCAGACTGTGCCATCGGGCTCCGCCGCAAAGGCGCCCAGGTCGCAGTCGTTCCAAATCAGACCGTCGCCCTGGTCGTATTGAGTCCAATGCTCTCCATTCCAAACACGCACGCCTTGGTCCGATCCCGACCAAAGCCGGCCGGTCCCGTCGAAACCGAGGAAGTAGCTCATTTCTCCGCGAAGACCCTGTTCGCGGCCGTAGTGGGTCATCGAGAGTCGTTCGCCATCGATACGTATGCGGGTGACCCGGCCGGAAAACCAATAGCCCACCCAAATTTCGTCCGGGCCGATGGCGGCTGCCGCCAAAATGACATCGTGCTCCAAGCCGTCGGCCGTGGAGATGTGGCGCCACCTGCCCTGCGACAGCCGGAACAGGCCCCCGGCTCCGCCAGTCAAGATCTGCCCGCCGGGACCCGCGGCGACTACCCAGCAGCGAACCGGTGGTACTTCCGCCACGCGCCGGAACTGCTTCTCGGGAAGCTGCGCCACGAACAAGCCTGCCTCGGTCGCCGCCCAGAGCCGCTCGGATGCATCCAGAGCCAACGAATACGGGGATTCCGCGGCGAGGCCGTGTCCTTTGTTGAACCACTCGATTCCGCCATTCCGCGCGTCGATTCGACCGGCCCCGGATCCCTCCGTGCCGAGCCAGAGGTTGCCATCCCGGTCGATGCGTAACGCGTGCACCGGGATTCTTCCAACGCCGGCGTGCCGCCGCCAGAGCCACCGATCCCCTATCTTACGGCCGCGGAATAGCCCATTTTCAGTGCCCACCCACACGCTGCCATCGCCGAGCGGCAGGACCTCGTAAATCAGCTCGCTGTCCAAGCCCGATGAGGCCGGGGAGAAGCCGTCCCATTCGCCGTAGCCCAGCCACCTGGCTAGGCCCCGGCCGGCCAGACCCACCCAAATGGCGCCTTCCCGGTCCTGAAGCACCGAATAGACCGGACCCCGTAGACCTTCGCGCGGCCCCACCGTGCGGAATTGTTTTCCCTCGTCGATCACCAGTCCCGCGACAGTAGGCACCAGCAATCTGCCCGCGGCATCCACGGCGAACTGCCACGATCCGGCGGTCGCTGGAAATGAGGGAATCGATGTATCGAAGCGATGGCTTCCCCGGCGCATCACCGCGAAGCGCCGCTTTTCGCTCACCCATAGATCGCCGCTGCCGTCGCGGCGGATACATGTCCACTTTCCCGGAGGGAGGCCGCTGGCTTCACCGAAGACGGTCGTGCCGTCCGCCCCTATCCGGCACAGGTTGGCACCGCACCCGTACCACAACACACCCGTCTCCGGAAATACTCCGTGCGCGCCACCACCGCCCGCGGCGGCCGGCACCGGCAGCAAGCGAAAAGTCAGATGGGCGTCATCCGTGGATTGGCGCGCGACAAGCAAACCGCGATCCGTTGCGATATAGGTCAGGCCCTTGCCGTCGTATTGGATTCCGCTGTAGCCATCCACTACGCCGAAGCCGGGCGGGGCCAACTTCTCGAAGCGGTCGCCCTTTTCCCGGTAAAGACCGGCCTGCGATCCCGCCAATAAACTGCCATCCGGCGCCTCGCCCAGACTCAGGATGACTTCTCGCGGCAGACCTTCGGTAGGGCCATAATGCCTGAATCGCTGACCGTCGTAGCGGAACAGGCCGTTCTCGGTGGCCGCCCACAAGAAGCCGGTGCGATCCTGAAACAGGACTTTAACCGCCAGGTTGGTGAGGCCGTCCTCGGTTCCGTAATAGCGGAAGCTGTATTGTTGTCCTTGGATGGCAGCGGCGCCGGCCAACCAGACCAGTAAGACCGCGCCGCGCAATCCCGCTTTGCCCCGGGATAGGATCACAGCTCAACCATCGGCCAAGACGCACGATTCCTACAGTCCTCATCTTTTTCCGCGCGCCTTCTTCGCCGCGCGCCCCGGCTTGGCGTTCTTCTCCACCCGCAGTTTCCACGCCGCGCGCAGTGCGCCGGCCAGCACATCCGTATTCGCTGTGGCCAGCCGGATGTGGGTCGCTCCACTCTTTCCCCATCCGCCGGCGATGGGCAGGAACACCTCCGGCAGTTCGTCCACGAACGCAGCCTGCTGTTCCAGCGTGAGCATCAGGTTTCCATAGCCCTGCTTTTGGGAGGCGAGGGTGGCGAAGATCTTGCCGCCCACGCGGAAATCGGGCGCGCCCATGTGCGAACTCTCTTCCGCGTCCGGCAGGCTCAGGGCAATCCGTCGAAAATCGTCCGCGTTCATCGCATCCCTCCCGGTTCACTGCGAGGCTACCTCAACCGCATCCCAATGAGAAGCGCAAAGCCGCGCAAACCTCCTCCATCCGGGCTGTGCCCAACTTGCCGACGAGCCGTCCCAACCGCGCCTGAGCCACCGTGACCGCGTGGTGCAGATTAACCGCGCAAGGCCCCTTCATTCCGTCGTCGATGCCGAGGATCGCTTCCGAACGCACGCCACGAATGGTCGAGGTGATAGGCGCTACGGTCACCGCCGCCAGATGACCGATCGCGCTGTCGCGCGTCAGAACCAGCACCGGCCGCTCCTTGTGGGGAGGCGCGAAGCGACAGAGCCGGACGTCGGCCCGGCTCAGCGTTCCGGCCATGCCGTGGCGTCCTCCCATACACGGAATTCATCCTCTCGCTGCGGCCGGGCCATGTATCCGCGCCAGTCCTGGTTCTCCAGTTCCAACTCGCGCAAGCGGTGCAGATGTTCCCGCAGCGCGTCGCGGATCAGCGCGGACCGATTCACCTTTTGCCGCTTCGCCGCCAGATCGGCCGCATTCAGGAGCTTGGCATCCAGCACGACTTGTATGGTTTCCATATGTGGACTTCTTTCCGCAGTATAGTCGCTATCGACCCGGAAAGCATTCGCGGAACGCGGTACAGTCGGCCCGTCTGTTACGATATGAGTTGGGGCTGGGAGCGGAGATCTCATGGCGGAAACAGTAAACGAACGCGTGACTCGGCTCGAATACCTGATGGGCGTGCTGGCGGAAAAACAGGCCAGGTTGGACGACGTGCTGGTAGTGCTTACGGAGGCGCAGATTAAGACCGAAGAGCGGTTCCGCGAGACGGACGAGCGCTTCCGCGATACCGATGCGCGCATTGGAAAACTCGTGGTAGCGATCGGCGAGTTTCTACGAAACAAGCCCCAGTAAGCGCCAATCCGCCAAAGCCCGCCGTGTTATCCTCAATAGAGTACGTCTTCCCGGAAATCAACCTTGAAAATCGGCTTTGTCAGTTTGGGCTGTCCCAAAAACCTGGTGGATAGCGAAGTCATGATGGGCCAGCTTGTGTCCCGCGGACACGAGTTGACGCCGCATCCGGACCAGGCCGATGTGTTGGTGGTCAACACCTGTAGCTTCATCGATCCCGCCAAGCGGGAATCCGTCGACACCATCCTGGAAATGGCCGAATACAAGAAGATCGGCCGGGCCAAGAAGCTCATTGTCGCCGGATGCCTGGTGGAGCGCTACCGCGGCGACATCCTGCGGGACATGCCGGAAGTAGACGCGCTCATCGGCACTAACGAGCTGGACCGCATCGCCGGCCTCTGCGAAGGCTGGGCAGACCAAGGCGGACCGGACCCGGCGCCCGCGTATCTCTATCACGATCTGACGCCGCGCGTGCTGGCCACTCCGGGCCATTATGCCTACATCAAGATCGCGGAAGGCTGCGATCATCCCTGCACGTTTTGCGTGATTCCCCAGTATCGCGGCAAGTTCCGCAGCCGGCGTTTCGAATCCGTGATTGCGGAAGCCACGCGCCTGTTCCAGCAGGGCGTCCGCGAGATCAACCTCATCGGGCAGGATACGACCTGTTTTGGCGAGGACCTCGGCATCCCGGACGGATTGGCACACCTGCTGGCGCGTCTGGCCGAAATCGAAACGCCGCGCGAGAAATGGATCCGGTTTCTGTACGCCTATCCCAACAAGGTGACGCAGAAGCTGCTCGACACTATGGCCGCGCACGATGCGCTGGTCAAGTACATCGACATGCCGCTGCAGCATGCCAGCGCGGCGGTGTTGAAGCGCATGAAGCGCGGTGCGTCGGGCGATATCTTTCTGAAGCTGATCGAGCGCATCCGCCGCACCATTCCGGGCGTGGCCATCCGCACCAGCTTCATCGTGGGCTTTCCCGGCGAAACGGATCGCGATTTCGACGATTTGTGCAGCTTCGTGCAGGCCGCCGGCTTCGACCGCCTGGGTGTGTTCTCCTATTCCGATGAAGACACCAGCGGCAGCTATGCGTTGGACGGCAAGGTGGACGCGCGCGCCATCTATAATCGCAAACGCCATTTGATGGCGCTGCAGCGGAAAATCGCGCGCGCCCGCAACCGCAAGCTGGTGGGATCGGAAGCCACTGTGCTGGTGTCGGGCCTCTCGGCGGAGACCGATTTGTTATGGGAAGCGCGCATGCCCACGCAAGCGCCGGAAATCGATGGTGTGACATTGATCAACGATTTCGAGGGCGGCGAACCGCGCCCGGGTCAGATGCGAAAGCTGCGCATCACCGAAGCGCACGATTACGACTTGGTGGGAACTTTGCTCTCGGGTGGGGACACGTCCGGCGCCACAGTTGCGTCGCTCGTGCAGATAGCCGTATGAAGTGCCCCATTTGCAAGAAAGAAGTCAAGCTCGGCGACCCTGAGATGCCGTTTTGCAGCGAGCGTTGCCGGATCGTCGATCTGGGCAACTGGGCTACGGAAAAATACGTGATTTCGACTCCGGCGCGGCCGGAGGAACTGCGCGGGCAGGATGACGATGAAGCGGGTTAGTGGGGCGGACCTCGCGGGGCAGGCTCGCAGCCTGCGCGGGCCTCGCAGGCCCGCTCTTCGGCGAGCGAAGCTCGCCCCGGCCGGGTAGAGTCGAGGATGCGCACTAAGGTTTCGAGTGCCCTCTCTACCGGGGTTGGGGGCGGATACTCTCCCGCCGCTCCGGGCCCCGTCGGTGCGGCGGCCGCCATCGGCGTCGC
>JBEKMJ010000143.1:0-19046 GCA_050008575.1 Bryobacteraceae bacterium
TCGTGCCTGCCGCGGCTACGCCCGGCGCGTTTTTACGACATCGTGGTGCAAGTGGCCATCATCCGGCCGGGACCGATCGTGGGCAAGATGGTGCATCCTTATTTGCGGCGGCGGCAGGGGCGCGAACGGGCCGACTGTCTGCATCCATCGCTCGAGCCGGTGCTGCAGCGGACGCTGGGCGTGCCGCTGTTTCAGGAGCAGTTGCTGCGCGTGGCCATGATCGCGGCGGGGTTCACCGGCGGGCAGGCGGAGGAGTTGCGGCGCGCGATGGGTTTCAAGCGTTCGGAAAAGCGCATGAAAGAAATCGAGACGAAGCTGCGCGAGGGCATGGACCGCAACGGCATACGCGGCGCGGTGCAGGACCAGATCGTGCTGTCCATTACCTCGTTCGCGCTGTACGGATTTCCGGAATCGCACGCGGCCAGTTTCGCGATGATCGCGTATGCCAGCGCCTATTTGAAGTGTCATTATCTTGCGGCGTTCACTGCGGCATTGTTGAACAACCAACCGATGGGCTTCTACCACCCATCTATTCTCATAAAAGACGCGCAACGCCACGGTCTGCGAGTCCTGCCCGTAGATATAACCAAATCCGACTGGCCCTGCACGTTAGAACCAATTGTGGGGCAGGCTCGCAGCCTGCAGCGGCCTCGCAGGCCGCTTGCCCTACGCCTCGGATTTCGCTACGTCCGGGGCATGCGCCAACCCGTAGCCGAAGCCATCGTACGCGCGCGAACAGTGCAGCCCTTCACCAGCGTAGACGATCTGGCCCTCCGCGTCCCCGAACTGCGTAAAGACGAAATGAAAATGTTAGCCGAAGTAGGCGCGCTGAATCCGCTGCAACAAATCCACCGTCGCGACGCGTTGTGGATAGCAGAGCGCGCCGTGCGGCCGGTAGGTCCGCTGTTAGAGCAACAGGAAGCTGTCGAAGTAACCTCCCCGCTGGCGCGCATGACCGTCGAAGAACGGTTGACATCCGATTTCCGAGGCACGGGAGTAACTATCGGCCGGCACCCCATGGCTTACCGGCGGATGGAGATGCAGGCGTTGGGAGTGACTCCGGCCGCGCATCTCGCGCGCGTTCCGAGTGGCCGGTTAGTGCGCATTGCGGGATCGGTGATCGTGCGGCAGCGGCCCGGCACGGCAAAAGGCTTCGTGTTCCTAAGCATGGAAGACGAGACTGGCGTGATGAACGCTATCATCACGCCGGCCACTTATGACCGCTATAAGTTGGTGGTGGTGGGCGAGCCGTTTCTATTGATCGACGGCGTGCTGCAGAATCAGGATGGGGTGATTTCAGTGAAGGTGGGGCGGGTGGAGGCGCTGCCGGCGGGCGCGGCGGCGGAGTCGCATAATTTTCATTGAAGCCCCAGCCGTAATTTCTGCTTGACAAAGCCGGCTAACCCCTCGGTGTCGGGAAATAGCGACAGGTCATGTATGTTGAAATTGAAGATTTGTTCTTCAATATTCCAAAGTTGCGTAGCCGGCACTCGGAAACGCTTATACCAACACACGCTGACTTCGTTCATCATGAGTTTCAGCGATTCTTCGAACGATCCGGATTCTGCGCCATTGAAGAGAAATGCTCCTTGCTGGCTCGCGAGCCGTGGATTATGGGTCGTCGGTTGTGCTACTGCGACAAATCCGTTGCAATTGTAGTGCTCCCTCCGAATATAGTCGCGGCAAGGACTTAGTGCGTTACGAACCAGATTTTCCCGATGCTCTTCCGCGCGCTGCGCCGCCTGGAGAGATGACTCGATATCTTCAGATGCAAAACCGGCCTTGCCACCCCTCGGCTTGGGCAATCCCTCGCGTTCGCGTGCTCCTTCTTTTTCATCTGCCTCGCGGCTCACCTGATAGGCACGTTCCATGAGGGCGTCGGCATAGATGCCCCACACTTCGGCATACTTCGATTCATTCTCTTCTCGATTGCGCAGGGCGAAATACAACGCCACATACGGCGAGTACGTGAAATCGAGGAGCCGCGTAGGCGCTCCGTAATGCTGCATGACTGCAAGCCAGTCTAGCTTATGTTCGCGCGTTCTCGGTGGCAGCCGACTTGGATCCATGTGCAATGCGGCCTTCGACTGGAATTCTTTCAGGACCTTGTCCTCAGCCCAATCCCATTCTCTGCAACCGTAGGCCCGCTCGATTGACGGTTCCAGCGGGTAGCCTTCTCGCTTGTGTCCGCGAAATATCCATCCTTGCAGGTTATCTGAGTTCGCGATTGGTTTAATAAAATAGTCAAATTCGCTCGTGATATGCGACCAGTCTTGACAGATGTGTATATTGTCTGTGAATATGGATTCGCGTTCCTTCGCCATGCGATCACACCGTCCTGCCTAACATTATAGCCGCCCGCCTGATCTCCGCAGTCGATCGCGGTGGCCATAACGAATGTTGTAATATATACAGCATATGATCCGTTCCTGCCGGGACAAGGATGTCTTCCGGCTTTTGGATCGGCAGTTTAGCCGAAGATTTCAGTCGATTGAAAAGTCAGCGCGCATCCGGCTGGAACTTCTGGACGCAGCGACCTCCCTCGACGATCTCCGTCTGCCCGGCCTCAGGCTGGAAGCGCTTAAGGGAGATCGGCGGGGCCAGTACAGTATTCGGATCAACGATCAGTTCCGGATTTGTTTTGCCTGGCGGGACGGGGATTCGCACGACGTTGAAATCGTGGATTATCATTAGAAGAGCTTTGGAGGCAGTGTACATGGCCCACACGAAAGAGAAAAGGTTGCCGCCCATTCATCCCGGCGAGGTCCTGCAGGACTTGCTCCACGAAGCCGGCCTCACGCCAAACGCCGTCGCTTTGGCTCTACGCGTTCCTCCGAACCGGATTGGATTCATCCTGAAGGGCCAGAGGAGCGTTACAGGCGATACGGCGTTGCGGCTTGGCCGCTATTTCGGCACTTCCGCCCAGATGTGGATGAACCTCCAATCAAAATACGATTTGGCCGTGGCCGAGGATGCCCTTAGAAAACAGATTGAACGGGAAGTTCTACCGCTGTCCGCCTGATGGAAGGACGGATTCCTTCCCTACACCAGTTCAATCCTTACGTGCCGCCCAACCATCGCGGTCGCCCGTTGCAGGCTGCCAAGCGTAATGGCGTTTTTCGGATCGAGGATGCGGTCAACCTGGGTGCGGCTGGTCTTCAGCAGTGCTCGCGGTAAAGGCAGAGCGGCACGCGTGCGATTCGCGGAACACACGCCGCGCACGTTCTGTCGGCTACCAGCAGAAGTTCTTTTCAGCCGTGTGCGGCTGCTGCTCCTGCAAAACCCGGGCCTGGCATCCCATGGACTACATGTGGGCGGAGATGCAGGCGTCGGAGTGGATTTGTGCTCGGCGCGCTGTTTCCAATTGAACGCGATGATTGATAGAGGCAATCTGGCCTTCTACGGGTCTGGCGCTGCACCCGGCCTGCAGGTGGTTCGTACCAAGCCGATATAGTATATGCGGCCTGGTGGCATGAGGAACCGAGCCGCCAGCGCCGGGTGTACCACTGGAGGCCTCTATGGATCAAAATGCGATTAAGAATCAAAGCCGGATTATTTCGTTAGAAGCCACAATCGGGCTCGTGGTTGCGCTCATCAACCTGGCCCTAGGTCAGGCGGATATTCACATCATGTTAATTGTTTGGATCAGCGCGCTGCTCTGCATCCTGTTGTGCACGGACATCCTCAGGCGCACCAAATGGGCCTCGCATCCCGATTACGGGAGGAGACGCTTCACGCTTGCGTGCGTGGCTATTCTGATAGCGTTCTTATCGTTCGGCGCATCATTATCGTTACACACGAGAGCCGTCGAGAACGCAACTGAACAAGAAGTGAGCAGGCGCACGATGCCCGCCCCTGGTCCACAACCGATTGCAGAAGCCCCCGCGCCTGCAAGTAACCCGCTATCGAGCGCAAGAAAGTCGACGCGCAAACCAAGGTCGGCGCGAAAGGCTAGCGTTCCGTCTCGGCCAGAACCAACAACGTCCAAGAATCAGACTGCGGCCAATCCGTGTCCCCCTAATGTCGCCATCCGCCCTGGATCGAGCGATATAACCATCGCCAATAACGTTCTTCCCGCGTGTAGTACGTTTCTCGATATCTCCGGCCTACGAGTCCTGGTACGCAATAATTTGGTTGTTCAGTACACGCCGACTGCTCCGCGGCGGTGAACTTTACCGCGCCGCCACGAACGTCACGCACACCGGCGACATCACCGCGACCTTCTCTCCCGTCGGAGTCAGCCGGCCGTTGCTCGGATTCACGCGGAACACCACCACCGTATTCGAATTCTGGTTGGCGGCGAACAGATAAGCGCCCGTCGGATCGAGCGCGAAGTTGCGCGGCTCCTTCCCCAGCGTGGGGACATCCTCGATCAACGTCAGCACTCCTTTGCCCGGATCTATGGCATAGACCGCGATGCTATCGTGGCCGCGGTTGGAGCCGTAGAGATACCGGCCCTTGGGGTGCATCGCCAGTTCAGCCGTGGTGTTCTCGCCATTGAAATCCTTGGGCAGCGTGGTAACGGTCTGCAACTCGTGAAACGATCCCTTATCGGCATCCCAATCGAAGGCCGTAATCGTGTTACCCATTTCGTTAATGACATAGGCCCACCGCCCGTTCGGATGCAAGGCGATGTGGCGCGGCCCGGACCCCGGCTTCACGCTGCCGAAAGGCGGATCATTAGGTGAGAGCTTGCCATTCTCGAGATCGTAGCGATAGACCATCAGCTTGTCGAGACCCAGGTCGGCGACCACGGCGAAGCGGTTGTCCGGTGTCAGCACCACGTTGTGCGCGTGCGGTTCGTGTTGCCGGTTGGGATCCACGCTGGAGCCATGATGCTGCAAGAAGGCCGAAGCTTCGCCCAGCATGCCGGCTTTCACCGGCAAGACTGCCACACTGCCGCCGGTGTAGTTGGCCACCAGGACGTGGCTGCCGTTCTTGTCCACCGTCAGATGGCACGGGTCGGCGCCGCGCGAGGCCACGGTGTTCATCGGGGTCAGCTTGCCGGTGTGCCGGTCGATGGCGAACGAGGAGACGGAGCCGCTCTTGGCATTCTGATAATCGCCGATTTCATTTGCGGCGAACAGATATTGTTGCGCCGGATCGACAGCCAGGAACGAGGGGCTGACGGTCTCCGCCGCCAGCTCAACCGGGGTCAGCTTGCCGGTGGACGGGCGAAAGCGGCAGGCGTAAATGCCCTTGCTGCCATGGTCGGTGTAGGTTCCGAAATAGACCAGGTATTCCCGCGAGATCTTCGAGGCGCCTGTCAGGCGCGCCGAGGGAAGCATGGCGGACAGGGCCAGCAGCAAGATGGATACCGAGCGAAGGGGTCGCATGCGTTCATGATAATCGCATTGCGCTCTGAGTGGGGCAGACCTCCAGGTCTGCGGCCGGCCTCCAGGCCGGCCCACGCGCGGGTCTGGAGACCCGCCGCAGGACTGGAGTCCTGCCCCACAAATCAGATAGAATACTCTTATAGCCCAACCGCGAAAAAAACTCCGCGGAGAAAAATCTATGTCCGAACGAACTATCCAAATTACGGAACTTATTTTGCGCGACGCCCATCAGAGCCTGATGGCCACGCGCATGGCCCTGGAAGATCTTGTGCCGGCTTGCGAAGACCTTGATAAAGCGGGATTTTGGTCCATCGAGTGCTGGGGAGGCGCCACCTTCGACGCATGCATTCGATTCCTGAACGAAGATCCCTGGGAGCGTTTGCGCACTTTTCGCAAACTGATGCCCAATTCGCGACTGCAAATGCTGCTGCGTGGCCAAAACCTATTGGGCTATAGGCATTATGAGGACGAAGTGGTGCGGCGCTTTGTGGAAAAGGCCGCCGAGAACGGCATGGACGTGTTCCGCGTGTTCGACGCCCTCAACGATATCCGCAACCTGCGCACGTCGCTTAAAGCCGTGCGCGCCACGGGCAAACACGCCCAGGGTACGATTTGTTACACCATCAGCCCGGAGCATACCATTCCGGCGTTTGTCACCATGGCGGAACAACTCATGGATCTGGGCTGTAATTCCATCTGTATTAAGGATATGGCCGGGCTGTTGAAGCCCGCTCCGGCCTACGAATTAGTGGAAGGCATTAAGTCCGCCTGCGGGGAAGAAACCCTAGTCCATGTGCATACGCATGCTACCACCGGGGTAACCCTGGTCAGCCTGATGAAAGCCATCGAAGCCGGGTGCGACATCGTGGACACCAGCATCAGCAGCCTGAGCCTGGGACCCGGTCACAATCCGACCGAATCCCTCATCGAGATGCTGGAGGGCACGGGTTATCGCACGGTCGTCGACATGGAACGGGTGCGCAAAGTGCGCGACTACTTTAATCAGGTCCGGCCGCGCTACGCCGAGTTTCTGACCGGATTCAACGGCGTGGATACGGATATTTTCCGCAGCCAGATCCCCGGCGGCATGATCTCGAACATGGAAAGCCAGCTCAAACAGCAGGGCGCCGGCGACCGGCTGCGCGAAGTGTTGGAGGAAGTGCCCAGCGTACGGCGCGACGCGGGCTATCCGCCGCTGGTGACCCCGTCCAGTCAGATTGTAGGCACGCAGGCCGTGTTTAACGTAATCATGGGCCGTTACAAGGTCTTGACGGGCGAGTTCGCCGATCTCATGCTGGGTTACTACGGCAGTACGTTAGGCCAGAAGAACCCCGAGGTGGTCAAGAAGGCCATCCAGCACTCCAAGAAGGAGCCGATTTCCGGCCGGCCGGCGGATTTGCTGCGTCCCGAGTGGGACCAGTTGCGTGGCGATGCCCTGGCGTTGAGCGGATGCAACGGCAGCGACGAAGACGTTCTGACTTACGCCATGTTTCCGGGAGTGGCGCCTAAGTTCTTCCCGGCGCGCAGCCAGGGGCCGAAGAACCTGAGTCGGGAGCGGGCTAAGGCGCCCGCCAAGCCCGCCTCGAAACCAGCGCCCGCGCCGGCGCCGGCGCAGTCTCAACTGACGGAGCCCGTATCATATGTAGTTACTCTGAATGGTAAGTCGCATAACGTTACTGTAGCTCCAGCGTCGTAGGGCGGGCAATTCTGCCCGCAGCCGCCTTTTAGGCGGCCAGAGCCGGCTGAAAGCCGGCTGCTGGCAAGATTGCGCCCTCCGATAACAAGATCGATATGAGTATTGAAACTAAAATTCACGAGTTAGACGAGAAACGCGCGCGCCTGATGGAAGGCGGGGGTAAAGAACGCATCGAGAAGCAGCACCAGTCCGGTAAACTCACCGCCCGCGAGCGCATCGACCGGCTGGTGGACGCCGCCAGCTTCCAGGAGATCGGCCTCTTTGCCAGACACCATGCCACCTTGTTTGGCATGGCCGATAAGGAATTGCCGGCCGATGGCGTGGTTACCGGCGCGGCCACGGTGGATGGCCGCCTGATCCACCTGGCGAGCCAGGATTTCACGGTGGGCGGCGGCGCGGCGGGCGAAGTGCACAGCGAAAAAGTCGCGGAGATGATGCGCTACTCCCTGAAGACCGGGTCGCCATTTGTCTTCATCAACGACTCGGGCGGCGCGCGCGTGCAGGAGGGCATCAACAGCCTGGCGGGATACGGGCGCGTGTTCTATATGAACGTGATGCTCTCGGGCGTGGTGCCGCAGGTATCTTTGATTTGCGGCCCCTGCGCCGGCGGTGCGGCCTATAGCCCGGCGCTAACGGACTTTATCGTCCAAACCAAGGGCGCGCAGATGTTTATTACCGGACCGTCGGTGATTAAGCAAGTCACAGGCGAAATCGTCACGCCCGAGCAGTTGGGCGGTCCGGCTGCCCAGATGACCTACTCCGGCGTGGTGCATTTCATCGCGGAGAACGACGCGGAGGCCGCCTTCATTTGCAAGCGGTTGCTGAGTTTTCTGCCATCGAATAATATGGAGGACCCGCCGCGCCTGGCGTACGACGGATCGCTCGATCCCGACCCGGCCGTGAACAATCTGGTTCCCGACGATGGCAAGATTGCCTACGACATGCGCTCCGTAATCGCGGCGCTACTAGACCAAGGCGATTTTCTGGAAGTGCAGTTGAGCTTCGCGCAAAACATCCTGATCGGCTTCGGACGTATCGCGGGCCGCACGGTGGGAGTGATCGCGAACCAGCCTTCGGTCATGGCCGGCGCGCTGGATATCAATGCGTCGGACAAGGCCGCCCGCTTCATCCGCTTCTGCAATGCGTTCAACATTCCGCTGCTCACGCTAGTGGACGTGCCGGGCTTCATGCCGGGCGTGCAGCAGGAATACGGCGGCATCATCCGGCATGGCGCGAAACTGTTGTTCGCGTACTCGGCCGCCACGGTGCCGAAGGTGACCGTGATCGTCCGCAAGGCCTACGGCGGGGCTTATATAGGAATGTGCTCCAAGGACCTGGGCGCGGATCGCGTGATCGCGTGGCCCACGGCTGAAATCGCGGTGATGGGCGCGGAAGGCGCGGTTGAGGTGGTTTTCCGGAACGAGATCAAAGAAGCCGGAGGCAAGGACGCGCAAATGGAGCGCCGCAAGGAATTGATCGGCCTGTACCGCAATACGTTTTCGAATCCATACGTGGCGGGCGGGGCGCGGCTAGTGGACGACATCGTCGAACCGGCGCAGACGCGGCGTTATCTGGCCATGGCGCTGGAAGCTTTACAAACCAAGCGGGAGTTGCGTCCAGCCAAGAAGCACGGCTTGATGCCGCTGTAAAGAGCGATGGCTGGTGGATTGGAAATGGACCTATGGGCTGGTTACTTTTACCGGTAGGAATATTCGCGGGTTGGTTGGCCGGGGCGGCCATGTCGCGCCGCATGGTGCGGAGTGAGGTGCGGCGGCTGGAATCGCTCATCGAGAACCGGAACGGAAAGACCGCCGCGGCGCCTTTGCCGGCGCTCACTGCGCAGCCTGCTCCAAAGCCCGCGGAGCCGGAGCAAGTGGAAGAAGTCACGCCTGAAACCATCATGGTTCTAACCGCCGCCGTAGCCGCGTTCTTAGGTAAGCGGGCGCGCATCCGGAGTGCGCGCCTGGTGCGCGCCGCGCCGTCCAACGCCTGGGCGCAACAAGGCCGCGCATTTATTCAGGCATCGCACAATCTGGGGGTCGTGCACGGGCGATGAAGCTACGAATCACAGTTGACCAGAAGACTTACGAAGTGGACGTCGAGGTCGCCGAAGACGATCGCGCGCCGGCCGGTACGCCGCACGCCTATATCCCGGCGGCGCCCACCGCGTTGCCATCCATGCCTCCGCCGCCGCGCGCCGCCGCGCCGGAAAGCAATGTCGTGGAAGATAAAGTCTGCCGCAGCCCCGTCGCGGGCATCGTGGTGCGCGTGAATGCACAGATGGGCCAGCAGATCCAGGCCAACGATCCCCTGCTGGTGTTGGAAGCCATGAAGATGGAAACCAACATTACTTCGCCAGTGGCCGGCAAAGTCAAAGCCATTAATGCGAGCGTGGGCGACGGCGTGCAAGTGGGGCAGGTACTGGTTGAATTTGAATAGTGCCGAATTCGGACGAGTTATGAGTGAAGATCTATCCAATGTTCCTGGTTTTCAGTTCGTGGACCACGTAGCCATAGCGGTGCGTCTGGGCGAGCTGGATGCGCAAGTAAAGCAGTATGGGCTGCTCGGTTTTCGGGAGATCCATCGCGAGGAAGTGTACGGCGGCGATCAGGTGCGCGAGGCGCTGCTGCAAGTGGGCGACGGCCCCAACCTGGTTCAATTGCTGGAGCCGCTAGGCCCCGATTCGCCGGTGCAAAAGCTGATCGACAAGAACGGCGGACGCGGCGGTCTGGCGCACGTGGCCTTCCGCGTGCGCAACGCCCAAATCGCGTTTCAATATATGCAGGAGGCCGGTTTCCAGTTGATCGATAAAGCGCCGCGCCCGGGATCCCGCGGGACCACCGTGTTTTTCGTGCATCCGAAGTCGCTGGGCGTGTTGATTGAGATCGTGGAGGACCCCACATCATGAGCAACGCCATGATAGAGAAAAGGACCGACAATCTGACGTTAGCCGAGTTCCCGCCCGTTTCGACCGAACAGTGGGACGAGGTGGTGCGCAAAGACCTGAAAGGCGCGGCTCCCAAGACCAAGCTCTACTATCGCGCGGAGGATTTGCAGGGCCTGGAATATTTGGATTCCGCGCCGGGCGAGTTTCCCTATACGCGCGGCACGCGGAGCGATAACGCGTGGCGCATCCGGGCTGTAGTGCAGGATGCCGCGGCGGCGCGGGCGGCGCTCGATGCGGGCGCGGATGAAATCTGCTTCGTGCTCGCCGATCGGAATATCGATGAAGTCCTTAATGCGCTCCCCCCCTGTGCCATCCACTTCGAAGCCTCGGAGCGCGCCGCTGAACTGCTGGAGAAGTTGGCTGGAGGGCGGGCTTTAGCCGGCGCGGGGGTTCACCCCCGCTCCGTCGATTACGAGCCTCTGTCCGACTTTGACGGCGCAGCCCAACTCGTCCGTCAAAGCCGATCCCTGGCCGATTTCCGCCCCATCACCATCCGCGCGCACCGCTTCTCCGAAGCCGGCGCGACCAGCGTGCAGGAACTCGCCTTCGCACTCGCCGAAGGAGTCGAAATCGCCGCCCAACTCACGCATCGCGGACTCACGCCGGACCAGGCCGCGCAAGCGTTGGCGTTTTCTTTCGCCATAGGATCGAACTACTTCCTGGAGATCGCCAGGCTGCGCTCCGCACGCACGTTGTGGGCGCGCGCGGTTGCAGCCTTTCAACCCACCAGCCCGGATGCCGCCAAGATGACTATCGACGCGCGTACCGCGCATTGGAACAAAACCATCTACGATCCGCATGTGAACCTGCTGCGCTGCACTACTGAAGCCATGGCAGCCGCCATCGGCGGCGCGGATTCCGTACAGGTGGAGGCCTTCGACCAACCCTATCGCGAGCCGGAAGAGTCCGCGAAGCGCCTGGCGCGCAACACGCAATTGATCCTGAAGCGGGAAGCCTGGCTGGATCGCTCGGTGGACGTAGCGGGTGGCTCGTACTACCTGGAAGTCCTCACCGATTCGGTGGCCCGCGAGGCTTGGAAGCTGTTTCAGGAAATCGAAGCCCTGGGCGGGTTCCTGCAGTATTCCGAATCGGGCGGGCTGGAGCGGGACATCGCCAAATCGCGCGCGGACCGCGAGTCGGCCGTCGCTACCCGCCGCACCACCATCGTCGGGACGAATCAGTATCCGAATCTGTCCGAGCGCATGCTGCCGAACATCGAGCGCCAGGACCCCGCGCCGCGTACCGCACGCATCTTCGAAGAGATCCGGCTGCGCACGGAGCGCTATACGGCGCGTACCGGACACACGCCAAAGTTCCTGCTGCTCGAAGCGGGCGACGAAAAAATGCGCAAAGCCCGCTCCGGATTCATTACGAATTTCTTCGGCTGCGGTGGGTTCGATTGTCAAATTTCCGATGTGCTCACAGGCGACCCGGATGCCATCGTGTTGTGCAGTTCCGACCCCGAGTACGCTGCCCTGGCCCCACGCTTGATTCAAGAATTGCGCGATGCCGGCAAGTCCACGCCGGTGCTCGTGGCCGGGAATCCCGCCGAATCCATCGAGCAGTTGAAACAGGCCGGCGTCGCGGATTTCATACACGTCCGCAGCAATGCGGCGGAAGTCTTGCGTAGTTGGCAGGAGAGGATCGAGGGCGGCCAATCCTGGCCGCAGCCGCCTTTCAGGCGGCCAGAGCCGGCTGAAAGCCGGCTGCGGGCAGAATTGCCCGCCCCACAAGGTGTACCCCACCCCGATTTCCCCAAAATCGATTACAAGCCAACGCCCAAAGGGCAAGCCGCGCCCTGCGGCCCGGAATGGCTGGCCCCGGAGCATATCGCCATCCAGCCGTGGTACACGCGTGCGGATCTGGAAGGCATGGAACACTTGGCCTACGCCGCCGGACTGCCGCCGTATCTGCGCGGCCCTTATTCCACCATGTATTCCCGCCAGCCCTGGACCATTCGCCAGTACGCGGGCTTTTCAACCGCAGAGGAATCGAACGCCTTCTACCGGCGTAATCTGGCGGCCGGACAGAAGGGCCTGTCCGTCGCTTTCGATCTGCCCACCCATCGCGGCTACGATTCGGACCACGAGCGCGTAGTCGGCGACGTGGGCAAAGCCGGCGTGGCCATCGATTCCGTGCTGGACATGAAGATCCTGTTCGACCAGATCCCGCTCGACCAGATGTCCGTCTCCATGACCATGAACGGCGCCGTGCTGCCCATCATGGCGTTTTACATCGTGGCGGCCGAAGAGCAGGGCGTGGCTCCGGAGAAGCTTAGCGGCACTATTCAGAACGACATCCTGAAAGAGTTCATGGTCCGCAACACTTACATCTATCCGCCGGAGGGCTCCATGCGGATCATCGGCGATATTTTCCGCTACACGTCCCAGAAGATGCCGAAATTCAACTGCATCAGCGTGAGCGGCTATCACATGCAGGAAGCCGGCGCCACCGCCGATCTGGAGCTGGCCTACACGCTGGCAGACGGCCTGGAGTACCTGCGCACGGGCATCCGCGCGGGCCTGGATATCGACAGCTTCGCGCCGCGCATCTCCTTTTTCTGGGGCATCGGCATGAACCACTTCATGGAGATCGCCAAGATGCGCGCCGCGCGGGTGCTGTGGGCCAAGCTGGTGAAACAGTTGCACCCGAACAATCCCAAGTCCATGGTGCTGCGTACACATTGCCAGACTTCCGGCTGGAGCCTGACTGCGCAGGATCCGTTCAATAACGTGGTGCGCACGTGCGTGGAAGCGCTGGCCGCCGCGCTGGGCCATACGCAATCGCTGCACACCAACGCGCTCGACGAAGCCCTGGCGCTGCCCACCGATTTTTCCGCGCGGATCGCCCGCAATACTCAGATCTACCTGCAGGAGGAAACCGGGATTACCAAGGTGGTCGATCCGTGGGGCGGCTCCTATTATGTCGAGAAGCTGACGCACGAGCTGATGCACCGGGCATGGGGATTGATCCAGGAAGTGGAGCAATTGGGCGGCATGGCCAAAGCCATCGAGACCGGCCTGCCCAAGATGCGCATCGAAGAAGCCGCCGCGCGCAAGCAGGCGCGCATCGATTCCGGCAAGGACATTATTGTGGGCGTTAACGCCTATCACACCGATGCCGACGCCGCGCTGGACGTCCGCGTGGTGGACAACACCGCCGTGCGCAAATCGCAACTCGCGCGCCTGGAGGAACTGCGGCGGACACGCGGCGTGGTAGCGGTGCGGGAAGCTCTGGCCGCGCTCACGCGCTGCGCCGAAACGGGCCAGGGCAACCTGCTGGATCTGGCGGTGGTGGCGGCTCGCAGCCGCGCCACGCTGGGTGAAATCTCCATGGCGCTGGAACGCGTGTGGGGCCGCTATCAGGCTGTCACGCGCACCATTTCCGGCGTATACTCGGCGGAGAGCAAGATGGACGAAAATTTCCAAAAAGCCCGCCACATGGCGGATGAATTCGCCGCCGCCGAAGGCCGCCGTCCACGCCTGCTGGTGGCCAAGATGGGGCAGGACGGCCACGACCGCGGCTCCAAGGTTATCGCCACGGCGTTCGCCGATTTGGGCTTCGACGTGGATATCGGCCCGCTCTTCCAGACGCCGCGCGAAGTGGCGCGCCACGCGGTGGAGAACGATGTGCACGTGTTGGGCGTTTCTTCCTTGGCGGCCGGTCACAATACGTTGGTACCGCAGGTGATCGAAGAACTCAAGAAACTGGGCCGCGAGGATATCCTGGTGATCGTGGGCGGCGTGATCCCGCCGCGGGATTACGATTTCCTGTACAAGAGCGGCGTGGCGGGCATCTTCGGGCCCGGCACGGTGATTCCGCTGGCCGCGCAAGAGATTCTGAAGACTCTGTCCGCGAGCCCCGTGGAGCGCGTCTAATGGCAGCCTTGTGGGGCAGGACTCCAGTCCTGCGGCCGGCGTCCACGCCGGCCCGCTCGGATACAAGAAGAGCGGGTCCTGGAGGACCCGCGCAGGACTGGAGTCCCGCCCCACAATGATGCGCCCGCGCCTGCCTCGCGACGCCTACGTCGAAGGCGTGCTGCGCGGCGACCGCACCATTCTCAGCCGCGCCATCACCCTCATCGAAAGCCTGCATGCCGAGGATATCGAATTGGCGCAGGACGTCCTGGAACAGTGCTTGCCCTACGCCGGCGATTCCATTCGTGTGGGCATCACCGGCGTGCCGGGCGTGGGCAAGAGTTCGCTGATCGAAGTGCTGGGCATGTACCTTACCGGCGAGCGCGCGGAGAAGGTCGCGGTGCTGGCCGTCGATCCTTCCAGCCAAGTGTCGCGCGGCAGCATCCTGGGCGACAAAACGCGCATGGAAACGCTGGCCAACGACGACCGCGCCTTCATCCGCCCGTCGCCCTCCGGCGGATCCCTGGGCGGCGTCGCCCGCCGCACGCGCGAAAGCATGCTGCTGTGCGAAGCCGCCGGATATCGCAACGTGCTGATCGAGACCGTGGGCGTCGGCCAGTCGGAAACCACGGTCCGCTCCATGGTCGATTTCTTCCTCCTGCTGATGCTGGCGGGCGCGGGCGACGAGTTGCAAGGCATCAAGCGCGGCATCGTCGAGATGACGGACCTGATCGCCTTCAACAAAGCCGACGGCAACAATCGCGCGAAAGCCGAGGGCGCCCGCCGCGAGTATGAGAACGCGTTGCACTTGTTCTCCGCCTCCGGCACGGGCTGGACGCCGCGCGTGATCACCTGTTCGGCGCGCGCGCGCGAAGGCATCGCCGAAATCTGGGATGCCGTCCTCGAACACAACGCCTGGCTCACCAGCACCGGGCAGCTCGCCAGCTACCGCCAGCGGCAGGTGAAGAGTTGGATGCACGAGTTGATCGAACAGGCGCTGCACGACGAGTTCATGCAGCACGAGGGCGTGCGCGACAAGCTGCCGTCCTTCGAGCAGGACGTGCTTGCCGGACGCCTGAGCCCATTTCGCGCCGCGCGCCGCCTGATCCGCATATATACGGAGAATCCATCATGATCTTTTCATTCCCATTGCTATCGGCCGAAGAGGCTGCCGCGCTGGTCGAGCACGGGCAGACCGTCGGCTTTAGCGGCTTCACTCCGGCCGGCGCGCCGAAAGCCATCCCCATGGCCATCGCCGAGCGGGCCACCGCCGAACATCAGGCCGGGCGCGAGTTTCAGATCGGCGTCCTGACCGGCGCTTCCACCGGCACGTCGCTCGATGGCGCGCTGGCCAAGGCGGACGCCATCAGCTTCCGCACGCCCTATCAGTCCGATCCGGCGCTCCGTGCGCGCATCAACGCCGGCCAGACCCGCTTCTTCGACATGCATCTGTCGTTAATGCCGCAGGCCACGCGCTACGGTTTTCTCGGCCCCGTGCATTGGGCCGTCGTGGAGGCCAGCGACCTGACCGCGGGCGGCGGCATCGTGCTCACGTCTTCGGTTGGCTGCGCGCCGACCTTCTGCAACAAGGCCGAGAAGATCATCGTCGAGCTGAACCATCGTCACCCGCCTACGCTGCTGGGCATGCACGACATTTATGAGCCGGCCGATCCGCCGCGCCGCCGTGAAATCCCCATCTACGCGGCGTCCGACCGCATCGGCTCGCCGGTAATCAAAGTCGATCCTTCCCGCATCGCCGGTGTCGTGGAGACCGCGGCGGACGACGAAACCCACGGATTCGCGGACGCCACGCCGGTGACCGAGAAAATCGGCCAAAACGTGGCCGAGTTTCTGGCCGCAGAGATCTCGTCCGGCCGCGTGCCGAAATGCTTCCTGCCGATTCAATCCGGCGTAGGCGACATCGCGAACGCCGTGCTCGGCGCGCTGGGCAAGCATCCGGACATCCCGGCTTTTGAAATGTACACAGAAGTGATTCAGGATTCCGTGATCCGGCTAATGAAGAGCGAGCGCGTGAAGTTCGCCAGCAGTTGCTCGCTGACCGTGAGCCACGCGGCGTTACGCTCGGTCTACGACAACCTGGAATGGTTCCGCTCGCGCATCCTGCTGCGGCCGCAGGAAATCAGCAACAACCCGGAGGTGATCCGGCGGCTGGGCATCATCTCCATCAACACCGCGATTGAAGTGGATATCTTCGGCAACGTGAACAGCACTCACGTGATGGGGCGCCAGATGATGAACGGCATCGGCGGCTCGGGCGACTTCACCCGCAACGCGTACCTGTCGGTGTTCACGTGCCCATCGACGGCCAAGGGCGGCAAGATTTCCACCATCGTGCCGCTGGTCAGCCACATGGATCATAGCGAGCACTCGGTGCAAATCGTGGCGACGGAATATGGCATCGCCGACCTGCGCGGCCGGTCGCCCTACGAGCGCGCGACGCTGATTATTCAGAACTGCGCGCATCCCGATTTCCGCGACGAGTTGAACGGGTATCTGGAGATGGTGGAAGGCGGCCATACGCCGCAAACGCTCACGGCGGCCTTCAAGCTGCACGAGCAGTATCTGCGGACAGGGGATATGCGGGGTGTGGACTGGCGCCAGTACGTGTAGGCGCAGGGGTCGGGGGGGTAGCGAGGACGCGTCGAGGTATGCTGCTAAGCGATTACGGCTTATCGAGCACGACCAAAATCTTGTAGGTCTCAGATTCCAGCTTGCTGCCGTCAATGCTCACGGGCCACTTTAGCTTCGCCTTGTCGCCGCGAAACTGAGCTTGGATGTTATTCACCGGCGGAATTTTGCAACTTCTGCGAACCTGATCCATCCTGCTAAAATCTGTCCAATTTAGCTTGCTATCGCAGTTGACGACAGCAATACGACCATCCGGCAGTTGGAGCGAAAGCGTCGCGCCCCTGACGTCGTAGGAACCACTGCGAGCGGGCACGGTGGTAGCGCTAGTTCGCGTCGTACTTGAGCAATTCACGCTCGCTTGATTCCCGGAGCAGTTTACGTCAGTATTTGCAGTCGAGGTTGAGTTCCCGGGCACGAAATACGTATAGTTCGCGTCATGATCTTGGCAGTCGATTATCGTCACGTTGAGGTTGTCCGCAGCGTAAATCGGAGCGGAGCCCGCCAGAAGCGCGATCATGCCGACGAGGGAAACCGTCTTCGACGCGCTCATGATCCGGATCAACCAGAATTCGACGGCGAGAAACGGGACCGCTCTTAAACGGCAGGGAACTTGTGCGGCTGCAGGACGCTGTCGGCGTTCATGCATTTCGACTGGAGAGGACACAAGGCCAGACAGACACCGCGCCGAGCAAAGCGCAAGTGCGACCGGGTGTCGTTTTACGTTCGACTTTTGCGAAACGCGACCTCACTGGAAGACGATGCTTTCGATCTTGTGCGGGTCCAAGAAAGCTCCAGCTGCGGACAGTGCCGGGATAACCAAGCAGTCAAGGCGGCCCGGATACCCGGCTCGCTGAATCTTCTTGACCCGTTCATCAAAGCATCTCACGTCAATTCCGCCACGCCGCACAAATGCCGCCCTTGCGCGGCCAACATCGCCGTCGAACCAGATCAGCCCTACGCCCTGGGCATGCAGTTGCTTGACCCAGGAGAGACAGGAGACGGGAAATCCCCAGTCGAGGACGCCTCGATCACGATGTTGGCGAATTTTCAGAATGAAGTCCGCACGGTCCGTGGCCCATGCTTCTCTCAGCTCTGGGTGCGGCCAGCCACGCGGGTAGTAGTCCAAATCGTAATGTGCGAAGCCGTGTTCACGCGCCAAGTAACGGGCGAATTCGCTCTTCCCCGTTGCGGGAATTCCGGATACCAAGATTACAATCTGCTTAGCAACCACCACTAGATGGGGCTCCTTCCGGTCGCGGCGAACGACCCGGCGAGGCCAAGGGGACAGTCCCTTTCCTCACTGGACGATACCACCCGGATATGACGGCCAAAATCTCACGGTGTCTGTGCTTGCTCGAACTGATCTCGGCCGTTCCGGCCTAAGCGCCCTTGGCGAAGGCCCGGTCCAACTTCTCCAGCAGCGCCAGGCCCCGCTTCCTGGAGCCGCGCTGAGCTAGTGCTCTGAACCGTGTCTCGGTGTCATACTGTGTCAATGCCGAGGTTGCCAACTCGTCGATCAGACGGTTGATGCTCATGCCTCTGGCCTTTGCCAGGCTGCGCAGGCGGTCGTGCTTGTCTTCCGGAATTCGAATCGTCAGCGTGCTCATATCAATTGCCTTAGGGCGTCTCTGGGAGTCAGGACTCGCAAGTCCGGGAAGCGAAGGTCGCCGGAGCGGAAGTCCGCGACGTTGTTCGTAACGATTGCTTCTACGCCGCCGGCAACGGCCAGTTCGAAAACATGGTTATCGCCCTCGTCCCGCAGGTTGGGCCGCCAGAGATAATAAACGTGCACCCAGTCGCACACGCTCAGAAACGCTTCAAACATCTCGCGTCGCTCCACGGCGGACAACGGAGACTTGCGAAAGATCGGCTTACGTCCCAGAACGTCTTCATACTCCAGGAACAGAGCTTGACCCATAACAGGCCGCCACCGCTCCTCGAGACAGGCGCGCAGCACTTCCCGGTTGTATCCTTCCTTTCGCAGCAGAGCGCCTGCGAATACGTTTGTGTCGACCACGACCCTTCGCAATTCAACCAACGATCATGATAGCACAGGGGCTATCAATGCCGCCGAGCGAATCGTCCCCCCATCTTGTGCGGAAAGTGCTCTGCGCGCTGGGCAAGCACACGGACATCCCGGCTTTCGAGATGTACACCGAAGTGATCCAGGATTCCGTGATCCGGCTAATGAAGAGCGAGCGCGTGAAGTTCGCCAGTAGTTGCTCGCTGACCGTGAGCCACGCGGCGTTGCGCACGGTCTACGACAACCTGGAGTGGTTCCGGTCGCGCATCCTGCTGCGGCCGCAGGAAATCAGTAACAATCCCGAAGTGATTCGCCGGCTAGGGATCATCTCCATCAACACCGCCATTGAAGTGGATATCTTCGGCAACGTGAACAGCACCCACGTGATGGGGCGCCAGATGATGAACGGCATCGGCGGCTCGGGCGACTTCACGCGCAATGCATATCTGTCGGTCTTCACTTGCCCGTCTAGCGCCAAGGGCGGCAAGATTTCCACCATCGTGCCGCTGGTCAGCCGCATGGATCATAGCGAGCACTC
>JBEKMJ010000144.1:0-18981 GCA_050008575.1 Bryobacteraceae bacterium
AACCAGGCCGACTTGGCGGGCGCCCGGAAAAGTTTCGAAGAGGCCCGCACTTTGGGGCGCGGTTTTCCCGGGGGAATCAGCATGCCGGAAACCAACCTTGCCTGTGCCCGCCTGAGTCTTGTGGAAGGCCACACCGTGGATGCCGTCACGTCGGCGCGCACGGCACTCAGCGGGTTTACTTCCTCCGGGCGGGAAGGCGGACGCTATCAGGCGGCCGCCCTCCTGGCAAGCGCTTTGATGAGCAGGGGCAGTACTGCTGAAGCGTCGGCGCTGCTGGCGCAGTTTCCGCCGCCGGATGCCGCCAAGCTGCCGGCCCGGAGTGTGGTCGAGTTCGAAATTGCGCGTTGTTCATTGCTGTCCCGCACGGGGCGGGGCGCGGAAGCGATGCGAGCCATCGACGTAGTGATCGCCACGGCCGCGCGCAGGGGCATTCCAAGACTGGAACAGGATGCGGTCGAGGCGAAAAAAGCTATCGGACAGCGAATCGGGCACACTTAAACGCGCGGCGTTCGCCATTTTGCCGACTCAGTGATCCTCTGGTGCCCCTATGACGCCGATCATCGCATATGCGACCGAAGGCAGAAACTCCTCCGTCGCGGTCGCGATCCAATCCGGCGGAGTTGTCGAGATCGGTGTCAATGGTCACGTGGAGGCAAGCACCCAACCGTATGATATGAGGCTGCAGCGGATGCCCCAGGGCCGCATAGGGCACAGCGGGCCACTTAGGGCCGGGATTTTAAGAACCTGAGGACTATTCAAAAGTCCTTCAACGCCTGACAGGCGCCGACTCTGCCGTCTCCGGCGGCGGCAACAATCCACGGGGTCCGGCCAGTAGGCTCTATGGCGACCGGTGGATTGGGAAGCTCGCCATCCACGCGTGCCCGCGCTCTCCCGTTGGCGTCCCGGACCGTGCTGGCCGCCTCCGGCAAGGAGCGGCGCACACGCGCGGCTATTATCGTTTCCGCCAGGGACATGTCGGGCCGAAACGCGGGCGCTGGAACCTCCTCTGGTATGGGCAAGGATTCGACCCGGAGTCCAGCCTGGTTGAAAAAGACGGCGTACTCTTCGGCACGACAATTGGTGGTTCGACGTGGGTTGCCGGCGTCGCTAACGGTTATGGGATCGTATTCATGCTCAGTCAATGATTCAGTCTCCACTCCGACTTCGCCACGAACTCCTTAACACCTCACATCGTTCCGGTTCGCGCTGGCAGCAGCCGACAGGCAAGCGCAGACCGGCAATAGCTGTTATTCATGATAGAACTCCGGACATCATCGCAACAACGCGTCGATGGCCGACTGCGGCAGCCAGGAATTCGCGAGTTTCTTCGGATCGTAACGGACATCTATGGCTTTGCCATTCAGGCGCCGGATGAGATCGTCGGCGGCCTGCTCGGTCCCGGCGGCGCACCGGTGCCAGCCGCCGTAGTAATTGCCTTCAACTGAGTAGTAATATGCGATTTCCATCCTGACAATCCGGCTCCCCGTGGTTCCGGGCGTGCCCGTGTAGCTGCGGCCCAGCGCGAAGTGCCCCTGCGCCGTGGGCCAACTCTCGGTCCTGCTGTCCTGGAACTTGCGCCACACAAAGTTGACAAGTGCGGCCAGCAGAATCAGAGCGGCACCTACAGCGAGAAAGGTCAACTTTATTTCCCAGCTGTCGAGCGAGGGGATCCCGTCCAAGATCATGTTCGCGCCTTCACTCTCAGTCGCTAAAATGAATCGCCACCACCAGGAACCGGCCACGAATGGCGTATGCTGACAAGGATGTCACCCAAACTGGTGCAGCTTAGCTGCGCCGTTCGTGCCATCGAAACTGGACAGTCCGGTGAAAGTCTGCGCGGGCAGAGCAACGGCCGTCGCTAGCACCTGTCCCGGTTGGCGGCAACTCGACAATAGCCCCCAGTTGCTAAGCATTTTCTCCGGCCCAGCCGGTTTATATGAAACGCGCGTAAGCACCGAAGGGCAAGAGACACTGTACTCGATTTGGGTGTATTTGGGACCGGCTTGCTCGGGCGGTTCCTGCCCGGGTTGGTTCCAAATCGACATGACCGGAACCGAACCGGGTTGGATCGCGGTTGGGTACTATTCGGCTTACGAATTAGAACCAAACGACGACGTCCGGCAGTTCACCGGCCAACTATGCGGGAGTAACGGCTGCCCCGGCTGGTTGGAAGTAGGATCAAACCCGTACACCCAGACCCTTACCGCTGCTAACAGCTTGTTCCAGACGCAACAAACCTATAGCACGAACACTGTTTGGCAATATAACGGGACACCTTGCGGCGGGACTGGATGCAACGGTTGGGTGGAACTGGATTCCAACCCAGCCATCTATACCATCGTGGCTGGGGGGAGCACGGTCTATGAGCAGCACTTTGATGGCTCGGTTTGCCAGTCTACCGGCCAGCCGTGTGGTTTTGAGGGAGGATGTCCAGGCTGGACGCAGCTGGATCAGAATCCGCAAATCAAGTTCATCGTGCCCAACTAAGTAACACACTTGGCGTGCCCGCGCGCTGCCGATTGTGCGCGCGGGCGCCACCACCTGTATACCTTTTCCATGGCCCGCGCTCAAAGGTGCGGCGATTCTTCAGAAATAAGGAATTCACAGAAATGAGACTTAGTGTTAGCGATCATCTGAAAACGTGGTTTTCTGAACATCGGCCGCCCCGCCACCGGCGCAGGCCGGCCGGGAATGGGTCGATCCACTGGCTCTCTCGGCCGCAGATGGCGCAGCAGCGCGATGTGGTCGCCGACAATGTGATCGGCGTGGGACCTTGATCTGCCACGGACGCCTGGGCAGTCCCCTCCCGATAGCGCCGCTGGCAGCGGCGTGGCCACCTCCTATGCGCCGTGGCTGGCGACTTCGATAAGCCCCTCAGATCCCAGAGCCTGGACCAGGGCACGCCCGATTTCGGAAGTCAACCCTGCCGCCTCTTCCAACTCAGCCAGTCCCCACGGCAGCCGGGAACGTAGATGCCCTAGCGTCGAACGCACCAATAGTCTCCTTCAGTCTGAAATCGCAAAACGCCGGCGGCCGTTATTCGTACGAGAAGATTTCCCCAGTCAGGGTGACTGCCCAGGGAACGTCGGAGTCGGGCGACAGCGCGATCTGCGACGCTACGCCAGGAACCTGCACCCAGTCCCAGTTCCAGTTCACTTGGAAAATCTTCGACCCCTGGCTGTTTACGTCACCGCACCCAGTGATCCACACAACCATACCCGGAAGCTCGTTACCCTGGCCTGCGGCGATACTGCTGGCGCAGCCCTCCGGACCCTCTGCCCAGTTGGTTCCTTGCCAAGCCCAGGTGCTTCCGGAGGACGTGATAGCCCACGGAAAGCCAGAGGCCAGGACAGCGATCCGATTCGCGGCGCCCGGCTGCAGCACCCACTCCGAGAACTGAAATTGGTAGATGCTGCCATCGGTGGTGCTGGAACCGTTGCATCCGATGATCCAAGGGTCGCCGTACGAAGACCCGTTCTCGTTCGGGCCTACGCCAATCGATGTCGCGCACCCATTGCCGGGGGCCAGCACAAAAGTGCTGCCATTCCAGTAGTAGATCGTCCCCAGATGAGTGATCACCCACGGATATCCATCGATCCCCACGGCGATCTGAAGTCCCGCGCCATCTGTTTGCACCCACTTCGAGCGTTCCCGCCTGTAGACGTAATAATCGCCGGCGCTCGTTTTGGCGGTTCCGAGAATCCACGCAGTTCCGTTCGGGCCCGGCGCAATGGATTGCGGGTAGCACGTGTACCCGGCCACGGGGCACGGGACCATGTTACTTTGTGCCGTGCCCGGTATGCGCTGAAACTGGCCGGAGGCCGTCGCCACCATCAGGAGCGACAAACCAGCTGCGGCAGTAAAAGTTCTATTTTTCGTCATTTGATGACATCCCTTCCACCCTGAGTTCCCCACCCAGTCAATTGAACCACGAAACCGGCGTGCCGGTCACCACACAAGTGGGTAGGTTTGAGGGATCCCGTTTACCGGACGATGCGCTGGCGAAGCCGCTGCGCCCGCCAGCGCGCGGATGGGGATGCGCGCGGCGCGGAGGCGCCGTCCGATTCCAGACCTTTTCACCCTTTGGTTACCCGATTCACCTGGAGATTCAATCCGGCGGCCGAATACGGGCGGAGTGCATTCCGCTTCCGGCTCACAATCGTCTGGATTATCAGAGACTTGCGTGAATGCGTCGAGTTGTTCTGGCTTTGGCGGAGCGCGTGCCTTGGTATAGGCCGTGATCCACCGAGAAAAGCACTTGGAGGAGAACAGAGGAGACATCAAAATGAAAACGTTAAAGACCATGATCCTGAGCGTCGGCACGGTTGCGCTGTTGGGAGCCAGCGGGCTCTATGCACAGACCAAGGCGACGGCCGACATCCCGTTCGATTTCGCCGTGCAGAACACCACACTGCCGGCCGGCCAGTACACCATGTCCGCGGCTTCCACGTCGCGCGACCTGATGTCCATCGAAAATGCCGAAACTCACAAGAAGATCCTGGTGCTCGCGCCCAGCAGCGAGAGTGGATACAGGACCAGCCAGGCCAAGAACACCGTCGTGTTCCACAAGGTCGGCGACCATTACTTCCTGTCCGCGGTCAAGACCGACGCGGTGTGCGGCAGAGTAGCGCCGTCCAACGTGGAACGTGAACTCGCGTCGGCTGGCAACCAGCCAGTAGCCGCCGTGATCGTTGCCGCCCTGAATGTCCGCTAACCAGCGAACGCACGGGCAAAAAAAGCTCCACCGCCTGACACCGGGCCGTGGAGCTTTTTGTTGAAATGGGACATGCCTCCTGGCCTATCCTTCATCGCGCACCGCTTCGCCGCCTCCTGCAGGCAGATGTTGCCGAAGCATGCCTGACACTTCACGCTCCCGATGCAGCCATTCCGGGCGCCCGTCGTCCCGCCGCCGCGACCGCCAGGCGGGCGGATGGGCGATGCGATCAGCGAAGTGACGCTGTGCTGGAGGTGTGCGAGCGTAGGCCGCCCGCGATATGCCGCCCGCGCCGACGCCCGTGTCCCCTTCCACGAGGCACCAAAGGCCATCCGCCACTCGACGCGGCCGATGCTGGCGCCCGCCGCTCGACGCGATGAATAGGCCCGAGCGACTGGCGCTAGAGACGTGCAAGCAGTAACCGCGCGCGATAGGCCGCCCGCGCTGGTGGCTCGACGCACCAGCGGTAGCGCGGACCTGAAAAACGCTCCCGGGCCGTCATTGTGATTGGCCGTGAGACCCGAGGCTACCTGCTACCGTTCGTGGCTGGTGTGTGATACCCTTGGCCGCGGAGGTGATCCAAATGAAGTTCCTAGTGACATCAACGCCGCGCCGTCTCCAGATACCGCCCATATCCTTGATTGAAGCCGCCAAAGCTTGGGCTAATGCGAGGCTTGCTGACAAGACAATAGACTGTGGCTACGGATTTACGACTGGGGGTGGTTTCACCATCATCAATGCGGACTCGGCCGACACCGTCGCCGAACTCCTCATGGAATATCCAGCTTACATGTTTGCGGATTGGAAAGTTGACCCTCTCTGCGATTTGAACCAGAGCCCCGATCGGTCCATTGCCTTGATCAGGCGGATAACGGGGTGAATACTGTGCTTGGGGCTTTGTCTGCATCCCGGCACATCCCGAAAAAAGGTAGGCCATCCGCCGACTGACGGCGTACAAATCCTGAACGCAGGCGTGCGCCGCGCGCCGCGCATCTCTAACATTAAGGCGGAGAACTCATCCCCGCGGATGGCTTTGTCTTCGCGCAGCCTGATGCCCAGCGGCCCGTTCCGGCGGATGGGCGACGCGATGGGCGAGGGGATGGTGGGCAAGACAGCCCTTCATTCGCCGCGAGCGCGCCCGCCGCGCGATGCGATGACCGCGCCCGAGCGAGTGGCGCTGTAGTGGGTGTGTCGAACCCCGCCGGGGGAGGTCTGCGGTCGGTACACCTCCGAGGAATACGGAAAGTAGTTAGACTCGGAGGAATGTCAGCCTGACTAAAGATACTAGAAAAGCTGGCTGACCACCCGGACCAGGCTCTCCATGCGTCAAGTTTCCCGGACTTGCTTCCGCGCGCTAACGGAGCGTTCATGGAACTGTAGTCAGAACCAGAGAACCGGAGAGACACACCTCATGGACGAACGCGTATACACGGAAATCGAGAGACTGAGTAGCCTGCGCATCCAGGAATTGCGCTTGCGTTACCGCGAAGTGTTCGGGGAAGATTCGCGCACGGCCCACAAGCAGCATCTGGTACGGCAGATCGCCTGGCGGCTGCAGGTGCAGGCCCAGGGGGACCTGTCGGAGCGGGCCCGGCAGAGGGCCCTGGAAATCGCCAACGATGCGGACCTGAAGACCCAGGTGCCCCCGCACTGGGAGGGACCCGGACCAACGGCGCAGAACCCTCCGCAAGGCCGGCGGGCGGACCGGATTCCGGCCGCCGGGACGCTACTGCGGCGCGTCTACCGGGACCGCACGGTGGTAGTCCAGATCCTGACCGAGGGCTTCGAGTACGAGGGCCGGCGCTATGGATCGCTCAGTGCGGTGGCGCGGGCCGCTACCGGCACCCGGTGGAACGGCCTGTTGTTCTTCGGCCTGACCCAACGCGGCAAGAAGAAACACCATGGCGCCCGCTGAATCCGGCGTGCCCCGCACGGTGCGTTGCGCCGCCTATACCCGCAAGTCCACCGAGGAGGGCTTGAGCCAGGAGTTCAACTCGCTGGATGCGCAGCGGGAATGCGCGGAAGCCTACATCTTCAGCCAGCGGCAGGAAGGCTGGACCGTGCTGCCCCAGCATTATGACGATGGCGGCTGTAGCGGTGCCAACCTGGACCGGCCCGCCTTGCAGCGGCTGCTGGCCGGCATCCAGGCCGGCCAGATCGACTGTGTGGTGATCTACAAGGTGGACCGGCTGAGCCGCTCGCTGTTCGACTTTGCGCGCCTCATGCAGGTTTTCGAGAAGCACGGGGTCAGCTTCGTGTCGGTGACCCAGCAACTCAATAGCAACACGCCCATGGGGCGGCTGACGCTGAATGTGCTGCTCTCGTTTGCGCAGTTTGAACGGGAGATCATCAGCGAGCGCACGCGGGACAAGCAGTCGGCGGCGCGGCGCAAGGGCAAGTGGACGGGCGGATATCCGGTGCTGGGGTATGACCCGGAACCCAGCCGCGGCTGCCTGATGGTAAATGCGCGGGAGGCGGCCCAGGTTCGCGAGATCTTCGGGCTGTTCCTGCGTTACAGATCACAGGACTCCACTTTGGCGGAGATACAGCAACGCGGCTGGCGGATGAAGAGTTGGACAACGCGGAAAGGTCAGGCGCACGTGGGGCAGCCGTTCGATCGTGCGGCGCTGGTGCGGCTGTTGACTAACGTGCAGTACTGCGGCGAAGTGCGGCACAACGGGAAGGTATATGCCGGCCAGCAGGCGGCCATCCTGGATCGGGCGGTCTGGCAGCAAGCCCAAGACCTTCTGCGGCAGAGGCAGTGCCAGGAGCCGGTACCGAAGCGGGCGGGGGCGCTGTTGCAGGATCTGCTGGAGTGCGGCGTGTGCGGCGGCCGGATGGTGCCGGGCTACAGCACCAAGCGGAATCGGCGATATGCGTATTACGTGTGCCGGAGAGCGCAGCAACAGGGCGCAGCGGCCTGCCCCGGCCAATCGATTCCGGCAGCGCGCATCGAGGGGAGCCTCCTCGCAGGATTGCAGGCGATGGCCGCAGCCGCGGAATGGCAGCCGTTGCGGGAGGCGTTGCAGGGCTGGAGTGCGCTGGATGGAGCCGAACGGCGGCGGCGGCTGGCGCGCGTTGTGGAACGGATTGACTACGACGGGCGGCGTGGGGGCACGGCCAGCGTGCGGTGGCGTGCGCCCCTCGGGGACGGTGAGCCGTCTCTTATGCCGATGCGGACCCATGCGGCGACGCAGGTGGCTCCGCCGCCGCTGCCGGAGGAATCGCGGGCCGGGAGCCGGCTACCGCGGATAACGCGGCTACTGGCGTTGGCAGTACGATTCGAGGGGCTGCTGCGGGAGGGCATGGTGCGGGACTATGCGGAGTTGGCCCGGCTGGGAGGGGTCTCTCGCGCGCGGATGACGCAGATCATGAGTCTGCGGAATCTGGCGCCGGTGATCCAGGAGCGCATCCTGGAACTGCCGGCGGTATCCGCGGCGGCGGATTCAGTGAATGAACACACGTTGCGCGAGGTGGCGCAGCGTTGGGACTGGCGGGAGCAGATGCGGATGTGGGAGCAACTGGAAGGCGCGTTGGGGAAATCGGCGGAGGGGCGGCGTGGCGGAGAGTGGGCCTCCGAATCAGGGCGTCTCATGGCGGCCGGGCGGAAGGGAGTCCCTGCCGGAGCTAGCCGACTTGGCATACATCGCCGGTTTTCATGGCCGAGTTAACCAAATGCCGATGTTCCGAGATTATACTTGGGGAGGCAAGTACGTGCTACGGAAAGGTGTTAACCAGGTTAACGCACCCCGTCAAAACTCCGAAAAACGCCCATAATACGGGATTCTTGCGACTGGCAAGACCCGGCAGCGCCGGCCGGGGTGTGCATTTGGGGGCGAAAACGTGGGAGCGGCCGGGTCCGAGTCTCCGTTTTGTCTCTTCCGGGCAGGCACTTTGGTTAACAGCGTGGCCGGTGCGCTGGCTCCCACCTGTGGTCGCGTATGTCCAGCGCACAAAAACAGTGAACGGTGAGGCTATTTGAACTCGGGCAGAGGCTTTGATTCGGCCAAGCGGCAGCATAGTTGGCAACCTACGCCCGGATTTCTTCGTGGTATTATGGATGGCCAACCGCATTTGGTTACCATGGACTCCGATCCAAACGCGTCCTCTAGAGTAAATCCCGGAGACGAGCTTGGGTCCGATGGAGTGACAGCCACCGTGAGCAGCGTACAGGATGCGCTCAAGGGCCGATATCAGCTTGTCCGGGAGCTTGGGCGCGGCGGTTTCGGAGTCACTTATCTGGCCACCGACACCGAAGTGGCATCCCGCAAGGTGGTCGTTAAGATTCTGCAACAGCGACGCTCAGCAGATGCCTGGTCGCTCAAGAAATTCCGGGGCGAGATGGAGGCACTGGCGCGCATCGATCATCCGGGTGTCGTGGCCGTGGTCGATTTCGGCCACCTGGAAGACGAGAGACCCTTCCTCGTAATGCAGTACGTTGCAGGAGAATCACTGCGCGCGTTGATCCCGCAGGGAGGCATGCCGCTGGCGCGCATAGCCAACATTGTGCGGCAGGCTGCCCGAGCGCTGACGGCCGCTCACGAAGTGGGTGTTTGTCACCGCGACTTGAAACCTGCAAACATCATGGTGCGAACTCGCAACGGCGAGGAGCAGGTAAAGCTGATCGATTTCGGGATCGCGACCGTGGAGGATTCGGATGCCGATTCCACAACGACAAGAATTGCCGGGACTGGATTATACATGGCACCGGAACAGTTCTGGGGTAAGTCGTCGCCGGCGAGCGATATCTACCAATTAGGTGTAGTGGCCTACGAAATGGCTACGGGGATCGTGCCGTTCCAAAAATCTGCGCCGGAAGGTTTGATTCAGCAGAAGATGCATGCCCCGCAGGTGCCGCCGAGTAACCTGAGGCCAGAACTGCCCGCTGCCGCTCAGGATGCCATCATAAGGGCGCTGCAGACCGATCCGCAGGAGCGTTATGCGAGGGCGCGGGACTTCGGGGATGCCTTGGCCGCCGCTCTCCTCGGCGGCGCTGTCAAAGACGTTGGCGCGAGGCAGACCGCGATCAGCACGGAGCCGCTACCGTCCCTGCCCGCAAGCGGTGGCGTATGGCGCCATTCCCGCCTATGGATGCTGGCGGCCGTGCTGGCTTTCGCCTCATTGGTTTTGGCGGTTACCGCGGTGCTCAGGGTGGTACTCAAGCCGCCTGCTCCCGATTCGGTAGCGGTGCTTCCTTTTGAGAACCGTACGCACGATCCGGAAATGGAGTACCTGGCCGAGGGCATCACGGAGTCGCTCATCAACGATCTCTCGCGCGTACCTACGGTGCGGGTAAGCGCGCGCGGTTCGGTATTTAGGTACGACAGTGCGAAAGTCGACCCGCAGAGGGCTGGCCGCGACCTGCACGTGCGCCGCGTTGTGCGCGGCTCTGTATCGCGGGGGGCCGATGAATTGCTGATCGAAGCCGAATTGATCGACGTGCGCTCCGGCAACCGGCTGTGGGGTAGTACGTATACCGGAAAACTAACCTCGCTTTCAGATGTGCTGTCTCAATTCTCGACTGAAGTCACCGATCAGCTCCGGCTGAAACTCAGCGGACCTCTCAAGGAGCGATTGGCGCGGCAATATGCGGTCAAGTCCGAGCCCTACCAGGATTACTTGAAGGGCCGGTTCCATCTGAACAAACGGACCCCGGAAGACTTCGAGAGCGCCGTTCGGTATTTCGAGCAGGCGATTACGAAAGACACTGCATATGCACCGGCATATGCCGGGCTGTCCTACACCTACACGCTATTGGCCTGGCATGCCAGTCTGTTTGGAAACACGTCGCCGGTTCACGCGCTGGAGAAAGCCAGAGCCGCGGCGCAGAGTGCGCTGGAACTGGATGGCACGCTGGCTGAGGCTTACACGTCGCTGGGAACCGTTCAGATGCAGGCGGACTATCAATGGGATGCGGCAGAGAAGACGTTTCTACGGGCTATCGAGCTGGACCCGAACTGGGTGGACGCTCACGAATCTTATGCCTTGGAGCTCGCCGCGCTGGGGCGGTTCGACGAGGGCGAGCGGGAAATCAAGCTGGCGGAGGCCCTGGAGCCCGACCAGTCGACGCTGCGGGCTGCGCACGCCACGATCTTCTACTACGAGCGGCGTTACGACGACTCGCTCGCGCTTCTCGATGAGATCGGCAAGAACACATGGGCCTACACCAGCTTGGGGGATCTGGTGGCGCCAAACTATTGGGCGAAGTCGATGCCGGTGGAAGCACTGTCGGCCGTACTGCGGCTTCCGGCGACGTTTACGTCGGACGTGCGAACGCCCCTATTGGTTTTCGCGTACGCCAAGGCGAAGCAGGAGAAGAAGGCAAGAGCGCTGCTGAATGCATACGCGGTGAGGCCGGAGACCGCGGTGTGGTACTATCTGGGACTCGCACATTTGGCGTTAGGACAGCAGGTTGAGACAGTGCATGACCTGGAACGGGATTATGAACGAAGGTCCGCTGAGATACTTTTTATCGCGGTAGACCCAATGATGGACGGCTTGCGGGCGGCCCCGCGATTCCGTGCGCTGCTCGCCCGCATGAGGCTCGATTTAAATTAATGGTAGCGCCCTAATGGAACCGGGACAAAGGAGTATAAACAGGTGGATGGCGAACAAATACTCGCAGAACTCGGTTTGACAGACTCCGAGGTGCGTGACTATCTGAGAAAACTGAGCGGGTTTTACGTTAGCTTGACCCCAAAAGAGCGAGAGGCATTCCTCTCGGGCATGCGCGCCTTCGAGAGGGTGGCGTTGAAAGAGTTCCACGGCGAGATTACGGCCGAGCAACTGGAGGAGTTCATTAGATCGCGAGAGCCGAAAGACGTGCCGGTCGCACCCATTTTCATACTTCATAAGTGTGATGGCGGCGACAACGACGATCACTAACCTTGCCAAAAGCGGAAGCAGCGACTGTCAACCGCTCGATGCGAATACAGAGCGTCGGTAAATATGCGCCTGCCGACTCGGAACGGACGGTTTCGGCCGAAGTGACACTGAAACGGGCGATCTGGGCAGCGGGCGCTTTCGGCGTCACACGGCTGGCGGACATCACCGGTTTGGACCGCCTCGGGGTACCGGTCTATACCGCGGTTGTTCCCAAGTCCGACGACACAATCTCCGTGTACAGCGGGAAAGGAATACGGCCTGTGGACGCGAAGACCGGCGCTTTGATGGAAGCGATCGAGCGCCAAACCGCGTTGCGCGTACCTCTCGCGACGGTTGAAGGGAGCCTTCGCGAACTCCGTCGCGGCCGCCCGGCTGTGGCCGATCCACGAAGTTTCAACCAAGAGCTTCGCGACAGCTACGATGAGGATCGCTCGTATGTCTGGACGCAAGTGTACGATCTGATTGCGAACGAGCCTGTCTTGGTTCCGGCCGGCCTGGTAGGTTACGGCCCTAAATACCGGAAGACCCGTTCGCCCTTTCAGCTAAACTCATCAAACGGGTTAGCCTCGGGAAACTGCTTCGAGGAGGCCGTGTGTCATGCGCTGTGCGAACTCGTGGAACGAGATGCGTTCACTCTGGCGGAACTGGAGAGCCAATGGATCCCGAGGGCGCGCCACGAGGCCGTATTTGGCGCGCAGGCAGGAGTTGAATGCTGGGACGACCCCAACGCGTGTCCGCGCATCGATCTGACAGCGGCGGGAGACCCCTTTCCCGAGTTGCTGGCCAGTTTCGAACGGGCCGGTCTTAGCCCCGTAGTGCGGGATATTACTTCCGATCTGGCGGTGTGTTGCGCGGTAGCATCCACCGCGGATGATTCCATGCCGGGCTTTCCCCAGGCGCATGGTGGCATGGGTGCCCATCCTAACGCACGGATCGCGGTGGTCCGCGCATTGACGGAACTAGCGCAGTCGCGCGCGGTCGATATCCAGGGGGTGCGCGAAGACATCATCCCGGCGGGCGCGGCCGCAAAGGCGTCGAGCCGCCACACGCAGCGCGTAGGAAAGGTCGATTCGCGGCGATGGCTCTTCCAGCAATCCGGCAGTGTGCGGCTTTTCGGTGAAATCCCTTCTTTTCAAAGCGATGATGTCGTAGAGGATATCCGGCTGATTCTGGCGCGTCTGCAGAGTCGGGGAATGGAGCGCGTGCTGGTGGCGGATATGAGCGAACCAGGCGGATTCTCGGTCGTGCGGGTTATGGTGCCGGGGCTCGAGTTCTGGGGGCTGGACCGCGGGAAGATCGGGCCGCGCGCAGTCCAGTTCTGGCATCGGCATGTCCAGTGAACAGGCCATCGGCGCAGACCGTCCGGGAGTCGTAATATTTACGGGACCAAGCCTGCATCCGTCGAAAGCCGCAAAGCTGCTGGATGCGGCGTATTTGCCTCCGATCAAACGCGGGGACCTGACACCGTTCTTTTCTTCCAAACCCCGCATCGTTGGCATCATTGATGGCGAGTTCTACCAAAACCTGGCAGTGGCCCCTAAGGAAGTGCTGTCGTTATTAGAGGCCGGAGTAGCGGTTTATGGTGCGGCGAGCACGGGCGCCCTCCGCGCTGTCGAGTTGCAGCGTTACGGCATGATTGGCGTCGGAAGCGTATTCCGGCTGTTCCGCGGAGGCGTTCTGGATGCCGACGACGAAGTAGCGCTGGCGTATTCCAACGAGACATATCGCGCGGTGTCCGACCCGTTGGTAAACACGCGTTACGCGCTTCGCGCTGCGGTGCGGCGAGGCATCTTGATGAGGGCTGAGGCCGCGGTAATTGTGTCGACGGCAAAGCGCCTTTATTTCCCGGAGCGCACCAGACAACTTGTCTTATCGACAGCCCGGGAAGTGGCAGGGAGCGAGCGGGCACAGAAGTTGCGTGAGTTCCTTGCCACCGAGGCGCCCAATGTGAAGGAGCGCGACGCAAGGCTACTTCTCGAACGCATCCGTGGTGACATCGGCCGACAATCGACTGCTCGTGACTGAGCCACCACCCGTCGCCCATCGCGCCTCACACCCGCTATGCCGATCAAGGCCTGTTAGCGCCGCCAGCCCTGAGGCTGACCTTACAGCCAGTTGCCCCTCAGGAAGAAGGGCGCCCAGGAATAAGGGTGCGCATAAGGAGCTTGTGGATGGACGGCAAATCGCGGAGCCCCCACCGCAGGATTGCTCTCTTTGTCTTTCGGGGACTTCGCCATCACGCCGCGCACCGGCTCGGCGCCTGGGACGGGTTTGGCGACCCCTCGGAGCAACTCCAGTTGAGCCTCCCGCAGCGCCTCCAGCTTCGTCTTTCCCTCCGACGACTCTCTGATCCGGTAAAACCTCTGCATCAACGAGCTCGTGCTCGCATCCGCCACCGCCCACAAGCTGGCGATCACCGCCTTGGCCCCCGGCCGCTGCGCCAGAGTTCCGAACCCTTCCACCTCCACCCCGTCGCCCATGCCGGTGTTGCATGCCGACAGCGTCAGAAGTTGCACGCCCCCGAACAGGTGCGCTGAAGTATTCAATTCTGCCAGGCTCAGATGGCCCCCGGCGCCCAGCAGCAGGTACGACTGCGTGTCGTTGCCCGGCTAGAATCGAAAGTGGCTCGCAATGTGTACTACCGGATAGTGCTTCCGCAGCGTCTCCTTCATGGCCTGCTGAGTGAATGCGTCGTCCAGTTCGATCTCTCCTGCCAGAACTCCTGCGTCGCCCGGCTTCGTAGCGATTATGCCTGCCAGTTCCGACGACACCCAGGGCAGCGCCGGCGCCTCGGCCGAGGCTCTCGTCACTCCAAAACCTGCCACCTTCCACTTCGCATCCGGCCGGTCTTTCAAGCGCATCTCGCTGGCCAGCGTCATCACCGACACGCGATACTGCTCAATCAGATACTGCTTGCCGTCGTAGAGCGCTGCCAGCGGCAGGTAGCGCAGGTCACCGTCTAAAGACCACATCAGCGTTTGTGCCTCGGGCTGCCGCAGATCCTCAGCCATCGGACCAACCACGATCTTGTAGAGATCCTCCGCCAGCGGTCGTGGGTCGAGCCGGGCGTCTTGCGCGACCTCCCGGAATGCCAGCACCTTGCGGTTCAGATCGGCGGACTTGATCGGGTACTCATAGGCTTTCTGCACGTCGCGCGTGAAGAGGATTGCGCGGAACTCCTCCTCTCGTCTACGCCGGGGCCGCCGCAACGTCAATCCGAACCGGCGTCGCCTCACCCCGGACGGGAGTATGTAGAAGGCAGCGCCTGCCGGCTCAGCGCCTGCGACGGTCTTGCGCGCGCCGCCCATGCGGCGCGATCCGCAGCCAGTTCGCCCCTAACGGATTCGAGTTGGCGGAAGAGAACCAGAGACGGCATCGCAGCCAGAACCAGCCAGGCCGATGGTCGCGTGTGCCGCGGGATGGACGGATGCGTAGGCGCCCCTTCCGGATATGTGGTTGGCACCAGCGCCGTCTCATTCGCAGCCCTAATCCTGGATACGCCGTCACATGCCAGAGCCTCCGCGAAGATCGAATACGACTAAAGACAGAGGATTGCCGCGCCACCAATCGCAGGTGGTATAGCCGCGAAAATTGCCTTATCGAAATAACCACGAAAATGATCTAAAATTGTCCGCCGCTTTCCGCATTACCTAGTGGAAGGGCTTTCAAGTTGGTTCCTACTGCGTTCAAAACGCCAGTACACACAAAAAGGAAAAATTGAAATAGCGATGAAAATATCACAATGGAAAAGAGTGGCGTTGCCCGCCGCTCGACGCGGCCCATCGCGAACTCCGCGGCGTCGGACCGGCGGAGCCTACAGCCAGTTCCCCATCAGGAAGAAGGGTGCCCAATAATACGGGTGAGCGTAAGGCGCCTGGGGATCGAGCGCAAATCGCGGTGCTTCCACCGAGGCTTTGCCCTCACCGTGTTCCTGAATCATCACACCGCGCACCTTCTCCGCACTCTGCGCAAGCTTGGTCGTCCCCCGCAGCAACTCCAGTTGCGCTTCGCGCAAAGCCTCCAGCTTCGTCTGGCCCGGCGACGCCTCCCTGATCCGGTAAAACCTCTGCATCAACATGCTGGTGCTCTCATCCGCAACTGGCCACAGACTGGCGACCACAGCCTTGGCCCCTTGCCGCTGCGCCAACGTTCCGAATCCCTCAACCTCCGCCCCATCGCCCATCCCTGTGTTGCAAGCCGACAGCGTCAAAAGCTGCACGCCGCCGAACATCGTCGCCGACGTCTTCAAGTCCGCCATGCTCAGATGGCCCCCATCGCCCAACAGCAGGAATGATTGCGTCTCGTTGCCCGCCTGAAATCGGAAGTGGCTCGAAATGTGTACCACCGGATAATGCTTCCGCAACGTGTCCCGCATGGACTGCTGCGTGAAATCCCCATCCAGCTTGATCTCCCCGACCATCACTCCCGCATCGCCCGGCTTGCTCGCGATGATGCCCGCCAGTTCCGCCGACACCGACGGCAGCGCCGGTGCGTCTTCGTAGGCTTTCGTCACGCCAAACCCCGCCCCCTTCCACTGCGCGTCCGGCCGATCCTTGAGCCGTGTCTCGCTGGCCAGCGTCATCACCGAAGCCCGATACTGTTCGATCAGATAATGCCGGCCATCGTACAGCGCAGCCAGCGGCAGGTAGCGCAGCGTGCCATCGAGGGACCACATCAGCGTTTGGGCCTTAGCCTGTCGCAGATCCGCAGCCATCGGGCCGACTATGATCTTGTACAGCTCTCCAGCCAGCGGCCGTGGATCGAGTTCCGGATCCATGACTACTTGCCGAAAGTCCGCGATTTTACGGTTCAGGTCCGCCGCGCTGATGGGATACTCATAAGCTTTCTGAACGTCACTCGTCCGGAGAATGGCGCGGAACTTGTCTTCGGCAACCAAGGTGAAGATGGCCACCGTACCCGGCGGCAGTTCCCGCAGGTCTTCCATGATCCCCTGTGTTTCGCGCAAGTCATCGACACGCAGCGCCATCGCCGGTTTGGCGGCGAAACGCTGGGCCAGATCGCCCAGGAATTTCTCGAAATTTGCATTGCCAACCGCAATATCCTTTTCGAGTTGATCGAGGCGCTGCGTCTCCTCGGGCGTAAGCGATTTTTTGGCGAGCAAATCGCCGCGCTCGTTCCCTATTGCCGCCAGCCTATCGCCGATCTCACGGTAGCGCTTGTCGGCTTCGGTCTCTTCAGGATTGAGATTAGCGTGGCCATTTACCGATGATGCTTCGGCAGCATCGCGTCGAACATAGTCGAAATACTCTTGTTCCTTGAGTAGACCCAACACCTGCTCGGCCTCCGCGAGCCGGCCTTGTGCGATGAGCAGTTCGGCCAGGCTTCGATAAGTCTTGGTCACAGTGGCCAGATAGCTTCGTTGCAACTGCTGTTCGAGCCCCTGGATGTTTTGGCGGATCTGCTGGTATTGGTTGACGGCTTGCTTGCCGAAGAAGATCGCTAACTCCGCATGGCGGTCCGCTTGCCAGTAACCCATCAGGCTGGAGAGAACAAGCCCCTGAAGAGGGGTACTGGACACCTCCCGGGCGAGCCGCAGCGCCTGCGCGTAACCGTCCAAGGCCTTCTGCTTCTCCCCAAGAGCCGAATACACCTGGCCTACGGTGTTCATTGTTGTCGCCTCTTGGTCTCGGTCCCCCACCGCACGCAGCAGCGGCAACGCCTGGTTGAGGTATCCGAGCGCCTTCTGCTTCTCCCCAAGATCGGAGTACGCCGCGCCGATATTACTCAGTGTCATCGCCTCGCCGTTGCGGTCCCCTACCGCCCGCCTTAGCGGCAGCGCTTGGTTGTAGTAATACAGCGCCTTCTGCTCCTCCCCAAGCGTTTGATAGACAACCGCGATCCTGTTCAGAGTGTTCGCCTCGCCGTTCCGGTCCCCCACCGCGCGGTCCAGCGGCAGCGTCTGGTTGTAGTAGTCCAGCGCCTTCTGCGCCTCTCCAAGCCGCCAATAGACGCCGCCGATGTTGTCCAGCGTACTCGCCTCGCTCGCGCGGTCCCCTACCGCACGCTTCAGCAGCAACGCCTGGTTGAAGTAGTCCAGCGCCTTTTGCATCTCCCCAACCTGCCAGTAGACGATGCCGATGTTGTTCAGCACGCCCGCCTCGCCCGCGCGGTCCCCCAAAGCCCGCCGCAGCAGCAGTGACTGGCTGTAGTAGTTCAGCGCCTTCCGATTCTCCCCGAGATTCTGATACACAGCGCCGATCCTGTTTAGCGCCACCGCCTCGCCCGCACGGTCCCACGCCGCGCGCGCCAGCGGCAGCGCTTGGTTGTAGTAGTTCAATGCCTTCTGCCTCTCCCCAAGGTTCGAATAGACGAGGCCGATGTTAATCAGCGTCGCCGCCTCGCCCGCGCGGTCCTCCACTGCCCGCCGTATCGGCAATGCCTGGTTGTAGTATTCCAGCGCCTTCTGCAGTTCCCCCAAGTTGTAGTAAACTAATCCAAGTCTGTGCAGACAGAACGCCTCCTCGCCAACGTCGTGCTGCGAATGCCAGAGCGCGGCGGCTTTTTGATAGCCAGCGACGGCCAGGAGCCGCTTCTCCCGATCCCCCGCCCGATCATTGGCGACTGCAATCAAGAATTCGCTCTCCGCCCGAAGACGGGAACGATCCTGTTCCGTGGGCGCGTGGAGATCCGTCAGCTCGATGCGGTACTGGCCTGTCTCCGAACTGCGCGGAGACTTCGCCACCTGGACCTGGTACTCGCCGCCACCATCGGCGATCAGCGAGGCAGGCTCATGGCCGAACGCGCCATTGGGGCTATCCGCGGTGACCAGCGCCTTGCCCTGCGGGTCCGCCAGCACCAGCACCACATCCACACCCTTCTTCTCGGCCTCTACGTGCAGGAATAGCCCGGCGGCGACGTCCACCGTGAACGCGTCGGTTTGCCCCGGCCCCAACTCCCGCTCGACCGGCTGATGCAACACGAGATTCCCGGCCTGGCGAACCACAGCCGCCGGCGCGGCTCCGCCCGGCGGTGTCTGTGCTCGCGCGCCATGGATCAGGACCGCGCCTGCAGCGAGTATGGCGAGTCGGCGCAGATGGATCGAAAGCTGGTACATCATGGCATGCAAGTATGGCATACCGTAATCCTGTTTTGTTGATGGGCACGCGCGGTCCGGAGCCCCAACGGAATGGCGGTCGATAAATGTACGATAGCGGCGGGCACACCTATCCCTTCAGTTTGCCTCCGATATGGAACGTTGAACTAAGCCTTCGGCAAGAATTTCATCGCGACGGTGTCTTGCCAGGACTCCTTGCGCCCTCCTGGATGCAGCAGGCGAGCAGGAGGACTTTCGTCCGTTCTTCGCCTACGTGCTCGCTCTTCGCCTTGAGATAGTAAGGGCAGGTGCGCGAGGCCGGACGGCA